>JANQRG010000036.1 GCA_028284665.1 Croceivirga sp.
TCATTTATTCCTTTGGCAAAACCTTTTATTTCTTCTACGACTTCAGGATAAAAGCGCTGCAATTCTTTGTACGATTCAAGCCCAAATGCTATTTTTTTAGGGTTTATTTTGGGGAGAACGAAGTTGGCTTTCTCACGAAGGAGTGTCCCGTACTTCAGCCCCATTTCGTAGAATTCCCCATATAATCTTGGGTGATACATAGTTTACAAATTAAAAATTTATACCCAAAACAACCTCAACTCCTAAGTCGAAGCGATACACTTCTGAAGTTTCAAACTGCTGGAAGAAGTCTACTCCAAAAACAAGCCCTTTTTTTTGCCAAGGGATAAACCGTAATCCCTGACCGGCTCCTATTCCAATTACAAAATTGAAAGAGGTATAGCCCGATAGCTCCTCCAGTAGTTCAAAACCTACCGGTACATTGGTACTAATGGATGCGTAGGTTCCTTTAAATAGTCGTTTGTAGAAGAAGTATAACTCGGGGCGAAATACAAATGAATTCACCTCTTCATATCCGTTTTCTTCTGCTACATCTTCTCTCGCCCAAGTTACTTCGAAGGATGTTTCATAAGGTCTGATCCAACCTTTTTTACTGTCTACAAAACCTGTATAGCTTATTCCGTAACCCTGAAAATACCTGCTTCCCATTCCTTTTGCGGTTACGAGATTAAACCATGGCCCAAGCGTGTTCTCTATTTTCTCATTTTCTCTTAGCGGAATAAAGTCCGCCGAAACCCCGGACTTAGCTTCTTCATAGTTCTTCAGAAAGTAGTGCAAACAGTATTCCAGGGCTGCTCGGATTCTTTTTTCATGGGTAGCATGGAGTTCTGCCCTTTCATAAAGGTCAAACACTTCATCTTCGTTATGCTTAATAGTGTAGAGTTCTTTTAACATGCCTGCTTCCATTTGAAAGAACGACATTTCAACATGAACCCGGGCGACCTTTACAATTCCATTGTTCATCCTTCGCTTTGATTCCTGAACATTTAATGCTTTTAATTCAATGTAAACGAGCTCCTTATGGCTATCTTTTTTTAAAGATTCTCCATAAAAACGTTCTATGGCCGTTTCAGCGCCATCCTTTAAAAACAGTTCGGTTTTCTCTCCATTTATCTTTTCCAGGATGCCTAAACTTTTCACTTTTCGTTTATCTCTGACTGCTGCTACATAGACCTTTTCATTGCTTTGAGGTGTGAAAGGAATGGTTCTAAGCGACATTCTTTCCTGTGCACTAACGGATACCGTAAGGAAGAATATCATGACGGTGAGAAAGGGTTTCATTTACCTTCCCTATTTAAAGAAACATAGTGCACTTCCCATAAACGATACTTGTCAGTGTCATAAGCAACTACCAGGGATCTATTGGAGAGAAAATAGATATAGAGCTTTTCTTTTTTTCCCTCACCGGATAACAATTCAATGTACTTCCCATTGGTATTGAGCAACCATGTTCCATGACTCTTTTTGCCTTCAGAAACTGCTGTATAGCTCATATCCATTTTAAAGGCCAAGTAGTCTTCTACCTCTTTTTTTGAAGGAAGGTAATACTGCTCTTCGTCAGAATATTTGTCCAAATACCAAAAGGTATATAGGTCATCTTGATTAATTTTCTGGGCATATGCGCTCAAAGAAACGATTGAGAACACTATTAAGATCCTGTTTTTCATTCCCTACGGCTTTTCTTCTAACATCATTTCTACACATTGCCGGGCGGAGGAGATGGCATTATGCACATTTCCCCAATCTGTGCCGTCGGTGTAGGCATCACCAGCAAAGTAAAGTCTGTTGTCTATGGGCTTTTGTAATTTGGCTAGTGTTTTAGGTGCAGTAAAATCACTGGCATAGGCTCCTTTTGCAAAAGGTTCTTTTGACCAGTTTTGAGTGATGTGTTTGATATACTGTTTGCTAGCCTTCCCTTCAAATATTTCATCCAACTCTTGTAAAAACCGGGATTTGAACACTTCATCTGTCAAATTACCATACTTTTTGGCGGGAGTACCTACTGAAAAAAGACCCAGAATGTGTTTCTCACTTTCTTGTCCCCAGGCCGCATCGTAGAGCAACACCTGTCCATCTGTTTCTGGCATTACTACAAAATCGATAAAAGAAGGATAGAACTTTTGTTCAAATTCGAAAAAGGCTTTAAACCCATCCCAATAAATAACTTCATCAAGCGCACTTCGTTTTCTTTCGGGCAGAGCAGGTGAGAAACGGATGTCTTTTGATTTTATGATTGACAAGGGTGTTGTAATGATTACCTTATCCGCAACAAATACGTCTTGATTCGCTTTTAGTAGTATCGCTGTGTTAGTATAATCTATTGCTGTAATCTTCGTATCGTACGCAATGGTATTCTCAATGTAAGGAACTACGAAGGTTTTGAAGAAATCGAACCAAGAGCTATTAATGAATTTTTTATCAATGAATGTGTTGAGTGTACCTCGCAGTAATTTATGATTGTCCCAAACCCAATACTCGTCATTAGGTAAGTAGTCCACAGTTTTGATGTGTTCCAGCACCTTTTCATTTTCAGCCAGTAAACTGAAGTCAAGGTTTTCAGATGAAATCCATTCAGCACCAAGCGGTGTTGGGAAATCTGCAAAAGCGGTATTGATTTTCATTCTTCCCCCAAATTGAGAGTCTGCTTCGATAATGGTGAAATCAACCCCCTTTTGTTTTAGAAGGTATCCGGCAGATAACCCGGCTGCTCCGGCACCAATAATAATAACTTTACCTGGTCTTGAATATTCTCTTAGAGCGTTAACGGTTGAAAAACCATTAAATGGTATGCTCAGTCCCAACAGCCCACAGGCTCTTATAAAATCTTTTCTAGTCATTCTTGCCACATGAAACTTAGGAATGACAACAAGAAACAGGAACAGGCCTTTAAAACGGATTGAAAAGGCAATGCTATGCCAAACAAACTGCAAGCGGTAATACATTCCTTTCGGGTCATACGAAGGGTTTATACAATTCGGATCAAAAATGGGCAAGCCCGAATTAGCAATGTCCCGGGAGTTTAAAATTGTGCTATTTCGGACGGATTTCTTGAGTTAATCCTGTACCTGATGCATTTTTTTAAATGAAGAAGGGGTATGTCCGGTAAACTTTTTGAATAGTGCATTAAAGGTGGATTTTGAATTAAACCCGCTTTCCAGAGCGATACCCATTATGCTGTAGTGATTGTATTCAGAACTCATCAATTTCTTTTTGACCTCTTCCACACGGTATTGATTGATAAATTCAAAGAAGTTTTTGTTTTCTTTTTCATTGATGATCTGGGAGAGATAACCAGGACTAATGTTTAGTGCACTGGCTAAATTTTGCAAGTTGAGTTCCGGGTTGTTATATAACGATTCGGACTCCATCAGATTGATAAGGTTGTTATGGTAGCTATCTGTTTTTGGGGAAAGTTTCTTGGAGTTTGTAGAAGGTATTTTTGATGCTTTAAACCGGGCTACTTGAAAAAGGGGATGTTGTAAGATCACAAAATAACCCATCCAGAACAAGAATACGATCAGGCCAAATGAGACTAAACTGTAGGTACTCTCGCCTTCAAATCCCATAATGAACTGCATATAGCTAAACAACCAAACTATAAAGATTACTAATATGGCAATAACTAAGTTTCGAAGCCATAGTAGACTTTTACCTGAAAGGTTGGAGTAGTTGTCCAAAAGGAAGTTTTGATAAGAATTTATTCTCCGGATAGCCAACCATAGCAAGGGTATACTTGTGAACAAGCCCATGGATTCTTCAAGGATCAATACCAGGTGCTCGGCGGTTTCAATGGTATCATCGTTCAAAAACAGGTTTACCGGAATATAAAGGAGTTCTACAACAACTTCCAATAGGATGGGGAGGTGCCATAGACGTTCCCATCTTTTCAATTCACTGTTGGGTTCAATTAAATAACGAACAAAAAAGTATAGTCCAATGGGGATGGCAGTTCTAATATAAATAGGGAGGTATTGGATGACCAAAGGAAGTTTTTCCTCCTCAACGGAATAATAAAAGAAGTCGTAACAAACAATAATGGAAATGGCAAATAAAGCCATGGCTAAAAACTGATTGGACTTGGAGCGAAACCTCTTGTTAAAATAGAGAATGGAGGCAAGGAAGAGACCATGAAAGCCGGCCATCAGATGAACAGCACTTAAAAACCCGTATGCAAAATATTCTTCCAAGTTAGCTTCTTAGATAAGAAGCCCCATTCACATCAATGATCGTTCCCGAGGAATATTCTGCCCCGTCCGAAGCTAAAAACAAAATGGCGTGGGCTACTTCTTTGGGTTGTGCCATACGTTGAAACGGCGATTCTCTTAGCAGGTTTTCCCGCTCAGCAGGGGTTAGGGTTATTGCAGCCATTTCCGTTTCCGTAAAGCCTGGGGCCACTACTCCAACGTAGATATTATGAGGCGCTAGTTTTTTAGCAAGTGACTGACTCATGGCATTTAGGGCGGCTTTACTGGCGCCGTAGGCAGGTTTAGTCGGTTCTCCCCGAAAAGCACCCCGGGAAGAAACATTAACGATACGACCACCTCCGGTTTGCATCATGGCCTTGGCGCCCCAATAACACAGATTAGCTGCTGCAAAAAGATTGGTCTGAAAAGTGGTTTCCCAGGCATGGGCCCAATGCTCAAAATCTACCGAATCTATCTCATGGAAGATGGAAATCCCGGCATTATTGACCAAAATATCCAGTTGCCCATATGCCCTGATAAACGTGTCTATTAGTGTTTGGCAATTTTTCTTTTGGCCAATGTCCGTTTGAAAAAGCTGATGCTCTGTACCGGGTAATTCGGCAAGGGTTTTTTGGGCCTCTTCCAGATTGCTGCGAAAGTTTAGCCCTACTTTGGCGCCTTTTTCAGCAAAAGCTAATGCCGTTGCCTTGCCAATACCCCGGGAAGCTCCTGTGATTAGTACTTTTTTATTTTTAAATTCCATGATCAATTCAATTGTTCCAACTCCTCGTCAATGTTTTTCTTTAGGGCCTGGGCGCGTCGTTTAATCCCATCCCAACGAATTATCTGCTCCTGATTGCCTCCAAATTTTAACAACACCATTTTCCAATACTCCCGATTTTTTGAGAGTAGATGTGCATCCAGCTTATCCAGCATGGCGATATCTGCCACTTTCATGCCCAACATGGCAAGCCCTTCCTGATTGAGATATACATGTTCTACGAGAAGCGGGGTTATAAACTCATCTGTGATCTGTCGTGTAGTACCATCGGTATAGGTGTCTTTAGCATTGCGGTAATAATTAAAAATGCGTTGACGGAGCGACTCATTTTTCACATAGCTCATTTTACCGGAGGAAACCGCTTCGTCAAAAATGCCACTGTTGCTTTTAAAATATTGATCAAACACAAACTCATAAGATTGTCTAACAAAACTGGTAACATCCAAACTATCAGGGGCTTTCAGGAGTTGTACCAAACTATCCAGCCGGCTTAGCCTTTCCCTGGATAGCGTGGTATTGTTTTCTATTTGCAGGATGTCCAATCCAACGTCGTTAGAAAGGTTAGCCAGTAGGATCTTTTCTTGTTTTCGCTCCTTTTGTGATTCGCTGTAATTATTGATCTGTAAGGCAATTAAAATACCGATTACCACCAGGACAATTTCGCCAATGGCGTAGAGCAGGTATTTTGTGAACCTACTTTCTTGAAGGAGTTTTTGGCGGGTTTTTCTAAAGAATTGGATCATACTACCTGTTCAGTTCCGCAGCTATTATTTCCAAAATCTCCTCAATATCCTCTTTTAGTGGAGCATAGTAGATAGCATTGGTGGTTTGAGAAATGGCCTGGTAAAAAATTAAATCGTTTTCCACGGGTAAGTAATCAAACAACTTTTTTACGGCTACTCCCTCAAATTGAGAACTTCCGGCAACCTCATTGCCCACTGCTTTGAATATATTCCGTATGCTTATTTTTTCGGTCATATATTCCCCTAGACTATTTCTTCGAGATACCGCCCGGCTCTCCTGGCGTTTAACCCTTTCCAAAGCATTTCCAAAGGAAGCAATTTTTTGTCGAAGCAAAGGGTTTTTAAGCTGTTTTAGGTTCCCGGAACTGATGATATCGGTTTGTACCCCGGTAGAAGGATTATAGAATACCTCGTAGCGCAATGTAGTTCCAACGATGTTGGCAATTGCCGTTGAAGAGGTAGTATCCAACTTTTCTCTGTCAAAAAAAGTAAGGAGTTCGTCAAGTTGCATCACCAATTGCTCGTTGAGTTCAATAGCGGTATGTATTCGTTGAAGGTTGGTCCCAAATTCAGATTTCAAAGCTTCTAAGTAGGTCTTTTCAATTTGTCTTTCCGCCTTTAGGTTGTTCCAATTATTCACCTGAAGCGCAATAAGAATTCCGATAACCACCAGGATTATTTCGCCGATGGCATACAGCAGATACTTGGAAAATCGATTCTCCCGGAGGAGTTTTTGACGAATATGGCGAAAGAATTGGATCATGGAGTAGCATTTTCCCCCTCCCGGGAGGGGAAGGTATATGTTTTTGTGCTCGTATTTACAGGCATACTATCAAAAAACATGAGGACAATCTCACCACAAGTGCAAAACAGGTAACTGGAGAACTGGCCCGTCCTTACCGAACGGGCACCTTCGGTTGGGTTTCCTGCCTTGCCGGCAGGCAGGTCCGAAAGGAGTTTTTGACGAATATGGCGAAAGAATTTAATCATCACTTTCTTTTAGTTTTTCTTGCAGCATATCAAGCAATTTTTCGGTATCCCTCCGTATTGCAGGATACATCGTATTCTTTTGAAAATCATAAAGCTCCATAACATTGTATAGCTGATTGTGGAATAGGCGATACTGTTTGGAATTTATGTCAAGTTGCCAATCCATAACGGATTTATGCTGCTTTTTGGAAACATTGTTTTCATAAAAATTATCGGTAGTTATGACGTATTCCTGAACGATATTGACCACCCCGTCAAAAGTTGTCCGTTCGTAGTATTGATATATTTCATGGGTATTTTTCAACTTGGCAATCGCTTTTTTCTCTACTTCGGAAAAGAGAATGATATCTCCGGTAGTTCCTAGTTCGTCTAAAGTAAAAGAAGACTTGTTAAAACTGTTTATAGAGTAAATGACACTGTCCTTTTTTTGACGGAGCAAATTGATATTCAAGTTTTCACTATTGTAATAATCAATGTACTTTTCTATGTTGCCTTCGTGTTTTACCCGCAATTGGTTGAGGCTGTCCAGGGATTGAAGGTCCGTTTGAAGTTCGGATATTAGATTTTCTCTGTACTGCCTTAATTGTCCTTTTTTCCTTTGATCCTCATTCCAATTGTTGATTTGCAGCGCAATCAAAATACCTATGACAACCAAAACAATTTCACCTATGGCATATAAAAGATATTTGGTGAATTTGCCCTCCGATAGGAGTTTTTGACGAATATGACGGAAGAATTTAATCATTGATTGCCGGTTCGGTTAATCTGATAATTTCATTGATCATTTTCGAAATACCTTCTTCTCTAACTGCGGTAATGTTGTTGTTCAAGTCTCCGGCCCTTTTGTAAATAAAATTTCTATGTTCTTTGCTAAATAAAGCTTTAGCATTATCCGGGTCGTTATCGCTATCCGGATCAAAATTTAACCGTGCCCAGGGACCGTATTCGTAAAATAAGAAATTAGCCCCATATTCTTCTTCTTCCAAATAATCCGAAAGAACATCCTTCCAGGAAATAAGGTTTCTTCTAAGCGTGTCGTTCGCAATCAAATCAAAAGATGAAGAATTTAAAAGTGCCTCAACTGTTCCGTTTTTTGGATTGAAGGATTTATTCCGCCAAACCAATTTATTGTAATATCCAATACTGTCCGCAAAGTGAGCATTTGCTTCCGTGATTTTTGGATCTTCCGGGTCGAATGCCTTTATAATCTCCTGAAACCTCGATGCCGCATGGTAGCTAATTTTGTTGAATTCGATAATAGAATCCAGTTGTTCTTTATTGGACTTGAAGTCCAGGTTGATTTCCCGTAAAAAGGCCTGTTCCTTGGCACGTTCCTTTCGCTCTTCGTTGTTGTTGTTTATCTGGAGCGCAATCAAAATACCGATGACTACCAGAATAATCTCACCAAGAGCATAAAACAGGTATTTTGAGAAGGAATCCCCTGCCTTGCCGCCAGGCAGGTCCATAAACAGTTTTTGGCGGATTCTTCGGAAGAGTTGGATCATAGTATGGATGATACATAAGGGAATATCTCAAATATACTGTTTTCGAGCCCATTGCATTAACAAAAAATCCCCGGCATTGCGGGGATCTTTAAACGTACGATTGCAATTGACTACTCTTCAATCATAGGAGCTCCAATAGCATCAAGGCGCTGCAACAAACCACTCAGTTGTGCTGTGGCCGCTTTTACTTTGCTTTCCAGGGGTGCCAGTTGTTGTGTGGCGCGATCAAGCGCCTTTTCATGTGTGCCGGTAGGGCCATAGGTGGTACGCAGCGCCCTGCCTGCAATAAAACGGGCATCACCTGGAGTCGGGGCGTTGTTTGCCCCAACTTCGCTTTTGCTTTTATTCCCATTGAGTTGGGTGTCCAGATCCTCCAGCTCACTAGCTAAGGTAAATAGGGCATTAGAAAGGTCAACGGGCTGTTGGTTGGCCAGTAAAAAGGCTTTGCGCATCGCTTTTACTTTCTTTTTAGCCTTGGTCAGCAGCATATTGGTTGCAGACAAACTTTCCTGAAAAGTGTCAAACTTGGCCTTAAAGGCTGCAAATTCATCAGCAGAAGCCCCTTGAACTGCGGGTTCAAGCATGCGAACCACCTCAAATTCTTGCGGAGCAATCAATTGGGTAGTTACCCCATCCACAACTTTTGATACACTAACGGAATAGGTACCCGGAGTTACGATGGTACCCGAAGGGCCAAAGAAATCGCGCTCACGTTCTTTGGCATCCAATCGCACTACATTTTTAGAATTTGTGGACAAGTCCCATGAAGTTCTGTTCATTCCTTTTTTGGGCTTGGCATTCAGCGTTTTTACCACCTTTCCTGCGCTGTCCGTAATGGTCAGAATGATCTTAGGGTCTTCTTGCCTTCGCTCTTGTTCTATAGCCTCCCATCCCGGAAACGGGATATCCTGACCTGCTTTTGTCAACTTTTTTTCGCCTTCTTTTCGCTTTTTATCCAAAGTAGTGTATTCGTCCCGGAGGTAATAGGTAAAGGTTGCTCCGAATTCCGGGTTTTTGGCGCGATACTCCTGTGCTCCATGACTGCCATTGATATCACTTACCGGAATGTACCAATCGGCCTTACGGGTTGTAAAGAACAATGCTTCATTTTGCTCCAAATCCGATTGGGAAACGGACCGCAAAGCACTGTAGTCATCCAGCACAAAAAATCCGCGACCAAATGATGCGGCAACGATGTCGTTTTCTCTTCGCTGAATAGTGATATCCCTGAACGATAGGGTAGGTAAACCCCCTTTGAATTGAATCCAATTTGCTCCCCCATTTATGGTAAAATAAATTCCGAATTCGGTGGCCAAAAACATCAGATCTTTGTTAACGTGATCTTGAACTAAGCGCCACACCAATAAACGATTGGGTAAATCGCCAGTAATAAGGCGCCAGGTCCTACCGGCATCTGTACTTTTTATTAAATAGGGTTTGAAATCACCGAATTTATGGTTGTCGAGAGCGGCATATACCGTATTGGCATCAAAAAGGTCCGCCCGGACATCATTTACGAATGCCGTATTAGGCAGTCCCCGGATACCTTCGAAGGCAACCTTTCTCCAATTTTCGCCACCGTCCTCGGATACCTGAATGATCCCGTCATCAGTACCGGCGTACAAAAGGCCTTCTTTTATGGGCGATTCGGCAAGTGAAGTGATAGTGCTATAGTTGGACATCGCCTTTACATCCCAGGCGTTATCCCAGCTTTGGAGGCCACCCATAATGGGTTGTTTTATACGTTCCAGGCCTTTGGTCAGATCTTCTGAGACCGCCCTCCAATCGTCTCCGCGGTTGTCCGATCGCCAGACACGGTAGGAGGCAAAATAGAGTCGTTTAGGGTCATGTGGGCTTACCAAAATCGGGGCATCCCAATTAAAGCGCTCATAGGGTTCGTTCAGACCGGGTTGCGGGGCTATGAAAACGCTTTCACCCGTCTTATGGTCGATCCGGAAAAGCCGGCCTTGTTGGAATTCCCCATAGGTAATATCAGGGTTGCCGGGTTCTGTGGCCGATTGGTGCCCATCGGCTCCCAGTACTTTGGTCCAATCCCGGTTTAAAATACCTTCACGGCGATTGGTCCTTGAAGGCCCTTTATGAGACCCATTATCCTGAGTACCTCCATAAATGTTGTAGAAAGGTTTGGCATCATCTACAGCTAATTTATAATACTGGGTAAGGGGTAGGTTGCCCACAAAGCGCCAGGTTGCTGTGCCATCAAAGGTTTCATAAATTCCTCCATCCGATCCCATAATAATGTAGTTAGGGTCGTCCTTTCTAAAGGCTACGGCGTGCATATCACTATGCATATATTCACGGCGCATGCGGTAATAGGTCTTGCCGTGGTCATCAGACACGAGCACATTGTTGTTCATCAAATAGATACGGCCTTCATGATGGGGATCCGCATATAATTCCTGGTAATAATGTGGGCCTGTAGCCCCCGAGATCATATCCGATTGTTTGGTCCAGGAGCTACCCCTGTCCGTTGATAGGAAAAGACCCCCTGTAGTGCGGTCCAATTCGATTGCGGCGTAAACCACATCCGGATTGAAAGGCGATAACGCCAAGCCAATTTTGCCCAAATTCGATTTTGGAATGCCCTCAGTTAGCTTCTCCCAGGTTTCTCCGCCATCGGTACTGCGATGTAAGCCGGAACCAGGCCCTCCACCCATATAGGCAGCAACCGTACGATGACGATCCCAGGTGGCTGCAATGAGCATATCGGGGTTTCTTGGGTCAATAACCACATCGGTGACCCCTGTCCATTCGTCATTGCCTAAGGTTCTTTTCCAGGTTTCTCCGCCGTCCACCGATTTGTAGAGGCCACGTTCCCCGCCTTTATTCCAAAGGGGGCCCTGTGCAGCTACCCAAATAACGTCAGAATTGTCCGGATGTACAATGATTTTGGAAAGATGCTGAGTACCTTGTAACCCCATATTCTTCCATGTTTTTCCGGCATCTGTGCTTCGGTAAATGCCATCGCCAAAACCCACATGGCGGCCACCAACATTTTCTCCGGTTCCTACCCAGATCGTATGTGGATTGTTGGGGTCAATTGTGATGCAGCCTATCGAATAGCTTTTCTCTTTGTCAAAAATGGGTTGCCAGGTAGTACCGGCATTTACGGTTTTCCAAACATTTCCTGAACCCACTGCCACATACATGATATTTTGATTGGTAGGGTCAATGGCAATTTCCGCAATTCGACCTGAGGTGAAGGCGGGCCCAATGTTTCTAAACTTTAATTCGGAAAAGGTGGATGAAGACATTACGCCTTCTTTCTCCTGTCCTATTGCGATAAACGCATAGCATAGGAAAATACCTAAGAGTATTTTTTTCATTTTGAGTTGATTTGAAGTGAATTAGTCGTTCTAAAAATAGCGGCTGAAGCGAAGAAACTTTATGTATTTAATAGGTTTAACAAAATATTAAGCCTTGGGCATTAACCTATTACATTGCGCAATCTGCTACCCTAAAGGCGTTTCAATGAAAAAAGACAACGGTAACCATCTAATTATTCAAAATTGGAGCAAGCTGTTGCTTTTCCCCGGTCATTTCCCAATGCCCCAATACCATTGGAATATTCCCAATACTATTCAAGGTGTCAAAAAAATCCTTGGTTTTGAAAGGAAGTTGTCTGGACTCCTGGATCCGTGCATAATCGGCCATGGCGTTTTCCAGGAGGTACTTTCCGGTGATATAGCTGGTGCCATAACCGGGCTGTCGTAAATACAAATGCTGCTCAAAAATGAGGAGTTCTTTTTCGGTTTTCATCCATCCCCTAGGGGTATATTCCGAATGGATCCCACCAGCTTCCTCCATGGTCATTTCATTTGCATGGGCATACAGGGACCCCAATCCTCTGGCGGCCCGTTGTGCGATCATGATATAGACAATTTCCCCTGTTCTGGGGGTATCGTCATATAAACCGGCATCCATAAACATTTCTTCCACTGCGGTAGCTGTACCCTCATTACGGGAATCAAAAATGTTGTAGAGCAAGGGCTCCCTGCGAATAGGACTGGGGTGCGGTTCATATTCCATTCGGGCCAACTCAAACCAGTGATAAAAGTGGGAATATAAGGGTCGTGGATCATAATGGGTAGCAATCCAAAAGAAATTGCGCTTTTCTTCAGGGATATAACTGCCCAGGTGCTCTCGTAACGCTGGTTCAAAATAGGGTTTTACGGTTACAAAGTCTTGTTGGTCCAGAAAATCCATCAAACTTCTTGCTGCTGCATCAGCCATACTATCATAGGCTTCCGGTGAGGCGGCTGCAACGAGTTCAGGAAGGTCTCGATTTCGATGTTCTTCTAATTTTAAGGAGGCCCAAGCCCTGGCCAATTCCCGTTTTAATAGCATGACCTCATCTTCCCAGGTCAAAGGCACTAAATGCACGTTTTGCAAATACCAGGTGTAGTTTTCCTTACCAATTCCGGAAGGCCCTGTTTTGGTTTTGGCCTGGTCCTCTAACCAGACTACCAGAGCATCGGTAGAGGCAACTGCTTTCATAATACCAGCAACCAGAGAGTCATTCTGGCGTACTCCTTGTTGATACAATACTGTTTTTAACACAGTGCTTTGATTTTTAATATCACGTATCCCTGCTATCCAAAGATCTTTGGCATTTCCGGTCAGGTTTTGTTGTGCCTGTTTGTTTAGTGAAGGAATCACCTTAAGGTCCTGGATCAATCGATCCGATTCTTTTTGCGTAAGCGGAAATTCATAGGTCCACAGTTCTGTGGTGGCATGATGGGTTGGGCCCTCATGCGCAGGCACATCACTCTTATAAGTCCAAACTGATTTATAAAATGCAGGATCACGTTCCCAGGGTTTTAGCACCCGGTGATTGAAATCATAGCCGTTCATTTCTGCCCAAACTAGCATCCAATCTACCTGCTGGGCTACGGGCCAAGAAGCCGTATCTATAGCCACAAGTTGTTGCTGCAAGTCCTGGAATTCGGGCCATCTTTTGCTAAAAGTGGGTTTCGTATAGTCCGGGGCTCCATCCAGTGTAGGTGGATGTTCAAACGATCGCCAGTCTTTGAAAAGTTGTACCAGATCGTTATACGCATTTGAGGAAACTATGGTTTTGCTATTTTCTTGGGTACTCTCCTTCTCTTCGGTTTTACAATTCGAAAAAATCAGTAGTGCAAAAAGGAGTAAAAAGCCTAACTTTTTCATAGGACAGCGATATTTGAAGCTATTAGTGATTTCCCTCTAAATATAACAAGTAAACTGTTTGCTCGATAGGAAGCGTCGAGTTGTTAAAATCCCTGGTAACCTTTACCTTTAAAATCTTCAAAACAAACCATCATGCGACTTTTTCTATGTTTCCTGGCTGTTCTTTTTTTATGTTCGTTCTCAATAGCTCAAAAACCCAATTTTTCGTATACCGATGTTTTTGATTTGCAATATGTTTCGGACCCTCAAATTTCGCCCAACGGGGATTGGGTGGTATATCGCCGGATGCGGTTTGATATCATGAAGGATCGAAGTAGTGGGAATCTTTGGTTGGTTAAAACAGATGGGAGTCAACATCAAAAATTAACTACAAGGGAAGTCTCCGAAAGCAGCCCCAGATGGTCGCCCAGTGGAGATAGGATCGCATTCTCCAGCAGCACTGATGAAGGTACTGAGGTATATGTCTATTGGGTTAGCTCGGGAAAAATTGCGAAGCTCACCCAATTGCCGTTTAGTCCGAGTTCCTTAACGTGGTCCCCGGATGGAAGACAAATTGCGTTTTCGATGAATGTGGCCGCAAAAGCACCTGTTATTGCCAAGATGCCCAAAAAACCAAAGGGAGCAAAATGGGCAGATACACCACGAATAACGGATCGGGTGTATCATGAGGCGGATGGTCGCGGCTATATCAAACCGGGATTCAACCATGTTTTTGTGATGTCAGCTGATGGCGGGGCAGCGCGGCAGGTTACTTCCGGAGATTGGCATCATCGCGGAACGCTTTCCTGGTCACCAGACGGCAGCACGATCTATTTTTCCGCCAATCGCGTTGAAGATTGGGAATATCGTTTCCGAAATAGCGAGATTTACGCTGCGGACGTTGAAAGTGGCGCAACTACCGCCTTGACCGACAGGGATGGACCGGATTACAATCCTCAAGTTTCACCGGACGGCAAATGGATTGCGTATCTGGGCTATGGGGATAAAAGGCAGGCCTACCAGGTACGAAAACTCCATATAATGAATTCCAATGGCACAGACTCAAGGAGTATATCGGATGACCTGGATAGGAGCATTTCAAATATTCGTTGGGACGCAAAAGGAACAGGACTGTATTTTAACTACGATGATAAGGGGAACGGGAAAGTAGGCTACATTACTACCTCTGGCAAAGTCACCAAGTTGGCGGATAATCGTGGGGGAACTACTTTAGGGCGACCTTACGGAAGCGGCTCGTATAGCGTTGCCAATAATGGTGCCCTGGCCTACACCTATTCCCGGCCGGAATATCCGGCAGAATTGGCCGTCTTGAGACCAAAAGCAAAGAACCCTGTCAAAGTTACCGATCTGAATGCAGGGTTGTTGGATTACAGAACCCTGGGCAAGGTTGAAGAAGTTTGGTATACGTCTTCTTTTGACAATCGCGATTTACAAGGATGGATCGTTTATCCTCCCAACTATGATGCGACTAAAAACTATCCGTTTATGGTAGAAAATCACGGCGGGCCTATCCTCAACTATGGCGATCGATTTTCGATAGAGATGCAATTATATGCCTCCGAAGGATATATCGTTTTTTATCCCAATGCCAGGGGAAGTACCAGTTACGGAGAAGAATTTGGCAATTTGTTGTATCGTAACTATCCAGGGGAAGACTACAATGATGTGATGGATGGTGTGGACCATTGCATTCAAATGGGAATTGCGCAGGAAGACCAGTTATTTGTAACCGGGGGGAGCGCAGGGGGAATCATGACGGCATGGATGATAGGGAAAAACAATCGTTTTGAAGCTGCGGTGGTGGCAAAACCTGTGATGAATTGGATCAGCAAAACGCTTGTGGCCGATAACTATTTTGGATATGCCAATAGCCGCTATGAAGGACAGCCCTGGGAAAATGTTGAACACTACTGGAAATTTTCACCGATTTCGCTCGTTGGAAATATAGAGACCCCAACCATGGTGATGGTAGGAATGAACGATTTACGAACCCCTCCCAGCGAAGCGAAGCAACTATACCACGCATTAAAACTGCGCAAAAAGGAAACCGTTTTGGTTGAAATTCCCGGGGCAAGTCATGGTATTGCCAACAGACCCAGCAACCTTATTGCCAAAATTGCACATACGGTAGCTTGGTTTGACAAGTACCGAACAGCTAACATAGATGAAAAAAAGGAATAGGCCCTGGTTTTGGAACCTGCTTATAGTGGTAACCCTAATATGCTGTCTGCTGGCATTTGGTTTGCACTATAAAAATTGGGTTAGCCTGGAAGAAGGGAACTTTAAAGTGGTATCCGGGATTTACCGACAAAAAATTCCTTTGTCACAAATCCAGCGTATAGATCTTGTTGCTAAAATTCCCGAACTGGAGCGTAAAAACGGGTTTTCCTGGTTAGCCAAGGAGAAAGGGGTGTTCCTGGACTCCATTAGCGGGGCAAAGGTTTATGTTTTTGTAGACGACTTACGGCAACAAAAGGTAGAAATGGTGCACCATGATTCGCTGGTATTGTACTTTAATCTGACAGATAGCCTGAAAACCATGGAACTCTTTGAGACTATAGCTTTGAAAATAGAAACAGGAGATTGATTTTTGCACCTTAATTTTATTCCATGCGATTACTCCTCTTACTCTTGTTGTTTTCTTTTACCTGTGGTTTGGCACAAAAACAGATACGCCTGGAGGTGTTGAACGTTCCGGCATCGGAAGGAAAAATAAGTGTAGCGTTGTACAATGATGCACAGTCCTTTTTAAAATTTGACAAGGTCTTTGCCTCCAAATCGGTAATGGCCCAAAAAGGTACTACAAACCTCATTTTACAAGACCTTCCGGAAGGGGAATATGCTGTAGCCTTGTTTTATGATAAAAACGGGAATGACGAGCTGGATACGAACTGGTTAGGGATCCCTAAAGAAAAAGTAGCATTTTCCCGAAGCAAAATGAAAATGTTTGGCCCACCAAAGTTCAAGGAATGCGCTTTTTTGCTAGAAAGGGATCTGTCCCTTCAAATCTCGCTTTAAGGACCTTCACAGAAGTATGGAGTAGGTGCAACAAAAAAGGCATCCCTTCGGACACCTTTTTTATTTTCTGACAGCGAACACGCTTTACAGCCGCAGATACATGTTACCATTAATCGTATTCAAACGTAGTTGGGAAGTAGCGTTGATCGTTTTGCTTCTTACCTTTTGTCCCACATGGCGATCATCTGAAGTGATCTGAAGTCCTTCGTCAGCATAAATATCGCCGTTTACCGTTTCAGCGGTAAACTTAGCATTACCTACTTTTAGATCAATTGCGCCATTAATGGTGCTTAGCTCCAGGTTCCCGGAATAGCTTGCTATTTCTATATTTCCGTTGATCAGATCAGCTTCAAAATTCCCTTCAATGACTTCAGAGGTCATATCTCCGTTAATACTGGTCACTTTGAATTCAGCGTTTTTTGGAACAAACAAGGTATAGTCAAAGGTGTAGTCCGAGTAATAGTAGTTTCTTCTGCTTTTTTTTCGGACTTCTTTAAATGCCTCAAAAATCTCCTTGGTATCTGAGGCAATCGTAATTGTGGTACTGCTTTCGGTTACATCTAATTGATACAGGTCCAAATGTTCGGCATATTCTGTTTCAATATTTGCTTTAAAATATACCTCATCCTTGTCCCAGGTTTTTACATTGATCTCGGAAGCAAAGGGGACTTCCAGGACCACATATCGCCCTTTATGCGCAATGTTCTTCTCAATAACTTTTTGTCCGTTCACCAGGGAAAACCCCCCTAGCGCTAGAATTACAAAAACTATTTTTTTCATGACCGTTCGTTTTTTGATTTCTGTACTTGGCTTCTGTTCATCTCTATAATTACCTCAGATTATTCCTTTCTCAGATAAATATTACCGTTGGTAGACTTCAACTTTATACTTACGCCGCCATTGTTTATTTCGCCCTTTACATTCTTACTGGAAATTGAGGTTAAGCCATTTTTTTGAGGCCTCTTCAGGTCAAAGTTCGTATAGACCTCTCCATTTGTGGTCCCCAAAGACAAGTTGGCCTGGGTGTTGGCTGGCATCGTAACATCTACAGCGCCGTTTGTTGTATATATGGAAGTTGGTGAGGTTTGTTTTACGGAGGTGAACACCACTTCCACATCACCATTCAAAGCGTTAGCAGTAACCGGGCCGGTAACGTCAATGATTTCAATACCTCCGTTCAGTTGTGCATCCGCTTCAATTTCTCCGGAAAATCCTTCGATCATAACATCTCCATGCCAGGTAGTTTTTACAGCTACATTCTGGGAGGCGGGGAGGTAAATCTCAGCTTTATCAGACTTCCTAAGGTTTTTGACAATTAGGTTACTGCCATCCTGTACAACGGAGAAGCCTACATCTGTATTATCGGTTCCTCCTCCGCTTACTAATTTCAGGCCTTTTGCTCTTTCCGGGCGTTCTTCCCTTGCTTCACTTTTGATCAGTAGTTGATCGCTGCTGTGGGTCTTTAAAATAATCTCCGCTTTGGATTCAATTTTCACCCAGGCAATTCCATTTAAGGATTTGGTATAATCTGTTTGGGCTTGGATCGCCATAAAAGCGAATCCGGCAATTAACATACTTGTTACTCTTTTCATGATTTTCGTTTTTTGATATTATATTATTTTGGGTAGTGCATTGGTGATTTCTTCCTTGATAAAGGGTTGGGTTTCTTCCTGTTGCAGCAAGTCCCGCATTGGGCCAATCGCTTTTTTCTCTTGCATTTGCACAAGATTTTGGATAATCGCTATTTGAATACTAGGATCTTTCTCTGTTTTCAGCGCCTGGATAAAGGCTTTTTTCACCCTTTCCGAATTCCTGAAACTGCTTAGCGCTTCCATAGCAGATAGCCGTACATTGGTGTGTTCATCCTCTAACAGCCGATCTACCAGGGCGTCGATAATGGTAGTATCCGGTGTTGCGAACTCCTCGATGTACTGGACCCCTTGTATCCGCTTGCTGGCCGATTGATTTTCTAATAATGAGATGACCGCTAATTGTTTTACTTTTTGTGCCTCATCCTCCACCACGGTTAACTCCTGTGAAAACCTTTGGTTTGCCGTAAAATGTCCGATAGCAAAAGCGCCAAGCAACAAGGCAAGGCCGGCAGCAATTCGTAAGGCTCCTGAGAATAGGTTTGGCCGACGCTTTACTTGTTTTACTGCGATTGGAATAGTTGTTGTCTGCTGTTTTTTCTCGTTTTCCAGCATGGCAAGGAACTTCCCTTTTAATTCGCTCGAAGGCGGTATTGGTTCCTCATTTTTAAAAGCTTCCAAAAGTGCTTCATACGCCTTAAGCTCTTCAGCGACAACTTCGGAATTGGCAAGATACTTTTTCACTTGCTCGGTCTTGTCAGCATCCAAGGCTCCCTCCAGGTACTCCGGTAGTAAACCGATGATATGTTTTTCCTTGTCATTCATAGCTTTTGGTAATAGATTTCCTTTAATTTCTTCAAGGCCCTGCTCACCTTGGTTTTTACAGCACCGGGAGTGCTTCCAAGAATTTCTGCCAATTCCGGATAACGAATTTCCTGGAGTTTGTGCAGTACCAGTACTTCCCGGTCTGAGGTTTCCAATAGACTCAAAGCGCGACGTAATTGAGAATATTCTTCTTGACCAACGGCATTGTCCAATGGCTGTTCCGCTAGACCTTCTAAGGTATCGTGATAGTTATGCTTTCTTGAAAAATGGGTCTTTAAGCCGTTTCTCGCTATGGTAAACAACCAAGAAATAAACTTGCCGTTATTGTATGTAGATCGATATTTGATCACCTTATAAAAAACATCTTGCGTTAGATCTTCACTTAGCTGTTTGTCGCCACACATTTTGTACAAAAAATTGAACACGTGTACATGATGCCTGTCAAAGAGCACCTTTAAAACCTCTAAATCCCCTTTAGACACCAAGGCCATCAAAACCTCGTCTGCCTGTTCGGTTAAATGCATTGATTGAATTTGTTGTTCGTACTATATAGTCAGAAAAGTACAAAAGGTTACAGCAGTCCCAGAATTTTTTTAAAGAAGGAGAGAGCCAAAAGGGTAACTGCTAGTTTTTGCGGTAGACTATGAGCATCCGCAGTCAGTGTTGCCGCAATCCTTTTTGCCTTTTCGCTTTGAGGTAAACAGAGGAATAGGATATACAAAACGATGGGCCAAATAGGTAAGCGCTGCAAAAAGGATTAAATAAGCAATTATCTGTTGTACCATTTCTAATGAAGTATTTGGTAAGCACCTAATGCTACAAGGTACGCAAATATGGACATAAACACTAATTGTAATAGCGGCCACTTCCAGGAATTGGTTTCCCGTTTTACGATAGCCAAGGTACTCATGCACTGCATGGCAAAGGCATAAAATAACATTAATGAAATCCCGGAAGCCAGGTTGAACAAGGGTTGTTTACCCCCTGGGGTGAGTTCGGCGGCCATACGGTTCTTTATAGTCTCTTCCTGATCGCTACCAACGCTGTAAATGGTAGCGAGGGTGCCAACAAACACTTCGCGAGCGGCAAATGAGGTCAATACCGCAATGCCAATTTTCCAATCATAGCCCAGCGGTTTAACCAGCGGTTCAATGGCTTTTCCGGCGTATCCAATGTAGGAATGTTCCAGTCGATAGCTTGCTATTTCCTGGTTTTTAGCACTTTCACTGAGAATATTGGTCAGCAGCTGTAACGAATCCTGCGCGGCTTTTGGGGTTAGCGCCCCACGATCGGCCGGGAGACCGGTTTTAAGGCTTGCCGCATAAACCGCAAGATTCTTTTTGATGAAGTTCTGACTGTAATCGTTTAGTCCATTCTTCTGAATACGTTCTGTTACGATCTGTTCCGCATTGGTGAAATCCTTCGAAAAACCATTTGATCCCAGAAACCATAATACAATAGCGATCGCCAAAATGATCTTGCCTGCACCAAAAACAAAACTTTTGGTCTTTTCAATAACGGTATATCCCACATTCTTTAAGAGGGGAAGACGATAGGTAGGCATCTCAATCATGAAAAAAGACCGGCTTTTAATCTTCAGGACAGTATTTAGAATCTTAGCCGCCAAAATGGCGGTCACGAAACCAAGAATATACAATACCATTAAGGTCAGGGCCTGATAACTTAAGCCCATAAAGCGTCCCTTGGGGATCACTAAAGAGATAAGAATAAGATATACCGGGAGTCTGGCAGAACAGGTGGTAAAAGGGACCACTAAAATGGTGATCAATCGTTCCTTCCAGTTTTCGATGGTTCGGGTAGCCATTACCGCAGGAATGGCACAGGCGGTTCCGGAAATAAGGGGAACCACACTTTTTCCACTAAGCCCAAAACGCCGCATAATTTTGTCCATTAGGAACACCACTCTACTCATGTAACCGGACTCTTCCAGCAGGGCAATAAAGAGAAACAAAAAAGCGATTTGTGGAATAAAGATGACTATCCCTCCGATTCCGGCCAGTATTCCCTCAGCTAACAGATTGGTCAATATGCCCTCAGGGAGGGTTGCTTTAACCCATTCACTCATAGCGGCAAACTGCGCGTCTATAAAATCCATAGGGTAGGTACTCCAGTCAAAAATGGCTTGAAAAATGAGCAAAAGGATCAGGAAGAAAATAAGATAGCCCCATATCCGATGCGTCAATATTTTATCTAAAGTGGCCCGAACCCCTTTGGCAGCCTTCAAATCAACCAGGTAGGTCTCTTTTAAAACCTTATTAATGAATTGATATCGTAATACCGTTTCTTTATGCTGCAGTTTTTTTAACTCGGTTTTGGATTTTGTGGAAAAAGAGGTAGCATCCTGGATGCGCTTCTTCTCGATGGGCATGAAGTTCACATCCTGGGTAATGACAAGCCAAAGCTTGTAGAGCTCTTCATTTGGGAAGGCCTGCTGCAATCGCTCAAAGTAGCTGGGAGCGATCGTTGAGGCATTTAAATTAGGTTGTGTCGACAACTTTTCATAGTCCGCGATCAACTCTTTTATTTGTTCTATTCCCGTGCCTTTCCGCGTACTCACCAGGGCAATCTTGGTGTCCAGCTTTTTTTCAAGGAGGGAGACATTCAGCGAAATCCCCTTTTTGAGCATCATATCGGCCATATTGATCACAAGAATAGTGGGGATTTTCAGGTCCTTGATCTGTGTGAAAAGCAGCAAGTTACGTTTCAGGTTTTCTACATCGCTGATCACTACAGCAACATCGGGATAATCCTTGTTGTTTTTGTTCAGCAGTAACTCAACCACCACACTTTCGTCCAAGGAGGTGGTGTTCAGGCTGTAGGTGCCCGGAAGATCTAAAATATGTGCTTTTACCCCTCGAGGTAGCTTGCAAACGCCCTCCTTTTTTTCGACGGTAATGCCCGGATAATTTCCAACTTTTTGTTTAAGCCCGGTGAGTTGATTGAAAACCGAGGTTTTTCCGGTATTGGGGTTCCCGACGAGGGCAACATTGATGTTTTTACTCATGGGGTCGGGGTATCTTCAAGAAGCGCTAAGGGAATGTGATTGGCTATTGACCGTCGTATAGCAATATGGGAGCCATTGACATTGATATATAAAGGATCACCCAAAGGGGCTACCTGAACCAATTGCACCGTATTTCCGGGCAAGCATCCTAGCTCCATTAGCTTGATGGGCATGATATCGTCTTCAAATTCCTGGATAATCCCCTGCTGACCTTGTTTAAGCGATGCTATGCTTGTCAATCGTGTTTATTTAGACTGATTTTAATTAACAGCAAAAATAAGGGAAAAAAAGGGAAATCCTACTTTGTGTACGTATTCTTTAATACTGCCAGATCCCCGAGTAGTTTTTCAATCTCTTCCGGATTGGTACCATCATAAAAGCCGCGAATGCGTTTTTCTTTATCTACGAGGATGAAGTTTTCGGTATGGATCATATCGAAGGGCCCCCCATCTCCATCCGTTTTTACCGCTAAATAGGACTTTCGGGCAAGCTCGTAGATCTGTTTTTTATCACCGGTAACCAAATTCCACTTGGCGTCCACTACCCCTTTTTCAATGGCATATTTTTTAAGCTGTGGTACGGAGTCGATTTGCGGGGTAACGGAATGGGACAGTAATAAAACATCGTCATCTTCCAGGATATTCCCCTGGATAGTGGCCATATTTTTGGTCATTATGGGACAAATAGTAGGGCAGGTGGTAAAGAAAAAATCGGCCACATAGATCTTTCCTTCGTAATCCTGTTCTGTGATAGTATCGCCGTTTTGATTGATGAGTTCAAAATTAGCGATGGTATGGTACTTCTTTTTGTAGTGGAGTGCACTGTCCACCAATTCCGGGTTTACCATAGAAGGTTGATAGACCGGTAAACGTTTGTTTGGCTGCAGCGCATCATAGATGAAATAAATGATCACAAGGGAGATCAGCGAGAAAACGACTGCAAAAAAACGGTATTTGGCAAAAAACTTGCGCATGGCCTGCAAAATTACGGCCTAACCCCTCATTTTTGCAAGAAACGAAACGAAGATTGCCCCTAAAACTTTCTTAAAAAAGAGTAGGGATTCCCAGGATGTTTTTAAAAGCTTTGGCAAAAATGTACTTTTGTGCGGTTTAAACGCTAGAAACAAGAATGAGCCCCATTGCCATACAAGTTATTCAGTTTTTTCTGAGTTTGTCCCTTTTGATCGTACTGCACGAGCTTGGACATTTTATTCCTGCAAAATTATTTAAGACCCGGGTGGAGAAGTTCTACCTTTTCTTCGACATAAAGTTTTCGTTGTTCAAAAAGAAAATAGGAGAGACGGTATATGGAATAGGATGGTTGCCTTTGGGAGGATATGTCAAAATTGCCGGGATGATTGACGAAAGTATGGATACGGAACAAATGAAGGAGGAACCCAAACCCTGGGAGTTTCGTAGCAAACCGGCCTGGCAACGCCTCATTATCATGTTAGGCGGAGTTACGGTCAACTTTATTTTGGCGGTAATCATCTATATCGGAATGGCTTATCAATATGGCGATGAGTATATCCGAATGGACAGCCTAAAGGATGGGGTATGGGTCGTTGAGAAAAACATAGGCGATAAAGTTGGTATCCAAACCGGCGATAAGATTTTAGCCATAGACGGCGAAAAGTTGAAGTCGTTTCAGAGTGTTTATGGAGAGCTGTTCACCGCCAATAGCATTACCGTTGAGCGGGATGGGCAGATTATCGAAAATGAGCTGCCCTCAGATTTTATCTCAACACTATTAGAGGATGAAGATAAGATCCGTTTTTTGAGTATGCGGCAACCCTTCATTATTAGTGAAGTTTCAAAAGGCTCACACAATACTGGGGTGGATCTGAGAGAAGGCGATGAAGTACAAGCCATTAATGGTCGACCGGCAAATTACTTTGATCAGGTTGCTCCGTTATTAGAGGACTTTAAGGGGCAAGAAGTTGCGATGTTGGTTAAAGGAGAAGACGGTTTTGAACGCACCGTAACGGCTAATGTCGATGATGAGGCAAAACTGGGGGTTGGGCTGAAAGGTTTAACGTTGGAAGAACTGCAAGCCAAAGGGTATTTCGAAATAGAAGAGATCCAATATTCGTTTTTAGAGGCCATACCGGCTGGAATTAACAGAGGTGTTGAGACCTTGACTGGGTATGCCGAACAATTGGCCTTAATTTTTAACCCTTCTACGGGGGCCTATAAAGGCGTTGGTGGTTTCGATGCGATCCGAAAGATCTTTCCTGATACCTGGAACTGGGCAGCTTTTTGGTCTACCACGGCCTTGATTTCCATCATTCTGGCGTTTATGAACATCCTACCCATTCCAGCCCTGGATGGCGGACATGTTGCCTTTTTGTTGTACGAAATGGTATCCGGACGGAAGCCCAGCGACAAGTTTTTGGAGTACGCTCAAATGGTGGGCTTCTTCTTATTGATCGCCTTATTGCTGTTTGCCAATGGCAATGATATTTACAAGGCGGTTTTTAAATAGAAATTGATTTTTTTGCTTGTAGTCTATTAAAGAATCGGCTATATTTGCAGCCATTTTTAGAGAATATTCCTCCTTAGCTCAGTTGCCCGCCCGGATGAACGGGTTCACCGTTCGGACGGGGTTAGAGCATCTCGGGACAAGAGGGAAAAGTTTAAAAAATATTCCTCCTTAGCTCAGTTGGTTAGAGCATCTGACTGTTAATCAGAGGGTCGCTGGTTCGAGCCCAGCAGGGGGAGCGAAGTGAGCCCAAAGCCATCCACTACTGTGGTTGGCTTTTTTCGTGAGAATAGCTGAGTGAGAAGTTTATCCGCCGAAGTTCGGCAAGGCGACGAAGGAGGAAGCCCAGCCTTGTCCTAATTCCAAAGAAGGAATGGGGGCAATTAGAACAAAGCCTCAGAGATATTACATCTTTGAGCCTAAAATTTTCGAGAGTAATTTTGGATCCCCCCAATCCTTACCTCTAACTTTTGCAAATGGATTCTGTTTCAATTTTATAGCGTTCGGGAAGATAAGCGTAAAATAAAATTGAAATAGGGTGCAACCCATCTATTTATTAAATCCTGAAATATAGCTCATCCTTAATCTAATATGTAAAAGCTTTACGCTTCACCTATAAATACATATCGTTTCAATCAGATTTAGTACAGTTCTGCCTTTTCATAGCTCGATTTGTTTATTGCTTTGGCAAAAATATCAATCATGAAAAGGACAGTAGAGTTACTTTTATTTTGCTTGTTGTGCAGCACATGGGCAAGATCACAAGAGTGGCTTAAAACGTACCCTCTGTCGATTAGTTTGGGAAAGGAAAGTACCTCTATTCCTTTTTACAACACTTTTACGGGACCTTATAATATGGCAATATCTACTTCAGTAGAGTTCAGTCATAAGAAGGGCAATCATGGAAAACTCTTTCAAACTGTCAATTTAGGTTGGCTCACTTCAAAATACAGTTATCAGGGAGCGCATTTGTCCACTTCTTTCGGTTCTCGGTACCGATTAGGTTTTGGACTTTTTATGGACGCAGCGGTTGAACTGGGAATTCAACAAAGCTTTCACAAACGGGCCATCTTTGAACGTAATGAAACCGGGTATGAACAATTAAGGGACAAAGGTACTTTGTTCGGACTTGCTGGTGGAAATTTATCCATGGGCTACAACATTGGCTCCAATGAACACCAACTGGATCTTTTTGTTGTGTATAGACCAACTGTATTGCTCCCCTATCCAGATATTGATGTGCTCCCGCAAGAATTCATCAGTATTGGAACACGATTTACTTTACAATCAAACACTATCATCATTTGATCAAAAAAATAATCATCATGAAATTATATATTAGGATCACCCTATTTCTCCTATGTACCGGCATTTGTGCACAAAAACAGAACAAAGAACTCGCTGATTTTCAAAAATCTTTCCCTGACTTCGTTTCAAAAAAAATGAAAAAGCATAATGTGTTCGGAGCCAACGTATCCGTGATTATTGATAACGATTTGGCCATGGACAAAGGGTTTGGTTTTTCCGATTCGGAAAATACAAAATCGACCGAATCAGATACAAGGTATCCGATTGGTTCCGTATCCAAAGTTGTTACATTAACTGCGGTTCTGAAACTATACTCGGATGGTATCATTGATATTGACAGGACCTATACCGACTACGTGTCCGATTTTACAATGAAAAAACATTTTTCCGGGCCAATCAATTTTACAGTGAGGCATTTATTGTCACATTATGCGGGTCTGCCCCGTCTGAGAGCTAAAGGATTCCTAAAAAAAGAGTATCTGCCCTTGGATAGCCTTCTAAGGGATAGCCGCAATGAATATCTGATAGCTCCGGCGGGTAAAGTTCACCAATATTCAGATTGGGGAACAGATTTATTGGCTTTATTGGTGCAAAGGGTAACCAAAATGCCCTATGAGGAATTTGTGGTGAGCCATATTTTTAAACCATTGGACATGAACAATTCAGGTTTCGGGCCAGTGGACAGTAAAGGATATTTCAACGGTAAGGAAACCAAAACCTACGAATATAGTTGGCCCGGATCTGACGGTGTATATTCCACGGCTTCAGACTTGGCCAAGCTGTGCCAAGTTTACTTTGTCAATGGAGAAATGGTACCTAATTCATTTTTAAAACCGGAAATTGCACAGGAAGCTTTGACCCTTCAATTCATTGATGCCCCAATGGCTTATAATGAGCAAATTGGACTGATGTGGGATGTAAGACCTCTCAGAGGATTTAAAAGGGTAAAAAAAGCTGGAATCCATGAGCCGTTCTATACATACGTTTTCTTTATTCCGGAATATCGTTCATGTGTTGTAATCTGTAGCAATTCCAATGCGTCAAGCCAACTTCATTGGGATGTATGGTCTAAAGCATTTGACTTTATAGCCAAAAAGTTTAATTTAAAAGGAGGTCAGCGTCCCAAAAAAAAACAACGGAATTCGGGGAGAATCAATTTGACCAAAGTACAGATGGAGGAATTGGAAGGTGCCTACAGTACTTATTTGGGAATTTTGAACCTAAAACCAGATGGAGACCGATTGGATGTAGTGCTTGGTCCGGACAAACGAAAAGGTGTTGCCACAATTCACGAGGACAATTTGCTTAAATTGTCTGTGAAGATAATGGGAATAAAAATTCATGCCATGGACATGTTTTGGGATAAGATTGGAGATGAACTGATTGTTGGGGTACAATACAAAAATGGCAACAGAAGAATTGGGGGGTCCAAGATTAAAAAAAGACCTATTCCAAACTCATGGAAACAAGCCGTCGGATTTTATGAAGTGGTCAACTATGAGAATAGGGATTACAGAACCATTGACAAAGCAGAATTATTGATCAACGAGTTTGGCGTTTTGGAGTTGAGGGTCTACGTTTCCTATCCCAGTGACATTGATTTTCAATTGGGACTTTCCACCATTTCAGAGGACATGGCTATCATACCGGGGTATAATTTTGAGTTTTTTGGTGGGGAGACTGTTGAATTATCAAAAGAAAAAGATGTTTTTGAATTGAAACTATCAGGATACAAACTTCAAAAAATGGAGGATTAGATAAAATGGCCATATCTTTTTTCAAACACAGAAAGAAGGGGGAAACATTGGAAGCTCAAGAACTACTTTTCCAAAAGCCCTATATATGGCTCATTACCATTTCAATTACCACACTCAACTTTTTAATTACCTACAGCCTTAAAAATGTAAGTATCCATTACCTGTATTTCTATGTTATTGATTTGATAACTACATATCTGATCATTGTATTTTATGCCTATGGCATTAAGGTGTTGAACAAAAAAGCACCGA
Organism: Croceivirga sp.; assembly: GCA_028284665.1. Taxonomy (GTDB): domain Bacteria; phylum Bacteroidota; class Bacteroidia; order Flavobacteriales; family Flavobacteriaceae; genus Croceivirga. Next base: position 27,649 of record JANQRG010000036.1, read on the forward strand.
TGCAAGCCGATTTTGTAAAAAGGGTCACCTATCAATTTACCCTGCATACGATGAGCGTGGTTATTTTTAGCATCTTGCTGAACGAACTTTTGGATAATATTTTTTTCAAAGGAGAACGGCTTTCACTTTCCTTTAGTTTTTATACCCAAGATACGGTAGTGGCCCTTGTGTTCATATTACTTTTTCACTGCCTTTACTTGGGATTGTACTTATTATCTGTCAAAAAAAACCCTTTAGAAGAAAATCCAAAGAAAATCAAAGTGCTCCAGGGCATGGCTCATAAACTGGTAGATTTAAATGATATCATTTGTATATATACCGCTTTGGGAAATACCTATGTGATGGATGGCAATTATAACAGGTTTGTGTCTGAAAAGACGTTGGGTGAATTTGAAGAATTGGTTTCCTATCGTTTTTTTAGAGCGAACAGGCAGTTTTTGGTGACAATGGCCATTATCGATTCCTATAAAAGTGCAGAGAATGGAAAAGTCGAACTTTTTTTGAATGCAGATAAAATAATCGACCTTTCTAAAAGTATATATGTGAGTAGAGGCAAGGCTTCATCATTTAGGGCTTGGTTGAATATGAAATAGGCCATTGCCATTGAATAATAAATTTCTACGGTCTGTGTACAAAATTAGGAATACGAAGTAGACCGATTTTGTACAGGTAAAGCGAGAGGGTAGCACGCTAAAGCGGTGCTACCGTCGGATTTTAAGTCAAAAGGCTTGTAAATTCAACACTTTTAAGTGGATTTGGGTAACGCTTAACTAGGATCGAATTGTGACAATTCCTCTTGAAACCCTTATAAACACAGGAAATTATTGTCACAATCTTTAATGACCCAAAAAGGATTCCTAGATAAAAAACAATTACTAATAAATCTGTTTTCTAAAAAATGATGAAATTACTACTTGACTTTTTTACAGCAAGCTTAAAAATATTTGCCTCGCCCAGTGGTATTTGTCCATGGTAAACTTGGGACTTGCAGTGCGAAACCCGGTTTCGCTCGCTTTTTATTTAATTCATGATTTTCTGTTTTTTACCCTGTTGTTGCGAGAAGTCTGCCTGTCGGTTTACATGCCTTTGGTATACAGACAGGTTTATCCCGAGCGGCTTGTAATGAGCCTGTCGAAGTAAGTCGAGGGAAGCCCAGCCGCTGCACTGAGCTGCACCAAAGTGTGGCGCTTTGGATAGCGCCTAAAAGCTTGATTATTTTTAAAATTTTCAATCTATTCTAAAAGAAGCGACGAAGGGTAAATGATCAGAAACCGTATCTCTGAATTTTGCCCTTCCCATTTCCAAGGTCCAATGCATCGGAAATAGTCGTAAACTGCCTCTTATGTATTCCCTTGTATAGGTTCTGGTAATCGCAAAACCGTCCAGCAGATTTGCCCTTCCCTGGGGCAAAATATGGGAAAACCTGGCTTGTAAATCCCATGACGATAGAAAGTCCATAACATCATCCCCTCCTAAATGATGGAAGTTGCTTACATCCTGACCTGGGATCATATTGAAATCACCCATCAATAGAATTGGCTTTTGTTTTTGACCGGGTTGATTGCGATAATGCGTAATGTATTCCCCAATTACTTTACACTGGGAATCTCGCAATTCCTGTTCCGGTTTGCCGCGTCCTGATTTTAGGTGAACTGCAATTAAATGAAAATCAAACTCACCTACCTGCATATCAATTGAAAACGCTTTTCGGCCACCATCGTAATCGCCATCAGAACCCGGAATGAATTGTGGGTCCCCCGCTTCAATTCCTGTTTTAAATAATACACCAATGTTTAAATCACCGGGCTGCGGTAAAATCCTTTTTTCGTAAACACATCCCTTTTGTTCTAACCCTTCGATAAGTCTATCGATGTAGGTAATTGGCTTTACCTCGACAAGCGTAACAATTTCTGCATCTAATATGGCAAGACCATCAATTTGATTTTCAAATTTTTCATCCGATATCGGGTGATAGCCCGCCAAATTCCAAACCCCTATTCGTGCGGTAGTGTGACTGAATTGACTCATATTTTTCGATTTAAAGATTGACTTACTTTAATATTATTATTGCGTCCGACTTAATACGTCAGGAGGATTTGGGGCCTACAAAAAATGTTGAGGGGGAGAAATTTCGTAAATAAGGTAAAGAAAAAAACGATAGCTACTCGCTTTACCAAAAAAATTTAATAAAACGTAATACTGCCATAACTAAACGGGCAGGGGAGCAAAACACAGAAAGCGCTGTGCCAAAGTGCGGCGCCTTCTGTTTTTCACCCTGTTGTCACGAGAAGCCCAGCCGCTGCACTGAGCTTGTCGAAGTGCTGTCGAAGTGTGGTTGAGTGCAGGCCATTTTGATCCATAAATGCCTTTACGACTGGTCGGCAACCCGAATTTTATTTTGTCAATTTGCCTGGCGATTTTTATATAATTCAATTGCTTTTACATAATTCACAGCACCTTTCCTACTTAAATCCTGAATAAATCCATCCAGTTCAGGATGATTTAACTTCACCCAACTCACCAAAGCGTCCCTCTCTTCTTGCCATATTTCCCAATTGGTGTCAATACAATCCAGATTTTCTATTTTGGTAATTTTCCCCGAATCAAAATGAAATCTATGCCTGCAGGTCAAAGGGTTGTTCTTTAGAAATTCAAATCGTAGAGAGTACACGGAAACCGTAGCAACCGGCTTATCCTCCTGATTTTCTATCGCCACTACATCATAAACGGGCTTGAAGACAGAATCCCACTTAAAATGCTCGTAATAACTCTCAGGGGTGAATGCCATTGTGTAGTCCCCTTCTGTAATGGTTAGGCTATCCGCTAGTGTTCCTTTGATCTTTTTATAATCGGAATGTTCAAAACCTTGATAATACTCCGTTATTTGCTCAGCTTCACTACTTTTCTCTTCCGTACAACTTGCGATTAAGTATACAATGGAAAGGAATACAATTTTCTTCATAGGGTAAATTTTCTCTATACTTGTTACCAACACGATGGTTTGAAGATCGTGTTGCTTCCCTTTTATATACCGGCTAAGATAAAGTATTGGTAGTACCTTGAAAATGCGTCCGATCATTTTTTAGTCCCGGTTTTGGTGATCTTTAGTATAGCACTTTTTACCGTTGGGCATAAAACCTTCCGAACAGCCCAATCGAATCCTGTAGATTCCCTAAAATCAAATTAAAATCATAGTGCCATAACGTTTGCAATTAACGAGAATGGAAAAACGCTTTCATTGAGCTGCTGCTTTAAAGGTCAAAACATGTTCCCTACTTAGAATTCTACCGTCTGTACAGTCATATCCAGGTTTTCCCAATCTGTAATAGCCAATACCAGATCATGGTTAGCTGGAAACAGTACATTTCCTCGTTCGAGTTTTGAATGTGATTTAGTTATAGCATTTGCATTAAAGGCCGTGACACTTACCCGATTGGCCGCTCCTCGATTGCCTATACGTAAAATTGATAATTCTGGGGAGAGGGTAATATCTACATCTGAAGTCGGGCCGCCACCAACGCCTGATATAGCCACTGCTCTGATATCATCGTTTATTTGCCTTCCCAAAGTCAAAGTAAAGTTTTTGTCAATTGCCGGGGTGAATCTTATTTGCGTTCCGTCAGCATTAACAGAAAGGAGGTCTTCTTGCCCATTATCGGTATCTACATTTTCCAAAACGATGGAAGTGCCGTTTGGAGAAATGGAGTTGTAAGTGTATGTGCCATTACCAGTACCGCAAATCCTTCGGGTCAGCGCCATATCTGTCGGCAACAAATAGGCTCCTTTAGCTAAATAACAGGGATGGCTGTCGGGTATTTCGGAAAGTATTTGCGATCCAAAATTACCTGTCCTGAATCCATCTGCATTTGTCACTTGAAGGTCGGCAGGCGACAACAAGAAATCCAGCACAAAAGTGGTTAAACCGAATGGACCGCCAAAAGGTAAATCGTGATCGGTTAAAAGGTAGTTTCCGTTGGACATCACCCCTAAGGTGATACCATCTGTACTACTAAATTTGGGAGTAGTGCCCCCGTCAAAATAGTTGTAGTGGATAAGCCCGTCTTGACGAAAAAACTCCAAACGGCAGTTTTGAGACTCTATGGCCGCGGAATCTTCCGTAGGCGGGTGGTTACAGTCCCAGCAAAAGAGGGTAACACCATCAGGATTTGTAGTCCCATCGGCAGCTGGACCCGGATGCCCGATCGGATAAATAAACCGAATTGGGACGATACAGTGGCTGTCACCTAATCGATCAAAATAACCGGAATCCCAGGCGGCGCCGGATGGGATAAAGAACAACATTGGTGCATTATGGCGGGATACGCCATTATAAAAGATGGTTTCGATGTCTCTGTATGAACGCCCTACCCTGGCCACTTCCTCCCGGCTCTGGTCATGAAAATGCAATAAACTTTCTCTACTTAGGAGACGACCATGAATGGCTGTAAACTCGCGGCGGGTATTGGAGGTCAGGTCAAGATTTACAAACGTATCATTATTGCCGGTCCAGAACTGATCCAGTACTTTACTGGACATTGCTGTACAAAAACCGGTAGCCAGTCCACCGTTGGCTTCCCCCTTTAAAAAATGGTGATAAAATCCATAATAAGCGGCAGTAAGTACAGGATGACCAAAAATGGGATCCAACAATTCGTGCCAGACTTCAGCAGTACCAAATGTGTCCTCAAAAGTACCCCAAGAAGGAGCACCGTCGGTGAAGTTGTCAAAATTCAGGGAATGTAGGTCAAACTTGAACGGTACTTCCAGAATATTTGGAATAGTGGCGCTTCGTGAGTTACTGAGATGGCCATCCGGGTTGTTTACTTGAAGCGTAATGTTCGTTTCACTAATGCCGGCACCTCCGGTCCCTGGCATTTCAAATGAGAGGGTAGTAACATTCACAAAATTGGTGGGTACTGCTCGGCCATCTACCAAAACAGAAGCACCGTTTAGAAATGCCTTTCCCGTGACGGTCACAGTCGCCCCGGGATTCAATACTCCTGAAAAGGGATCCAATTGAGGTCTTATCCATAAGCGTAGTCGGTTGCTTTCACTACCATCCTGACGACGAATATAGAGTTCCTTTTCCCCTCCAGTAATTGTTGAGGGTATTGTAATGGACAAACTTTCATCAGCATTGATGGTCGGAGAAATGGAATCCGTTCCTAATCGGACCCTATCATTGGTAGTGAATTTACTTCCTTTGATGATTAGGGTATCTCCCGGGAATGGTGTTTCGGGGCTGAGCTCAGTTATCCAAGGCCTTAGAAGCAGTTCCTCCCATGCTGCTTCGGAAAATTCGTGGAACCTCAATTCGCCATCACCGCCATTCCGCAATCCATCAGCTCCTTCCCGGCCACGTTGACCACGAGCCCCCGGATGGCCATTATCGGCATCATGACACACTTCTCCGGCTCCACTTCGGCCACCCTGTCCTCCGAAACCTCCCTCTCCTCCGGGGCCTCCTTCTCCTCTTCTACCGCCTTGGTTTTTGATCTTAAATGCCTTATTTGTTACGGTAGATTCAAGAGTGTTGTTCAGTACGCCAATGGTAATATGACCTCCGTTTGCGCCATTACCACCACGTCCTCCGCGACCCCCGTCACCTCCGTTACCTCCATCTCCACCATCTCCCGGATCAGAAACACAGTGTTTACCAAAGAACCATGCCCATTTACCCCCGCTTGCATTGGCACCATTGCCACCACGACCTCCGCGTTGGCCCCTTCCCCCGCGAATGCCATCCTCTCCATTAAGCTCAATATCGGGCATTGCCGTAAGTTCTTTGACCCAGATCTCTAACTTGGGCGCATTCACACCATTAGCACCCTTAATACCTGTAATACCATCCCTGGCATCTTCCCCATCTAAACCATCTCTCGAATTTTGTTTAGTATGTATACCCGAATAGCCACGTCCATTGAGATCTGGATTGTTAGCCCTAGGAGGGGTGCTACCTCCGGGTTTCCGCCAAGTGATAGCAGCATTGGGGCCTGCAATAACTTTTTCGGCAATTATCCAAAGGGTTACTACATCAGGTTCGATTACCAGTTTGGAGTTGGTTAAATCCAATGTTTTGGCAATAATGACAGAGTCATACACTGGAATGGAAGTGGAGTTCATCAAAACCATCTGCGAATTGGCCAAATTCGCCCAATGGGCAGGTTCTGGGCTTTCAATTAAATTCAAAATTCCGCTATTCTTTACGGATAACCGGCTATTTTCGAAACCCATCATTTCGGAAATATACAGTTTGTTTTTGGCCCGCTCAAAAGCATTGGCTGAGGTAACAAAATTAAGTTTGCTTTGTTGCCAGACCGAACTTCCAGTTTTATTTCTGGAAAGAAAAGGAGCCATGTTCAATGAACCTCCGCTTGTTGGGGCATTGCTCTTCAAATGATCCGAAGATGCTTTTGTGGATTGGTTTTTGTTGATAGTCTCTTGAATGAAATACTTGCTATTGCGGTTTAACAAATTGGTAGCCAGGATGGTCTTTAGCTCTGGTTTAGGAATGTTTGCGATGTTTTTAGCCAGTTCAGCCCAATCGATTGGGTTGGTGGATTCCATCACCTTTCTGGGCGCCAGGATGACTCTTCCCCTTGTGATGGTTGTTTGCGAGGTGATTTGGAGGGTATCCAGATCGTTGAGGTCTTCTACTCCTACAGCATTCATTATCGCTTTGACCGGTTGAAGACGAGCGTAGCTTTCATCTTCCTGTAGCCTTACCACTATCCTTTCTAGATTAAGCATACTCCTTAGTTGTGCAGTCAGGGTGTTTTCTCTTCTTATCCGGTCTTCTTTAGCTTGCCTTGATAGCACACTACTGGAAATAGAAAGCCCTGTCAGGGTGCCCGAAAAAAAGTCTGCCCCACCTGCTTTGGCCGCTCCTATGAAGAATCCATTTTTGGATCCAATCTTTTTAATCTTACTTCTAATGGGCTTAGACTCTACAGTTTCCCCGTTAATGGTAAGGGAGGTTTCCCCTGCTTTATCACGAGAAAACAGGATGTTGTACTCCTTACCCGCTTCTATTAGGGTGTTGCCACTTGTTACCTTGGTCCATTTGTTTGTTCGGACGGCCCCTACTAATTGGCCGGACTCGTTAATATACAGTTTGATACCTTCACCTGTAGCATCCAAGATTGTTTGGTGACGGTCACCCGCCTTTAAATTAATGGTAGCCTCAATGGTAAAATATTCCAGGTCCTGTAATTCCCCTTTGTGGTTAAGCTTTACGAAACCACCATTATTAAAGATCAGTTTACTGTTTTTTACATCCAATTGAACCTTACGATTGGGTTTAAGGGAAATACCGGATGGAGAAGCATCATAAAAGCTGTTTTCATCAATATTCAGATAAAACAGTGATCTGGTAATACTCATGTTTACTTAAGTTTTAATGTTTTGTTTAATCAAATGAACCTATATGTTTTCTGTAAATGGGTGTAGCAAAACTTGCCATTGTATTTAATGGCAAAGAATGAGTCCTTCCCTTTGATAAGGAAGTCATACATATCTCAATACAGCCTAAAGGGGGGAATTGTTCTCAGAGAACATACCTACAATAATTACATGATTCTTATAGAAGGCGAGGGGAACTAAATGACAAAAGCCATCCGTAAATTAACTTAAGTAATGTAAGAAAATTATTTAAAATGCGAGATAGTAAAATTGTTAAATTAAACTATTAAGGCACTAATTTAAATACAAAGTAAGCCACCATATTCAAATTGAGTTTTAATAAGAGAAGGGTTTTGAATAATAGCTGTAAGCTTACTTCCAATTTGTTTTTTTGGTTAAGTGGCTTTACTAAATAAGTTGTTTATTCTAACAATTTCAACTTACTACTTTTAGCATTTAATGGGATTGCTATGCATAAGGTTTATTCCGCGCTATGAGTTCAATTTGAAATCGCACTATAAAAAAGTGAGTTAAACTACTAAGCTCAATAAATCTTACTCGTATTTAGCGTAAATTTATTGAGCGTCCCGCTAACACAAAGACAAAAGGGAGAATTCAAGACTGTTTCATCGAAATGAAGGTTAAAATTGAAAAAATTCAGGAGACTATTGCCGATCTGAACCAGGTAGTAGCGGCGATCTTAGCAGCAGAAAAGGACCAACAAGCTGTGTTGGATGACGTACATGAAGAATATACCCGGAGTGCTCAAAACTTGGTGCATTATCGCGCCTTTCGAAAATTTGATTTGCGCACTACCCAAAAGAAGCTCCGCAATCTTGGACTCACTCGTTTTGCCAATGCCGAAGGCCATATTTTGGCCAGCATCACCAATACCTTGTTCATTCTCAAAAAATTGATCGAAAATGCGGAAGGCGATGTGATCCGCCCCAAACTCTCCATCAAAAAAGGGAAACGCCTCCTCAGCAAAAACACGCGGGCGCTATTGGGATATCGCTCCCAGGGAAGACGTGTACGCATTATGGTGACCCAGCCCACGGCATCTGCTTACAACTATCGGATGGTGCATGAAATGGTAGCGCATGGAATGAACGTTGCAAGGATCAATTGTGCTCACGATTCGCCTGAAGTTTGGGAAATGATCATTGCTAATGTAAGAAAAGCAGCAAAGGCACATGGGCGACAGGTAAAAATTGCCATGGATCTGGCAGGCCCAAAAATCCGAACAGGAAGTATTACCCCGGGCCCAAGGATTCGGAAATTCACTCCTGAAAAAGATGTGACCGGAAGTATTATCCAACCTGCCGAGATAGTACTGGTACCCAAGATAGACGAATTTTCGCTTCCGAACACCTTGCCACTCGCGCCTGAGGTACTGGAAACATTGAAGGTACAGGATGAATTTATATTGACGGATACCCGGAATAAAAGACGTAGGCTTAAAGTCATTGCAAAGCGAGATTCAGGGATTCGTGCCCATTGCTATGAAACCTCTTACATTGGTACAGGTACTATCCTAGAGTGTACCAACAGGGAATTACCGCCGGTTGTGGTGGGAGCGCTTCCTTCAGTGGAACAATCCATAATCTTACGAATGGGTGATGTTTTTACTATCGTTCAAGAGGGTATTGAAGGGCTCCCGGCTGTAATCGATGAAGATGGCAATGTGATCCAAAACGGTAAGATCTCCTGCCAGTTGCCGGAGGTTTTCGGATTCATTAGCTCCGGGGATCGCATCCTTTTTGATGACGGGAAGATAGAAGGGGTTATTGAAACGGTCCGGGAAGGCGCCTTTGATGTACGTATCCTATTGGCCAAAGAAAACGGATCAAAACTCAAGGCCGAAAAAGGAATTAATTTTCCGGATACCAGTTTAGGTATTGGCGGATTGACAACAAAGGACAAACAGGACCTGGAATTTGTTGCCCAACACGCCGATATTGTTAATTTTTCCTTTGTGAACTCCAAAAAGGATGTAGACGAATTGCATGAAGAACTCGAAAAACATGGGGTGTTGAATCAACTGAACGTTATCCTCAAAATAGAGACCAAGTATGCGGTAGCCCATCTCACTGAGATCTTATTGGCGGCGATGCAATCCAAATGTATTGGGGTTATGATCGCCCGGGGGGATCTCGCGGTGGAAACCGGCTGGGATACCATTGGAAAAGTGCAGGAAGAGATCTTGTTGTTGTGTAGCGCCGCCCATGTACCTGTAGTTTGGGCTACGCAGGTATTGGAAAACCTTGCGAAGAAAGGACTACCGTCCCGATCTGAGATCACAGATGCTACCATAGCACTTCAGGCAGAATGTATTATGCTCAACAAAGGTCCCTATATCAACAGAGCGATCGCTTTGTTGGACACAATGCTTTCGGATATGGAAGCCAATCACGAAAAGAAGGAGGTAATGCTCCCCAAACTGGAAAGTCTTTTGACCAAATAAATAGATAAGATCTTTGCAAGGCTGGAACTACCTGCTTAGTCGCTTTGCAATGACTTTGATCATCCCTTTTAATTTAAAAGCAATCTAATTATAAATAGCTGATTATCAGTTATTTATATTGATTCTACTTGTTTTAAGTTGTATATTTAAGAGAACCTAAAATTAGAAGAGTTATGGCAATACGGTTAGGAAACACTTGTTTGAATTGCGACAATATGGGAAGCGATAACATGTGTTCGGTTCACAGCGTTAAAGTTGGCCATTTATACACCTGTGACAGCTTTGAAATGAAAGCTCGATTGGCCGATGAAAGAAATTGCGCAACATGCCTTCGCTATGAGAGGGAGGATTGCGCCAACCCTACAAAAGCAGCTCCTGGAATGATGTGTGCTGTTTGGGCGCCCAAGAGCCTGATGAGTGCTTAAATGGGTATGAACACAATAGGGTCGGCAATAAAGGCCGACCCTTTTTGCTATTTGAACAGGGATTCTCGTTCCTGATCCATACTATCGATCCTTAAAAATGGGCAAAGCATCCAAAATAGAACTTGTTAAAAAGGTCTTTACCGAATATCTGGAGGAAAACGGTCACCGAAAGACCCTGGAACGTTATGCCATCTTGGAAGAGATATATGGGATTGAAAAGCATTTTGATGTGGACGATCTGTATTTCCACATGAAAAAAAAGAACTACCGGGTAAGCCGTGCCACGATCTACAATAACATCGAATTGATGATTGATGCCAAGCTCGTGCGCAAGCATATGTTCGGTGGCAACAAGGCACGTTACGAAAAATCATATTTTGACCGGCAGCACGATCATATCATTTTAGCCGATACGGGAGAGGTACTTGAGTTCTGTGATCCACGAATACAATCCATTAAGAAAACCATTGAAGAGGTCTTTAAAATCACCATTACTTCGCATTCCCTGTATTTTTACGGGGTAAGGGAGTAGCAGATTTGCCTGATAGAACAGGGACCACTATGGTAGCCCATTTGTATTTCTATAGGATGATTTTGACAGATGCTATTCTTACCCTAATCGTATACTTAGGTTCTTAGCCGGCATAACCAAAGGCCTACCAATGGCAATTGTTGAACGCTTAAGGAAGCAATTGGTCGATTGTAAATCAGCTAGCCTTATGCCTCGCAACTAGCGCATTCCTTCTTCTGTTTGAACTTTTGGGCAGCATTCATACTATGCTGATAATACAAGGATTTTAACCCAAGTTTCCAGGCGGTCACATGGATCTTATTCACTTCTTTGGTGGGCATGTCGGGATGCACAATAATATTGACCGACTGTCCCTGATCAATATGGTTCTGTCGGTTAGCGGCCTGATATACAATATCCAATTGATCAATCTCTGAATACGTTTTAAACACCGCTTTCTCTTCATCCGATAAAAAGTCAAGATGTTGTACGGAGCCGTCCCGGTCGCGAATACTGCGCCATACCTCCGCGGTGTTTTGCCCCTTTTCCTCGAGCAATTCCATGAGGTATTTATTTTTGATGGTCACCTTAATTTTTGCAATATCCTTTACATAGATATTCGACCAAATGGGTTCAATGCCTTGTGATACCTGCCCTAATATAAAAGCAGAGGAGGTAGTTGGCGCTATGGCATTTAAGGTAGCATTGCGGCGGCCGTACCCTTTTAGCACTTTAGGCTCTCCAAAACGTTGTGCCAATTCTGCTGAGGCGTTATAGGATTTATCCTTAATGGCTTTGAAGATCTCACTGTTGAGGTCGTAGGCCTCCTGACTGTTGAAGGCCAGGCGTTTTGATTGCAGTAGGGAATGCCAGCCCAGTGCCCCCAGTCCCAAGGCCCGGTTCTCTTTGGCAAAATTATAGGCCCTTTCCATGAATAAAAAAGTTTGCCTATCCTCTCTGTCCGAAGAATCCCGATACACTTCCAGTTTTTCCAAAAACTCAGTGATCACGGCATCCAGAAAACAGACCATAGTTTCTACCGCATCGGTATCCTTCCATTTGTCGTAATGCAAGAGGTTGATGCTGGAAAGTACACAGACAAATGACCAATCGTCATTGGAGGGCAACATGATTTCCGTACAGAGATTACTGGCGTGTATGCGGTGTTGCTTTTCTTGGTACACCTCAACTGCCCCGTTGTTAGCGTTGTCACTAAAAAATACATAGGGATAGCCCATTTCCCCTCGACTTTGCAGCACTCTGGCCCAAACCGTCCGCTTTTTAACATCTCCATCGATCATCTCTTGCATCCATTGATCGCTGACGGTAACCCCGTGTGTTAGCTGTTGGATGGGGTTGCCTTCGGTGCCAATTTCCAGAAATTCCATGATATCCGGATGATCTATAGGTAGATAAGGAGAAAAACGTCCTCTTCTCACGGATCCCTGACTAACCACATCTACCATGGATTCAAATAGCTGCATGATGTGCACCGCACCAGAAGCTTCTCCGTTGTTCTTAACCGGTGCCCCACGATGGCGGATTTTTCCAAAATACCCTGAAGTACCGCCTCCCAGTTTGGACATCATTCCAACTTCAGATTGGGTATACAGAATATTACCCATGTCGTCATCAATGTGGGAACCAAAACAACTGATCGGCAGCCCCCTTTCTTTTCCAAAATTGGACCATACCGGTGATGCCAAGGAGAAAAACCCTTCGGACATATAGTTGTAGAACTTTTTGGCATAACCGGGGATCTGCAAAATCTGCTCAGCGCGTTCTGCAATTTCCAGAATACGGCTTTCCGGGGTAGCCCCTTCCGTTAAATAGCCTGAAGCCAAAAACTTGCGGCTGTATTCGTTGAGCCAAGCAAAGCCACCATCGTTATCCTTAGCAGCTAAATCGCTAATGGCCTCCTTTCTGGCATTTATAAGTTGTTGGGAATTGCTCGGTGTGGTGGTTTTCTCCTGTATTGGAAGCGTGTTTTTTTCCATAGTTTAAAAAAGGTCGTCACTGGTTATACTCTGTGTTCTTTTGCTGTAGTTGATAGATCGTTTCACGAAAAAGTCGCCGTGTTTCGTACCGATAATTTCGTCATCAAACCATTCCGTTTGTGCCAGGAGTTTGGGATCTACATCGAATATTTTTTGGATACCGATACTTTCAAGAGAGTTGTTGAAGCGATGCTTCAAAAATTCGTTAACCACGGCTTTCGGAAGGAAATCAAGTTCGCCCGCTTCAAAGATCCAATCTACAATCTTGCTCTCCGCAATGAAGGCATCTTCACACAATTGTTGTATGGTCATATGATAGGTGTCATCAAACCATTCCGGGTGCTCCTTTTGGATGATCTTGATAACATCAATCCCAAAGTCGCCATGTATTTGTTCTTCTTTAGAGGTGGCCTCTACCACATTGGAAATGCCTTTTAGCATGTTCTTATGCTTGTTAAAGGCCATGATGATCAAGAACTGAGAGAAAAGTGAAACATGCTCTATAAACAATGAGAACAACAAAATGGATTCTGCATATTCCTTATTATCCTCGCTTTTGGCATTTCGTAAGGCTGCTTCCAGGTACTGTACCCGTTTCATAATAGCCGGCTTCTTCTTGAGCGATTCAAACTCTTTGTTCAAGCCCAGGATCTCTAACAAATGGGAATAGGCATCATGGTGTCGTACCTCACTTTCGGCAAAGGTGGCCCCTACAGAACCGATCTCAGGTTTAGGCATGCGGTGATAAATGTCCCCCCAAAAGGTTTTTACGGCGACTTCAATTTGAGAGATAGCCAGCATGGTGTTGGTGATCGCACTACGCTCAACATCGGACAACCGGGATTTGAAATCCTGAATATCGCTGGTGAAGTTGAATTCGGTATGGATCCAATAGGAGTGTCGAATAGCAGGGACATATTCGTACAATTCCGGGTATTCGTAAGGTTTTAAATTGATCCGCTTTTCAAAGATGTTGGATTGTCGGCTTAGGGTTTGTTGATTCCTATAAATGATGTACGCCTTAGCCACATCCTGAAACTCACTTAACATCAGTTTTTGTTCTACGACATCCTGAACTTCTTCAACCGTAGGGATGTAATTTTCATCTTTTCCCTTGCGTTCCAGGAGTACGGAATACACCTGTTCGGCAATTTTTTGAGCATCAGCGATTTGGCCATGGTCCACGGCGGTCATCGCCTTTAAAACAGCATTAGTGATTTTGTAAAGCGCAAAGGGTTGTGTACTAAAATCCCTTTTAGTGATGTGAGCAATTTCCATAAAATAAGTGAATGTTATACGAATCGTTCTAGATAACGACACTGTAAAATTCACATTTTGTTTACAATCATTTTACGTTCTGAAATTTTGGTTCTCCACAATCTTATCAACAGCTTTAGCACCGAATCGTGAAAAGGAGGAGATATGCTTCTGAAATTGAAGCGCTATTTAGTGAGAAAGCTGATTCCTCCAGGATAAATATCCTATCGAACCTGGTAGAAGAGTATCGCTGCCAAAACGCTATCGAAGCGGAAAAGGTGCTGCGGGCTTAGTGATTGCTAGAAAATTGGCCCTTAAAAAACGAAGCTCCGCAAGCTATAGGTCAATCTGAATGTTACTCAGGAATTTTGTTCCAACGTTATAAGAGTATAGGTCTTTATGGTAAAGCCAATCCATTAGCTAATCAACCCTTCCCGCAATGCTTTGCTTATGGCTTCTCCTTGCGACTGTACATGTAGTTTATCGTAGACATGCTTGATATGGGTCCTGACAGTATCCAAACTAATGGTAAGATCGTTAGCAACCATTTTATAACTATTGCCTTTCGCGAGGGAGACCAGTACATCAATTTCCCGGGAGGTCAAATTATAGTCCAAAGCAGTTTTTTTTGGTCCTTTTTGTTTGATGCTATCAATGATCAAACGGGCGATGGCCGGACTCATCGGCGAGCCACCTTCCAAAACATCTTTAATTGACGTCACTAATCGTGTAGAAATGTACTTTTTTAGAAGATACCCATTAGCCCCGGCATACAGCGCATCGTAAACGGAGGAGGTATCGTCAAAAACGGTGAGCATCAAAACATGGATTGTAGTAGTTATGGAACGTATTTTTTTTACCCCATCGATACCGTTTATCTCTGGCAGGTCAATGTCCATTAAGATAACATCCGGATTAAGATGTAACAGATGGTTTTCCAAATTAGTACATTCCGGGTAGTCACCAACGATATGAAATCCCTTTTCCCGGGACAGCAGTGTGACAAGGCTGTTTCTCAGACTTTCGTTGTCTTCATAAATTAAAACGTTTACACTCATGGTTGTTCGGTACTAAGGGGTTGTTCGATAATGAGGCTTTCTTTTTTGATCTTTAGACAAACTGATGTTCCTTTATCTTTTGTGGAGGTGATCCGTAAGGACGTATCGATCTCTTCGGCGCGTTTGTGTAAATTTTTTAGACCATTCCCTTTGGTCTCCGATGTGATTTCGAATCCTTTACCATCGTCATCAATAGTCATGCACAAAAATTCATCTTGTGCTGCAAAGCGTATAACGACCTTTTTGGCCAGGCTATGTTTTACAATATTGTTGATAGCCTCTTTGGCGATAAGGTAAATGTTCTTGCGTTGGGAAGTGTTAAGTTTTATGTCTTCCGGATTTTTAATACTTGTAAAGTACAACATGATGTCCAGTGGTTCCAGGACTTCAATGGCATGTTCTTTTAATTTAAAAATCAACTTATCCAGGCCATCATTTGCGGGATTAATGACCCAGACCATATCTCCCATTTTCTCCATCATTCCGGAGGAATATTTTTTAATTTGACCAAATTGCTTTTTCACCGTACTGTTTTCCGTGGCATCTTGCTCTGCTATTTTACTGATAATATGGATGCTGGTGAGTGTGGAGCCCATCTCATCGTGTAAATCCCGGGCTATGGTACCCCTTAGTTTTTCTTCGGACAAATATTTGGTAATGCGTTCCGAGCAAATAGCTGCGATTTTTTTTAATAGCTCCAAATGGTGTTTCTTGTAGAAATTGCGTTTCGGATGTTCCGAATCCAAAACCGCGAAAACCTGATTCTCCACAAATAAGGGAACGGTTATTTCTGATAGTCCCATTTCAATATCCAGAATATACCTGGGGTCCTTTGACGTATTTTTTATGATCTCTGCACTTCCGGTATAGGCAACGGTACCTACAATACCCTGGTTCATTGGAATTTCAATCTTGTTGATGATATTCTTACCATGAGGATTCTTTATGCCAAAGGCCGCTTTTTGAAGTAGTAGTTCACGTTTGTCATCGAGCAAGTAAATGACGCAATCCACAAAATTCAGTTCTTGTACGCAATAACGGGCTGTTGCCCACAAAATACCGTCCACAGTGTTTTGTCCGTAAAGTGAAGTTGCGAAGCCTTTTAGTTGTTTTTCCATTTCCAACTTTCTTCGCTGGAAAGCAAATAGTAATACCAGTAGCGATAGGGTAAGTGCAGCTACTATTGTTGTAAACCACCAGCGTTTCCAGAAAGGTGCTGCTATGGTAACGTGTAAGCTATCTGATGAAGTGTGCCAGACCCCTTTCTTGACTGAAGCGGCCATTTGAAGCCGGTAGTCTCCGGCTGCTAACCTTGAGAGGGTCACGTTGCTATTTGTGCCCAGAGGATACCAATCTCCATCCTCCGCGAGACGATAGCGGTATTGAACATCCATAGGGTTTCCGTAGTAGGGCGTAGCAAAGCCGAGGGTTATACTTCGATCTGTATAGTCCAACTCCAGTTTTTTGAACTCGTTGATTTCTTTAGCACTGTTCAGGAGTGTGATTTGCCTTAAATACGGATACAGCTTTTTAGGGCGAATCGTGACCCTTTCAGGATAGAAATAGTTGATGCCACTCATACCTCCTATAAATACAAGTCCTTCCTTATTCCGGTAACAGCTGTTTGGATAAAAGTAATCCCCAAGAATGTTTTCGGTAAAACCAAAGCTCAACAGCTTGTCCGATTCATGTTCCAATCTGAAGAGTTTATTTTCGCCTACCAGCCAAAGGTGCTCTAGTTCATCCTTGAAAAGGGTCTGCACTTTTGTGTCCTGTAGTTCAGGAACACTTTTTTGTATTGAAAGGGTATCTCCGGAAGGATGAAAGAAATAGAGACCGCTATGTGTGCCCAAATAATAACCATGCTCATGTTCCAAAACGCAAAAGGCAGCAGTATATTCAATCTGCTTTGTGATCTCATAGCTAAATGTGTAGTTGGCATCCAAACAAAAAAGACCTTTCAAGGTTCCGATAAAAATATTCCCCTTACTATCTTCATAGCTAAATACCACATTGTCATTGCTTCCAGGGAAATCGATTTCATGTATGACATAGGTCCTTCCGTCCATCAAATAAGCCCCATCTCGCGAACTGATGATATGGTCGCCATTGCGAAGGGTCTTGATTTGATTTATAAAATCTTGTGCTACCTTTTCTTTTAATGCACGACCTTCGGGATCATCTGTAAAGCGTGGTCTTTTAAACGTATTGCTTTCCGGATTGTACAACCATATCCCCTTATTGGTCTGTCCAATGATAAGATGGGCGCCATCGTAGACAAGCCCTCGTATGGATGCGTGGTTAAGGCCCTTGGTGCTACCTTCCGAAGCCTCAATGGTAGAGAAGGTATTCTTCTTCAAATTCCACTGTGTTAGGCCATGCCCCGTAGCCAACCATAGGTTTCCTTTATTGTCTGCCGCGAAATTCCGTATGCGGTTATCAAATTCCTGAACGGAATCATAGGGGTTGTTTCGTACATATCGAATATGTTCTTTTGACCGATCTATATACAGCAAGCTATTTTCGGTCGCCGCCCATAAATGCCCCTTGCTCCTTTGGTAAACCGCCCTAAAAACGGTCTCGGGATAGGGAAGTCCGCCCAATGTTAACACTACTTTTTGCAGCTCTTTTGATGTAAGATCATACCGAAGTAGCCCTTTGGAAGAAGCTAAGTAGATGTTATCGTCAGCTGTTACAAATGCATTGTGTACATAAAGAAAAGTATCAGGTCCCGGAAGTTTTAATCGTTTTCGTTCACGAGTGGAAAAATTGTAGTACCATGTCTTGGCTTCCCAGTTGGTGACGATAATCTCATCTTCGGAAATGGCATGTACCCACCCTATGTAGTTTACTGGCACCGTATCCTTTTCTCCGGATAGCAGATTGTGGCGCCACACCTTGTTTTTATGGGTATAAAAAAGTGTATACTCAAAATTGGAAAAACGTGTAGACCGAAGGGTTAGGTTCTCTTCTGGCGATCCTTTTAGATATTTTGCCGGGGTAAAGGTATTGGTCTTCTCATCATATTCAAATAGGCCCGAATCGCTCAAACAATGAATGGGTAATCCGTTGATGTGAAACAGTAGTTTAGGCTCATCCTTAGGGTTGATTGTGGGGATACAAAGGAATTTTCGTAGCTGCTCGTCATATTTGTACACCTCTTTTTCTGTCGATACCCAAACGTTCCGATGGCCGTCAAGAATCATGGAGACCATTTCTTCCCCCTTAAAAAAATCATCAGTGTGAGTACCATCAAAACGTTGAATCCCATACATATACATGATCCAAACAAATCCTGATCTGTCTTCCAATACTTTTTTAAAACTATGTGTTCGGAGCCCTTGCTCAGCGTCAAATGCTGTAACGGAGGCTTCGGGCAATTGCGCGAATATGGGATTCCATAACTGCATTGCCAACACGGGAAGCATCCAAAAGTTACGGAACAACTCCATAGCAACACCTAGCGGGATTAGTCATTATATCAAAAGTAGATAAAGTATATAATAGTGAATATCACATATTTATGGGATTGTGGAAAACAGGGATGTTCTGCAATTTTGAGATATAAACTATGACCTATGAAAATATTTGCCTTTGTTAATGGCACCGATATATTGCGAACGTATCTATCTATCGGTACCCTGGTGACCCTAGTATTATTTTTTGCTTCATGTGGATCAGACGATGGAGCCAGTGAAGAAAACGCCGATTCCGATTCGACCGAAACCGAATTCACCATCGATGTGAGCGGAAGCTTTTCAAGGGATATGGAGGGTACCAATGCCACCTACAGGTTCAATGAAATGCCCAGTGGCTTTGTAACCCCCTATCAGTTGGCTATTTATTTAACAGATGCCGAAGGCTATACCGTCACCGCGACCATCTTGGTAGAAGAAGCAGAGCTGCCTCCGCCGGGAGACTACAACGTAACCGACTGGTCTAGCGGTGTAGGGCTACAGCCCTTGGATGCCGGCCTGATCTTCGGGCAGAACGGAGGGATGAGCCACAATACGGCAGGGAGCAGTTTCGGTGAGGTTTCCATTTCGGAGACAGGAACGGGTTTTTTGAGCGGAACACTTGTAGGCAACCTGACACCTACTGCCGATGGTTCAGGATTAATTACCATGAATGGCACCTTTCAGGCAGAATTCAATCCATAAGAAGAAGGTTTCAAAAACAAGCTCCTCAAAAAAGCTTTTTGAAATATCCTCCATAGTGGTATTGCTTTACTATAAATGAAATTGTATGAAAAATAAGAAAAACAACTATGGCCTAAAGGGTATCATTATTATGATGCTCTTGGGAGTATGGACGGGCTGTAGTGAGGATGAAGATGATATGGAAACGCCCGATCTGGATACCGTGGGTTTCAATATTACAGTCTCCGGAGACTTTTCCAGAAACATGCAGGGGACCAACGCGTACTACAGGTTTCAGGAGTTGCCTGCTTCATTGACCACGACCCACCAGTTGTCCATTTATCTAACGGATGGCGAAGGGTATACGGTAACGGCCATTATTGGCGTGAACGGGGAGTCGACACCCCCGCCGGGCGACTATCCCGCGCTCAACCTTACGGGTAATGGATATAACGGCGATGACCCGTCAACCTCAACTTTTTTATTTGGGCAAAACGGGGGAATTAGCCATTCCAGTAATCTACAGGGCCAGGGAGGACTCTCTATTACCGCAACAAGCGACGGCCTTTTAAGCGGCACGCTGGAAACACCCTTGAGCCCTACTGCTAATGGGACAGGAAGCATCGTTGTGAGTGGCACTTTTACTGTGGAGTTCAGGCCTTAGCATAACCCGCTTGTACAGACAAGTATACCGCTGATTTTTTAAAAGACCCTACTTAACCTATCATTTTAAAAAAGAAGAATGAATACGACTACTTCATATGCCTCAAATGGTAGTTGTTTCGTGATATTTTGATGGCAACACGATTAAAAATGATTCCTAATATTAATTTAAACTAGAAATTATGAAAAATGGTACATACAGGTATTTTGTAAACGGCCTAACTATGCTGTTGCTCTTTGGCATGGCATTGGGCTGCAGTAATGACGATGATGAACCGTCCAATGTTGTTGTTTTAAATGATGAACTCATAACTGAATTTCAAGCTCTATGTTGCAACAGTGCAGGGGGGTGTTATGATATTAATATTCTTTACAGTGTTACACGAGATGATGCCTTAAAAAATATATTTTTCGAAGGCACCTTGGATGATGGTACCCAGGCATTCAGTGTTGTAAGGGATGATTTTGAAGGAACGGAATTGTCTGTGGACAGAAATGTTGAAGGTTTTCCTTCCAATGCGCTCACTTGGGGGAATGTA
>JANQRG010000038.1 GCA_028284665.1 Croceivirga sp.
TTACCGAACCAATATCACTAAAGAATGGCGTGTTCGGGCCGGGCAACTCTATCTCTTTGATGACCGGATGGATCTAACCTCCATGCAGAACAGTGCACGCATCGAATATCGGTTCAACCGAAATTTCAGTGTAGGACTGGGCTATATCCGATCCTCAGATCCTGCAGATCCAGACCAGGCGGCAAGAAATAGAATTGACCCACGGGTACGCTATCGGTTTAAGGTGGGAGACCTCAGGGTCAGCAATCAGCTTCGGACAGAATGGCATTTCCCTTCACGTAGCAAATTTGAGTACCGCCTTCGTTACTCGTTGGGGCTCAGCGCAGGTGATTTTGGACTTCCTCTGGGTATAACACCTTTTATGACCAACGAACTTCATTATTACCTCAACGGCAGGCCGCTAAACTATCGCGATTCTGATGGTGATATCATCGTTAGCCAATCCCCCAATGGTCTACACGCACATCGCATCCGAGTTGGTGTACGGTTTAAACCGTTTAAACGGGCTAACCTTAGTTTGAGTTTTATGAGACAAACCGAATTCAACATCGGAAGTAGGTATCGGGAGATCAATGTAGTTGACCCCAGGGATGGGGATATCCTACGGGCTTTCAACAACTTTTCTGTAGTGAGTTTTAGTTTCTCCTACCGCTTCAAAATTTAAGTACAAAAACCCTAAAGAATACCATAATGAAAACAATAAAGAAAGCAAATAGCTGCAAATACGTATCCGATTTTACGATTAATCGGGATATTATCAAAACCTACAGCCCCAAGCCAGGTGATGTTGCCATTTTTGAAGTGCTTGAGCTGTGGTCGCTAAATGCCATTCAGGATTTTGAGGGCAGGAACTGTTACATATTTGAAGAAGATCATATAATGCTGGCCTTTGGAAACCGTTATGCCAGCAACCAATTTGAGGCCTATGTCCCGGAAGAATACCAGGAAGTCTATGACCTCGTAGGTAAAGGCGGTGTAGTCGGCAATGTGGCCTCAATGTATTATAAGTTGGAAGACGTTGGGCCCACCAAGTTAAAATTGGTAGGTTATGCTACCAATTCAAAGGGTGAGGTAATCAACACTATTTACCATCACAAAAAAAGTACTCCGTTTCAACCCTTTGAAATACAACAGTTCAAAACAATTTTGTCTGTGGGGGCCAGTATGGACAGTGGCAAGACCACAACGGCGGCCTTTCTTTGCCGTGGTTTGAAAAATGCAGGTAACAAAGTGGCCTACATTAAACTAACGGGTACCATATTCAATAAGGATAAAATGCTGTGTTATGATTGCGGAGCCGATTATGTGAGTGATTTTTCAGAAATGGGCTACCCTTCAACCTATCTCTGTAGTCTGGACGAGATTCTTGATATCTATGAAGGATTGCTCCAGGAGGTGGCCACTATCGACCCTGACTATGTCGTAATTGAAATTGCTGACGGCCTCTATCAACGGGAAACCCATCAATTACTAAACCATTTGCCGTTTACGAACACTTTGGATCATGTCATCCTATCTTGTAGTGATAGTTTGGCCGTTCATACGGGGATAAAACTACTGTTCCCCATTTTCGGCGAACGCTTATTTGCTTTAGGTGGACTGTTTACCGGAAGTCCCTTGTTGGTAGAAGAAGTGGAGCAGCAGGAAACACTTCCCGTACTTACCCTTGAAAAGCTCATGGATGGACATTTATTGTGTACGCTGTTACGCGATAAGCGCGAGAAAATGATTGTATAAGGAATTAAAAAAACGATACCTATGAATTTTTCAAAGACACAGGCCTTAGTTTTCAGTGTTGCAATAGTGTTGGTGGTCCTTTCCCCCATCGTACAGAATTGGGCAAATAATCCAAAGGACAGTTTTCCCCTATCGTATTATCCCATGTTCGCCAAGAAGCGTACAGAGAACTATGGCCTCTATTATGTGGTGGGGCTAGATACTTTGGGGCAACGTACCAGAATACCCTATAGATTGGCCGGAACAGGCGGATTTAACCAGGTACGGCGCCAAATCAACAAGGCACGTAAAACAGAAGGTGGGATACCCTTTCTTCAAAAAGTGGCCCGCAACATTGCTAAGAAAGAGCCTGAACTTTACACTACCCTCGTTGGCTTGGAATTGATTAAGGGATATTATCATCTGGAAGGATATTTTATAAAAAACGATACCCTTCCCGTACTTGAACGTAAAATAGCAACTTTTAAAATTGAAAGCGATGGACAATTTGTGGAACTCCATTAAAAATGCCTGGTTTTTATCGATAGACCCTAAACGCCTAGCCATCATACGGATTGCAACCGGTGGTTTTTGCCTCTGGTACCTGTTATCCCGTTTTGATATGCTGCAGCGAATGGTGAAAAATACGGATACCTTTGAACCTGTTGGGCTCTTATCCTGGATGGAACAGCCCTTAGAGATAAGCCTTTTCTGGTGGATTTCAATAGTGTTGATAGCCCTGAATATCTGCTACATCCTGGGCTGGAAGTTTAAGCTTACCGGGCCGGTCTTTGCGATTTTAGTACTGCTGTTCTTTACGTACCGAAATTCATGGTCAATGATCTACCACAACCATAATGCCCTGGTACTGCACATTTTGATCGTAGGTTTGGTGGCCTCGGCCGATGCATGGTCCATCGATGCCTGGAGTCGACGACGAAAAGGGATCCGGCAACAAAATGCGCATTGGCGGTATGGTTGGCCCATCATGCTGATATGTACCGTTACCGTAGGCTCTTATTTTTTGTCAGGTGTGGCCAAACTTGCGGGTGATCTGGCATGGGACTGGGCCAATGGCAGCGCCATGCGTTCGCAGGTTGCCGTGGATGCTATACGAAAAACTATACTGGGGGCAGAGACTGCGTCATTGTTCAATATTGTCTACAAACACACCTGGCTTTTTCTTGGTATGGGTATTTTTACCTTTATCGTAGAGTTGGGTGCACCATTGGCGCTTTACAAAAAAAGATGGGGCAGGCTTTGGGCCTTTTTGACCTGGGGCATGCATTGGGGCATCTTTTTTATCATGGGAATTACCTTTCGGTACCAGATGACGGGATTGATCTTCCTTCCCTTTTTTGCACCTGAAAAGTGGTTTACCAATGCCCGCAATCAAACTGCAAATAACGCTGATGGCAATGCCGTGCTGTCTGCGGACCTGAATTCATCGCCGACCCTACTTTTCGATGGGGTCTGCAATCTCTGCAATGGCTGGGTACGTTTTGTCATGCGAAAAGAAAGAAAACCCGAATTTCGGTTTGCTTCCCTCCAGTCTGATGTCGCCAAAGAAATGTTGAATGCTTTCAACACAAAAAACAAAATGGATTCCATTGTGTTGATTGAGGACGGTATAGTATACCAAAAAAGCGAGGCGGTACTCCGGATTTTGGGAAAGCTCAAATATCCATGGCCACTGCTTTCAGTACTTATCATTGTTCCAAGAATCCTCCGGGACGGCATTTACAATATTGTTGCACACCATCGTTATGCCTGGTTTGGAAAACAACAATCCTGTGAATTGATGGGGCCTGCAGACAAGGTGCGGTTTATTGAATTATAATGCTATGATGATGTGGCCTTTCCAAAGAAAACAGCAATTCAAAACCACAAAATGGGGTTTGATAGGAGACTTTATAAATTCCCATAGAATTTGGTTGGCGATTACCCTGCTGACTGGATTTGCCTATAACGTTTTTACTATTCTAATCCCCATTAGTATCGGTAAATTTTATGAATTTGCTTTTGGGTTCTCCTCCCATCGTTTGAAAGCGTTTGGATCTATTCCCTATATGGATGCCACCGACCCTACTGGCTTTTTTATCCTCTTTTTCAGTTTAGTTGGTTTGCGGTTTGTTTTTGAATACGCCAATCGATATGGGATTGCCTTGGTAGGGGAACGATTTGCAAAATCCCTGCGGGAACGCCTTTTTGCGGCACAATTGCAGATAACCATGCCTGTTTACGATACCAAAGGCATTGGAAAATATCTCTTGCGCTTTAGTGGTGATTTGAAGAGTATTCAGAATTATGTCAAGAATGGCGTATTGCGTTTCGTACAGGACTTCGCCCTCTTGGGGATCGTGTTTCTGGTCATCGCCCAAATGGATATCACACTTGCAGGACTTATGTTAGGCTATATCCTAATATCAACCCTAATTTTATGGTTGCTCAACAAGGTATTGTACCAACAGTCTTTGGAAAGGCGCAATCGAAAATCGGGAATGCTCTCTTTTATAAATACAAGACTAAGAGCTGTGGCCAGTCTAAAGGCATTTAATAAATATACCCCTGAGAACAAAAGGTTCCGCAAACGCTCCGAACAACTGTACAGAGTTGGAAAAAAATATGCGGGAACCGTAGCTTTATTGCAGGCCGGTATCCCAGCCTTGACCTACGGTCTTTTGGGCACAATTATGGTCTATGTATTGAGCAGGCCCGCCTATGAGGGTGCTATTGGAGGTGGGTCGCTGTTGGTCATTATCCTGCTTATTTTGGCCGTACTTCCTGTACTTCGCAGGACATTGCGGGTGAGCATTGTATGGAAGCTGGGCAATATTTCGTTTGAAAAACTGATACGCATATTTGAGATGCCGAAAGAAAATGACCTTCCTTTTGAAAAGTTATCTTTTAAAGATGCCGTCATAAAGTTCGAAAATGTGCAATTCTGCTATGATGGGACGGAAAAATCTGTCTTTGACAAGCTGAATCTTGAAATCCAGCCCAACACATCAACCCTAATTTATGGTCCTTCGGGCTGTGGAAAGTCAACCCTGATCAAACTTTTGTTGAAAACCGTCTCTCAACATACAGGAAAACTGAGTGTAGACGGCATTTCATACACCTCACTTTCGGAAAAAACCATCCGGAAAAACATTGCAGTGATTTCCCATGATTATCCCCTCTACGGAAAGGATGTGTATGAGGCCTTAGTATACAGCCGAAATACGGAACGAAAGAAAAAGGCAAAAGCGTGGTTGGAGTATTTGCAGCAACATGAAAAACCCAAAGACCAATTACAATTGAGTGACCGAATCGGGGATTTGGGATGCAACCTGAACCTGGGCCAGACCAAGCTGCTCCAATACTGCCGTGCTTTACTGACCAATAAACCGATACTCGTTATTGAGGAGCCGTTTGAATGCTTGAATCCAAAAACAGCACGGTTAATTGCAGATAAGCTAAAGGCATTACAGAATGATAGGACCTTGATCATTTTCTCTCAATCCAAGGAACAAATTCTAAATCCAGATACGACCCTTTTTTTGGGTTCTGAACTCAATGTTTCTAAATTTTCCATTGTCTCTTAAAAAGAGCAGACGTTGAAGCTTATCTAAATGGTAGTTTTAAATGATCCCCTTAATTAGTTATGCTCTCCGATACCTTTTAAAATGGTACTGAGATCAAATTGGTAGTACGAATTTCCACTAGCTGTAAAGTGCTGCGGATAAATTATACTTATAGCCTACTGATTACAATGATTGGGTTTTCAAAACGAAGTTAATAGGGACACTGTACCCTACCTTGGCTTTCTTTCCTCGTTGTTGCCCAGGGGTCATTTCCGGTAAAGCGGAGATTATTCTTATAGCTTCTTCTTCCAAGAGACGGTCTGGCCCCCGTTTCCTGATGTTCGCTACCTTACCGTTGGCATCTATTTCGAAAGTGACGAATACCCTTCCCTTAATCCCCATCTCCAGAGCAACAGCGGGATAAACCAAATTTTCACGAATATGTTCCTGTACTTTTTGGTTAAAACATTCTCTTCTTTCTTGTTCACTTTCCAAGTCCTCACAACCCGGGAATATTGGCGCCTTTTCTATAACCGCGAACGGCACCGATATTTCTTCTTCAACTTCCTCAACCGCAACGTCTTCAACACGCACAATTGCATCTTCAATATACGTTTCCTGGCTACTTTCAGTGCTTTCGATAATGGTTTCTTCAATTTCGACCACGTCATCAACAATTTCTATGACATCCGGTGCGTTTGGCGGCGGCGGCGGCGTCTCTGCTCTAACCTGCTCAGTTTTAGGAACCTCTTCACTGAAATCTTCCGCTACCAGTACTAGTTCGGCAAATTGTTCCGGTTTTTCATAGGTTTTTATTTCGAGAAGCCTCCATGTAGTGAACAACGCTAAATTAAGACCTATCAAAAAGTATAACCCAATGTTTCTGTTTATGTCTGCTTTAGGGTACTTTTTAGGTTTCATGGCACTTACTTTTATGATTTACATAAAGGTATTTTAGCCCTTTTACCTATGCAATGACCCGCATCATGAACAATGACATCAAGCCACAAAATTTGCTTGCTACTATGCAATACTTCACATGCTCTTGTTGCGTTACCAATGCGATAAAGAGTACCCCAAAAATCGCGGCCCCATAAACCCACCAGGGAATTTCAATACGATAGGTATAGCTTTCCAACCACCTACCCATAAAATAGTGGTTTTATGGGATTCTTCCCTTCAACCCTCATTTCATAGATATCATTCAGTTTATTGGGTTCTCTCATTTTCCGCCTCTCCAACTTTCTTAATCCTATAATTCGTTTTTTTGAGTTTGCCAAAATTATAGAAGGCGGAAAATCTTATATAATTCGTGTTAAACCTATTACCATAGATGATATCCGTAGTACCAGACCGATAATTACCGTCGGCTCGGATACCTTGAAAAATGTCGTTGAAATCAAGATTGCACTTTAAGGTATCTCCCCAAAACCTTTTTTCAACCCCTATATTGACTGTGGACTGGTTTTTTCGTAAATAAATCCCATCCTGTAAGTCACTTAAATACCACCCTGTTACATAAATGGTGCACCAATTACGAATGGTAAAGCTATTTTGGGAATAAAAATAAAAACTCGGTTCATTTTCCCTAATTTCAAAAACATCGGTGTCGTCAATTAAATCATTGTAGCTAACACTAATATTATTAATTGATTGCCACCATTTCAAGTTGATATTTCTGGTTAAGGTCGCAAAAAAGGCATGTTCCCTATCAAAATTAATGCTTTGTAAAACGTATTCTCTTGATTCGTTTTCCAGTTGGAACGCCGCTCTGGTAATCCGATCAATAGTGTAGGTATACCCGAATTTTAGATTCCAATCTTTGTGAGTACTCCCTATTTCAAAGCTATGTATTCTGGAAGGTTGCAAATTAGGATTTCCTCTAATAGAGGTAAACTCATCCTGATAAATAACAAAAGGATTCAAAGTTTCATAAGAAGGTCTTCGTATTCGGGAGGCATAAGTGAGGAAGGCGTTTGTGTTTCCAGATAGTTTTACATCGAAAGAAGCATTTGGAAAGACATTTAGGTAATTATCCTCTATAACCGCACCCCCATCTACACTGGTGAACAAGGTATAAGCTGTCAATTCCGTTCTGAATCCAAAACTGTAGTTTGTATTTTCATTTAAACGTTTGCTAAAATTCAGATAAACCGCCGGTACCTTCTCATCGTATTGAAAACTATTGGAAAGATCAGTGTCTTTAATGGGTGTCCCATCATCCTCCAAATTAAAAAAATCAGTAAACGATGTATTGTTAACATAAGAAAACTTTCCTCCCATTTCCAGGCTACTGTTCAGGTAAACCTTGGTGTAATCTACTTGAACGCTAACGATCTGAATATCTCCCTCTCCAGCATTACTTATCCTTGAAGCGGTCTCTACTTCATCGATCGTGCTTGACTCGTTTATCCAATTATCAAAGGCATTCTTATATGAGGCATACTGACCTCCTACAAAGAGATTGGTGCCCAAGCTATCTATTTGAGTTGAATAGTTTAGGTTCAAAATGTTTTTACGATTCAAATCATCCATTTTCAAAACGCTATTATAGCGGCCCTCTTCAGTATCTATTATGGTATTGTCGCTAAGTTGGTCTCCTCCCATAGCTTCGTAGGCACCGCTGTACTCCACGGAAACATATGAATCATCGGAAATGTTATATTGTATTCCAAGGCTGTAGTTAGAAAAGTTATTCTGCTCGTACAACCAGTCCAACTCTATATCAGAACTAAAAAAGTCCCCGACTTCATCCCTTGTTCGTGTTGTTGTCTTCAGCCATCTATCATTTCCAATAAGCAATCCATAGTTTGCGTTTATTCCCCAATTACTTTTTCTAAAACTAAAATCTATGTCAGTTCTATTGTCATACCCCGCAAAAGCGCTGTAACTATAATAGTTTTTGAGCGTCCCTTTTGACCCCTCTTCTGTATTGCGTTTGGTTTTAATGTTGATAACCACATTGCCTTCGGCATCGTATCGGGGACCCGGATTAGTAATAATTTCAATCTTGTCGATGTTAGAGGGTGATATTGTAGACAAACGCTCATTGCTAATCTTTATCCCATTTACAAATAGGACAGCATCCCCTTTACCGAAAATGTTTATCCCGTTGTTTTCATCGACTAAAATACCTGGTGATTTGCTAAGTATTTCTTCCGCGGAGGTGCTCGTAGCTAAGGTGGTATTTGCAACTTTTACCTCAATCGAACCATCAGGCCTTTGTCTTACCAAAGGGGTTTTAGAAACCACAACTACTTCTTCTAATTCTGTTGATGCTTCTTCCACCACTATATCGCCCAAATTAATTGCTGTCTGGCCTTCAAATTCCAAGTTAATGTAGGTATCCTGAAACTCTAGAGATGTAAGTTTTAGCAAAAAACGTTTTGCATTCAGGTTTTCAAGTTCAAATTTTCCATCAAAGAAACTAGTCCCGGCTACGATCGTGGAGTCTGTTGGGGTTAGTAGTAGCGCATTCCCAACCAAAACATCTCCATTGGAATTCACTACTTTACCTGATATAGATGTAATGGATTGTGCGTTATTAGGTAGTGCCAAACAGAGGAGTGAAAATGCAGTCAATAGGACTGTTTTCAGTTCCATAAATGGGTTTAATCCAAAAAGGCTTACACCATTAAACATATCCAGTTCGCCCAAATTTTTTCACAGGCAAGTTGCTATGTTAGGCTCAAAATTGGGTTATAGGATATATAATCGAAGTTCTATATTGTATTTCCGAACTCCACAGAAGCTATTTTGTTTGCGCTTTAAAATTTGCCGGGGTATAGCCCGTGAGCTTCTTGAAAGTCGTAAAAAAGGTGGATTTTGAATTAAAACCGCATTCGTAGCCAATGGTTTCCGCTGTGTATCGCTCATCTTGAAGTAACATGCTCTTTGCGGCGTTAATTCTATATTCATTAATGAAACTCGAAAAGCTTTTGCCCATATTATCGTTTAATAATTGCGATAAACGCTGCGAGGGTATATGCAATTTATTTGCCACATCAGCAATTTTTAAATTAGCATTTCTAAATAATTCTTCTTCTTTGAATAGCTCATCCAATTTTATTGAAAGGATCTCTGCTTCAGAAACATCAATTTTTTTTGATGCATACTTAACATGACGTTCAAAGAATTCTGACGTTCTTCGGAATTTGAAAATCCAAAGGAAGAGTAAGCCATAAAAAATAAAGGAAAACGATAACGCACCCACCATATAGGTGGTGTGTGAAGTTACAATAGGCCCAATCCAAAAAACAACAATTCCCAAAAAGAGACTTACCAGCCAGGTTGCTTCATCATTCGACTTGAACCTTTCTTCAAATACTTTCCTAAAACTTCCTTTTAGCATAATAGCTACCAGAATTAAATAGACAAACCATAGGAAGTATATCAAGGCCACTATGTACTGTGAGAGTACAGTAGGGCCATTGACATAATTGAAGGTTGATGGATATAGCAAGCCTATAATAGGAATTGCGATAGCTGCAGGAATAACATGGAGCCACCAATAAATTTTTACGTTCTCATCGTAATTTATTGACGATCTGGCATATAAATAAAAAAAAGGTCCAATTACAGTATTCGCAGAAAACCCTATTTCAACTATTACTTCAGAGAGGCCCGAATCGAAATAAAGAAAAACCGAAGTTATGATCTTGATACCAATTGCCAATAGAAGTGCAGAAAGAAAATAATTTGCATTGAATCTATGCTTTAGGAAGAAAGCAAAATAGATACCTAAAAAAAGAGCATTGAACGCACCAAGTACTGCAAAGAAAAATAGTATTTGTATTTGAGTATCCATGCTCAAAATAAAGATACAAATTACAGATACGAAAGCGCTTTATTCCTTCTTCACTAAGATACTTCTTAAGATAGATCACTTCGTATTTTAAGGTTACTTGAGAAGTACTTTAGAAGAGTTAGCTGTCCCTAGAATAGAACATTTCTTTGGAATTATAGAGTTCTCGCCTTTTGGCTTTTTTAAGTACCGGATTAACAAAACTATTCTACCCGTAAACTTCGTACCGGGTTCTGTCTTGCCGCCCGAATCGCTTGGAAACTCACAGTTACCAATGCGATAAAGAGTACACCAAAAATCGCGGCCCCATAAACCCACCAGGGAATTTCAATACGATAGGTATAGCTTTCCAGCCACCTGCCCATAAAATAATTCGCAATTGGAATCGCAATTAGCCCTGACAACAATACGAGTAGCGTAAAATCCTGGGAAAGCATTTTGAACAAGCTCGAAATGGACGCCCCCAGCACTTTTCGGATACCAATTTCTTTTGTCCGTTTTTCCGCCATAAAAGTAGCCAGTCCAAAGAGGCCCAAACAACTTATTACAATTGCCAATACTGAGAATATTCCCGATAACTTACGAAGACGTTCCTCCGCAACAAATTTCTTTCCGAATGCTTCATCCACGAATTCATATTGAAAAGGAACATTTGGGGCGGTCTTTTGAAACACCTGTTCAATCCCGGTAAGGGACTCGGTTACACTTTTGGTAGGCGCTAATTTTAATGTTATCCAGTTTGTGTTGTCATAATCTATCATGTAAATGGAAGGTTTTACAGGATCAAAGGGGGATTCGCTCAATAGATTTTCAACCACCCCTATCACCTTATGCGCCCCATCACTCCATCTTATGGTTTGTCCAACAGGGTTTTCCATACCCATGTACTCAACTGCAGCTTTGTTCAGGATATAAGCTGTAGAGTCTGTACCAAAGTCTCTGGAAAAATCCCTTCCTTCTGCCATATCCCATTCTACAGTCTTCCCATAATCATGAGAGACAAAAAAAGTAGCGATATTGGTAAGTAAACCAGGGTCCTTACCTTCCCATTCAAATCCGCCATTGCTGTTCCACGCCTCTGTCAACGGACTGGACGATTCCGCCATTTCCACAACCACCCCTGTATTTTTTAGCGACTCCCTGAGAAGATTGTACTTGCCTTCGTAATCTTCCGTGCTCTTCGGAATCATGATCAACTGGTCACTATCGTATCCAATGGGTCGGTCCTTGGTATGTTGGATTTGTCTATTGACAATAACCGTTCCGGTTATTAAAACTATGGCAACCGTAAATTGGACCACAACTAAAACCTTACGGAAAAGCACTGCAGATCTTCCGGATTGCATGGTTCCCTTCAACACTTTTAGAGGACGAAAGGAAGACAGATAAAGCGACGGATAACTTCCTGCTAGAAGACTGGTAATTACAACTAACCCCAGAGCAATTAACCAAAATAAAGAATTTGATTGAGGAAAGACGATCTGTTTCCCTGCTAATTCATTGAATGCAGGCAAAAACAGTACTACGAGCGCACAGGCCATGATAAAAGCGCAAAAAGTAACCAACAACGATTCTACCATGAATTGTACAATCAATTGATCTTTGTTGGACCCCACTGTTTTTCGGATGCCAACTTCCTTGGCCCTTTTCTGTGCCCTGGCGGTGGCAAGGTTCATAAAGTTAATACAGGCTAGTAGTAGCACAAAAATTCCTATGATCCCAAACATCCGCACATACGCTATGGCTCCCCCAATGGACACGCCATTTTTAAAGCTACTTTTTAAGTGCCAATCTTTCATGGGATGAACAAAGATTTCGGGATTGCTTTGTTTAGTCCCCTCTGGGACATTATTGTAAACGGCCTTCTTTATTTTTTCATTAACTGCCGCCATCGTCGACCCATTCACTATTTGTACATAAACCTGGTAGGAATTGTTATCCCAAAGATTTCGATCTCTTGCAATTTTCACCCATTCATTGGCAGCAACATAATGGTCCCAAGGCGCAATAAAGTTTAGTTCTTTAGATTCTGATTGGAAAGCAAAAGCATCAAAAATATTCGCATTGTTGGGAAGGTCCTCAAAAACCCCTCTGACGGTAGCATATTGGTTATTGTTGATTTTTACTGCTTCCCCCATGGGATCCTTGTTTCCGAAAAGCGCTGTAGCCGTTGACTCGGAAAGAACAAGGGCGTTAGGGTCCTCAAGTGCACTTTTATCACCCCTTACCATGTTTAAAGAGAACATGCGAAGGGCGTCTTTCTCCATGAATACACCAAACTTCGTGAGATCTTTTTCTTTGGACGACAGGATATTGTCTCCTGGAAACGAACCCATAACGACGTATTTGAAATCATCGGCATAGACGTTCCTTAGTTCATTTGCCAAGGGGTAAGGCAACGTATAACGCGTGCGGGTCTCACCATCAAACGTCTTGTTAATCAAGATCTGTCCAACGTCGTTATAATTGTCAAAGCTGGTATTGAATGTAGTCTCATCATGGACCCACAAGCCAATAAGCATCGTTATTGTCAAGCCAATAGCTAGTCCGCCAATATTTATAAAGGAATACGTCTTATGCTTTAAAAGGTTTCGCCATGCTATTTTCAGGTAATTACGTATCATGATTCTCGTTTCTTATTTTCCGGCCGGGAGAGCCCTCTACCCGTTGTCTTCATCAACGTAGTATTCCTGGCGCTATATTCATGCCACTATTTACAAC
Organism: Croceivirga sp.; assembly: GCA_028284665.1. Taxonomy (GTDB): domain Bacteria; phylum Bacteroidota; class Bacteroidia; order Flavobacteriales; family Flavobacteriaceae; genus Croceivirga. The sequence goes on from JANQRG010000038.1 coordinate 12,808, forward strand.
TAAATGATAATGAATATATTAACCTTAAAAAGATATCCAAATCATTGCAGTGCTGTAAAAAAAATTGACAGAAATTGTAAAAACTATTTACAAAACAAACCAATAGCAGTACGGTATTTTGAACAATAAGGATTCGATTTTTTCTAACGCCCGTAAAAAATGTACAATGGGAAAAGCGGAAGCATGTTTAATTTTTAGTATTGCATGTGATATAGGAACAGCCTAGAATATTCCAGGCTTCCTATTTGGATAATACGACAACGTAGCATCAAACTCAGTGAAAAAAGGAACGTCAAAAAAAGTTACTTCGGACTTAAGTTCATAGCCACAGGAACCGAAACGAACGGCAAATATTTCTTGTGCGAGACCACCATTCCTACAGGAGATACCGGACCGCCAATTCACGCACATTCGAGGGAAAGCGAAGGGTTTTTCTAAAAAAGGGAAGAATGAAATTCAATGTGGATGGGGTTGAAATTGAGCTAAACCAAAGTGAATTTTTGAATATTGAAAAAGGAGAAAAGCATACCTGGAAAAATGATTCCGACGAAGATGCAGAACTTATAGTGACCTTCGCCCCGGCAGGAATTGAAAATATGTTTATAGCTTTAGACAGCGGTATGGACCGCATTAAGGAAATAGGCCTGAAATATGGGACAAACTTTGAATTCTAGTATTTGACGAAAGATTCCCTTAGCATGCCATGGAAGAAAGCATGTAATCGGTTCCTTCATATATTTCACTCCTTAATCCTTCCACAAATCGTTACGCCAAATGGCCCCTTTGGAAGTTAAAAAGTACAATTTTACCAGGAGAAAGTACGGCAGGGAGTTTTTGATGGACTGCGTTTTTTTTTCGGAAGCCAAGCGAAAAGTGGTCCTAGGCCTTCCTTTTTGTTACAACTTTCACGGGATTTTCATCCAAAATACAGGCCAGGCAAAAATCGCAATTGATAATGATATTTCCCCGTTGAAGAAGGGTTCGTTTATATTCCTAAGGGCGAACCAGGTAAGAGAGTGGCTTTCAGTTACACCAGATTTCTCCGGGTATCTTTTGATCTTTGAAAATGAATTTATTGAGACCTTCTTCAATGATCCTTTGTTCATACATCGATTTCAATTCTTTCATACCAACCAGCCGGCGATATTACATTGTGATGACCAGTTCCTGCTTGAACACGCCTCCAACTGTGAAAAAATCAGGGTAGAACTAGCCAATCTCCAAGATGACAGTCATCACTATATACGTTCTCTTTTGTACACTATCTTGATACAGATCAATAGAAGGTATATCAAAGGGTTTAACCTATCCAACGAACTCTATCAGAATAGTATCTCCTTACGATTCAGAAAGTCCTTGGAGGAAAACATAAGGGACAAACAAAGAGTAGGGGACTATGCAGATTTGCTAAAGGTCAGCCGTAGCCAGCTCAATACGGCAATCAAAAAAACATCCGGCAAGTCGGCATCCACAATTATTCGCGAACGGTTGCTTACCGAAGTAAAACGCGATTTGTTGTACTCCAATAAGAACATCTCCGAAATAGCCTACCAATTGGGATTTTCTGACAATTCAAATTTTGTCCGTTTCTACAAAATGCATACGGGACAAACTCCCAGTGAATTTCGCACGGGTCACTCAAAATGACCATTTATAATCCATATTGACCATTACTGCCTTCTGTTTTACTTTTTTCTTTGTGTTAAACAAAAAGGTCTTTATGAAATTCAGAATTGTTATCATTTTAGTCAGCTTTTACTTTACGCAAATAGCCTGTAAGCATACAACAAAGGATGAGCAGGTTAGTTCTTTGGAACAAACTGAGGTGATCTCAACCAAATTTTGGGCGCATCACTACAATATGGAAATGGATGTGGCGTATGGTAATGACCCTGCCCAACGTCTTGACATCTACACCCATGGAACTTACGTCGGCGAACCAAACTGGTTTGAGCGAAGCAAAAACAAAAGACCTACTTTGGTATGGATCCATGGCGGTGGTTGGCGATATGGTAATAAAGAAACCGACGCCTGGTTCTTTATCCATTTTTTGGAACGAGGATGGAATGTGGTGAATGTGGAATATCGTAAAGGCCTGGGAACCGCTCCGGATGCTGCGGAAGATGTTCTAACGGTTATGAAATGGATTAGTGAAAATGCCGAAGAATATCGATTGGATACCGATAAGATCGTTGTTTCGGGTGCATCGGCAGGCGGTCATTTGGCCTTGCTGGCAGGTTTGGTCAATAGTCTGCCGGAAAGCCATCCTTCCTATGTGGGAGACAAAATTCGGATTCAAGCCATTTTGAATTGGTATGGGGCTACAGATCTCCAAAAAAAAGAGGCCTACCTGAGTGCTAATCTTCCCAATGAAAATTTTGTGTTGAATTGGGTAGGAGAGAAAGAAAAAATCCCTGAGATTTCGAGAAAGTATTCTCCCATTCACTATGTTACTGAAAACGCCCCTCCGGTGCTTACTATTCAGGGAGACCTCGATACCTTAACCTCGTACCACCAGGCCCAACTGCTTCATGAAAAACTTGAAAGCGTAGGAACTGAACATCATTTATTGACCTTAAAAGGGGGAACACATCTCGGATTTACCGAAGAACAATTTCAATTGATCTTTAAAACAATATTTGAGTTTTTAGGAGCTAATCCATAAAAAGTCACTATCAAAATTCGATACAATGAAAAGTAATTTGATATCGGCATTCGTATTATTCTCCAGTCTGATCACAATAGCCCTGGAGGCCCAAAAAAAGGTGTCTTCTTCACCGGAAGATGTTGGAACGCTTTCCGGAATTATAGCTGCCGCATACCATGGCATATCCGGTGAAGCAGGAACTTCCCGGCAACTGGAAAAAATGAAAACCTTATATGCATCAAATGCCATAATCTTTAAGAACACTTCAATTGAAGGAAAACCATCAAGAGAAGTCCTGACTCTGGATGAATTTTACGGCGGAATGGGAGACCTAAGGGAATCCGGATTCTTTGAGGAAGAGATCAACCGTGAGGTTAGGATCTTTGGCAACATTGCACATGTATGGAGCACCTATCAAGTGCGGCATGATAAAAATGGCCCTATCATCCGCAGAGGGATCAATAGCATGCAACTTCACTTTAACGAAAATCGATGGTGGATAATCTCCTGGGGTTGGGATGGGGAAAGAGATGGCAATACAATTCCTTCAACTTTTGATTCCTACTAATTGATATATAGCCCAGAGCAGATAATAGAATGCTCCTATGTTACTAAGTTTTCATAAACAAACTTTCAGCAGAACTTCTTTGAAATACACTTTTTTAAATAGTATCCTGGAAAAATAGGTTAATTGGCTTGGTTAGCCTGTTACGTTGTCTTTTACGAACCGTTAAGATCGGAAACAACAGATGTGTTACAATTGGTGATAGTAATCGTCTATTTTAAAGACTTAATAACTTAAAAATGACAAAATTACAATTGCTTTTCCTAACCTTTTTACTATGCCTTGGGTGTAAAAAAGACCACAAGAACCTGAACACTGACGATGCCTCAGCGTTTTTTGACCTTTCTGCAACTATCAACAAAGAATTGGATTCAATACAAATGATCAGCCAACTCATTATAGAAACGCCAGATAAGCAGCAAGACCATGATACAAACGATTCAATTACTCGAAAGATCAGTGTATACACTGAAAACATTATCAATGCTTTAATTGAATCTCATGGAAAGACACCCACGGATACAATTCTTACCATTTTGAAAAGGCTGGACAATTCAGGATATATTCCGATCGAACTGTACAAAAAACTAAGTCAGGAGGACTTTTCTACGGAAATAGGACAAAAAGCGCGTATAGACTATCAGAATTATGTGAAATTAAAAGAGGAAGAAACCAATAGTTTAAAACCTATCAATTTACTCGACAAAAGGCTTTCGTTACACCGCATCATTGAAAATGACACCATCATTCTCGGCGATTTGCTTCTGGAGCATAAGGGCTATAAGGTTTTAGATTTTTGGGCTACCTGGTGTGCCCCTTGCAGATCATTCAATACGAAGTTTCAGGAACACTATAGTTTGTACAGGAATAAAGGGGTTGAATTTTATGGTGTAGGTATTCGAATTGACAGTGATAACGAAAGGGAAAAGTTTCTAACCGCCGTTAAAAACGACAATACCCCCTGGAAGCAATTCGTCGATATCGACAACCAGATTTATACGCTTTTTAATACCAATACGGTTCCTTATCAAGTGCTTTTAGATGAGAACAATCAAGTAATCAAAATCTTGTCCCATGATATCAACCACGAACTTGATGAACTATTGAAAAATAAGTAATTGCCAGGCAAGTCCTCATCGCAAGGACTGTTGTAGCTGTTAAAAACACTTTTGGGGAATTGGATATCCATTTCGTTTGGCCTTCTTTTCTATAGCATTCAAAACCCCAAGCGTAAGTACCTCCCCCCAGGTACAAAAGAGTGTTAAGGATTGTCACACCTATCGATAGAACCAGTCCTTTTAGTATACTTAATGCCTAACCATATGCAGTTTCCAGAAAATTACAGCTGTTCTAAATTCGATCTATTGTGGGCCCCATGCAAGGTCAATGCACTTCTTTATGCAAAAAAAGAAATAATTGCTCCAATGGATAGATGTTCCCAAAATATCCGTAACGCAATTTGTACAAAACCAGGTATCCCAAAACAAATTCGTTTGGAGAGAATGGAACATGGCTTTCCGAGTTATAGAAAGTTAGCATGCCAATCGTATTTCCGGATGAAAATAGCCGTAAGAAATACTATCAGACTTTGTGGTGTTATAGTTTTTATAGCAATGTGTAACGTAAGCGCTCAGGAAGCACCTGAAACCAGGTATTTTAGATTTCACTCGAATTACTGGTTAAACCTGCATCACTTCCTGTATCAGAAGGCAGAAGGCGGTCAACTGCGAAAACTTCAGGAGGACGGTCTGGCATTTCCGAATATCGGAGAGGCAAAGGCCTGGAATAACCTATCCCGCTCAGATAGGAGCGTTTTGGAAGAGGCCATAGACTTTTATAAACAAAATCTCATAGACAAAACACTGCGAAGGGATTTGGGAAAAGTCAGGCTTTGGCTGAAAATACAACCCGAAAACGGGACTCTCATTGATACCACACATTCGCTTTCCCTGGCTTCTATACTGAACAGCGTTTCACCTATTTATAAGGAACATTTCTGGAAACTTCATGACCGTTCCAATAAAAGAATTATAGACAGGCACCTTACAACCATTGGCGGCATCGAATCAACCGTTATTCCGAAGATGGAAGCGTTGTCAGCAAACAAATGGCCTAGCACTGTGATTGTTAGAGTTGATATTTGCGCTTATGCCAATTGGGCTGGTGCTTACACCAGTACCAGGCCAGAGATGAACATTGTGATTTCAAGCCTAGATCCCCTGAATGAGGGTTCTTATTTTGTTGAAACCGTTCTTCACGAAGGCACTCATCTATTATATAAATACGGGGATAGTCCTGTAAGGGAAAGAATATTTGATATGGCAGAGGAGCTAAAGATGGATTTTCCCTCAAATCTGTGGCATGCCGTGCTCTTTTATCTCTGTGGAAAGGCCACTCAAGATGAGCTCAAAAAATCTGGTATTGATCATAAAATGATTATGGATGTTAAAAAAATATTCAGCAGATATAATACGAGTGCTTTTAGAAACACTTTAACCAACTATTACAATAGGGAGATTGACTTAGACAGGACCATTTTTGAGCTTCTCAATACTCTTAAAAAATGAAATATTAAAGATACAACCCCACCTAATAATTACTGCTGAAGACACCAATTAATGCAGGGGATAACTGATGTCTCTGTCTTAAAGGAGGCCATATGTGTTGCGAATAAACCCCTTTTATTTCGCAATAATCTTCCCCAAATCAAAGAAATAAAAGTCCTTTTCCTCGTTCATCGCCACAAAAAGACCATTTTTAAAGGTAGCATTTAAGGGGGTGGTCACCACTTCACAACCGTCCGTACCCTGGGTACTTAAATTCACAGCTTTGATAAAGGTATTTTCTTTACGGGAGAAAATATTGAACTCCCCCAACTGTTGGTTAGAGACTGTGGTATAACCATTCCCCAGGGCTAGGGTGGATGGATTTCAACTTATCTTTTAGATTAGGATCGAAGCTATTATAATTTAATCGATCGCTTCAATCTAAGACGAGCTACTTTTTTCGAATGATTTTTCCAATTTTTTGACACAAGTTCAAATGTAATTCGAGAAAGGTATCCACATCAATTTCTATTTTTTCTAACCAATCGTTGTAATCCAAAAAAATCCCTGTATTTCCATTTAAAACTTTGTAGACCATAAAGTCGTGACATTTGGATCTAATAAGCTGCTGCTTGGAATTCATATACAAGTATTTGGCTTCTTCATTTAGGCAGAGCACATAATTTGTTTTATTCGAAATAGAAGACAACATACGATTACTGTACTAGAGAAATGATTTAAATGTGCTATTTTCCTACGTAATAATAGTCTTTTTCTTATTCCTGCCATTGATGCTTACCTTAAAAGGTCTTTTTGATTCCTTGAACGGTAAATCTTTTCAATAAGATGAGTTTATTACGTCGGCCTTTCTATTTTTGAATGTGCTTTTAATTTCTACTCAACATGCGATAGGCGAGTGCAAGTTTTTAATCTTGATAAACTTCTATCTGATCCCAAGATGCCATATCTACCGTATATCTATACAATACGCTCCAAGTATTACAATTGAATACCGACCAAAAAGTGCTGTGGGTTTATTTTTAACTTAAACCCTTTGTTCAGTTGACCCAACGTTTAAATAGCTGGAACGTACAAATAAACTACACTCTTGTATTTATTTGTTTTTTCGGATTTATGGTTGTCTACGGGCAAGAGTATACGATACGAAATGTTGAAATTAATTCTAACGGTGAATCTCATAACTACCGAAATTATTTACAAATAGATCATGAAGGGTTCCTGTGGTATTCCACGTACAGTGGTATTGTAAAAGATTTTGGAACGCACAGTACCCTCTCATCGTTTGAGGGCGAAAACAAAAAACTCTTACCCAAATTAATCTACGGTTTTTTCATTGATAGCAAGCAAAGAGTTTGGGTTTCCGCAGACACAGGTATTTTCGTTTCTAATGACGCCTTGGGGAACAGGTTCAACAGAATTGAATTTAAGTTGGTGCTGCAGGGTTCGGAGCTACAAGCCAATTCTTTTATTGAGGGTTGTGATGGAAACATGTGGATAATCGCAGCCGATAGGGTAAATAACCTGATTTTAAAGGTAGATCCTTCCTTCTCCATTTCGAAATACAGCGTCCCAGGAATTGAATCACGATATACGGAAGACAGTTATTGGCTTAGGAATTACCTATATTTTGAGAGAATCATTGACTGCAATAAACTACTGGTTCGACAAGGACGCAAACTATTCGTTTTCGAAGAGGGGAGTACCTCCTTAATTGCAAATTTAACTGGCACCCTAAACTATGAACGAAGTAGGTACTTATATCCTGAATGGCAGTGGAATGGTGGAGATGGCCTACTTATTACGGATAATGGTGAGGTGCTACCAGAAGCAGTAAAAACGAGCTACAGCTATAATGGTGAGGTATTTAGAACATACTATAATAAGGATTGGGACATTCAAATACTCAGTCTTCCCTTTCAAGAAATGATTCCTATATCAAAAGATAGAAATCCAAACTTGAAAAAGTATGCGGATCTTTTAACTATAGATGCGTTCGGAAAAAAGATTTTACTGTTCAAAATGATTGAAGAAAATGATGAATTCCTCTTAAAAAAAGTAGAGGAAATCTCATTCTCAGACGAAATAAGTGATATCGTTATTGATACCAATGATGTCGTTCACATAAGTGGTTACGATCATATCAACAAGATAAAGTTCAATAAAAATAGTTTTACTAAAATTCTAAATAATTCTGGGAACCAAAAAGTGAATGTACGAGGATTTTCGGAACTTAATAAGCGGGAGATACTAGTGGCCACGAATTCGGGTATTATTAAACTTAATCCCCTACCGCATGACGAGGGTTTTGAAAGTTCCTATGAAACGGAAAACATCTTTCCTTCCCTAAATTTCTTTAAGTCTATCGTCAAAACCAATGATTCAACAATGTGGGGTGCGGGCGATAGCAAGGGGCTTTGGGAAATAGACTTTTTAAAGAACAAAATTGAAGAGATTCATATTTTCCAATCACATTGGAAGTTGGCCAATTTGCAATACAATGATATTTTAAAATATTCAGACTCTACTTTACTGCTGGCCGGGTTATTTGGTCTTCAAGAATTTAACTTTCAACGTAACGAATTTCAAGAGGTTGCCATTCCAGTTCTAGAGAATGATAGAGAAGTTCTTATCAAGGATATTTACAAGACAGAAGAGAAGCTTTACATTGGCACAGCTGTACAAGGACTGGTCATTAAGGATTTGACCCTCAATACCTTTTTACACCTCAATACTGATTCAGATAAGACTGGCCTAACCCTTCCCTCGAACAGGATTAACGCAATTTTTGTCGATACCGAAAAGAACCTATGGCTAGGAACTGATAAGGGTGTAGTAGTCATCGACAAGGCTTTGGACAAATTAGAGGTGATAAACGATGCCAATGGCCTTATCAATTTAAATGTCCTAGGCATTTTAGAGGATTCTTATGAAAATATGTGGTTCAGCACTCTTAACGGCCTTTACCGATACGAAAAAAGTACAAAAAGAATTACGTCCTTCTACACCGAAGATGGCCTAACCTCCAACGATTTCAATCCTGCTGCATGCTTTACATCTTCAAGCGATGGATTGTTTTTTGGGGGAGTGAATGGGTTGGTCAATTTTGATAGTATCCCAGATATCGGGCAAAACCAAAACGTCAAAATTTTCCCTACAAAGTTTGAATTTTATAATTCCGACAAAGAAAAGGAGATGGCTTTCGATAGCATTACTCAGATGCCTTATGCCTTTAGCCTACCTCATGACCATACCTCATTCTCTGTTTCTTACACGATCAACGATTGTTACAATACGGATACCAACAAATATGTTTACCAACTAGAAGGTCTTGCCAATGATTGGGTGAATTTAGGAAATCAGACCTCACTAAAATTACTATCCATTCCTCCGGGAGATTATGTTTTAAAGATCAAAGGGTTCAATTCTTCTGGGATAGCTTCCCTCAATGAATTGAGCTACCCCATACACGTAGCCCAGGTATTTTACAAACGCCCATGGTTTATTGTGCTTGTGATAGCAAGCGTCGTCCTAGGTATCTTGTTTTTTATTTTTAGGTATATCGCTAAGACCAGGAGGAGATATGCCTTGAATTTAGCACTTGTGGAATTGGAACGGAAGACGTTAATATCACAAATGAATCCACATTTTATTTTCAATACCTTAAATGAAATTAGAAATCGTCTGAAAAGTGGTAAAACACAAGGTTTGCACAATTATGTCACCCTATTTTCCAAACTTACCCGACTTACTTTAGATGTCACTCGAAATGAGCGAATACAACTGTCCAGAGAACTAGATTTTATAGAAAACTTCATTGGCCTTTACAATATTGACAACGTTCACAAAGTCTCACTCACCGTGGAATGCACAAACGAAATTTCCACGGAACATCTTGTAATTCCCCCTATGATATTACAACCCATCATTGAGAACGCTATGGTGCACGGATTTACTGAAAAACAATCCGATAAAAAAATAGGCATACGTATTGAGAAGCTACAAACCTCCAATCAGTTGACCTTCCATATCCAAGACAATGGACGGGGTATTGCGGCATCCAAGGACGCAAAAACCAACACCCAGCATGTTTCGTATGCTTCCCAGATCTTGAGGGAACGATTACAACTAATGAACCGGATAAACAAAAGGGACAAGGGTTATGATATCACATTCGCTGATTTGGGAAATGGAATAGCAACCGGGTGCAAGGTAACTGTAAAAGTTCCCTATTCTACGCTATGATTTATCCAAGTTAGAGTCTATTATAGTTATTAGAAAAATTCCAGGAGTTTTGCTCTTTTTCTTCTGGAAACCGGTATTCGTTCTCCGGTGTCCATAACCAATGTCCCATCCGGGAAAAGCTTTTTTACCCTTCCTAAATTAATCAAATGGGATTTGTGGACCCTGAAAAAAAGAGGTTCGGTCAATAGTTTTTCAAAAAATTTGATCCCGTAAGAACTTACATGAATATTGCCATCTACCAGGTGTATCTTGGCATAGCCATCAACGCTTTCCAACCGTACAATATCGGTTACCTGCGAAAAATAGGTACAGCCCAAGGTGGGGATAGCGATTATTTTATTTTCTTGGACCTGTAGGCTCAAGTGGTTCTCATCAGTAGTAGTGTCATCTTTTTTTCCTATTTCCATGCGCTGGATGGCCTTTGTGACGATGCTCACAAATTCTGCTTCATTAACTGGTTTCAATAAGAACCCTAAAGCAAGATGGCGGTAGGCATCTAAGGAAAACTCAGCATGTGAAGTGTAGAAGATGACTTCTGTATGGGTAGATTTTAAACGATGAAGAAGGTCAAAACCGTTCAAGTCTGGCATTTTTACATCCAATATCAACAGATCAGGGTAGTTTTCATTAACAAACCGAAGCCCCTCTATTGCATCGCTGAAACAATCCAGGATAGTAATCGTGTTAAAGTTCTTATGCAATAGTTCCTTGCAATATTGAATATCCGAGAGGTTATCATCTATGATTACTATTGTCATCTTTCTTCGTTAAAATGAACGTACATTAACCAAATATACTACTGAAATCTAGATCTTATCCCAGGTCAAAACTGGGCAATATCAAAAAAAAACTTTATCTGTTCCATGTATTCCTGTTTGCTTTTTGAAACATCCATGACCTTGACTCCTTCTATTCCGGCTAGTTTTGTGTAGGTTAATTTATTGGTTGGAGCAAAAACAATGGGAATACCCAACTTTTCCAGATGCAAGTAGTCCATAAATTCGGAATCTTCGTTAAAAACGAACATTAGGAAAAGAAACTTAATTTCGGTTTTAGGTTCTAATGCTTTCCGGATATCCGAAAGCTTTTTATAACGATGAATGTGAACAGGCACCTTTTTAAAAACATGTTTTATAGCATTGCTGAAGGGTCCTTGCTTATCATATATCAAAAAGTCTATCATTTTCTGAATTGCGAATAGTTTGGTTACAAAAACCTTATTATACTTCTTAAGAATTAGAGGGTATAATTGGGTGCTCTTGCTAAATTATCTCTGTGTTAGTAAAGGTATTTCTTACAACCGTTTCGGTCCTAAATGTATTTCACAAGTGGATTTTCTCAATTAAATATTTGATAAAATGGTATTTTGATCCATTCATCGTTTTGTTTTATTCATTGTATGGAAGAATTATTTCTCTTGGCTCATTGCGGTAATAGGTTGCTTTTTGCTTAATTGAATAATGGGAAATTCTGTTCTTCTGTTTAGCTCCAATTCTTCCGCCGAACAATCTTCTTTTCCCGTACAATCGTTGATTGGTTTCCGCTTTCCATAACCTTTACGGGATAAAATTTGGCTCTTAAGAACCCCATTGGCAATGAGATAGTCATAGGTTGACTTAGCCCTGGCTTCAGACAAATTATCATTGTATGCATGGCTCCCTACCGGATCGGTATGGGATTCCAGACGTATGATCATTTCGGGATAGGTCTCTGTCATCAATTTCACTACTTTGTCCAGCTCTCTCGCCGCATCAGGTCTAATATTGCTTTTGTCAAAATCAAAATATATTTTGTTTAGGTCCGCCAGGATCTTCAAATCCAATACGGGTTCCAGCTGAATATCTTTGAAAATCCGTTTTGTAGCTCTTGGTGTTGTTGAAGTATTGAAGTACACATGCTTATGAGGATGGGTTATTCGTACAGCCTCTATCATATAGGCGCTATGTCTATCAATAGACATTTCATATCTGCCATTTTCATCCGTTATGACCCTATTGAGCAAATTGCCCGTTACTTGGTCATATAATGATATTTGTACGCTGTCCAATGTTTGAAGGTTTACCGCGTCTGTGACGGTTCCTTCTAGTTCTAAAGGAGGGGTAAGGCTAAATTTGTAAATATCATCACTCCCTTTCCCCCCTTTTCTATTGGAGCTTACATAACCGTCTATACCATTATCAAGCGCATAGTACCCAAAGTCGTCCTTTTCACTGTTCAAAGGTTTTCCCAGGTTCACCACTTCCGTTACAGCTCCATTTGCATCGGCTACCGTAGCAAAAACATCAAGTTGCCCATAACCCACATGTCCGTCAGAAGAAAAGAAAAGTTGGCCTTCGTTATTTATGTAGGGAAACATTTCATTGCCCGGGGTATTTACAATAGGGCCCATATTTATTGGCTGCCCCACACCTCCCCTTGGGTGAATTTTACAATAATAAATGTCCGTTCCCCCATAACCTCCCGGTTTATCCGACGCAAAATACAATAAGGTCCTGTTAGAATTTACAGATGGATGTCCATTGGAATAATGATCAGCATTGGTTTTTAATCCTCGAGTGACCTTCCACTCACCATCAACCTTATCCGCCCTGAAGATTTTCAAATTGTTTTGTTTTTCTATGTTTCTGTCCGCTGTTCTTCTTGTAGAAAAGCTCTCCTTATCATTGAAATAATTGCTTCGTGTAAAATAAATAATAGTATCATTCTTATAATCCGTAGAAAAGACCATAGAGCTTTCATGTAACTTGGAATTGATTTCTCCTTCAAATTTTCTCGGGACTTCGGTTGTGCTGCCTTCAGTAATTTGAAAAATATCAAGCCAGGGTTCGTCATTCCATCCATAGGTGCTTTCAGAGGATTTTTCCCTGCGACTAGAGCTAAAATAGAGTTGTCCATCGAAGATGAAAGCACCAAACTCACTATACTCAGTGTTGAAATGAACGGGTTCCAACTCATATTGTTCTTGGCTATTGAACACTACCGAGGCGAGATTTCCATCTTTTAAGAACTTTTTGACCCTTGTGTCCTTTTTATGAAGTTTTTCGTAACGTTTCAACCACTTAAATGCTTCTTTCTTCTGCCCATTACTCTTTAAAGCCATGGCATATTCAAAGTAGTAATTGGTTGGGGTCTCCGGTTCATGGATGAACTGCTCAAAATGGGGTAGTGCTTTTTCAAAATCCCTTAAGAATAAGTGACATTTGGCCAAACGTTGATGGGCATGCAGGGCATTTTTTCCATCTATCATTTTTTCGTACTCCGGAATAGCCTTGGCATAAGCAAATTTATAGAACAGTCGATCAGCTCTTTTTTGAACAATAGATTGTGCATTAAGGGACAATGCTCCACAAAGTACAAAGAGCAATAAACTAATGGTGTTACTATACTGTTTCATGGGATAAAGATTTAAAAGTATCGAGGAGATTTGTAGAAACGGGTGTTTTTGCGCAGTCTTGGCTCAAAGATGAGAATGGCCTCATGTGTCCCGCCAGAATAGGGTCTAATGGTTGAAGTTGGTAAATCATAAGCGTAGCCCAATCGTAAGGTATTGGTGATTTGAAAATCAACAAAAGCCCCAAAATTGGAAGCATCATTGAACCTGTATGATGCTCCAACCCATATCTTTTCATAAAACAAAAAACTGGAGGTTATATCGTAGGTGGAAGGTGCACCGTTGGTGAACTTTGTGATGAAGGCAGGACGGAATTTAATATCCAAGGAAAAATCTAAAACAAGCCCTCCAATGGCGTAATAACTGTTCCGTTCCAATGCCTGGAACTCTCCTTCGTTCAGATCGGTGTTCAAGATTCTTGGTGAAGAAATGCCGGCGTACCACGTATTACTGCTTAAATAGACTCCGGCCCCAAAGTTGGGTTTCCAACTATTGAAATTGGCATTAAAGAAAGGATCACTGGAATCTGGGTTTTGTAACCTATAATGGGTAAACCCTGCTTTCAATCCAAAGGAGAGTTGCGTTTCCTCAGCCACAGGAACCGTGTATGAAAAATCGCCATATATATAGTTGGTATCCTCAAAGCCCAACTGATCTGATATATACGAGAGACCCAAGCCTACCCGCTCGTTATTTAGGGGAGTATGGAAGGAAAGGGTGCTAGTTGTCGGATTCCCATCCAAACCGGCCCATTGGTTACGGTGCAATGCTGTTACATTAATTACCTCCCGACTTCCTGCATAAGCGGGATTCACGGAAATAGTGTTGAACATGTATTGTGTGAACTGGGGCAACTGTTGCCCGGTCATAGGCACTGCAAGCAGTGCCACAATAGCTATAAATAGTTTCTGTATTGTTTTCATAGTTTAGTATTTCTGTCCTTGAATCGATAGTTCATTGATTTGGGGTTTGATAGTATTGCTATCTGTTGATAGCCAGATTAATCCGCACCTAAATAGATAAATCCATTAATAGGTTCTATCTCTTGGTTTGGGAACGTTACGATGTAATAGTAGGTACCTGAGGGCAAGGTGTTGGAACTGCCAAAGGCGTTGTTCGGGGAAAATCCACTCCAATTGTTTCCATAATCATCCGATTCATAGACAATCTGCCCCCACCGGTTAAAAATCTGCAATCCAAAAACATAGTTACAGAATTCCCCTCCTTTGATCTTGAAGAAATCATTGATTCCATCACCATTTGCCGTGACCGTTTTGGAAACAACAATCTCTGAGGCAGAATTGCATTCAACACAATCGGAATTAATGCGTACCACGAAGTCCACAAAGTACTTGCAAGTGCCTTCGGTAGCACTATAAGAAATTTGAGACTCCCCGATCCCAAAATCGGCAGGGTCCAAAGTGCTTCCATTTAAAGTTCCATTTCCCGATACTATTTCAAATGCGCCATTTATGTCGAAAGTAGACGGTAAATAACCGATAAGATCAATGCTGTCATCCTCAATACAAATGTCAATGGTCACCATTTCTCTATCGGGTTGAATTACCGTAATGATCTGTTGAAACAATTCAACGTTGTCACAAGCGTCGGTAACCTCCCAAAGACGTTCTACAATAAAATCATCGGTATTGGCGGATAGTATAGTCTCTTCAGTAAAATTGACCACATAGTCCCCACATCCTCCTGTAAAGACGAGATCCGGAACGGGTGGAATTTCTTCCCCACAGATCAAGGTAATTTCCGGATCAAGATCAGTCATAATAGGCCCGGTAGGTGGAATAGTAATGACTTGGGGATGTATGCTTGAATTCCCGGAACAATCCGTAGCCGTCCAAGTTCTTGTAATGGTATAACCAATGGTGCAATTAGCATTATTGGTAGTGACCTCATCAAAGACCACTTGCACATTGGAATCACAATTATCAATAGCAGTTAGCGTGGGTGCATCTGGAATGGTTTCATCACAGCCTATGGTAACATCATTAGGGAGCATTTCCACAAAGCTTGGTGGTATCGTATCATGAACTATGATATTTTGTGTGCACTCTAAGGAATTCAAAACAGTGTCTTCGCCCGTATCTCGAACTCCATTGTTATTGGTGTCTTCATATTCGGTAACCGTATAGGTCCTAACAATTGTTGCTGCACTACAGCTACCCGTATCTGGACCATTTGCTGCGGTGATCTCAATGATTCCACAGGGCATATCCCCAATAGCGCCATCGGCATTGCCTAAAGCCTCAAATTCTGCCTCGGTAAGACGTGTAGCTGAGGGAAGATCATCATAACATGCCACCGTCGTTTCGGAAAAAGTAGGACAGGTAACTTCAAAAACACAACACGCAGGCGCCACATCTGCCAGCGTAAGCGTATTACATCCATTAACATCTTGAAAATCCACACTGTAATCTGTTCCGGCAGCAATTGGTTCAGAAGTCCATATATTCCCTGTAAAAGTCCCTGGGACCCCCGTTCCATTGGCTGTAAACGGAGCGGTCCCTGATAATTCAACAGAAAGCACATACGATGTTCCTGCGGCATTACAACTCGCACTTTCCGTACCCACAAGCATTACATCAGGTAGCACTTCAATAAAAATAGCTTCTGTGGCTGGGGGATTAGCAGGGCAGAACAAAGGCCTAAAAGAGTAGTTGGCGGTAATGGTGGTAGAAGATGTGACCGGAACTGTAATGGGTGTTCCTGTGCCAACAGTACTTCCAGAGTCATCCGTCCAGATAATCTCAAATAGGCTTATTGGAAGATTTATGGACAACTCCACATCCCCGCCAGGGGCACAAGAGATAGGGTTGTCCGCCGTGATTACAGGCTGTAGGGGAGCGGCAATAAGATCTAGGTCAATGTCCTGACTATCACAGGGAGTAGTGACCCGAATTACATATGCCCCTTCGGAAACATTTTGGAACAAATGGTCCGTAGTTGTTGCATCCGTTTGTGAAAACGTTTGGACCGGATTCAATAGGTCAGTAGCATTGAAAAGCTCGTACACTATGGGAAAAGTAGGTGTCCCATCAACAACCTCTACGAGAACTATTCCCGAGGAAGTGTCGTTCAAATCACAAAAAGCTCCTGTTGCGGTCGATTGTATCTGTTCATACGGACCTATAGTTACTGGGACGGTATACTCTCGATCGGAATTGCTCAAGGTGGCAGCCGAAAAAACTTCATCATTATTATTGGACTGAAAATTTACCCCGGTGAACCGCAACAAATAATCCCCTTCAGCCAGGTTTTCGAACGATCCGGAATACCCATTGGGTGGGAGATCGCCTTGGACAAGGCTACCCAAACCTCCGCTTCCATCATCTGTCCATATCTCAACGCCTACATTGCCGGTGAAAGGGTCTGATCTTGAAACGCCAGCTGTATTCAAGTTATATTGAATGGCGGCCGAATTACCACAGCCCGGTAATGCTAGGATATCTGGATTATAAACGGCAAAAGTGGCTACTATCTGGGTGGTTACCGATTCATTCCCACAGATATCCGTCGCTCTTATCTGATATTCCCCAGGGGGAAGGTCTCCGATTATTGACCTGTTAACCGAAGTGGTGTATTGGATAGGAAAACTATATGTATAAGTTCCAGCAAGCGTAAAAGGATTTGCTACATCTATACTTAAAGATGGCACAAAAGGTATCGGGCTTATCTCATAAGTAGTGGCTGGTATAGGAGCGCTACTGCCATTACTGATATCCCTGTCAATCAATAAGGCTCCTGTCCCTTCAAGAATGGATGTGCTGGTCCCTACAGTTATATTATCCAAAGGGTCAGTTTCTGGGAGCGTATCAAACTCTCTGGTAATTGTATGACAATCATCTGATGCTATAATCCTGTAGCTACCCTCCCCTGGCAAGGTATAATATTGAGAAAAACTTTGAGTGATCAATGGATTATTGCTTCCTCCTACAAGAGGCACATTGTTCCATACACCGGGAGCAATTTCCTGCTCAATGGCAATGTTGTTCGTTGGGCAAAACATAAGATAGGTGTCTTCTCCAACACCTGTAACACTAATGGCATCGACTTGGTGAACAGCAGCACAGGTATTGGGGTCAAAACTGAAAGTCCTATCAATCTGCAAAAGGTTGTCATCAATGGGTAGGGTAGTACCACTTTCTCCAAAGGTGAAACATCCGTCGTTAAACGAAAGTTCATAGTCTGCATTTTCACCTATTCCGGGAGGGTATGTGAACACCACCTCATTTGAAGTAGTCACAGCCTCTACCGTTAAGTTCTGCGGTGCCCCACCGTTGATACTTATGGTTGCATTCCCTGGGAGTTGTATGGTACTGATTCGACTTGCAGAATAAACGAAGGTTCTAAACGTCGGGTTGTAAGTGGAGCAGTTGGGGCTGCAGTTCCGTTGGAAGATCGATCTGCCATAGTCCGAAGGTAGTTCATTGTTTTCAGCGATAACCGGATTTTGGGTCAAGGAGACGCCACAGTTAGTATCCGTGACGGTAATAGTGACCGCTTCCCCACCTTCCATATTTCCAAAGGTGTTGGATGTGGTAAAAGTTGGTCCAATGGTCTGTGTTCCGAAATTGGAATTCACCTCAAAAATAAAGGGGCCCACTCCTCCGCTATCAACGGTAATGTCCAAAGACCCATCAGCTGTGGCCAAGTTGCCCGTGCTTGGACAAGAAGGAGCACTACTTGAACTGGAAATAGTCATGGGAACATAAGACGTTGTCATGGTCACCGGGTTTCCAGAGTATTGTAGTACCGTCCCTCCATTTACGAGTCTGATCCCATATTCCCCTGGTGCAAGGGAACTAAAAATTACAGGTCCACCGCTATCCGGGACATTGCGAATGGTTTCTAGTCCACTTGGATTGGTTAGAATGGCCTGCCATCCGGTACAGGGCGGCCCGCCTGGAAGGGTAACAACAATACTGCCATTAGAAGGACAGGTTCCAGGGGCAACGGCAACGATTACATTGTTGGCGTCACATTGTGCCGATGCGATGTTGGGGGCAAATGCACATAGCATTAACAACACGAGCAGATAATACGATTGAAATTCCTTTTTCATGATTGTAGTAGATTTGGTCATTTTTACTTCTATTGGCCCACATTTTTTCCGCTTTCTGTGAAAACCAATTACCGGGAAAGTTAGGTTAGACTCCAATCGAGTGGGGTTGTATATTCAATAAAAGGCATTGATGATTTAGTAAACGGTAGTATTCAATCTGTAATAGGCATCTCTCTTTTAGGTATCTTTCTGCCAGTCAACGGATTAAATAACCCGTACATCCGGTAAAAGTGATGTGCATATTGCGCGGTAAGTGAAAAGAATCAGGACGTTCTCAAGCTTGGGCAAGGGTAGGAATAACCGCTACAATGCTGTCACATTCTACCATCAGTTATCGGTTTACTGGCAGTAATTTACTTGGGAGTGTACCCTGCTTTAGCAAGCAATATCTACCTTTAATTGGATGTAAACTACCTTTTAAAGAATGCAAATTCCTAGGCTCCCGTATTCAAAATAACTTTATCTACAACCTTTTTGGGTTAGCAATAGTGGATAAAATGCCATGAAAATTGGTGATGGTTTCTTTTGTTTTTGGTCGTCAGTGCATGCGACTATGTGTAAACGTTGGGGAGGTGTTCTTTTCAGTGTTTTTTTGTTGATTTCTTTTCGGACACATCCCTCAACATTTAAGTATGCAGCTGATACCGAAATTACATCGGAAAATGCGAACGTCCATATAAACGAGGACATCCCTGGTAAGGACGTTTTGACCCATTACTTAAATGCACAGGAAAGCAATGCTACCTATCACCTTTTTTCTCATGGCAGGCCCGGGGAACTTTATATCAACGGAAAATGGTTGAATGCTTTTGAATTAGCAATTTGGCTCCAGTCTAAAGTGAATGTAAGTAAAATAACCTACATAAATATTTATGGCTGTAATTTTGGAAAAGGCGCAAAAGGCAGCAAAGCTGTAGCCCACCTTCAAAAATCCTTGGGAATCTTGGTAGCCGCCTCTGATGATATAACCGGTAAAAGTGGGGACTGGGAATTAGAGGTGGGCCAAGCCCTTACAACAATTTTAATACCCGATTATCCTTTCAATCTACAGGACAGTGATAATGACGGTATTCCAAACATAACCGATCTGGACGACGACAACGATGGTATCTTGGATTTAGACGAATGTCCCGGCAATAGCTTTATCGTAGATGTAACAACTCCTGTCCAAGACATCCCTACAGTGGGGCAAGGTGGCACCTCTATACAATTGATAAATCTTTCAGCAACGGGAGTGACCATTGGCACCCCAGTTATCATAGCCAATATTCGAGCCAGAGGGGATTTGAACAGTAATGCGGAATTTTTCTCTTTAGACTTCAATTCTGGGGAATTTAATACAGGACAGGTTCAGACAGGAAATCAATGTGGTATCAATATCCCTTTTTTAGATCCATTGACCACTCCAATAACTACATCTTTAAATGTCATTGATATTGGGTCGGGAACCCCCGGAATCCGTATAGAGGGTATAGTAACATCTTTTGCGGTTGGGGATTTTTGTTTCTCTCCCGACCGTGGTGTAGCGGTACGTTATCAATTGGACATTGATATTCCCTGTGCTGACAATGATGGGGATGGCATTGAAAATTACTTGGACCTGGATGCCGATGGTGATGGCTGTAATGATGTATTGGAAGCCGGTTTTACCGATGATGACGGCGATGGTGTATTGGGGAATTCTCCTGTAGTTGTTGACGCCAATGGTGTTGTTATCAGCGCTGTAGATGGGTATACTACTCCGGCAGATATCACTGGAAATGCTGTATTTGATTTTCTGGAACGGCATCCAAGAGGGATCCCCATCATACAAATACAACCCACGGATACCAAAACCTTCGCTGGAGAAAATGCTTTTTTTATTTCAGCCTCGAGTGGTACTTTTTTTGGTGGGGAATTGCAGTGGCAACGCAGTGTAGATAATGGCATAACTTATGAAGACATATTTGATGGGGAGCAATATAGTGGTACTGATTTTGGCTTACTACGTGTTTTAGCTACCAATGTTAGTCAAAATGGTCATCTTTTTAGACTCGCTGTATCCAGAAATGACTTTGCTTGTGGTCCTATTTTTTCAGAAGGAGCCCGTTTATCGGTGGGGCCCAGAACCGTTATCACCAATAGGCGGATCACCCTTAGAGTGAACAAAGACTAAGGGGTAACAGGGTAATAGCAGCCTCAAATTTGTACTCCATGGCCATGTTACGGAAAACCAACAACATACATCCGAAAAACACAGGACCCCGTTTCATTTATCGTTTAAGAACAATCCGGATGGGACAAACGTGTTTTCATCATTCTTTATCTCCAGTTGAGGACGATAGCTACCGATAAAAAGGCGAGCCATCCCGTTTAGTCAATTAAAGTTGCGAAAAGAAGAATAGGATGTACCATCCAAGGCTAAAAAATATATTTTGCCACTTAATCATTTTCATAAATACCTAATGCTACTTAAATGGTTATGCCTGGAAATTCGAACCTGTTTCAGAACCCTGTTGATTTTCGTAAAGTAATGGATCTCGAAACGTTGCGTCACCCCCATTTCAAAAGTATACCATAGCCTAAGAAAGGCTATACGTCTTCCAACAGGTAAACCCCCCGATAGTAATGCCAGATAACAGTTTTAATTCACAGGAGTATACATCAATTCTCAATAGTTTAAAAGATGATAACTACCTGACTAGTGAGGAGAGGGATGTTTTGTTACGCGATGCACTGAACAACAATTCTGTTGTTTTGATAAACGTTTCAAGGGAAAAAGCTGAAATAGTACGAAGAGCCATTTTTGAAAAGAACAAACCAAAGCATCTATAGCTGGTAGGACCTGTTTTAAAACGCAATTAAAACTACCGTAGCTACTGGTAGTACTGTTGCCCCAAAAGAAGTCAAGGCTTTCCTGGCGCTTAAAAAGAATACATGAAAAGTGGGCTAGTCAGCATCCGGCACTAACTATACGGAATGCCTTGGTGCTGCTCCGTGAAACACTCTTTACACTTTGATCGCTATAAAATGTTCTAGACCTACACCTTTAAAAACAGCCTCTAGAGGCTCAAAAAGCACCGATTAGAGGATGAACGGTACAGTTAATACAATGGTGTGTCTCCGGAAATGAACTGTATCCTAACTTACCGAATTCACGCCCCTCATATATCTTTCCTCTTTACACCTAGCACCCATTGCTATACGTTTTAAGGCTAATTCCATCATGTTATTATTTTGCAAACGTCATTTACTGCTACTAGCAATCTTCCTTGTCCCCTATTTTTTAATTTCTCAGGTAGTACTCACACACAACGTCGGAGGATTTGCAGATCCCCAACCCTTAGGTTATTACTGCACTAGTGGAAAAATGGCAAGGGTTTTTGTCCTAGAGGATTTCGGCGTTCCCGAAAACGAAGAATTAATTTTGAGTTCTGCGGAGTTCGCTTACAGAAGTTCGGCTGATGGCCAAATTGGCTACAATATTTACGAAATAGATGAGAATTTCCCCGCTTCCTTTGCCAATGCCCGGTTACTTGGTTCTAGTCAGCTAATAACCATTCCCGCTACTCCTCAACCTTTTTTAGAACATTTTAATGTTATCCGGTCTAACTTCGACACCCCGGTTGTTGTTCCTGCTGGGGTAAAACGCATTTTGGTTGAGCTCTATCACCTAATTCCGGTATCGAGCACTTTTTTTCGTATGTATACCGAAGAAGAAACGGACGTTTCTTGGTACTTCACCGGTTCATGTTCCAACGGAAACGCCTATTTCAATACCTGGACCACCTCGGATAATTTTGGGCGACCTGATGATCATTTTTATTTAAAGGTATTTGAAGCACCCAAACCCGTACCAGATTACGAAATCAATTACGTGTCGCCCTGCTCCAATCGTACCGTAAGCTTTGAACTCACCAGCATGGATGCCATTGCATCCGTAGATTGGGATTTTGGGGATCCTGATGCTATAGCAGGTATTACCTCCTCCGAGCGTAACCCTACCCATGTTTTTTCGTCTGAAGGTACCTATACCGTTACGGCAGTAATAACATCAAGTTCGGGAGAAGAAATCAGTATTCAAACCAACATAACCGTTACGGATACGATCTCAGTATATCCCGTAGCGGATGTATATGCCTGTGAAACTATCTCCGGGACAGGTAACTCTCCCAATTTTGATACTTCCTATGTGGAATCCACAGTTCTCGGTGGACAAAGTGGATTAGTGGTCTCGTATTTCGATGGAGCGGGAAATCCGCTCCCAAGTCCCCTTCCAAACCCTCTTAGCAATCTTGAGGTGGTTGGGAATACCGTTACGGTTAAGATAACAGATCCTAAAAATCCAGAATGCTCTAAGGCAACTACGTTTGATTTAATCGTGACCTCCTTGCCTTTAGCTTTTACCCCTGAAGCGTTGTTAGCCTGCGACAATGATGGCGACGGGATTTCAGATTATTTCGATACCTCGGGTATCACTCAACACGTTCTTGGCGATGAGACTGAGCTACAAGTCTCCTATTTTGACGGTAACATGAATCCGCTTCCTTCTCCGCTACCAAATCCATTGACAAATACGGTTCCCTATCATGAATACATTACCATACGGGTTTCAAATCAAAATGGCACTTGTTTTGCCGAAACCCAATTGGAATTGCAGACGCTTCCAGCAATCCAGATAAACACACCTTCTCATCTATTCGCCTGTGACGAAGGCAACGGGTATGGTTACTTTGATATCGCGCTGGTCGAATCTGAACTGATTGGAAAACGAACTGATTTAACCGTTACTTTTACTGATGGTGATGGAAATCCACTCCCTACACCATTGCCTGAGGTTTTAACCAATACTACGCCGTATAAGGAGACCATTACGGTTAGGGTTAACCACCCAAAACATCCTGATTGCTTTGAAGAAACGAGTTTTGATCTCATAGTTAATGATCCCATACAAATAGATTTACTTGACAGCTACACCCTATGTGATCCAGAATCACCCCTTATCCTATCCGTAAACCCTAACTGGTATTCCTGGGAATGGGTTTTTGAAGATGGGCAACAGCTCTCCAATACCTACCAAGCGGAACTGAGCCAGGAAGGCAATTACACCCTTTTTGTAAGCAGTTTGGAAAACAATGTCTTATGCGAAAACATGTTTTCATTTGATATAGCATTAGCGACGCCAATACGTATAGAAAAAGTAAATAGCGGAGATTGTGTTACCGAAGGTTTTATCGAAATTCTTACCTCTGGAGCTATCGAACCGGAATATTCTATTGACGGTGTGCATTACCAGGACAGTAATGTGTTCCTGGATGTTCCCGGGGGATTGTATCAGGTGTATGCAAGAGATAAGACAGGCTGCAGTTCGGATGTTAAAAACATCTTTGTCCTAGATTATCCAAGATTCTTCACACCCAATGGAGATGGTGTTAATGATGAATGGAAAATTCCTGGCCTAGAGGGCTTTCCCGATGCCTTAGTTCACATATACGATAGGTATGGGAAACTTATCAAGCAAATAGGCGCTAATGATTCAGCTTGGGATGGCACCTATAGGGGAAAACAAATGCCCTCTTCTGATTATTGGTTTTCTTTATATCTAAAGAATGGAAGAAATTGTAAAAAACACTTCGCATTAAAACGATAATAATCAAACGAGCTGGCTTTATCAATGCTTAGCATCCGTTTTTATTTGGCAATTACCTTCCCCAAATCAAAGAAATAAAAGTCCTTTTCTTCGTTCATCGCCACAAAAAGACCATTTTTAAAGGTAGCATTTAAGGGGGTGGTTACTACTTCACAACCGTCCGTACCCCGGGTACTTAAATTCACCGCTTTGATAAAGGTATTGTCTTTACGGGAGAAAATATTGAACTCCCCCAACTGCTGATTGGAAACAATGATATATCCACTTCCATTGGGGTAGGTTGCTATTGCGATACCTTCAATATCTTCCAGAAAATATTTACCTCCAAAACAAGAAACCTCTTCATTCCCCTTGTAAGGCTCGGCGTAGTACTTACGTATGCACACGCCTTCATCAGCGTAATATACATAACCCAGTGCATCATCCACCGCTATGGCTTCTATTTCCTTTTGCCCACTGAATTGCCCAAACTTCCTTACCAATTGAATTGCAACACCCAGACTGTCTGCCTTTAATTCGTACTGGTATAAATAGTCCTGAGAGGGACCCGTTTTTCGTCCTACAATGGCATAAATACTCCCCGTCTTAGCCGATTTATAAAGTGCTATCCCCATAGGGAGGTTATGTTCAGCACCTGTAGCATCTTCAAAAACGGGAAATCCTCCGCCATCTAAAGGTTTCATTTCCGGAACAGCGAATACTCTAATTTGTTGTCGTTCCCGCTCCGTAAAAGCCAAAATATCCACAGTGGTGGAATCATTTAATGGAAAACCATATTCTATGTCTACATTATTGGGGCGTTGTAGGTTTGTTATACTCTTTTCCGGAAGGATACGTCCCTCCAGGTCAAAAGCGTAAATTCCACCGTTAGTCTCCTTATCCGTACCAAAAACAATGCTTTCAGCCGGGTTGTTTGGGTTGATCCAAATGGCGGGGTCATCCGTATCGTTTGGTGTTTTTTCGGTAATAACATCCGGAGGTATTGGAGGGAGTTTACTCTTATTACAGGCAAAGAATATCACACCCAAAAGCAATGCTGCTACAGTATAGATTCGCATCGAAAACAATTTAAGTGAAGTCCCTATCCATTACCAGTAATGGATAGGGAAAAGTTGGATTATTTATTGTCGTTGGAATATATCGTACTTCAGACCAAAAGTCAGCCGTAATCCATAGTACTCCGCTTGTTGCGTGCGCTCACTTACGCCCTGGAAAAAACGCAAAGGTTGGTTGGTGATGTTGTTCAGATCTGCATAGATCCTAAGCTTGTTGTTAATGGCATAGCTGGAATTAAGATCAAGGAAGAATTGCTGATCATAGTAACGGTCTTCAAAAGCGTTCCCTCCCAATTCATCAATATAGGAGTCCGAAAAGTTGGCAGATAACCGGGCGCTAAACCGTTTCCCTGCATACCCTAAAGAGGCGTTGAACATATTCGGTGCAGTATTGGGAAGCTCCAGATCATCTTCACGCTCATCTCCGTCTTCATTACGTATACCATTAGCATCTGATGTTAGAAAGGTATAGTTCATATAGATATTGAAATTCCGTAAAAATCCGGGTAAGAAATCCAGTTGACGTTGAAATGAAAACTCTACGCCTAGTATAGAAGCATCGTCTCCGTTTAAGGGTTGAAAGACATCAAAACCTGCTGTGCCTGGCCCAAAAGAATCATCCGGTGCCTCGGAAATGAATGTATAGATAAAGTCGTTAATACGTTTGTAAAATACCCCTCCGGAAATAAGACCGATACTTTCAAAGTAGTGCTCGCCTAACAGATCAAAGTTCATAGAAGTAGTAGGGTCAAGTGTGGCATTTCCAAGAATTATCTCATCATCTGCATTAACAATTTCGGCTCTGGGGATCAGGTCTTCATAATTGGGGCGTGCCAAGGTGTTGCTCCAGGCAAAGCGTAGAATAGTTCTATCCGTCAGGTCATATTTAAAATGCACCCCAGGTAAAATATTGGTATAGGAGTTGTCTCCACTTACCTCTTCAACAATAACCTGTTCTTCAATACCATTTTCTTCGTCTTCCTCAATAAAGGTCAAGCTAAAACCGTCGGATTCCAGTTGCGTATGTTCCACCCGTACTCCCGCAAGCACACTCAATTTATCCGATAATTTCTGATTCGCCATGATATAACCCGCCCAAACGTCTTCACTGATATCGAAGTTACCCGGTAAGAACTCCTCTAAAACGGAAGTGCCGTTGTCCTCGTTGAGATCCAGTGTGCCTAACCAATCCTGATCGGGATAGAATCCAGCTGCATATTGACCTCCGGCAAGAAAATCAGTATCTGTCAAGTTTACGGTTGGGATATCTGCCATGTTAGGAAAAGCTTCCTCCAAATCATATTCAAAGAAGTTGTTGTCCCGTTCTTTGTTCTTAAATCGTCCCCGCAGACCGAATTGGAAAGTCCCATCCCCATTGCCAAAGAAGTCAGCAGGTAATTCTACGTTAAGGAAAAGATTAATATCCTCCTCATCGGTATATTGGGTTTCATTAGTGATCTCGTCAAACTCAAAAGCACTTAGGTCATCGGTATTTGCGGGATCTTCAGCGGTCATAATCGGAAACTCCGGATCGCTATTGTCATTATTGACAATGTAGTCTGTCTTGTATTGTGCATAACGCTCATCTAAACGCTCCTCCGAAGCTTTGGCATATGACGCCATCCAATCTACTTTTACCTTACCCCATAAGTGGTCGCCGCCCAAAG
Source organism: Croceivirga sp. (assembly GCA_028284665.1). GTDB lineage: Bacteria > Bacteroidota > Bacteroidia > Flavobacteriales > Flavobacteriaceae > Croceivirga. The sequence continues at coordinate 39,648 of JANQRG010000038.1, forward strand.
TGTAGTTCTGCATTCGTTGGTCTTCCAGACGTGCATTCTGATTACGGTCGTTGTCTATCCCTCCTTTTGTTTCCCGGGCCACTTCCGCACGAAAACTGGTAGGAGTATTGTTCGTAAGTGTGAAATCGCCTTCTAGAAGTTCATCTGCATCCAAAACTTCCGTTGCAACTACAAAACGATTCTCCCGATCATCCCTCCAATTGTACATGGTCTTTAAATAAATAGAGTTATTCACGTCAAACTGATAATCCAGATTCACGGAAAAGCTCCTTCTTACTCGTTGTATCAGGTAGGTACGCTGCTCAAAAACATCCGTATATGGATTTACGTCAATATCCTCTTCTTCCCCATCGGCATTAGTAAAAGAAAACTCATTATCCCATTCTGCTTCAATATTGTCAGAACCAAAATCGTTATCCTGAATGACGGCGGCAAGCATCCATCCAAATTTACCATCCTTGGTACGGTCGCCTAACAAGAAGGAGGCATTCAGGTTTCTTCGGTCCGTAATAAAATTCAATCCGGACCCTAAGGTTGTGGAAAGTCGGAAACCCTGAGGAGCAGAACGTGTAACCAAATTGACCGATCCTCCCAATGCATCTCCGTCCATATCCGGGGTAACCGCCTTATTCACTTCAATAGTCTGGATCATATCGGAAGGAATGAGGTCCATCTGGATATTCCGGTTATCCCCTTCTGCCGAGGGGATGCGACTTCCATTCAAAGTAACGGAGTTGAGTTGTGGCGAAAGTCCCCGTACAATGATATCCCGGGCCTCACCCTGGTCTACCTGCATCGTGATCCCTGGAATACGTTTTACGGCATCTCCAATATTAGCATCCGGAAATTTTCCTATTTGGTCAGTGGAAACTACGTTAGTGATGTTCAGGTTTGTACGTTGGGTGTTCAAGGCTTTGGCCTGGCCACTTAGTCCCTGAGCGGCAACTTCCACCTCATCCAACTGATAATTGGTAGGGTTCAATGCTATTGTTAAACCCGTTGTTTCCCCATCGTTTACAGCAACATCCTGTTCTACGTCACCATAGCCGATATAGGTGATCTTTATGCTATGACTCCCTTCCGGGATGCCTACAAGGGTAAAGCGGCCGTCAAAATCTGAAATGGTCCCCTTGTTAAGGTCGGCGATGATGATGTTGGCACCGGATACATAGATCCCGTTCTCATCGGAAATGGTTCCCGTAATGTTTCCTGTTTGTGCGTAGCTATGCAGCATCCCAAAGAAGGAGAAAAGCGTTACAACAACTACTTTTGCTAAGTAAATTGACTTCATGGTTTTATTGAATAGGTTCTGACCCAAAGCTATCACTATCAATTGATTACAATTTAAAATTGAGGGCAACAAAAAGGAAACAAAAGTGGTATTGAGAGGAAACAATAAGGCAACAATCACATTTTGTTTACATTGGAATAACGTTTCCTAAAATATCAAGGGCTTACAGGTCTACCATAAAGTTTACCAGCTCTTCTTTTTGGTCAATAGGAAGTTTTTTTCGCAGTCGGTACCGGGCCACACGAACACTATCCGGAGTTACTCTTAAAATTGAAGCAATTTCCTTTGATGACAGGTTAAGCCGCAATAGCATTCCTAAACGCATTTCGGCCGGGGAGAGACTACTTCCCGAAAGAGCGGACAGCTTTCTTATAAAGTCCGGATGAATCTCCTTAAAGAAGTTCATAAACTCATCCCATTCTCCCTCTTGTTGTAAATTAAAGTCGATCTCTTTGGCCAATTCTTTAATCTTGAAGCTGGCATCCATGCTACGGCGTGAAACGATGTTCTTTAAGGTTTTTGATAAGTCCAATAAGATCTTATTCTTCTGAGATAAATGAAGGCTATACCTGGACAAAGCGGCTGTTTTAAGTTGTATTTGTTGTTGCAAATTCTCTTCCTCAAAGGCTTTCCGTTCCAATTCTGCCTTTAGAATCCGTTGTTCGTATTCCTGAATTTTCAGTTTGGCTTGTCGCTTTCTACCCCGATAGGTAAAGGCTACAATTAGTATCGCCGCAACAGCAAATAAGGCTACCCAAAGTAACTTTTGATTGGCACTACTCACCTTGTTCTGTTCCTGTAGTAGCTGTATTTGAGCTTCTTTTTTATTGGTATCATAAATGGTTTGCAACACATTGAGCTGTCTTGTGTTTTGATTTTCCAGCCATTCCCTATTGTACCGTTCTGCTTCCGATAAGTAATAATGTGCTTGTTTAAAATCACCAAGCAAGACGTAAGCCTTGGAAAGATCTTTATTCGCACTTTCCAGTTGATGGTTATCCTGTATTGCCCCCGCCACTTGCATGGCCTTGCCCGTGTAAATCAGGGCGTTGGGATAATCTCCCTGTTTGCGATATACATCGCCTAAATTGTTAAGGACGTTAGCCTCTTGCCAAATTCTCTTGCCGTGCAGGTATTCAAACGATTTTTGGAAGTAACGGAAGGCCATATCATATTCTCCCAAATCCTCATAAATACTCCCAATATTTTCATTAGCCATAGAAACCCCCGCTTTATCTCCCAATTCCTGAAAAAGCGAAAGACTTTGTTTTTGATACTCCAGCGCCTCAGGGTACTTCCCTTGCTTTTCAAAACATGCCCCTAAAAGCCCTTTTGATACAGCCACCCCTTTTGTATTGCCTAAAAGGTTTGCTATTTCCTCACTTTCCTCAAAATATTGTTTGGCTATTTCGAATTTGCTTAAGGAAAAATGAACTTTTCCAATACAATTGTTTACGATAACATGAAGGGTGTCTTTCTCAAAGTGGTGAACACGTTCTAATGCCTTATTGAATTGCTCCAATGCCTCTGAATAGACCCCGGTAGTACGATAAAATTCTCCTAATTTCCAATGGCGTTGTGAAATTAAAAGGGCATTTGATCCTTTTGTAGCCTCTTCTAGTTGCCCCTTAAGCGCAAAGAATATGGAATCTGCTTTTTTATTGGAAGTGAAGTTAGAAGGAGCGGATTGACTGGAAATACTCTCTGCCAAGAGTATGGAAAACACAAACAAGTAAATGAGTCCCTGCTTCATCCTTCATTATTGTAAAGGGAAGAATAGTATTTATCATGAATAGGATATTATCAAAGGATTATTAAAACATTAAAAATAAAAACCCCGACCAAATATGGCCGGGGCTTATTTCTGTATTCTGGAAATGCTTGTTAGGCTTCCGGGACTATGGAAACGTAAGACTTTCCTCCCGATTTTTTCTCGAACTTCACTGTACCGTCTACACGAGCGTGCAAGCTGTGGTCCTTACCAGCATATACGTTCTCTCCAGGATTATGTTTAGTGCCTCGTTGGCGAACAATAATATTCCCTGCAATCGCTTTTTGGCCTCCAAAAATCTTAACGCCCAAGCGTTTCGATTCTGATTCCCTACCGTTTTTTGAACTACCTACACCCTTCTTATGTGCCATGATGTTATGTTTTTAGTCCTACCTCTTATTTATTTACTCAGCGCTTCAACAAGCTCTGCTTTCTTCATTGAAGAATATCCGCTAATTCCCTTGGCCTTTGCCATTTCCTTTAACTCAGCAACTGTTTTTCCACTCAAGTCTTCCGTCCCTCTTGGAGCGGTTTCTTTAACCGGTTGGGTTGTTGCCTTGGGAGATTCTGCTTTGGGAGCTTCCTCTTTAGCGGCCGGTTTTTCTGCTTTTTTAACAGGCGCTGCTTTTTTTGCCCCTTTAGCCACAATACCCTCTACAACTATTTCAGTCAGGTATTGCCTGTGACCGTTCTTCTTTTTAAATCCTTTTCTACGTTTCTTTTTAAAGACAATTACCTTATCGCCTTTCAGATGCTTTACCACTTTGGCCTCTACAGCTGCACCATCTATGACCGGGGCGCCAATAGTAACGTTACCGCCATCTTCCAAAAGAAGTACCTTATCAAAAACAACTTTTTTGCCTTCTTCCTGTTGCAAACGGTGTACGTACACTTTCTGGTCTTTCGCAACTTTAAATTGCTGCCCTGCCATTTCTACAATTGCGTACATAATGAAAAATAATTTTGAACTGCGCTTTAATTAGCGGGTGCAAATATACTGCTAAATCCCTTATCTACAAGCTACTTTTGCGTTTTTGATAATTATTTTTTCGGATTGTTAGAGGACTTGAAAAGCTGCATAAAGGATAAGGTGAGGACAACGGTGGTGACAATTCCCATGATAGCAACGGTAAAGAAGACAATCCCTTTAAAGTTGGTATAATCGCTTGACCATTTTTCGGAAAGTTCATTCAGGAACATAGCATTCAACTCCGTAGAATAAAAAGCGAAAAAAATCGTAAACAAGATTGTTGCTATGACACCTGTTGTAATTCCTGCCCTAAAACCACTTCCATAAGTGAACTTTGATGCTTCCCTGATTTTAGTGTATTTCAGGGTCTCATATATCCCAAAGCCCGTGATCACTCCATTGAAAAGACTAAAAAAAACATTAGTGTGTTTGCCCAATAAGGCCAAAATCAAAAAGTAGGCAATAAGCACCGCGCTGGTGACTATTCCAAAACGAATAGGAAGTGTTAGGTTCTTCATTTTTAAATAGTTTGTATGCTTTAAGGTACAAAAAATTGAATTGTATAAATTCTTGTTAATAGCTTCTTAATTTTCTTCCTGTTACTTATTTTCGACATTCGATAATATGCCTTTTATTGTTGATACTGATCCATATACATCTAAATCTCAAAAAATGAAGAAGAATTTCTTTTCCGCAATGCTACTTTGCTTAGCTGTAAGCTTTCTTTCGGCCCAGGAAGTAGTATTTGAGGAGTATAAGCTTAGCAACGGTCTGCATGTGATCTTGCACCAAGACAATGGCGCCCCTGTAGTAACTACCTCGGTCATGTACCATGTGGGTGGCAAAGACAAGGCAGGACAACTTACAGGTTTTGCCCATTTTTTCGAACATTTATTGTTTGAAGGAACAGAAAATATCGAAAGGGGGAAATGGTTTGAGATTGTATCTTCAAATGGCGGAAAGAACAATGCCAATACTTCCCAGGACCGCACTTATTACTATGAGGTGTTCCCTTCTAACAACCTGGAGCTTGGTCTTTGGATGGAGTCTGAAAGAATGTTACACCCCGTAATCGATCAAATTGGGGTGGATACACAACAAGAAGTAGTTAAAGAGGAAAAACGGTCACGGTATGACAATTCCCCTTACGGCTCCTTTTTAACAGTTTTGGGAAAAAACCTGTTTGATGTACATCCCTATAAAGATCCCAATATTGGATATATGAAAGATATCGATGCGGCCACATTGGAAGATGTCAAGAACTACAAAAAAAAGTATTACGTGCCTAACAATGCAGTTTTAGTGGTAGCCGGAGATATTGATATCCCTACTACCAAAAAAATGATAGAGGATTACTTTGGTCCTATCCCAAGAGGAGAAGATATTGTTAGAAACTATCCTAAGGAGCAACCAATTACTGAGCAAAGAGTAGCTACAGCTTATGATGCCAATATTCAAATCCCGGCTGTAGGATTGGCGTATAGGACACCAGGTTTTAGAGAACGCGATGCCTATGTGCTAGATATGATCTCGACCTATTTGAGTGATGGAAAAAGCTCAAAATTATATAAGAAAATGGTTGATGATCAAAAACAAGCATTACAGGTAGGCGCTTTTAATATTGGTCAGGAAGATTACGGTATGTACCTGGTCTTTGCCTTACCTGTAGGGGAAACCGCTCTTGAAGTTCTCTTAGAAGAAATGGAAGAAGAAGTGACCAAAGTTAGGGAGGAGTTAATTTCGGAACGCGATTATCAAAAATTGCAAAATAAGTTTGAAAACGACTTTGTGAATTCCAACTCCAGTGTGGAAGGCATTGCCAATTCTCTTGCGCGTAATTATCTTCTTTACGGGGATACGACTTTGATCAATAAAGAAATTGATATTTATCGCTCCATAACACGGGAAGAGATCAAAGAGGTAGCCAATAAATACCTGAAACCCAATCAGAATGTTATCATCAATTATTTACCAGGGGAGAAAACCGAATTTTAAGAAATGAAAAAGTACGTAATTACCTTGGTTGTTGCTGTCTTTGCAATAACCCTGAACGCGCAGATAGACAGAGGTAAACAGCCAGAACCAGGGCCGGCACCTAAGATCAATCTGGCCGATCCCAATACGTTTGAAATGAACAACGGCCTGAAAGTAATGGTGGTTGAAAACAATAAACTACCTAGGGTCAGAATAGATTTAACCTTGGATAACCCTCCGGTATTAGAAGGAGAAAATGCCGGGGTCTCTAGTCTAATGGCTAGTATGTTAGGGAATGGGTCTACCAATATCCCAAAAGATGAGTTCAATGAAGAAGTAGATTTCCTAGGGGCTACTATATCTTTTGGAGCCGCAAGCGCTTCTGCCAGTTCGCTATCCAAATACTTCCCAAAAATATTGGGGTTAATGGCCGATGCCGCTATTAATCCAAATTTTACGGAAGAAGAGTTTGAAAAAGAAAAAGCAAAACTACTTACTGGACTAAAGGCCCAGGAAAAAGATGTTTCTGCTATTGCCTCAAGGGTACAGCTAGCATTGGGCTACGGCAAGAACAACCCCTACGGTGAGTTTATTACTGAGGAAACCGTTAACAACGTTGCGCTCACCGATGTGCTACAATTCTACCGCAAAAATTTTGTCCCCGCCAACGCGTATTTGATCATTGTGGGTGATGTAGAATTTGATACGGTTAAGGAATTGGTTACCGAAGCGTTCACACCATGGACCAGGGCAGTACCTCCAACTTTCCAATACGGTAAGCCCCAGGATGCCCAATACACTCAAATAAACTTTGTAGATGTTCCCAATGCAGTTCAATCTGAAGTATCCGTACAGAATTTGATCGAGCTAAAAATGAAAGATGAAGATTACTTACCGGCTTTGATCGCGAACCAAATTCTAGGAGGAGGAGAAGGTCGGCTGTTTTTGAATCTTCGTGAAGACAAAGGATATACCTATGGATCCTACTCCAGTATACGTAACGATAAGTATGCCCCTGTCCGGTTTAATGCGTTTGCCCAGGTACGCAACCAGGTAACGGATAGCTCAGTAGTAGAAATCCTCAAGGAAATTGACAGAATACGTAAGGAACCCGTTTCCGAAAAAGAACTGGCGAATACCAAGGCAAAATATTCCGGCAGATTTGTAATGGCCCTTGAAAAGCCGGAAACCGTAGCCAACTATGCCTTAAATATTGAAAAAGAGGGCTTACCTAAGGATTTTTATAAGACCTATTTAGAACGAATTGACGCAATCACAATTGACCAGGTACAGCAAGCTTCGCAAAAGTACTTTTCAACGGACAACGCGCGTGTTGTGGTGGTTGGAAAAGGCAGTGAAGTACTTGAGAACCTCGAAAAGGTAACCTTCAATGACAAGACGGTTCCGGTGCTATTTTACGATAAATACGCCAACAAAACTGAGAAGCCAAATTACAATGTTGTTGTTCCCGAAGGGACCACAGCTACAACCGTACTGGAAAAATATATTGAAGCTATTGGAGGAAGAGGAGTCCTGGAAAGTGTGGAATCCTACGCTATGATTGCCGAGGCCGAAATGCAGGGTATGAAGCTGGAACTTGAAATGAAAAAAACGTCCAAAGCGCAGTTCATGCAAGATATGAAGGTAATGGGCAACTCCATGAGCAAGCAAGTAATTGATGGAGACAAGGGATATAGCATGATACAGGGCCAGCGGAAAGAGCTTACGGAAGAAGAGATTACCAAAGTAAAAGAAGAATCTGTTCCTTTTCCTGAACTAAATTACTTGGCCGCCGGGGGGGTTAGCCTTGAGGGTATTACTCCGGTAGGGGACAAAAAGGCATATAAGCTTAAAATTACGGAGAAGAAAACGGCATTTTATGATGTAGAGACCGGCCTGAAAATTCAAGAGGTGAATGAGGAGGAAATGCAAGGACAACAAGTACAGCAGACTTTGCAACTGGATGATTACCGGGAAGTTTCCGGAGTGAAATTTCCATTTAAGCTTTCCCAGACCGTGGGACCCCAGAACTTTGAATTTATCGTAAAGGAAATTAAAGTAAATGAGGGAGTGACTCCGGCTGATTTTGAATAATTGAGCAAAAAATCATTTGAGCAAAAGGCACTCCTATGAGTGCCTTTTATATTTTTGTGGAGAAACTATAGTTACATGAAAAAATATTATCTAATTCTGCTTTCACTAACAGTCACTTTGGCATGCAAAACCGAAAAGAAAAGTCCGGACGAACCCAGCCAGATGGAACAGGTGATGGCCATTCACGATGAAGTAATGCCTAAAATGGGGAAGCTTGGAAAACTAGTTGCGGAACTGAAACAAAAAGTAGACACTACTGAGCAGGGTCAAAACTATGAGGCCGCCATGAAAGACCTCCAAGCAGCGCACGAATCCATGATGGACTGGATGCAAGGTTTTGGAGAACGATTTAACTCTGATGAGATATTGAATGGCAAGGCACTGACCTCGCAAAAACAAGAGTGGCTTAACGAAGAGGAGGATAAGGTGAAAGCACTACGGTTACAGATCAATTCCAGCATTGAAAACGCTGAAGAGTTATTGACGAACGAATAGCTCAGCTTTGGGTTAGATCAAGACCTCCTTATACCCTTATAAAGTGCCTATTTCCATTCCAGACTCTCCATTATCTGGCGAATGTCCTGTTGTAAATAGATGGCGGCGGGGTAGATGGAATCATAGTTGGGCTTGGCGTAGAAATAGAGCGATCCTGTCAAAAAGTGGTCAGTGCTATCCGTCACATAGAACTGGGATTGGGAGGCGGCATTTCCTGTAATCTCGTAGAACATCCCATACACCTTATCAGCTGGATTAACAAAGGGTTGCTCAATAATGTTATCGGCCTTTACTACATGCTCATAAGAGAGTTTTTGGGCATCCGTGAGCAGTGTATTCAAATCTTCATCTACCGGCTTATACGTGAGGTAAATTGCTGCATTCATTGCAGGATAATCCAGCACCATGCCGCAGTCCTTCTCCAGATTTGATACTGCAATTACATTTTTGTCAAAATCGTACGGACATGGACTTGAATGGTTACCATACTCTTGCTCCGTGAACTCCAGCGCTAGCATACCCTTCGGTTTTGGCAAAACACTTTCTCCACATGCTGCCAAAAACACCACAAACAGTAAAACAACCCTATATTTCATTTGGCAAACTTACTTTTATCTGTTTTAACCGCTTTTTGTCTAAGCCTTCAACTGTGAATTCAAAATTGTCAAACTGTATTTTCTCCCCCCTTTTTGGAAAACTTCCGGAAATCTCCAACACAAAACCTGCAACGGTTTCAGATTCGCCTTTTTGTTGTTCAAACTGCTCCTGATGTTCTTCGGGCAATCGGATCACCTTATAAAAGTCCTTTAAATTGGTTTTTCCTTCAAAAACATAGGTGGAATCATCCAATTTGGAATAGATCAAATCCTCATCATCAAACTCATCACTGATGTCTCCAACAATTTCCTCAATGATATCCTCCAAAGTTACTACCCCGGAGGTTCCTCCGTATTCATCCACCACAATCGCCATATGATTTTTCTGCTCCTGGAATTCTAATAAGAGGTCATCAAGCTTTTTATTCTCAGGAACAAAGTAGGGTTCACGGATCAATGACATCCAATTAAACGACTTCCGTTCCAGGTAGGGTAACAGGTCTTTGACATAAAGCACACCCAGTACGTTGTCCATGTTATCTGAAAAAACCGGGATCCTGGAATATCCATTTTTCGTAATCTCTTCAAGTACTTCGGAAAATTTCATCTCTTCATTCAACGCAAAGATATCCAGCCTGGGACGCATTACTTGTTTGGTGTCGGTGTTTCCGAAGGTGACGATCCCCTGTAATATTTTCTGCTCTTCTTTGGTAGTATCGCCTTCTGAGGTAAGCTCCAATGCTTGTGATAAATGTCCCACACTCAAATTGGACTTTTGTTTGCCCAGTTTCTCTTGCAGAAATAAGGTAGCCGATCGCATTGGGCCACTAAGGGGGGTAAAAATAGTATCCAGAAAGTTCAAAGGGACCGACATAAAATGTGCAAAGGCCACCCGGTTCCTGTTAGCGTATATTTTTGGCAAGATCTCACCAAACATCAAAATGAGAAAAGTGGCAACGATTACCTCTAAGAGGAATCGTACTGAAATAACTTCAAACAGCACCTGATCTACCGCTTCAAAGAGAGTATTCCCCATATCGCTAAACAACAGTACAATACCAATGTTAATAGTGTTGTTTGCCACCAATATGGTGGCGAGCAACTTCTTTGGCTTAGTGAGCAATTTTACGATAAGGTTCCCTCTTTTCGTATTTTCTTCCTCAATGGCGTTTACTTCTGTTTGCGAAAGTCCGAAAAGTGCGACTTCTGCGCCCGAGATCAATGCGGAGAAAGATAGCAGGAGTAATAATATCGCAAGGTTTAGGACAAAAACTCCATTAAATCCGCCTAAAAGCAATACCAGACTATGGGGCTCCGGGTCCAATTAGTAAGGTTGTGTTAATCGTTGGTTAAAAAGGTAAATCATCATCTTCCTCCACCTGGACCGGGTTCCCCGAACCCGAAGAGGAGGGCTGTTCCTCATGCTGTTGTTGCCCTGCAGGTCCCGTGGGGCTAATTACACCTTCACTTTTATTAGAAAGGAAAGTGAAATCTTGAACATGTACTTCTGTAGTATAACGCATATTTCCGTCCTCTCCCTGCCATTGCCTGTTCTTTAAACGGCCTTCTACGTAGATCTTATCTCCTTTACTGAGGTATTTCTCACAAATTTCAGCGGCTTTATTGCGCACAACTATATTATGCCAATCCGTGTTGGTCACCTTTTCTCCTGTTTGCTTATTGGTATAGGTCTCATTTGTGGCCAGAGGAAACCTGCCTATGCATCCTCCACCTTCAAAATAATGCACTTTAACTTCATCTCCCAAGTGCCCAATTAACATTACCTTGTTTACTGTTCCGCTCATAAAAATATATTAGGCAAAAATACTAAATTTTAATACTCTTAATAACGTCCGCTATTAAAACGGGAACCGGAAGTTGATTTACTTCCGGCCATGGAATTGCGCCCTCTAAACTTGATTCTGTTTTAACCATCCAAAACCGGGTATGCAGGTGTTGATGTGATAATTTATGAATGATTGGATGCTCATTTAAGGGGAGCATTGCATCGACTTTAATAGTATCCCAGCCTTTTTTCACTTTTTCACGAATAAAGTCAGCAGGCATTTCCTTGTCTGTTTCTATTAACGGAAATTGATAGAGTCCTTTCCAAATACCTTTCCCCTGACGTTGTTCCATAAGAGTATTGTTATTGTCATCCATAAATAGAATGTAATTAAAATGCCTGGTCTTGATTTTTGTCTTTTTACCCTTTATCGGGAGTTCATGTACTCTATTCTGTGCAAGGGCGGCACAGCTCTCCTGGAGCGGGCATAGTAGACAATATGGCTTCTTGGGAGCACATTGTACTGCTCCAAATTCCATTATCCCCTGGTTGTAATCCCGAATATTATCCTTGTCCATCACGTCCCGCGCCAGTTCCTTAAAATATTTTATCCCCTGACCGGAATCTATAGGGTATTCTACCCCGAAGTATCGGGATAATACGCGATACACATTACCGTCCACTACCGGTTGTGGCTCATTAAAACAAATAGAGGCAATGGCACTAGCGGTATAATCACCTACCCCTTTTAATTTCAAAAGCGCTTTATACGTGGTAGGAAAATGGCCATTATATTCTTCCGTTATGACCTTTGCCGTTGTGTGCATGTTCCTTGCACGGCTATAATAACCAAGCCCTTGCCATAACTTAAGGATTTGTTCTTCCGATGCGGCAGCCATATCTTGAACAGTTGGATAAGCATTGACAAACTTTTCGTAATAGGGCAATCCCTGAACCACCCGAGTCTGTTGCAAAATAACTTCAGAGAGCCATATCTTGTAGGGTTCCCGTGTTTTGCGCCAGGGTAATTCTCTTTTATGCATTGAATACCAATCCAATATAATCTGAGAAAAAATCATGTGAGAAAAATACTATTTACGTTTTATGGGAGTTTATATCCTTAAATTTTAGGGCATTATACAAAACATTTATATATTTGCAAGCCTAAAAAAAACCAATTTATTTTTACGAAATGACGAAAGCAGATATTGTATCTAGAATCTCGGAAAAACTGGGGATCGAAAAAGGAGACGTACAAGCGACGGTGGAATCATTTATGGAGGAGGTAAAGAACTCCTTAGAGAATGGAGATAATGTTTATTTAAGAGGTTTTGGAAGCTTTATCATCAAAACAAGAGCGGAAAAAACAGGAAGAAACATTTCTAAGAACACAACCATAAAAATTCCTGCACATAACATTCCGGCATTTAAGCCTGCAAAGGTCTTTGTTGAGGGAGTTAAAAGTAACGTTCAGGTTAAATAATCTACTAGCAACAAAAATTATCGCCCTATGCCGAGTGGTAAAAAGAGAAAAAGACATAAGGTGGCCACCCACAAGCGAAAAAAACGCAGAAGGGCCAACCGACACAAGAAGAAGTAGTCGCGCAAGACTACTTTTTTATTTTCCACGTTCTTTGACATTATTGGTAACAATTCCTAAGTAATAACGATTATAATAATCAGATATATAAAGATTGTGTAATCGGTTGCATACCAATGCAACCACAAAATTGACAGATGTGAATACAGAATTAATTGTACGATCTAGTTCTGAAGCCGTCGATTTTGCCTTATTAAAAAATGGAAAATTAATTGAATTACACAAAGAAGAAGATGACAACAGTTTTGCAGTTGGAGACATATTTCTTGCCAAGATTAGAAAACCTGTAACCGGTTTAAACGCCGCTTTTGTTAATGTGGGGTATGAAAAAGATGCTTTTTTGCATTACCACGATCTTGGGCCACAGCTTTCCACTCTTCTTAAATTTGTTAAACAAGCGCGAACTGGAAGATTAAAAGATTTCTCGCTTAAGAATTTTCCATTTGAAAAAGATATTGATAAGAATGGCAGCATTAACGATGTTATAAAAGCCAATCAATCCATTTTAGTGCAAATTGTTAAGGAGCCCATTTCCACCAAAGGACCTCGAATTAGTTCGGAGCTCTCTTTGGCTGGGCGTTATTTGGTTATGGTTCCTTTCTCCGACAGGGTTTCCGTTTCTCAGAAAATCGGAAGTAGAGAAGAGAAAGACCGACTAAAACGACTGGTAACCAGCATAAAACCTAAAGGTTTTGGTGTTATCATCCGCACTGTAGCTGAAGGCAAAAAAGTAGCTGAACTAGATAGAGACCTTCAAAACCTGCTCAACAAATGGACTTCTATGTGTAAGTCATTGAACCGAGCAGGCCATCCTACCAAAGTTCTAATAGAGTTAAACAGGGCCTCTTCAATTTTACGCGATGTTTTTAATGATTCTTTTACCGGAATACATGTTGATGACGAATCACTTTTTGACAACATCAAAGATTATTTAAGTGAAATCGCTCCGGAAAAAGAGTCTATTGTGAAATTGTATAAGGGCGCCGCCCCCATCTTTGAAAAATACGGTATAGAACGACAGATTAAAACGTCGTTTGGCAGAACCGCCTCTATGAGTCGGGGCGCGTATTTGGTCATAGAACATACGGAAGCCTTACATGTAATTGACGTGAATAGCGGCAACCGTTCCAATAAAGCCAAAAATCAGGAAGATACCGCTTTAGAGGTAAATCTATTGGCAGCGAGTGAAATCGCACGACAGCTTCGCTTACGAGATATGGGAGGCATTATTGTAGTAGATTTCATAGACATGACCAAGGGGGAGCATCGAAGAAAACTCTTCGACCACTTAAGGGAAGAAATGAAAGATGACCGGGCCAAACACAAGATCTTACCTCCCAGTAAGTTTGGTTTGGTTCAAATTACAAGGCAACGCGTTCGACCTGAAATGAAAATCAAGACGAGCGAAGTAGATCCCAGTGGTAATGGTGCTGAAGTAGAGGCTCCAATAGTACTCATTGAGAAGATCAATGTAGATTTGGAACGTATTTTAAAAGGGCCAAATAAAGGGAAACAAATAGTACTTAACATACATCCTTTTATTGCCGCCTACCTTACAAAGGGGATTTCCTCTATACGTATGAAATGGTTTATGGAGCATAAAAAGTGGGTTAAAATTCAGCCCCGTGATGCTTATACCTATTTGGAATATCGCTTTAAGGATGAAAACGGAAAGGTTTTAAAGTAAAAGGCAACCCCGGTCGGGGTTGCCTTTTTTTGTTTTAATACTTTTGAGCATGCCCTCATTTCAAAGTTACACTCTACCCGAGGCCACAAAAAAGATGGAACGCTATTGTGCGTATCAAGAACGTTGTCATCAGGAAGTACTCGGAAAATTGCAACAGATGCGGATGATCCCGGAAGCTATTGATCATATTATGGCCCATCTTATTCAGAACGACTTTTTAAACGAGCAGCGTTTTGCCGACAACTTTGTAAGTGGAAAGTTCAGAATAAAAAAATGGGGGCGCAACCGGATCCAGAGAGAATTGCAACAACGTGATATTTCCCAATTTGCCATAAACAGTGCCCTTAAAGCCATACAGGAAGAAGAATACCTTGGTGTTTTTAGTGAATTAGCCGGAAAAAGATGGCAGCAATTGAAGGATGACGATCTTCAAAAAAAGAAACGCAAACTAATGGGTTACTTACTCTACCGAGGTTGGGAAAGCAGCCTGATATATCCAAAAATTGAGGAATTATCGGGGAAAGTTTAGGTTACCGTGGCGGGTCTGCAAATTGAAGATTCGTTCGTACAAGCGCCTGTTCATTTTTCCAGTCTATCCATTCCTGCCCCTTACGTCTGCGCATGAAGTTGTCAAAATGACGCATGAAAAAAATATTATATACTGCTTTTGCCAGATTCTTCGGTTTTCGGGCTACTGCCCTTAGACTCATCGAAAACCCAGGAGATAGATACTTCATGTGGTGCCAGTAGCCTTCGGGAATGTAGAGTACATTTCCATGTTCTAAATGGGCAATATGTCCCCTGGCATTCTTTAAGGCAGGCCATTTCTTCAAATCAGGCGCTGCAAAATCAATATCTTCCCTGGTGATTAGTGAATGCGGGACCTTGTAGAGAAACTTGGTTTCCGACTGGGCAAAAAGAATACATTGTTTTTTCCCTTCAAAGTGAAAATGGAAAATATTAGCCAAATCAATATCGTAGTGCATAAAGGTATGGCTATTTGCCCCTCCGAAAAAGAGCATGGGAAGTCCTTTCATCAATCGTATTCCAAAATCTGGAAACTTAAAGTCCTTTTGTAAAATAGGGACTTCTTTCATCACATTCCACAAAAAGATGCGGTACTTGGTAGGTTTACTTTTCAGCAAATCAATATAATCCGCCATTTTCATTCGGGCATGGGGTTCATTAAATCCCTCGTCATGCTTTACGGGCCGATCATCGTATAGCGGCACTTCTTTGGTGCCTGCAACCTCCTTAATGTAGTCAAAATTCCACTTGCGGTACGCCGGCCAGTCTTCGATGAAATTCTCAATAACAACCGGTTGTTGCGGCCTAAAGTAATCCCTTAGGAACTCCCGCTTGGTAATGGTTTTGACTCGTGGAATTTGTTGAAGGTTAAGTTCCAAAATAGCGTATTTTGAAACGGCTAAATTAGTAAAAGCTTTTTAATAGGGGGACCAGGCCTGTATTTTGCCTATCTAATTCGCCCTTTTTCTTGCCTTTTCATTTCGTTCAATGCTGTGCTTTGGCCTCGACCATTTCGGTTTTTCACCCTGAGCGGCCAAGGTAGAATCCTCTGCTTCAACAGTCTCCGGTTGTGGATGTTTTTCAAAGGCTTTTTGGGTGTTAAGACCCAGGACCTCAAAGAGTCTCATATCCTCGTTTACATCCGGATTAGGTGTAGTCAGCAATTTGTCCCCGGCAAAAATTGAATTTGCTCCGGCATAAAAGCACAATGCCTGGCCTTCCGGACGCATTGCAGTTCTACCTGCGGACAGCCTCACCTGAGTTTTGGGCATTACAATACGGGTAGTTGCCACCATCCGTATCATTTCCCAGATCTCCACTGGTTTTTCGTCTTCCATAGGGGTGCCTTCAACCGCCACCAAGGCGTTAATAGGCACGGATTCCGGTTGGGGGTGTAAATTGGAAAGCGTGACCAGCATCCCAGCCCGATCCTCCACGGCTTCACCCATACCAATAATACCACCACTACAAACGGTAACATTGGTTTTCCGAACGTTGTCTATGGTTTGCAGTCGATCTTCATATCCCCTTGTGGAGATCACTTCTTTATAGTATTCTTCGGAAGTATCTAAGTTATGATTGTAGGCGTATAAACCCGCTTCTGCCAGTCTTTTTGCCTGATTCTCCGTAACCATTCCCAGGGTGCAACATACCTCCATATCCAGTTTATTGATGGTGCGGACCATTTCCAACACCTGCTCAAACTCTGGACCGTCCTTTACATTTCTCCAGGCTGCTCCCATACACACCCTGGAACTTCCGGAAGCTTTGGCTCGAAGTGCCTGGGCTTTTACCTGCTGTACGGACATAAGATCATTTCCTTCGATGTCCGTATGGTATCTTGCCGCCTGAGGGCAATACCCGCAGTCTTCCGGGCAACCTCCTGTTTTTATGGATAGCAGAGTTGATACCTGGACGGTATTGGGATCGTGGTATTCACGATGTATTGTTGCCGCCTCATGGAGTAAACTCATTAGCGGTGTGTTGTAAATCTTTAGGACTTCCTCTTTGGTCCAATTATATCTAATACGACTCATAAATCAAAAATAGAAAAATCTAAAGTTACCCTTTAATGATATTTGACAGATTTTAGAATACTTTTTTTTGATAGTAAAAGAGAAACTGCATTTCCCCCAAATCCCACGGCATTGACCAAAATATTACGAATTTGTTTAGGGGGTTCCTGAGTTGAGAAAGGGTTTACAATGGTTTCCTGATGTTGCAATTGTGCAATTGCCAGTTCTATACTCAACATCCCGGAAGCCCCAAAAGTGTGCCCTAATTTCCATTTATTGTTGGTCAAATACGGGATCCTCTTTCCAAATACCTTTTCTATCGCTTTCAATTCGGAAGCATCCCCTTTTAGCGTACCTGGGGAATGTGTAATTACACTATCCACCTGTTCTGAAGACAATCTTCCAAGTGCCATTTTCATGGAATCCTGGAAGCACCTGGCATCCGAAGAGATGGAAACATTGTGTTGTAAAGCTTCCGTGGCATATCCTATTCCCAGAATTGTTGCCAACGCATTTTTCCGATTCCCGGATTCCAGACAAGCTACCGCCGACCCTTCTCCCAAAACCATAGTATTTCGGGTGTTTGTCATATCCATAGCCCGACAAGGATATTTGCTATCCGGATCCGAAGGAGAATATAATTTTAGGGCTTGCATTTGCGCTATAGTGAATGGTGTAAGCGGGGCTTCACTCCCTCCCACTAAAAACTTGTCCGAAAGTCCACTCTGCAACCAGGCTATGCCGTTTAAAACCGCCTGTAGTGCGGTGGAACAGGTGATGGAGTGTGAAATAATCGGTCCCTTATTTTGTAAATCATGTGCCACCCATGAGGAAATATTCCCCAAAGTTGTGGTGGGAGAGGTAAGTGTAGCGGTTTTGCCTTTTTCAATAAATTCTGCGTGATACTTTTCAAAAAGCGAAGTAGCGCCTCTTGAAGAGCCAATGTTGATACCAAAATTGGCTCCGTCGCTCCAACCAGCTTGCTGTACTGCTTTTCTTGATGCATAGAGGGCATATAAAACGGAATTGTCCAAATTGTTGTATTTCACATTGGAATTCCGTAATTCATGAATTGCTGTCTTTTCGGTATTTGGCAGTTCTCCCACCCAAACCTCATTTGCTCCGAAATCCCGATAGGTCAAAAAGTGATTGGGGTCTTTATATGTTTCTAGCACAGCACCACTTTCAGCACCCAATGCTGATACGGACGAAAGCGCAGTTATGGCAATAGGTTTTTCAAGCATAACTAAACAATATCCAATGCTTTTTCTATGATATCATAGATTTGCTGTAGTTCTTCTTCACCAATCACATAAGGTGGAATGGTATATATGGTATTCCCCAGAGGTCTAAGGTTTACCCCGTGATCCATAAAAAAACGGTACAAGGTATCCCGTAAATTACCGTACCGATGTGCTTTGATATTTAAATCTACAGCGAGAATGACCCCCTTGCACCGAGCATCACTCACTTTTTCATGTTGGTCAATTTTTTCTACAAATCTTTTATGGTGCTCCGCGATGTTCTTCCTTTTTTCAAGGATCTCCGTTGAATTGAGTAAATCCAGCCCTGCAATAGCCGAAGCACATCCCAGAGGATGCGCACTAAAGGTGTGCGCATGAAAGAAACCTTTGGTAACTTCATTGCTTAGAAAAGCGTCAAAGACCTTTTGCGAACAACTGGTGATACTCAACGGAAACATGCCAGCGGTCAAGGCTTTGCCCAGGCATAAAATATCCGGGGGATTGGTTAAATGATCGGAGGCGAAGTTTTTTCCCGTTTTTCCAAAACCGGTCATGATCTCGTCCGCAATACAAAGCACTGCTGCGTCCTGACATTTTTTGATGAGCAGATCCAATTCTTTTGCCCCGTGGAATTTCATTCCAGCAGCACCCTGGACCAGGGGTTCAAAAATGAAGGCCGCACAGGAATTGTTTTGCAGCACCGTATCCAATTGATCCAAAACGTCATCCAGGTTGTCATGGTTGGGTACAGGAATGCGTTCCACTTTGAGCAAAAAATCTTCAAAAGGTCCATTATAGGAAGATATTCCCGAAGCACTCATAGCACCAAAAGTGTCCCCATGAAATCCATCTTCAAGGGCAATTAAAGTATCCCTCTTTTCTCCCTGATTATGATAGTATTGCAATGCCATTTTTATAGCTGCTTCCACAGCTGTAGAACCATTATCATTGAAAAAGATCTTGGCCTGATTTTCGGGAAGAATTTCTATCAACTTCTCGGATAATTCAACCGCTGGGGCATGGGTGAACCCACTAAACATTACGAAATCCAGCGTTTGCATTTGCTTTGTCACAGCAGCAGTAATCTTTTCGTTACCGTGACCGTACATGCTGGTGTACCATGATGAAATACCATCTATATAGCGTTTCCCGCTTTCATCGTAAAAAAAGACGCCTTCGGCCTTTACAATCGGTAAAGTTTCCGGATAAAGTTGGTGTTGGGTCAGCGGATGCCAAATATGTTTTTGATCCCTACTTCTTAAGCTCAAAGTATAATATTAAGGGGCAAAAATAAGCTTTAGTGTCCAGATTTCCTTCTCTTATTGCTATTGAGGATAATGTGGTGTCCCTTGTCCGCTTTTTGAGAAAAACTTATCCAAAACCAACAGACACAATGCTTGTTCTAATCTGGAATCTCTGAACTTTCGTACGTGTTCATTTGCATTTCCAATAATCTCCAAAGCTTCAGCTTCATGGTTTAAGTAATACGTCAGTCGTTCCTCCAGGTCACTGTAGTCGTCTTTAATGGCTACGTAATGAACGTTAGGTTTTAGTGTACCTTCCATAAACCAGGTTTCGTACTTTGGAGGTGGCATTACCGCCAGCGAATTGGAAGACATTACCCATTTAAGGTTACTGGCAACATCATTGCCTTCCTGACACAGGATAAATTTGTATTGTAAATGTTCATTGATGGATATCTTTTTTTTGAGCCATTGGTCATGGGCAGTACCGCGATTTATTTGCCCCAGATCACAGAGGGGATGGTCAAAATACATTCGATAAAACTGCCTACGATGTTCTTGTTTTACGTTAGACCGGCCAATCAATAGGTTTTTCTTTTTGTGATATGGAATCCTATCGTTGGTAAACGTGAAGTGCCGAATCCTGTTGAATTTAAAGAGAACGGCATTGGTAGTATTTCCGGAAATTGGCCTGCTTTTTACCAAGGTAGGCTTTTCAGGAACCTCGGTAACATCTCCAAATTTGTAGTTGATACGATACTCTTGCGGAAAATACCGGGTGTACGCGATCAAATCAAAATAGTAGGCCTTATTCTTTTTTGGAATGGATAGGTCTAAAATTGCAGTTTCCTCTTGAATTTCAAAAGGCTTGTGGATAGTGTTATAATAGCGCAATCGTTGCTGTACAACCTCAGAATCCAGTTTTTGAAGGTGCTTAAGTCCCGTTTCCAGTCTTCTTCGCAATCCTAGTCGCTTTAACAGTTCATAACGAGCGCCACTTAAATAAAAAAAGAACTTGATATTTTTATGGGTCCAGGGGTTTCTAAGCACGGGAACGGATTATTGGACGCTTACTCAAACGACAGCAAATTGGGGGAAATCTGCTCAGCATATCTGAGTATGATCTCCTTGTTGAAAACGGGTTCTTCTTTAATCCTTCCCAACATGGGAATTCCTGTTTTTTTGAGAATAATGGCCTCAGTTGTAGGATGTGGGTCTCCGCTGAAAACAACCGCTGTTTTAAATCCCCGCTCTAACAATGCGTTGATCGTTAAAAGGGAGTGATTGATACTTCCCAGGTAGTGTCGGGATACCACAACCACCAAGTGGTTGGGTTGGATCAAATCGAAGATGGTATCGGTATCATTCAAAGGCACCAACAAGCCTCCCGCCCCCTCAATCACAAGATGATTTGTGGTCTCTGGTTCCTTTATGTTCCCCATTTTGATTTCGACGCCATCAATGGCTGCAGAAGCATGAGGACTCATAGGAGTATGCAAGGCATAACTGTTCTCATGAAATACCGTCTTATCATTAGAAATCAACTCGCGCACCTTATCGCTATCGGAATAGTCCAAATCTCCGGATTGTACCGGTTTCCAGTAATCTGCTTTTAAAGCTTCCACCAAAATAGCGGAGACAATGGTCTTTCCAACCTCTGTAGAAATTCCAGTAACAAAAATTTTCACCTGTTTGCTCGTGTTAAAAAATTACAGTTATGGCATTTGTACTTCTTTGGTTCTAAAAATGGAAACAATTTGTACAATACTGTTTTTCTTGCGTAATATACTTCGCTTTTTTGTGCTCCACAGATGGGGCAAACAATCAGATTTCCTTCATCGTCCGTTGCATAATTTCTAATCTCATTGTAAATCCCTTTGGCTATCTCCTCATCTTCCTTATGCACTAACAGCTTTATGCCTCCCAGGGCATTGCT
Organism: Croceivirga sp.; assembly: GCA_028284665.1. GTDB lineage: Bacteria > Bacteroidota > Bacteroidia > Flavobacteriales > Flavobacteriaceae > Croceivirga. Next base: position 60,879 of record JANQRG010000038.1, read on the forward strand.
GGCGAAGGGCTCCACACTAATGGTATTATCATCTTTTAAGCGGGTTTCGATTCCTTCGGATTCCAATTTTCCTTTTATAACCTGAACATCTGCCAGAAACTCAAAACTCCCTAAAATAATCCAATCCTTACCCATCCTTAGCTTTTGATATTACATGAAGCAACTGATCCATATCACTCTGGAGGTTATAGGCATGAAGACATAGGCGCAAGCGTTCTTTTCCTTCAGGCACTGTTGGCGATAAAATAGGTTTTGCATCATAGCCAGTTGCACGTAAATTCTGTGCACAGCGCTTAACCTGTTCAGCCCCAGGGATAATGGCAATTTGTATTGCTGAATCACTTTTTAAAAACATCTCCCGAAGTTTTAATTTCTCGATCCGGGAGTTAAAATAATCAATGTTCTCCAATAATCGTTCCTGTGATTTGATCCCCTCAGGGCTTTGTAGGTGCTCATAAGCCATTAAAATTGTAGCTACAGCATGTGGTGAAAGGCCTGTTGTATAGATCAAACTATTAGAGAAATTGATGAGATAGTTTTTTAAAGAAGTGCTCCCCAATATCGCTGCACCATGACTTCCTAATGCTTTCCCAAAAGTAATGACACTTGCAAAAACCTGATGTTGTCCCCCAATTTTAGGCACTAACCCTTTACCAAAAACACCAATGGCGTGTGCTTCATCAACGATAAGATGAAGACTATGCCGGTTACAGAACCTTATGAGTTCCCGGATATCCGGAGAGTCTCCATCCATGGAAAAGACACTTTCAGTAACCACATATATCTCAAGGTTCTTCAAAGTATTACGGATCCTTTTGATACGATTTTGGAGATCCTCCAGATCATTGTGCCTGTACTTATACGCCTTGGCATTTCCCATTCGGATTCCATCCCGAATGCTTGCGTGTACCAATTCATCGTATAACACAACATCTCCACGCTGGGGTACCGATGAAAACAGCCCTATATTGGCATCATAGCCCGAATTAAATACTACCGCATCTTCATACCCATGGTATTTCGCTAAAAACTGTTCTAATTGGTGATATAAGGGATGATTCCCTGAAAGTAGTCTGGATCCGGTTGCTCCATTTTTGAAAAATGGCTTGTTACCAAGAAAGGAGTTGACCCGATCCCGCAAACCGACATCACTGGCAAAGCCCAGATAGTCGTTGGAGGAAAAGTCCACTAAGTCGTTCCGGACAGGCAATATCCTAAGGTTGTTCTTTGCCTCTCGCGTTTCAATTCTTTCAACCAATTTTTTAGGGAACTTGGACATGCTTCAAAAGTACTATCTTTAAACAAATGATACGTTATATACAAGCTTCCAGCGATTGGGAACTGAAGCAAATTCTTGCGCTTCAACAACAGAATCTTCCCAAGCACCTTACTGAAGAAGAACTGGATTCTCAAGGCTTTTTGACCATCGAACACACACTCGAGCTGCTTAAGGAAATGAATGCAATATTTCCTCATACCCTGGCTATGGATAGCGAAGAATTGGTAGGGTATGCACTATCCATGTCTCCAAAATCCGGTGATAGCATTGAACTCCTTCGTCCCTTGTTTTCCCAAATTGAAACACTCCTTGGAGGCACAGAGGACTATATGGTCATGGGACAGATTTGCATCGCCAAATCCCATAGAGGTAAAGGTATTTTCCGAAGTCTATATCACAAAATGCAAGAATTCCTGCCGGATAATTACGGTAAAATAATAACAGAAGTTGACACCCGAAATACCAGGTCGCTTCAAGCACATAAAGCTATCGGTTTTCGTGAACTGAAACGATATCCCAAAGCAGGAAGAGAATGGTCGTTGATCGTTCTGCCATAAAACTGAAAAAGCCCACCAAATTTTGATGGGCCCTATTATGATGTATTTGTACAATCTTTACTTAGTCAGCAAGTACGATCACTTTGTTATCCTTCATCTCAACCGTTCCGCTACTGATCGCCAGGACCGTATCTCCGTTGGAACTCCTGGTAAACTTATTCTGAAATTCCTCCTCGATCTTTATATCGCCCTGCACTTTTACTTTTCCTTCTTGAAGAAGGGATACTACAGGAGCGTGATTCTGTAACATTTGAAACTCACCGTTAACACCAGGTACAGTTACTGCTGTAACTTCTCCTGCAAATAAGGTGGCTTCCGGGGATACAATTTCTAAATACATATTTTAAAATCTCAAATTACAACTACCAAATCCTAACTTGAATTTTGATCTTTGGCTTTTGGAATTTACCAGGCCTTAGGGTACTAAGCTTCGGCCAACATTTTCTCTCCTGCCTCTATGGCATCTTCAATGGTCCCTTTAAGGTTAAAGGCCGATTCTGGCAAGTGATCCAACTCACCATCCATAATCATATTAAAGCCCTTGATGGTATCTTTGATATCTACTAAAACTCCCGGAATCCCGGTAAACTGTTCCGCAACATGGAAAGGCTGGGACAAGAAACGTTGCACCCTACGAGCACGCGCTACGGCCAACTTATCTTCCTCAGACAGTTCTTCCATCCCCAAAATGGCGATGATATCCTGTAATTCCTTATAACGTTGTAGCAACTCTTTAACCCTTTGTGCGCAGGCATAATGCTCCTTTCCAAGTACCTCAGGAGTAAGAATTCTGGAGGTAGAATCCAATGGATCCACCGCAGGATAGATTCCTAGCTCGGCAATCTTACGCGAGAGTACTGTGGTCGCATCCAGGTGAGCAAAGGTCGTTGCCGGAGCAGGGTCTGTTAGGTCATCCGCAGGTACGTAAACCGCCTGTACAGAAGTAATAGAACCTCGTTTTGTAGAGGTAATACGCTCTTGCATGGTTCCCATCTCTGTCGCCAGAGTTGGCTGATATCCCACCGCAGAAGGCATCCTGCCTAAAAGCGCGGATACCTCAGAACCGGCCTGTGTAAATCGGAAAATATTATCCACAAAGAACAGTACATCCTTCCCCTGACCATCTCCTGCACCATCACGGAAATACTCAGCTATAGTCAATCCGGAAAGTGCTACCCTGGCCCGTGCCCCGGGAGGCTCATTCATCTGACCAAATACAAAGGTAGCTTTGGATTCTTTCATAGCCTCCTTATCTACTTTGCTTAGATCCCAACCTCCTGCTTCCATGGAGTGCAAAAAGTCATCGCCGTATTTTATAATCCCGGATTCCAACATCTCACGAAGCAGGTCGTTCCCCTCACGGGTGCGTTCTCCTACCCCTGCAAAAACAGACAGTCCTCCATGTCCTTTCGCAATATTATTGATCAACTCCTGGATCAAAACCGTTTTACCAACACCAGCACCTCCAAACAATCCGATCTTACCTCCTTTTGCATAGGGCTCGATCAAATCAATCACCTTTATACCGGTGAACAACACCTCTGTTGAGGTGGACAAGTCTTCAAACTTAGGCGCCTCACGGTGAATTGGCAGTCCGTTTTCTCCTGCTTTGGGTAAGTTTTCCATTCCATCAATAGCATCTCCGATCACATTGAAAAGCCTGCCGTAGACATCTTCTCCGATCGGCATCTGAATAGTGCTTCCAGTTGCAACAGCGTCTACTCCCCGGCTTAGACCATCGGTAGAATCCATGGAAATGGTTCGTACTGTGTTCTCTCCGATATGGGATTGCACCTCCAAAACCAAGGTTGTTCCATCTTCTTTTTTGATCTCAAGAGAGTCGTAAATTTTTGGGATTTCGGTTCCGGATTCGAACTCAACATCAATAACCGGTCCAATGATCTGGGCAACTTTTCCTGTAACTTTAGACATTACTGCAGTATTTCAATTATTTCACCTTCCAAGAATGGAAAAATGGCTGTTTTTTTCGGGCGCAAAGATAGAGTATTCCATCGGTTTTTTGAAAACATCACCCCTCTTTTTTGAACATAAAAAAAGGCACCTGATCAGGTGCCTTTTTATTGTTACAAGAATTCTTTTTCTCAGGGGTTGATAGTCCAGGAAATGTAATAGATCGCTCCAATATTACCTGTACCAAAAGCAGTAATATATTCTTCATTTAAGATATTGGAACCTCCGGCTTTGAAAATAGACTTAAGGCTAGGTACGGCGTAATTGATCTGTGCATCCAAAACGGTGAACGAGGGTACGTTACCCGTAGCAAATGTACCTTCCCAAAGGAAGCTATCGCTCCAACGATAATTAAAATTGAATCCGAAATTTTTAAAGAGTTCCGTATTTCCAAAAGAAGCCTTTACCTTATGCTCTGCCGTATTAAAGAAAGTGAGAAAATCCGGGAATGCGTCACGATCAAAATCAAAGTCCGTATAGGTATAACTGACCCCTAAATCAAAATTTCCTAAAACCTTAGTATCCACCCCTACTACTGCGCCCCAGGACTCGATATCCACTGCAGAATTGGTGTAGGTTTGATACGCTTCAAAATCCCCGTTCTGTAGGGCTAACAAGGACAATCCGTTATCGCCTGCTTCACCATAAAGTGGAACCAGCGTGGTTACATTGGAAATAAAATTGTCATAGGTATTAAAGAACCCGCTGGCATCTATGGTAAATTTCCCGATTTGTGCCCGATACCCAAACTCGTAAGCCGTGATCTCTTCAGGTTGTATTAGAGGAGTGTCTGATGAATCCAAAAGTAATACAGCCTCCTCCTGGGGAACACCGGCAGCAAGTGCCGCCGTAAAATCTTCTACTGATGACCTGGAATACGCATTTTCATACGCTTCCCTACCTACGACTTCCGCAGTGGATTGGCCTGTTAAATTTTGCCCATCCTCACTTAGTGAAAACGTCCTTACATCACGATCCAGGTTATCCGGAGCAGAACCTACCAGGATAGCTCGCCCTACATCCAAACCTATAAATAGATCCTGAGTTGTGGGATTCCGGAAACCCTGTTGCACGGAGGCCCGAAGATTATGATTACGCTGTGGGCCCAGGGTTACTCCAACAGAAACACGTGGGGAAACAAAGCCATCAAAGAATTCGTTCTTGTCATAGCGCGCAGAACCCGTAAACTTTAAACGATCATCAGCAAACTTCTTTTGAAGCTGCGCATAAGCACCGTATTCGCTATAGGTAATAGGGCCATCAAAATCGGTGAAAATAGTTCCCTCCGAATTCAGTTCGTATTCCCGAAAAGATCCCCCTACCTGGACATCTGCCCAGTTATTAATTAAATGCGCCAAATTGTAATTTCCGTTAACATGCCGGAATTTAGTGTTGTCAATAAAGCGGGATCCTGTAGTTAGGTCCCCATCAGCAGTAACCCTATCAAAAGCTTGTTGAAATTCAGGAGTGCCAGGGATTAAACGTCCTGTATCGGCTGCAGCTCTAGCTGCAGCATGGGCCTGCTCTTCCGTTGCCTGCACCCCAGTTCCCACACCTAATCTAGCCCCGATAAAGGTTGCTGCGTAATCTCCAAACCATTGTTCATCAGATTTCCAAAAGCGGTTGATGTTAATTCCAGTAAAACGCATATCATAGGAATCGCCGGCCTTCTCGGAGGTAATATAACCCCTGATAAAGAAGTTGTCATTACGCACCTCAAGTTTATGTTGTTGTAAAGAGAAATTATTTACATTATACCGGTTCGCTCCCTGGTAGATCGTTTGTCCCCGTCCAATGCGACCGTTGTAGATGAATTCCAGATCATCGGCAAAAGGCCGATAGTACACTGAGAAATCAGTCTTCACACTTTGCGCGTTGTAGTTGGTAAGATCCCTTTCTGCGTATCCAGTACGGCTAATATCAGCACTACCCAGCGTCCCGGATGGCAATCCTGCCAGCGTATCAAAATTCAATTGGGTAGAAACTTCATCTCCATAGATGTTAAGGCCATCGTAGTTGGGGTCTGCTCTTGTTGCTCCAGGATTTAAAACATCCACGTCACTTACCGCATGCCAGTCCTCTCCCTGAAGGAAGGAGAAATTCGCTTTTACCGCAAACTTATCGCTAAATGCATGCGCTGCCCGGATACCAAAATCATAATAGCCGTTATCCCCGGCAGCTTCCTGAGAGGTTAATCCTGTTTTGGCATAGAAACTTATTCCTTGAAAGTCAAACGGATTTTTACTGTTCATAAATAGTATTCCGTTGAATGCACCGGCTCCATAAAGTGCTGAAGATGCCCCGGGAAGGATCTCTACGCTCTGCACTTCCAACTCTGACATCCCAACAAGGTTACCTAAAACAAAGTTGAGTCCTGGAGCGGAATTGTCCATTCCATCTACTAATTGCAGAAAACGGTTGTTGGCAAAAGTGGCAAACCCGCGGGTATTGATGGATTGAAAGGTTAAACTGTTCGTGTTTATGTCTACCCCTTTAAGGTTTTGTAATCCTCCATAAAAGGATTCTGCAGTGGTATTTTTGATCTGTTGCAATCCAAAACGTTCTACAGAAACGGGAGATTCAAAAATTCGTTCAGGAGTTCTCGAAGCCGAAATCACAATTTCATCCAATAATGTTGACGACTCTGGCAGCGTAATCGAAAATGTTTGATTTGCGCTTGTAACGTCCACCACCACATCGGAAAACCCTATACTACTCACCCGTATTTGAAAAGGCGGCGTAGCCGATGTAGTTAAGGTGAAATTTCCATCAAAGTCTGCTACTGCCCCCTCTGTTATTCCAATGACCACAATATTCGCCGCAGGGACCGGGTTGTTTTCCTCATCCACGACCGTCCCGGTAATGGTTGTCTGGGCAATTACAGCGCTACTTACCAAAGAAAAAATGGCAATCAATACTTTTTTCATTCGAAAAGAATTTGCGTTAAGTTAGTTTTAAATCAGTGTAAAATACAGGGTGGGAAGATACATTTTTTTGCCTTGTTTTCCACAAAAAACAAAAAAAATTATGCATGCATAATACTTTTTTCTTAAAAGATGCCTCTTAAGTTTGAAGATTTAACAAAAAAAACCCAGAAATTAGGGGTTTATCATCAAATTTCTTATGGAAATCTAGTTACTCGACAGTAACTGATTTTGCCAGATTCCGCGGTTGATCTACGTTACATCCTCGCATCAGCGCGATATGGTATGAAAGTAGCTGCAAGGGAATTGTTGTAAGAAGTGGTGTTAGCGCTTCAGAGGTTTCGGGCACTTCTATTACATGATCCGCTAATTCCGTGACCATATCATCTCCTTCGGTAACCACGGCAATAATCTTTCCCTGTCTGGACTTTATCTCCTGGATGTTGCTAATCACTTTTTCATAATGCCCTTTTCTTGTAGCGATAACCACAACAGGCATCTGATCATCAATTAAGGCAATCGGGCCATGCTTCATTTCAGCAGCTGGATAGCCTTCTGCATGGATATAACTAATTTCCTTTAGTTTTAGTGCTCCCTCCAGCGCAACCGGGAAGTTATACCCCCTCCCGAGGTATAAGCAGTTAGCAGAATCCTTATATACCCCAGCAATCTGTTCGATCAATACATTTGATTTCAAAACCTTTTCCACCTTTGCCGGAATCCCCTCCAGTTCCGTTAACCGCTCGTGGAACTTAGACTCTGAAAAAACACCTTTTTCCTTGGCTAGCTTCAACGCGATCATAGTCAAAATAGTAATCTGTGTGGTAAAGGCCTTCGTTGAGGCTACACCTATTTCCGGGCCCGCGTGGGTGTAGGCACCAGCATGTGTTTCACGGGCAATTGAGGAGCCTACCACATTGCAAACTCCAAATACAAAAGCCCCTTTTTCTTTTGCCATCTTTATGGCTGCCAAGGTGTCAGCAGTTTCCCCGGATTGCGAAATCGCAATAAGCACATCTTTATCTGTAATTACAGGGTTTCTGTACCGGAACTCGGAGGCGTACTCCACCTCTACAGGTACTCTTGCCAGATCTTCAAAAGTATACTCTGCGACCAAACCGGCATGCCAGGAGGTCCCGCAGGCTACAATAATTATCCTGTTTGCATTTAAGAACTTCTCCAGGTTCTGATCAATTCCAGCCATTTTAATGATTCCCTGATTAACCCGTAACCTACCTCTGTATGTGTCAAGGATAGCCCTGGGTTGCTCATAAATCTCCTTAAGCATAAAGTGATCGTACCCTCCCTTTTCAATTTCTTCGATATTCAGCTGTAGTTCCTGAATGGTAGGATAGGCAATGGCATCATCCTTTATTTTTCTTAGTTTAATTTCTTTTCCCAACCGAATTATCGCCATTTCCTCGTCTTCCAGATATACTGCGTTATTGGTAAACTCGATAAAAGGCGAAGCATCTGAAGCTACAAAATACTCATTATCCCCAATGCCGATAGCTAAAGGGCTCCCTAGCTTTGCAACCACAATTTCATCGGGTTTGCTTTTGTCAAAAACAGCTATAGCGTATGCCCCAACAACCTGATTCAAAGCAATTTGAACAGCTTTCCCCAATTTAACCTGCTCTTTTTGTTTCACTTCCTCAATGAGGTTGACCAGCACTTCGGTATCCGTGTCTGAATGAAAAACGTAACCACGCTCCTGCAATGCTTTTTTTATAGATTCATAGTTTTCTATGATCCCATTGTGTATAATGACCAAATCTCCCGAGTTGGAGGAATGAGGGTGTGAATTAATATCGTTTGGGATACCATGCGTAGCCCATCGTGTATGCCCTAATCCCAGTTTTCCTGAAATGTCAATACTGGTTTCCGACTTGTGTTTTAGGTCCTCTACTTTTCCTTTGGTCTTTGATAAGTGCATTGTCTCACCGTCATAAAGAAAAATTCCGGCACTATCATAACCCCGGTATTCCAATCGCTGTAACCCCTTGATAATTATGGGATAGGCATCACGTTGACCAATATATCCTACTATTCCACACATAATAGCTTAATCTAAAAAATATGAATCTGTTCTCTAGCGCAAATTTAAATTTTAGCATCTGAATACAGCTAAAAACCAGATGATATAACGGAAAAAATCTGCAAATTGTTATTCATTGCCAAGTTCTAGATACTTTTAAATAAAGGTTAAGGCTTAAGTCTTTCATGTCATATCCCGAGAAAATAGACTGCCATTTAAGAAATGTGATTCGTTAACACTTTCTAGTTTAAATATCCTTGTGCTATCTTAGTTATCACTAACAGACAAAAGTGAGGGGAGCAGGTTAATTAACCTGCTCCCCTCAATATTAACTAATATGTTTGACTTGGACTTAAATTTATTCGTACAAGATTATTGAGCTTGTTTTGTCAGACCAATTACTTAAGAAACCAAAACTCACTTTCTTTAACCTTTTTACACCTCCTCCGTAAGGCTTTCCAAATCTTGCTCTCCCTTCGATAAATAGGGATTTACCTGAATAATTAGGATGTTCATATAATCTTGCAGCGACATTAAAAACTTTTATCGAAGAAAGCTTATCATTCGGATAAGTTATAACTCTCTTTGGAGGATTACAGGTTTGTGGATTTAATGGAGTCCACCACTCAATAGTTTTTGTAAAATCTTTTAAACGATTATAATTATTGTATCCAACAAACGAAGAATTTCCGAATACACAGATGTCGCCCCAAGAAAACTGGGTCCTAGAATCATAACAACAATTCTCGTATAAAATCATGTTAGGTGAAATATAATGGCTATATGGATCGGATCTTTGAACGGTTTTTTGAGCATTTTCTTCCTTCAATTTTAGATATTCATCCAATTCCTTATTATCCACAAATAATTCAATGGTGTTATCATCCAAAACGTATTGGGCTAATTCGGGATATTCTTCAAAAAATGTTTCTAAGCGATTTAAAGCGTCATTTCTTACTGGCACCATTTCACCCTCTTGATCTTCTGTAAAAGAAATAGTAATGTTTTCTCCTTTGAATGAGTAATTGATATAATCTGTAATTAGCTCCGATTGGCCATCATTTTCTTCCATTTCGGAACTGCAAGAAATAAACAATGAACTAATTAGGGTTAAGACAAAAAATAGATTAAACTTTTTCATTTTGTTTAGGTTAAAGTTGTTAGCAATAATTCAAAAATAGAATTTTTACTCATAAAAAAGAGCTTTTATTCTATATTTCTTTGTAAGAAAAAGATTAAATAATTGTTATCGCCTTAGGCAGCTAATCTGCAGATGATATTGGTAGAAATTGGAAATCAGCACTGTATGACAATGCTTAGTTTGTTTCGGTAAAAAAGACCTCTAGTTTTAACTTTTTGTCTTCCGCACCAGCGGGGGGATTAGGGCCAAACAGGATGGTCCCTAAAGGGTTGATCGCATTCATTACCGGTAGATCTATTCTTGATCCCATATCCCCTTCTGCCTCTTGAGTTGCGGGAATAGTAATGTTAGAAGTAAGGGCCAAGGTAAGGTTGGCATTGGCAGAATCCCTGACGATAATATTGTTAATATATTCTGTTATCCTGATAGTATATTGAGTACCATCGCCATCTTGATCGCGTTGTAAAATCCCATCGTAATTTAAAATCTGCCCCAAGGGCGACGGTGATGTGGAGCGCTCAGTAGCCGGATTGAACAAGGGCGCAGTGGTTTCGCCATTAAAAAGATACAGTCTTGGGGGTTCAATAGTTCCGCCCAAATTCTCCAGTTCATTCTGGTCTACGTGAAACACGAGGTTGGCTTCATTAATTATCCAGTCGTTTTCCCGTATTTGATTGATTACTTCTGCTCCACCATCTTCTCCAAACAATCGGATCTCCGCAACTATACCACTGCCACCTTTGAGAAAGATCCGTTCCGCATTTTCCTCAGTGTCCAGGGCTGTGGTAATTTCAGAGTTGAAAGGGTCATCAATAAAAGTATTGACCGCATTACCGTTGGTAAAATTGGCCGAATTCTGAAGGAAGTTCAGGGTATACTCTCCTTCTACTTTTTCAATTGAACCCTCGGTTCCACCGGTGGTATCATCAGCAACAAAATCATCAAATTCATAGATAATGGTAATATTAGCCTGGGAAAGGTCAAACAAAATCATTAAGTCTTCATTCTCAGGGGTCAAAGAAATGTGTAAGCCCCTAAGGAAATTGCTAAAATTGGATTGGCTTAACAATTCAAAACTCCCTTCTTTGTCCAGGATATTTTCTTGAAAAAAAGTTGGGTCCAGAGGTATCCGGACACCAGGATCCAATCGGGTTTCGATGATAAGCGACTCATCAGTCTCTGTCTCGGGATCGTCTTCTGCAAAAGTGACAATTTCCGTATTGTCTATGGAAACTTCGCCATTAAAAAGTGGAGGGCCTTCCACAAACGTGCTAATATCCGTATTGGAGAAATACTCTTGAAGCTCTTCGAAATTAGTATTGGGATCCAAATCACGAAGGAAAAAACTGGATGGTTCCACCCTTAAGGTAAACCTTTCCCCAATAAACTGATCTTTGTCGTTAAAATCCACAAATCTTCCTGAGAAAATACTATCTAACGCAAAGGTGTTCGGGAAGGAATTTACAACTGTAGCATCGTCTTCCGCGTCATTGATACCATCACCATCGGTGTCCGGGTCAAAAGGGTTGGTACCTCTTGTACGTTCTTCCAGGTCTGTTAATCCGTCACCATCCTGATCGCTGTTTGGATCTTCCCGATCTTCCGGAGATTCCAATTCATCCTGCACCCCATCTCCGTCCCTATCGCGATTTGTAGCAGGGACCAGTTGATATGGTAGATAAAGGAATACCTCCTTCACCGTTTCGTTCTCGTTTATGGTATTATCATCATCATCGCTATCGGCAGTGTCCTCCCGACTTTGGGAAAAGTTTCCAAAAGTTGGATTTCCCTGTAGGTTTGGAAGCGTAAGTTGCGTGGTAATAATAGCCTGTCGTCTGCCAAATACACGGTCGTTGTATACTCCAACCTGGTAGAGCGGTAATTTGTTGGTTTGTACCGCCACTACTCTTTTGTTCAGTGCAAATACATCAAATTCTGCCTGGCCCGTATTAAACGGTTCTTCGGGCACTACTCCTTCGCCCAGCGTGCTTAATTCTTCCTCACAAGAAAATAGAAAAATCCCAAAAAAAAAGGTCCCAGCAATAGCTGAAATCCACCTGTAACTCCTCCTCATTTTGCAACGGATTAATTCAACACCTGCGTTTTGTAGAAATTTGCATAAGCCTCATCCGTCTCCTGGAATGAGACATAGGGAAGCATGGGCTTATTTTGTTCAGTGATGTAGTCCACTAAATCTGATGGCACCTCTTCCGAGGCTAAAATAGCAGCATCGGAATAATCCACTGCTACCTTTAACAAATTATTATAGCTGGGTGTTTCCAGCACTTTGATTTTATCTGTAGCAATCCCGTCAAACGCAATTTTGTCCTTCAGCTTTTTATCCAGTTCTCCTTCAAAACCCTGGTCATACACGGAAGTAACGATCTTACTGTCGGCAAAAATAGGCTCGTCGGAATAGTACTCCCTCAAGTAGAGTGGTAAAAGGGAAGCCATCCAGCCATGAACATGTATAATGTCAGGGGACCAATTTAGTTTTTTAACCGTTTCTACCACCCCTTTGGCAAAAAATATTGCTCTTTCATCATTGTCCGGGAACAGATTACCATCCATATCATTGAAGGTAGCTTTCCTCTTAAAATATTCGTCATTATCAATGAAATATACCTGGATACGCTCGCGGGGTATAGAAGCTACTTTAATGATCAAGGGCATATCCATATCATTAATAACCAAATTCATCCCGGACAGCCGAATAACTTCATGAAGCTGATGCCTACGCTCATTAATATTGCCATATCTTGGCATAAAAATGCGGATCTGTCCACCAGCACTATTCACCATTCTTGGCGCTTCGTATGACATTAAGGAGACTTGGTTCTCGGGGAGGTAAGGCACTAATTCAGAAGATACGAACAATATCTTTTTACCATTCATACACACGATTTTTGTTCATCTAACCAAACGTAGCCGCAAAAGTACAAAAATTATGAACAATACCAGTATTTATAGTATTTTTGCACGCTTTTCGAAAATTCCATGGTAGTAGTCCGCTATAAAAAAGAACTGCAAGACGCCCTTAAAATTTACAGGAGCGGCCGCCAAAAAATAGGTTTTGTCCCTACAATGGGGGCCTTGCATCAAGGGCATCTTTCTTTAGTGAAAAGAGCTTTGGCAGAAAATCAGGTTACGGTTGTCAGCATTTTCATCAATCCCACTCAATTTGACAACCCCCTCGACCTCGAAAAATATCCCAAAAATCTGGAAAAGGATGTCCTACTCCTCGAGGAGGTTTCCACTTCCATTATCGTTTTTACGCCCTCTCCTTCGGAAATATACAATGGCACTATTGCAGCAAGATCATATGATTTTGATGGACTGGAAACCGTAATGGAGGGTACATACAGGACCGGTCATTTTGACGGTGTAGCTACTGTTGTTGAACTTTTGTTTTCGGCTGTAGCCCCTCATAACGCCTATTTTGGAGAAAAAGACTTTCAGCAGTTACAAATTATCAGAAAACTTACAGCATTACAAAAACTGCCAATAACAATAATAGGTTGTCCTATTGAACGGGAATTCAACGGGTTAGCAAGAAGTTCACGTAATGAAAGGTTATCAAAACCGACTAGAGAAAATGCCGGTTTTATTTATGCAATATTATTAGCTGTCAGAAAAAAATTTGGCACGGAAAATGCTTTATTGATAAAGGATTGGGTAACATCAAGTTTTAAAGGTAATCCCCTGTTTGATCTCGAGTATTTTGAGATGGTTAACGAAGAAACTTTGTTGCCCTTCGGAGAAAAGAAAGAAAATGTAAAATACAGGGCCTTTATTGCCGTTTATGCGGAGGGAATCCGCTTAATAGATAATATCGCCCTCAATTGAATACCTTTGCCGCAATGCAAATAGAAGTAGTAAAATCTAAGATTCATCGTGTAACAGTTACAGGTGCAGATCTCAACTACATTGGTAGTATTACTATTGATGAAGACTTGATGGATGCCGCTAACATTATTCGTGGTGAAAAAGTGCAGATCGTTAACAACAACAACGGGGAACGGCTGGAAACCTATGCTATTCCCGGCCCCAGGGGCTCGGGAGAGCTCACATTAAATGGCGCTGCTGCGAGGAGAGTGGCCGTAGGTGATGTCCTGATCTTAATCACCTATGCCTGGATGGATATTGAAGAAGCCAAAACTTTTAATCCGGCCCTGGTCTTTCCCAATGAAGCGACCAACTTATTGAATTAATTTGTCCAAAGCGTTAAAAAAAGTACTTAGAATTGCTATTCCCTTTTCCCTGGGAATCCTGTTAATTCTTTTCATTTATTATAATACCTCACCTTCAGATAGGAAGGCAATTGTTGATAATATCTCAAATGCCAACCCACTTTGGATCTCACTCTCTATTGGTATTGGGGTACTCAGTCATCTTTCGCGCGCGATTCGATGGAACTACCTGTTACAACCTTTAGGGTATTCTCCTAAAATTAGCAACGGTTTTTTTATCGTTATGGTTGCCTATCTTGCCAATTTGGGTGTCCCGAGATCCGGGGAATTTTTAAGGGCCACCGCCCTGACCACTTATGAAAAAGTACCCTTTGAAAAAGGGTTTGGCACTATCGTTACAGAACGGGTGGTAGATCTGATTATGCTGCTGCTTATCATTATCGCCGCGCTTATGCTTCAAACCAATTTTATCCTTGGCTACCTGAATGAGTATGGTGTAAACCTGGCCTTTAGCATTTTAGCCCTGGTAGTAGGAATACTAGGTCTAATTGTCTTGCTACGGTTCACGAGAAGGGCAACCTCCGGATTTCTTTTAAAGCTAAAAGTCTTTCTGGACGGAATGCTACAAGGGGTCGCAAGCATTTTAAAAATGAAAAAGGCACTCCCCTTTGTGCTCCACACACTTTTTATATGGGGCTGTTATATTGCTATGTTTTGGGTGGTAAAATTCGCAATAGTTGAGACGCAAAATATGGGCTTACCGGAACTACTGGTGGCTTTTGTGGCAGGGGCTTTTGCCATGATGGCGTTCCCCGGGGGACTTGGAGGTTATCCGCTTTTTGTTAGCACCGCGCTTTCCTTATACGGAATTTCGTCCAATTCCGGTGATGCTTTTGGCTGGATCATGTGGATCTCCCAAACCCTTATGGTCTTGGTGTTGGGAACAATATCTTTTCTGCTTTTGCCGTTATTGAACAAAAACCAATAAGATAGGTAATCCCATTTCTACACCCATGAAAAAGCTACTTTTATGCTCCTTGTTAGGACTATTGCACCTAAGCCTCAACAGCCAGGTAAAAAAAGAGATCTTCGAGTCGTTCAAACTTCAGGAACGACGTGATGTTAGCTATTATTTCCCGGAAGGGTATACTGAAGAAAAAAAATATCCGCTCATCCTTGTTCTGGACGCTGACTATCTATTTGATCTTGTCGTCTCCCATGTAAAATTTAACAGCAAATATCACAGAATGCCGGAGGCCATTGTGGTGGGTGTTCATCAGGAGCAAAACGATCTACGTTGGGAAGATTGCGATTTTGAGGAGAGTACAGGACTCCCCACGGAGAAAGGGAAGCTTTTCTATGAGTTTTTGGGCACAGAGCTACTCCCCTATTTGGAAACCAGCTATAACACAGCTCCATTCAAAATGTTCATAGGCTATGACATCACCGCCAATTTCGGCAATTATTTTTTATTCAAGGATAAGTCCCTATTCAACTCCTATGTGATCATATCTCCTGTACTGGCAACCGAAATGGAAAGTCGTATTCCCTCTCGCTTGCTCGATTTGAACCAGGAACTGTTTTATAACCTGATCATTGAAAAGGAAAAATCAGAAGACAGGAACAGGATTTTACAAATGAACAATGCGATTTCTTCCATCAGCCGCGAAAATCTTCACTATTATTTTGATGAATACGAGAAGGCCGACCATCTTTCTATCGCTTCTTATGGGATAAGTCAGGTATTTGATAATGTTTTTAGCCTCTTCCAGCCCATTAGCCCCCAGGAATATCGACAAGAAATATTAGCTTCTAACGAACCCGTTTTCGATTACCTGAAAAACAAGTACGATAGAATTGAATCGCTCCTGGGTTACGAAAAAGCGGTTGAACTCAATGATATTATGGCCATATACGCAGGTAGTATTAAGAAAGATGATTATGAGTCGTTGAAACCCCTTGCCGAACTCTGCAAAAAAGAATTCCCGGAGACCATGCTTGGGTTCTATTTTGAGGGAGAATACCTTGAACTTCTGGGCGAACCTAAAAAAGCAATGAAAGCCTTTGAAAAGTCTTTTTTGATGGAAGAGATTGACTTTCTTACCAAGGATATGGCTTTGGAGAAAATTGACGCGCTAAAAGCGGATTTCGGGTACTAATTGTTTGCTATCTTCGTAAGATGGCGAAGACAAAAACCGCTTTTTTTTGTCAGAATTGTGGCGCACAATATGCAAAATGGGTAGGGCAATGTACTTCATGTAAACAATGGAATACCGTTGTTGAAGAGGTGATCCAAAAAGAAGAAAAGACCAATTGGCGATCAGTTTCCAACGCTACTCCTCGTACTTCAAAGCCGCTAAGAATCAATGAAATTGATCCGGGTAATGAACTACGATGGGATACCGGAAATATCGAATTCAACAGGGTACTTGGTGGAGGCCTGGTAGCAGGCTCATTAACACTACTGGGAGGAGAGCCGGGAATAGGGAAGAGCACGCTGCTCTTACAAATGGCCCTCAAATTGCCCTTTACATCCTTATATGTTTCCGGGGAAGAAAGTCAACGCCAGATCAAAATGCGGGCAGAGCGTATTCATCCGGCCTCCACAAACTGCTATGTACTTACAGAAACAAAAACCCAAAACATCTTTCAGCATATTGCCCGATTAACGCCGGATTTAGTTATTATCGATTCTATTCAAACGCTGCATTCCGACTATATTGATTCGAGTCCCGGGAGTATTTCGCAAATTAGGGAGTGTACTGCAGAGCTTATCAAATTTGCCAAGGAAAGCCACACTCCTGTTATCCTTGTAGGTCATATTACCAAGGATGGTTCCCTCGCCGGCCCAAAAATATTGGAGCATATGGTGGATACCGTATTGCAGTTTGAAGGGGATCGCAACTATGTTTACCGCATTTTACGTTCGTTGAAAAACCGTTTTGGGAGTACCTCGGAACTGGGGATCTATGAAATGCTGGGCGATGGCCTCCGGGAGGTCAACAACCCCTCCGAAATACTGATCTCCAACACCGATGAAGGGTTAAGCGGGGCGGCAGTGGCGGCAACTATGGAGGGTATGCGGCCCTTGCTTATTGAAATCCAGGCGTTGGTTAGCAGTGCCGTATATGGGACTCCGCAACGATCTGCCACGGGATTCAATGCCAAAAGGTTGAACATGCTGTTGGCCGTTTTGGAAAAACGCGCCGGCTTTAAACTGGCAGCCAAGGATGTTTTCCTAAACATTACCGGCGGAATTACCGTAGATGATCCCGCTATAGACCTTGCGGTGGTAGCCGCAATACTTTCCAGCAACGCTGACCTTCCCATTGAAAAGGGAGTGTGCTTTGCGGCAGAGATTGGTCTTGCAGGAGAGATCCGTCCCGTACAGCGTATCGATCAACGGATAGTAGAAGCAGAAAAATTGGGCTTTTCTATGATCTTCGTTTCAAAAAACAATAAAATAGGGGTGAAGAAATCAAAGATAGCGATACAACAGGTTGCTAAAATTGAAGAAGTAGTTGCCCATCTCTTTGGTTAAAAATCCCTTTTTTTAGAAGTATATTTAAGCCAAAACCTTCAAAATGCGTTTACCGCTGCTTTTCGTATTAGGTCTTTGTATAGCCGCTTGTCAACAAAAGACAACGATTAATAATGATCAGGTATTTAACAATTGGCAGCACTATCTGGGTGACCCTTCGAGAACGCATTATTCGTCCATTTCACAAATTGATACGGCTTCCGTAGGTCAATTGGAATTGGCCTGGAGTTACAAAAGTGGGGGCCTGGATTCCGGGCGCATTACGCAAATACAAACTAATCCCTTAATAGTCGGTAATCGCCTGTATGGAGTGAATCCGGCCTTAGAACTTTTTGCGCTAAATGCAAAGAGCGGCGCGTTAATTTGGACCTTTAGCCCAAGGACAAAAGATAACTCGGGATTAGGCCTGAATCGAGGGTTAAGTTATTGGTCTTCCCAGGGACAAGAAGAAAGCAGGTTGTTTTTTTCTTCAGGTTCCAAATTATATGCCGTTTCCGCGGAAAACGGGAATCTCATACCATCCTTCGGAAATGGGGGCAGCATAGATCTAAGGGAAGGTTTGGGAAGAGCTCCTGACAAATTATCGGTTGTCGCCAACACTCCGGGTGCAATCTACAAGGATCTGTTAATTACGGGAACACGTGTAGGAGAAGGTCCGGGAGCATCTCCGGGACATATCAGGGCCTATAATGTGCTAACCGGCGACATTGCCTGGACGTTCCACACGATTCCCCAACCTGGAGAATTCGGTAATGACACCTGGCCCGAGGGTGCCTACAAAACCGTTGGGGGAGCGAATAGCTGGGCGGGTATCGCAATGGATCATGAATTGGGCATTGCCTATATTCCTACGGGTTCTGCAGCCTTTGATTGGTATGGCGGGGATAGACACGGCAAAAATCTCTTTGCCAATTGCCTACTGGCCCTAAATGCGTCTACCGGGGAACGGCTATGGCATTTCCAAATGGTCCACCACGATCTGTGGGATAGGGATTTACCTGCTCCTCCAAATCTTTTTGAGATCCAGCGCGATGGGAAGTCCATTCCCGCAGTGGCACAAGTGACCAAAAGCGGACATGTTTTTGTATTTAACCGGGTAACCGGAGACCCGTTATTCCCGATTGAAGAACACCCTTATCCCCAATCTACTTTGCAAGGGGAAAAGGCATTTAGCACACAACCTTTGCCCATTCGACCCCAACCTTTTGCACGACAACGCTTAACCGCGGATGATCTATATGCCCCTGATCGAAACGCTTTTGTGGACGATTTTGTCGACAAAGATCAAAACACGGATCCTCCCACTGTTTTGCAAAAGTTTCAAAAGATCACTTCAAATGGCCAGTTTATACCCATAGATACTACGGGTGTACTACTGTATCCGGGGGCAGATGGAGGAGCGGAGTGGGGAGGCGCGGCTTTGGACCCGAGAACGGGGATCATGTATGTCAATTCGAATGAAATGGCATGGATCGTGCGGATGAAAGCCGTGGGAAATGATAGTGGCAAAATGACTCCAATTGGAGCATCACTTGCACAAATCCACTGTGCCCGTTGCCATGGTGGAGCGCTACAAGGCTTGGCGGGCATCCCTGAATTGCAAACCGTAAAAAACAGATTGGAACTGGACTCTATTTATTCCATCATCAAAAAAGGAAAAGGAGCCATGCCAGGTATGCCGAATCTATCCGATGCCGAGATCCAGGCGATTGCCCGCTATATTTTAGGGATGAGTGAGGAAACAGACCATCGTGTTGAAGCGACTTCGGTGAAAGTTCCCTATGCGGTAGCCGGATTTGGACGCTTTAAGGACGATCGCGGATTCCCGGTGGTGAAACCGCCCTGGGGAACATTGAACGCTATTGATCTCAATACCGGAAAATATGTATGGACCGTGCCCCTAGGCCATGAAGATGCTATAGATGATCCTGATATTCCCGTTTCCGGAACGGAAAATTATGGTGGCCCGGTGATTACGGCTGGAGATGTCCTTTTTATCGCGGCTACTAAAGACGAGAAGCTACGGGCATTCCATATGACCACAGGAGAACTGCTTTGGGAGGTCCCTCTTCCCGCTGGGGGTTATGCCACCCCGGCCACCTATCAAGTTGACGGAAAACAATTTTTAGTCATCGCATGTGGCGGGGGAAAAATGGGAACCGCCTCCGGCGATGAATACCGTGCTTATGCCTTACCCAATAATTAGGGAGCAGGATTAGGTAGAGCACCGTGAATGGCTTCTATCCCTTCCAACACCTCATCGGATAGCTCCAGCTTAATGGAATCGATATTTTCTTTCAGTTGTTCCAGGGTGGTGGCACCAATGATATTACTGGTTACAAAAGGTCGGGTATTCACAAAGGCCAGCGCCATCTGAGCCAGGGACAATTCGTGTTCTTTGGCAAGGTCAAAATAGGCTTGTGTCGCTTTTGTGGCCGTATCGCCACTATAACGCGTATAGTTCGGAAACAACGTAATACGGGCCTTTCTGGGCTGTACCTCTCCCAGGTATTTTCCACTCAACACCCCAAATCCTAATGGGGAATACGGGAGTAGACCTATTTTTTCCCGAACAGAAATCTCGGAAAGACCTATCTCAAAGGTTCTATTCAGCAAACTATAAGGATTTTGAATGCTTACCATTCTGGGGAGGTTCTTATGCACCTTGCTTTCTTCTAAAAAGCGCATGGTTCCCCAAGGGGTTTCATTGGATAACCCAACATGCCGGATTTTACCTTCGTCGATCAAGTCCCGCAAGGTTTCCAGCACCTGGTGGATATTGTCCTCCCAAAGATCTACATCTCCGGCATTATACCCGCGTTGTCCAAAAAAATTGGTTTTACGTTCCGGCCAGTGCAATTGATACAGGTCAATGTAGTCCGTCTGCAGCCGCTTCAAACTCCCTTCAACAGCTGAAATGATGGAGTCTTTGCTAAACCCTGTTGTCCGAATGAACTTGGTGAAATCGGCACGACCGGCCACCTTAGTGGCCAGGATGATCTTATCCCGATTCCCGTTCTTTTTGAACCAATTCCCGATAAACTCCTCCGTAAGCGCATAAAGCTCTTTTTTAGGTGGAATGGGATATAACTCGGCGGTATCAAAAAAATTGATCCCCTGATCTACGGCATAATCCATTTGCTCATGGCCTTCTTCTTCCGAATTCTGACGCCCCCACGTCATCGTTCCCAGGCAAATTTTACTGACCCTAAGATTGGTATTAGGTATAAAAGCGTATTTCATAGGCTGTCAATAATCAGCGGCAAAGGTAAGCAAGACTTTGGCTACAAAATGCAAGAAATTGTTATGAATCGATCTCCAAAAGAATTGGGCAGTGATCGCTGTGTTTGGCTTCAGAAAGGATTACCGATCGTTGCAAGCGGTCCCTCAAACTTTCGTTCACCATAGCATAGTCCAAACGCCAACCCTTATTGTTTGCCCTGGCATTAGCGCGGTAGCTCCACCAGGTATAATTATGGGGCTCTTTGTTAAAAAAACGAAAACTGTCAATAAAACCACTGTCAATAAAACTCCCGATCCATTCCCGTTCTACTGGCAAAAAACCGGAAACGTTCTTATTCCGCACAGGATCGTGGATATCAATGGCCTGGTGGCAAATATTGTAGTCCCCACATACAATCAGATTAGGATGCGTCTTTCGTAAGCTATCCGAATAGCGTTGAAAGTCGGCCATATATTTTAGCTTGTGCTCAAGACGGGCAAGGTTTGTTCCCGAAGGCAGATACATACTCATTATGGAAAGATCACCAAAATCTACCCTAAGATTTCGCCCTTCCGCATCCATATAGTCTATCCCGGTACCATACTCCACATGATCGGGTTCTTTTTTACACAAAAGGGCCACGCCGCTATAGCCCTTTTTTTGGGCACTAAACCAATAATGGTGTTCAAAACCAATATTTTCCAAAGGCTCCAATTCCACCTGCTCTTTCATAGCCTTAATTTCCTGTATACAGACTACATCAGCGTCTACGGAGTTCAACCAATCTACAAAGCCTTTATTCATTGCGGCGCGAATACCATTGACGTTATACGAGACAATTTTCATATCTTTTCGATCAACATTTATCGCTAAAAATAACCATCCTCAACCGCTCTACATGGAAAAAAGTAAAAAACTTAAGCACTACACCTTAGGTAGGGCTTTTGCCATAAGTGGGATTAGCATGACCACTATTGCTTTGGTTATCTATTTTTTGGGTGGGGCACCTTTTTACTATGCCATATTGTTCCTCTTGGGAATGGTCTTGGGCTTTATTGGGGCATTCTTCATTTTGCTATCCCTTCGAAAAAAATGATTCTTGAGCAAATTTGACGGTCAACTCAATTTCCTTGGCTTTAATAGCTCAACCCGTGCCCAAATGGGTACAGCGGATTTTCAGAATCGTAGGGTACATCTTCCAGTTGTTTTTGAACGGCCTCCCAGGAAGAAGGCAATTCAAAAGGCATTTTTCCTTGTGGATTTGCCTCCCCAAACACCAATTTGGCAAGAACTTTATCGCTAATACCAAAATCTGCCATAACCGCTTTTGCCTCTTCATTAATGGGCGTCAGTACAGCCGGACGCTCCAAATTGGCCACTACGACGGAAGGTTTTTGTCGGATCAATCCTTGAATTTCCTCCAACTCTTCATCAGTATAATACAACCTCCCCTGATGGAAAAAACTTTCCAGGAAGGAATCGTTCCTTGGATCAAAAGGCGTTCTTATCCTTGCAATAATGACATCGGCTTCTGACGGACTGGAAACTACCTCGCCAAAAGAAGTATAAACATCTACCTCTTCTACACCTGAAACATAAATCTTTGTGCCTTTTTTCAGTGGCAGGATGCCTTCGTTCTTGAGCAATACCGCTGCTTTTTGCTGAGCCCTCAAACCTTTTTCTCTAAAGGCTTCCTTCCCCGCAATCTGTATGGCTTTGCCTTCATTGACATAGGGATCGTCAAATAGGCCTAAACGAAACTTATCCCTTAATATTCGTTTCACGGAAATATCCAGGCGTTTTTCGGGAATCTGTCCCTCATTCACCAATTCCATAATAACTCCAGGAATGGCTTCACCCCCAAATTGGTCACATCCTGCATCCAAAACCTTTTTAACACGTTCTTTAATGGAAAGATCTTCCACACCCCAGGCTCGTCCTTCCCCGATTTTGGAATCCGTTATGATGTTCCAATCCGTGCAGACCACTCCTTTGAAGTTAAGGGAATCGCGAAGCAATTCGCTAATGATTTCCTTATTGAATGCAAAGGCCACATCTTCATCCGTTTGCCCTACAGGAATGCCATAATACGGCATAATTTGTGCCGTTTTTGCCGGAAACGCACCTTCTACAAATGGCCGGACGTGATAGGCAAAATGATCCCCGGGGTACACCTGTTCCTTTCCGTATAGAAAATGGGCGTCCTCTCCATCTTTTTGGGGTCCTCCACCAGAAAAATGCTTAGTCATACAGGCTACACTCGTTTCTTGTAAAGAATCTCCCTGAAAGCCCAAGACGTAGGCCTTGGTCATTACCGCAGATAAATCGGCATCTTCACCAAAAGTGCCATTGGTTCTGGCCCAACGCGGTTCCGTAGCCAAATCGGCCATAGGATGCAGAGCCAAATGTATTCCAACCGCCCGGTACTCCTGTCTTGCAATATCACCAAATTCCCTTACCAAAAGGGTATCCCTTGTTGCGGCCAGCCCCAGGGATGAAGGCCACTGGGAGAAAGCTGGTGTGAACAATGATACCCCCGGGTTATTGCTGGTACCGTGCCTTGGATCAGTAGCTATGGTAATAGGAATTCCCAATCGGGTACGTTCCGCCATTTTTTGAATGGTATTGGCATATTTAGCCATGGACTCAGCATCCAACGAAGCCAAAATGTTAAAGCTGTTCATTTTCTTCCTGGCAATCATTTCAGAATTGGAGGGCAGGGCAAAAGACATCATAAGTACCAGGGGGTCGGTACTTAATACCGGGGTCTCCATAGGTTCGCCTTTGGGTGTGGTTCCTATCATCGTCACAAACATGGTACCTGCCTTTTCTTCAAGGGTCATTTGATCGAGCAAATCATTGACGCGCGCTTCAATAGGTGCCGCGGGATTTTCATACACGTCTAATTTTCCGTTCTTGTTCAAATCCCGAAAACGGATCCCTTTTTCATCTAAAACAGCAGCTTCCTCTCCCAGGAGTTTCATGTTTTTATTGGAAGCACTCTTCTTTGTAAAATAGAAGATCCCAGCTCCCACTACAATGATCGTAAGCA
The DNA here is from genome assembly GCA_028284665.1 of Croceivirga sp. GTDB lineage: Bacteria > Bacteroidota > Bacteroidia > Flavobacteriales > Flavobacteriaceae > Croceivirga. Next base: position 84,795 of record JANQRG010000038.1, read on the forward strand.
AGGCGATGAGGATATATTTCAGAACTTTTAGGAGCTTTTTCATTTTTTATTGTGTTAATTTGACACAAAAATACAAAACCCTTGTTATATTGTGTTAAAAAGACACATTAAATTTTTGCTTTGGAACCGGAAACCGATCTTTTACATCATATCAAGTCCTTTGAGACGCAACTCGACAACTACCTGCCAGGAAATTCCATAGATTGTGTAATCTTGGGCTATGAAAGTCAGCAACTAAAGGTGCTATTGCTCAAATGGAAAAATGACAATGTTTGGACCTTACCTGGTGGTTTTATAAAGAAAACAGAGCATTTGGATGATGCCGCACAGCGCGTACTCCAGGAACGTACCGGTCTCAGTTCTGTTTTTGTAAAGCAATTTTACACCTTTGGGGGTAGCATACGAAATAAAAATCCCCAAGCTGCAATGCCGCTATACCACTTAAAAGAGATGGAAGAGCAAAGTCCTGTTTTTTTAAAATGGATTACCAACAGATTCATTACCACCGGTTATTTTGCCCTTGTTGATATTAAAAGGATACACCCCAGACCAGATGCATTTAGCGAGGTTTGTGAATGGAAATCCCTCGATGCATTGCCCAATCTGATCTTAGATCACAATGAGATTATCACCAAAGCCCTGGATCACCTAAAAACCCAGCTGAATTATTTGCCTATCGGCATTTCTTTATTACCTAAGAAATTCACAATGCAAGATTTGCGAAAACTCTATGAAGCCATTTTGGGTAAACCTTTGGAACGCAGTAATTTCCAGCGAAAGCTGTTAAAGTTGGGTATTTTGATCCGCCATGAGAAACAAATGACGGGTGCCGCCAACAAAGCCCCATACCTTTATTCTTTCGGTGAAAAAAAGTACTACGAACTGATCAAAAATGGCATTGGCTTTTATAGCTAACTCATGAAGTTTTGGTCTTCCCGCCAAACCAACCCAATTTGTCGCATTCCAATCCTGCTCCCGAACTTTTGGGGAGCAGCGGCATACGCTTCGGCTATCGCTTTTAATGCTTACTTTTGAGCGAGCTATGAACCGCCTCTTATCTACAGTCTTTGCCATGGGTTGCCTTGCGGTTTCCGGGCAATCGCAAATCAAGGATTCCATCACTTCACTAGATGAAGTAATTCTGCTACAGGAGTTTATCTCAAAAAAGGCAGAAGGTATTACCGAGTCGTCCAGCCTTGGTATTGAAGACCTCGAGCAGTTCAGTCCTACGGATTTTGCAGGAGGTCTAAATCAGATCTCCGGTTTATATGTATTGTCAGGAGCACTGAATACCAATCGGATCACCATTCGAGGGGTAGGCGCCCGTACGCCTTTTGGTACCGATAAGCTCAGAATGTACTTCAACGGGATCCCGGTAACCAACGGTACCGGAGTATCCGCCATAGAAGCCTACGATTTTGAAAATATGGGCAGGATTGAGGTGGTTAAAGGGCCAAAAGCAGCCTCGCTGGGCACGAATCTGGGCGGAGCCATTGTGCTGAACACACGGCCACCAGAGGTAGGAAGCACCTTCCTTAGGAATACGTTTACCCTGGGTTCTTTTAATATGCTCAAGAACAACCTCTCTTTCCGACACTCGGAACAAAATTTTAATATAGGTGTAAGCTACAATCACCTGCAAACCGATGGTTTTCGGCAGAACAATAGTTTTAAAAGAGATGGGGTACTTTTAACCTCTTCTGTGCGCCTCTATGAGAAGGGGAAACTAGATTTCCTGGTAAATCATATCGACTATTTTGCGGGTATTCCCAGTACACTAAATCGGACAGACTTCCGGGAAGATCCCAGAAGGGCTGCGGCCAATTGGTTAGCGGCCAGGGGTTCGGAGGACAACCAATATACGCTGGCCGGAATATCCTATAGCCATCAGTTCAGTGACAAACTTAGCACCACCCACAGTATCTTTTACACCTACCTGGACCATTATGAACCCCGCCCTTTTAACATTTTGGATGAATTTACGCACGGCTTTGGGTTTCGATCGTTGTTGGAAGGCCAATTGTTTACGGGCAACTTTACGCTTGGCGCCGAATTGTACAACGACGAATACAACTGGCAGACCTTTTTTAACCAGTTCCGGGATAATGACGGTAATGGCAGTCTTCAGGGCGAACAGTTAAGTGATAACAAAGAATTCCGTTCCCTTTTAAATCTTTTCACTGCCTATTCCTATCCGATCACTACAGCGCTTCAGCTACAAGTAGGGTTGAATTTTAACCAGACTGAATACGATTTCCGCGACCTCTTCAATACGGGGGAAGCCAATACCTCTGCCCGCAGGGATTTTGATCCGATCCTGCTTCCCAGCCTGGGCGTGCAATACCAGCTGTCAGGCGGTCGCCTGTATGTCAATGTCAGCCGGGGGTTCTCCAATCCAGGCCTGGAAGAAACCCTGACCCCTGATGGAGTGATCAATCCGGATATCGCCCAGGAAAAGGGGGTCAATTATGAAGTAGGTGGTATTTTCAGAATGTTTCAAAACCGTTTACGTCTTAGCACCGCAGTGTATCAAATGGACATCACGGATCTTCTGGTGGCGGAACGCCTGGATGAAGATCTGTTTATTGGGCGGAATGCCGGTGAAACACGGCATCAGGGGATTGAAATAGACCTGAATTATCGAGGGAAACTTGCACAGGAATGGTTTTTTATCCCGCGACTGAGCTATAGCTACAGCAATCACCAGTTCGTAGATTTTGTGGATGGTGATACCAACTTTTCGGGGAACGATCTGGCAGGTGTCCCCAGGCACCGGATCAACTCAGGATTGACCATTCGTTATTCCAAAGGGGTTACCTTTAACCTTAACCATCAATTTGTAGATGACATCCCGTTAAATGATGCCAACACCTTGTTCAGCGATGCCTTTAATACTTTCCATGCCCAATTACGGTACCGAACGAACCTTTGGGATCAATTCCAACTGGGTCTGAATTTTGGGGTGAATAATATCTTTAATTTGAATTATGCCCAGTCTGTACTGGTTAACGCCGTAGGGTTTGGTGGAAATGCCCCACGCTTCTTTTATCCAGGGGACGGGAGAAATTATTTCGGCGGTATTCAGTTGCGCTATGCCTTCTAACGGGCGTTGTCAAAAAAATCCGAAAAGCGTATTTTAGAGCAGATATACTAACTGCTAAAACCGCCAACGATGAAACTCCTTAGAATCTGTGCTTACGGTCTGCTAATCCTGACAGCCATTTCCTGTGAAAAAAGTTGGGAAACCACCATAGCCTCGCCGGATGGCAAGAATAGTATCTACTTTGAAGTGGGTGAAGCGGGTATTCCTATCTATTGGGTTGCTCATGATAACGATACGATTATTGGCGCCTCCGCTATGGGTTTTGATTTCAAAGATCAAGAATCCTTAAGAGCCGGCCTTAAGATCATCGGTGCCAGCATACAAACCGTTGATGAAACCTGGGAAATGCCCTGGGGAGAACAACGAGAGGTTCGCAACCATTACAATGAACTGGTAGTGCAGTTACAGGAAAAAAGAGTGCCCGAACGGAAATTCAATATCCATTTTAGAGCCTATGATGATGGGGTAGCTTTTCGGTATACCTTTTTGGAACAACAAGAGGTAGATAGCATCATCATTATGGATGAACATACGGAATTTCAACTCACCGGTGACCATACGGCCTGGTGGATCCCCGGGGATTGGGATATCTATGAACACCTCTACAACACCACCAAAGTTTCGGAGATCGATGCGACTTCCAAGCGGGACCATCCCAACCTTGCGGCCACTTATATTCCGGAAAATGCTGTGAATACACCTGTTACCATGCGCTCCGAAGACGGCCTTCATCTCAGTTTCCACGAAGCGAACCTCACAGATTATGCCGGGATGACGCTGAAGGTAAATACAGGAACGCTTCAACTCACCAGCAAATTGGTAGGATCGGACCGTACCGGATATGCTGTAAAACGTGCACTTCCCTTTGCAACACCATGGCGGACGATACAAATTTCGGAGGATGCTGCCGGTTTAATCGATTCCAAACTCATCGTTAACCTCAATGAACCCAACCAACTGGGCGATGTGAGCTGGTTTCAGCCAAAGAAATATATGGGCATCTGGTGGGAAATGCACCTAGAAAAAGGGACCTGGGACTATGGGATGGAAATGGATGAGAACGGGGTATGGCAAGATACCGGGAAAGCTCACGGGAAACATAGCGCCACCACTGAAAATACAAAGCGTTATATCGATTTTGCAGCGGCGAACAACATCACCGGGTTATTAGTAGAAGGCTGGAATACCGGTTGGGAGCGATGGATCGGTTTTGAGGACCGCGAAGGTGTGTTTGACTTTGTTACGCCCTACCCGGACTACGATATTGAAGCACTTGCCGCCTATGGAAAGGAGAAAGGTGTAGAGATCATCATGCATCACGAAACCTCGGCGGCACCGCGTACCTACGAACAACAATTGGATACGGCGTATCAATTGATGAAGGATCTTGGCATGCATTCTGTAAAAACGGGCTATGTAGGTCAATTGATCCCTAAAGGCGAATATCATCATGGGCAGTGGATGGTGAACCACTATCGTAAGGTCCTTGAAACTGCCGCCAACTACCAGGTAGCTATTAATGCTCACGAACCTATTAAAGCCACCGGATTGCGACGGACCTTTCCCAATGCAATTGCCAGGGAAGGGTTACGGGGGCAGGAGTTCAATGCCTGGGCCACAGATGGTGGCAATCCACCGGAACACTTACCCATTGTAGCCTTTACCAGAATGCTGGCAGGTCCTATAGATTTTACCCCCGGGGTCTTCAATATTGACCTCCCTACAAAGCCCAATAATCAAATCAATACCACGCTAGCCCAGCAATTGGCCTTGTACGTGGTGATCTACAGCCCTATTCAAATGGCCTGTGACCTGCCCGAAAGTTATGAAGGACAACCGGCCTTTCAGTTTATTCGGGATGTTGGCGTAGACTGGGAACAAACGCAAATACTTAACGGCGAGGTAGGCGATTTTGTGACCATTGCCCGGGAAGAGCGGGAAACCGGAAACTGGTTTTTAGGCGCTATCACCGATGAAAATGCCCGCGAGATCACTATTGATTTTGACTTTTTAGAAGAAGGAAAGACCTATAAAGCATTGATATACCGTGATGCGGATGATGCCCATTTCCGGGATAATCCGGAAGCGGTGGTCATCGAGAATATGGATATTACAAAGGACATGTCCAAAACCTTTAACCTGGCTGCAGGTGGAGGCCTGGCCATTAGTTTCCTGCCGGAATAAAGTAATAAAGCGCCATTGCGAAGAACAATCCAATGACCATAACAACGGTCCTGAAAAACGAGCTTGGGTTAAGAGAGGTTTCATTTAAACTCTTAAATGGCTATGCCAACAAGAACTATTTGGTTACCTCGCAAAGGGGAAAATTCATATTCAAAACCTATTCAGAATACCAGGAGCTACTTGAGGTAATAGCAGCGGAAAACCAACTGTTGCTTCACTTAAAATCGAAGCAAATAACCGAAATTCCAAAACCCATCCCTTTCGTTGATGGTGCCTTCTTTAAGATCCTGGTAGTGGAAGGACAACCCAACCTTTGCCGTTTGTTGTCTTTTGTGGAAGGGGCTTTTATGGGAGATACCGTCCTGAATTCAAATAATGTGCATTCTCTGGGTAGCTTTGCCGCACACCTGGATAACGCCCTATTGGATTTTGACGATGTGGCACTAAGGGCGAGAATATCCCGATGGGATCTACAATATGTCGTACGTAACAAAGCCTATATCGCAGCTATTCCTTCGGGTAAAGCGCGAAACCTGGTGCACTATTTCTTCCAACAGTATGAACAGATTGTATTACCGGAACTGCCTAAACTTCGAAAAAGTTGCATCCATGGGGATTTGAATGAATGGAATATTTTGATGCAAAATGACACCGTCTCCGGTAGTATTGATTTTGGAGATTGTTCCCATACCCAGCTTGTCAATGAACTCGCTATAGCGGCGACCTATGTTTTCTATGCTTCGGAACATCCGCTGGAATTTGCAGCACCTTTATTGCAATCCTACCATGCCATTCTTCCCTTAGAAGAAAAGGAGATCACGCTGCTCTATTGGCTAATTGGGATGCGGCTGTGCACCAGTGTTTGCAATTCTGCACATTCCAAGATCGCAGATCCGGAGAATGAATACGCTTCCATTAGTGAGTTAAAAGCCTGGAACCTCCTGGAAAAATGGCTCCGTATCGGTCCGCAAAGCGCAGAAAATTGCTTTCGGGAAGCCTTAAGATTTCCGGTAAAGAAGTATACTACTGTTGAAAACGTATTGGATAAGCGCAATACCTATTTAAGCAACATTCTTTCCATAAGTTATCAGAAACCTATATTGATGGAGCGGGCTGCTTTCCAGTATATGTTTGACAACAATGGCAATTCCTTTTTGGACGCGTACAACAACATTCCTCATGTGGGACACCAACACCCAAAGGTGGTAGCGGCAGGTCAGAAACAGATGGGACAACTGAATACCAACACGCGTTATTTGTATGACCTATTGCCGAATTATGCCCAACACCTGCTTTCTAAATTTCCGAAGCCTTTGAACAAAATGTTTTTTGTCAATTCCGGCAGTGCAGCCAGTGATTTAGCGATCCGATTGGCGAAGGTACACACGGGGTTTCAACATCTTTTGGTCATGGAGCATGGCTACCACGGTAATACTCAGATCGGAATCGATATTAGCGATTATAAATTCAGCCACCCGAAAGGGCAAGGGCAACCCCCTTCCATTTATACAACGCCCCTTCCCGATACCTACAGGGGAGTACATACCCTAAATGATGGCACAGCCGGCAAAGCCTATGCCCAGGAAGCCATTCAGAACCTGAGGAAGGGCACGGCATCCATTGCCGCCTTCATTGCTGAACCGGTGGTGGGTTGTGGAGGACAAGTACCATTGGCAGAAGGGTATCTCAAACCAATGTATGATTTTGTTAGGGGTCAGGGTGGGGTTTGCATTAGTGATGAAGTACAAACAGGCTTTGGTCGATTGGGCAACACTTTCTGGGGGTTTGAACAACAAAACGTCATCCCTAATATAGTAGTTCTAGGAAAACCCATGGGCAACGGCCACCCTATTGGAGCGGTAGTAACGACCACCGAAATTGCCCAATCCTTTGAGCAAGGGGTGGAATTCTTTAGTTCCTTTGGAGGCAATCCGGTTTCCTGTGCCATTGGCCTTACAGTATTGGAAGTATTGGAGGAAGAAGCTCTGCAACAAAATGCGTTGGAAGTGGGCAACCATTATATGGCATTATTAAGAGAATTACAGCTCCAATATCCGTGTATCGGTGACGTCCGCGGTTCAGGCCTTTTTATTGGTATTGATATCGTAAAAGAGGGTACTCAAGAACCAGATACCGTATTGGCACAATTGCTCAAAAACCAACTCCGGGAAAAGCATATATTGGTAAGCACCGATGGCCCGTATGACAATGTCATCAAAAGCAAACCGCCACTATGTTTTACCAAAGCCAATGCAGAAGAGGTAGTCGACAGAATGCAACTGCTCCTGGACGGTTTCAAAACTTAGAAAAATCCCCCATCATTTCATATTTTTGAAGATTACAAACGACCCAATAAATACGATTTGACATGAAGAAGTTATTCGTCTTCTGCTTTGTTGCCTGCGTACTATTCGCCTGCAAAAACAAAACTACAGCAACGAAAACAGAAACCCCGGAACCGAGAGGTACGGAAAATGTAGCCTATCAATGGGCGGAATTGGCCCTTGAAGCTACCGCTTTAGATACAGAACGGTTTAACCCGAGACCTACAATTACATCACGCTATTTGGGATTGATCTCCGTAGCTATTTTTGACGCCTGGTCCCGATACGATGCCAAGGCGATCCCGGTGTACCTGGAAAATGTTGAGCGGTGCCCTGACTCGGAACAACATTTGAAAAACAAGGAGATCGCTATCAGCTATGCGGCCCTTGGGACTATGAACGAATACTACTATTCGGACAAAGCCCTTTTTGCCAAATTTATGAAAGAGGAATTAGGATTAGATCCCGAAGATACTTCCCTGGACCCCAGCTCTCCGGTAGGCATCGGGAATCTGGCTGCCAAAGCGGTAATTGAAGCCAGAAAAAATGATGGCGCCAATCAGTATGGGGAAGAAGAGGGTTCTGATGGGAAACCGTATTTCAATTATGTGGGCTATGAACCGGTTAATTCTGCAGACAAGAACGTAGATGCTAACCGCTGGCAGCCCAAATATTTTTCCGATGGAAAAGGAGGAAGATTTGCCCCCGGCTGCCTTACCCCTTTTTGGGACAAGGTCCAACCTATTGCCTTACAATCCGCAGATCAGTTCCGGCCCGGTCCACCTCCTATGATCGGTTCAGAGCAACTGGAGCGAGAAGTCAACGAAGTCATCGACCTGCAGGCCAACCTGACAGATGAAGAAAAAGCTTTAGTAGAATTTATGCGCGATGGCCCCCAGTCCGTACAACAGGCAGGACACTGGCTCAAATTTGCACAAGACGTTTCCCGAAGGGATAATCATACCCTGGATGAGGATGTAAAAATGTATTTCTATAACCAGGTGGTTGCCATGGACGGCTTCATTGCTTCCTGGGATTCTAAAATGTTTTACGATTACGCCCGGCCCTACGCCTTGGTGCATGACTACTATCAGGACCAGGTCATCAAAGCCTGGGGTGGCCCTGGGGAAGGAATGGTAGAGATGGCCGGAAACCAATGGCGGCCCTATTCCCCGGATACTTTTTTATGTCCGCCATTTCCGAGCTATGTTTCGGGTCACAGCACTATCAGCGGAGGTTGTGCCGAAGCGCTAAAGCTGTGGACAGGCAGCGATACCTTTGGGGAAGAAGTAGAACTGGTGGCCGGGGCTTTAACGGAACCTGACCATCTTGGGGATACTGTGGTACTTAAATTTCCCACCTTTACGGAAACGGCGGAGATGGCTGGTATTTCCCGGGTACTTGGCGGGTATCACATACAGGCGGATAATGTAGCTGGACTGGAATTGGGAAGGGATGTTGCCCGGGAGGTATGGAAGTTCTACAAAAAACATGTTGGGGAAACGGAGAATCTGTAATTAGGTTCTGGTCTCCTGAAAGGGGTTGAACCTAAATCACAATAGCATGGCAAAAGCACGGTTTTTATTTGTTTTGGGGGTGGTTGTACTGGTTGTTAGCTGTGAGGAACAACAAAAAGCTATGAAAAAAGAGGCTTCCTTTCCGAAAAACATTACAGAAAACAGGCTGTCTAAACTAAAATGGTATAATGATCCTGCCTCTTACGAACTCGCTGACAGTACCCTTACAGTCGAGGTTGCCAAAGGAACTGATTTTTTCAATTCCCCGGAAGATACCTCCGTTGTAGCGACCGCACCTTTGCTTTTCCAGGAAGTTGAAGGTGATTTTTTGGCCAAAGCCCTGGTACAGCCTGATTTCTCGGCACAATGGAATGCGGTATCCTTAATGATGCATGCCGACTCCCTGAACTGGATCAAGTTGGCTTTTGAGAATTCAGATGCTACCGGGCCCAGTATTGTTGCTGTGGTTACCCGGGATCGATCAGACGATGCTAATGGGGTAATTCTTAAAGATCACAACCGCATCTGGCTGGCCATAGCCCGGAAAGACAACTTATATGCCCTGCACTGGTCAAAAGATGGGGAGGACTACGCTATGGCCCGACTTTCAAAAATGCCAGAAGCGGATACCGTAAAAATTGGCGTAGAATTTCAGTCCCCGGTAGGCGAAACCGCTACCCATTATTTGCATTATTTTGACGTCCAAAAACAAACGGTGCACAATTTGAGAAACCTCAACGAATAGGTCCGTAGCGCCAATGTACCACAACAAAAAAACAGCGCCGATTGGCGCTGTTTTGTTTCTAATCCATAGCAAAGATTAGTCTATATCAAACCGGTCAAGATTCATTACTTTATCCCAGGCCTGTACAAAGTCCATGACGAACTTTTCACCGGCATCATGACTACCGTAGACCTCAGCAAGGGCACGTAGTTCTGTGTTGGAACCAAAGATAAGATCTACACGAGTGGCTGTCCATTTTACGGCTCCGCTGGAACGATCCCGTCCTTCAAATACCTCTTCACTATTGTCAACCGCTTTCCACTCGGTTTCCAAATCCAACAGGTTGACAAAGAAATCGTTGGTTAAAGTGCCGGGAGCAGCTGTAAAGATCCCGTGCTTGGAACCATCGTAATTTGCATCCAGGGCTCGCATTCCCCCGATCAACACCGTCATTTCAGGAGCCGTTAAAGTCAGTAGTTGGGCGCGATCTACCAACAATTCTTCGGACTTCGCAGAGAAGCTCTCTTTCAGATAGTTTCTAAAACCATCCGCTACCGGCTCCAATACGTCAAAAGATTCCGCATCTGTCATTTCCGCAGTCGCATCGGTACGGCCTGGCGTAAACGGAACGCTTACCGCATTTCCGGCATCGCTGGCTGCTTTTTCTACGGCAGCGCAACCCCCCAGGACAATAAGATCTGCAAGAGATACTTTTTTGTTGCCGCTTTGTCCGCTATTAAAATCCTCCTGAATTTTTGTTAAGCCATCTAATACTTTGCCCAATTCCACCGGATTGTTCGCTGCCCAATCGTTTTGTGGGGCTAAACGCACACGTGCGCCGTTAGCGCCCCCACGGAAATCGGACCCTCTGAAGGTAGAAGCTGATGCCCATGCGGCCCGCACCAATTCGGAAACGGAAAGGCCTGAAGCAAGGATAGTTGCTTTGAGTTGTGCGATATCACTGTCGTCCACCAAATCATGATCTACTTCAGGAACAGGATCCATCCAGATCAATGCTTCCCCTGGCACTTCCGGCCCTAAATAGCGATTGATCGGTCCCATATCCCGATGCGTCAACTTGAACCATGCCTTTTGATAGGCCTCTTTGAACTCCTCAGGATTTTCCAGGAAGTTTCGGGAGATCTTATCATAGGCCGGATCCATCCGAAGGGACAGGTCAGTCACCAACATAAAGGGATCATTCATTTTGTTAGCATCATGGGCATCCGGAACTGTTCCGGCACCGGCACCGTCTTTGGGTTGGTACTGCCAGGCTCCCGCCGGACTTTTCGTCAATTCCCATTCGTATTTGTAGAGATTTTCAAGGTATTTGTGACTCCATTGGATGGGCGTATCCGTCCAGGCGCCTTCCAGGCCGCTGGTAATGGTATCGGATCCTTTTCCGGAACCGAAATTACTTTTCCATCCCATGCTCTGTTGTTCTATAGGCGCACCGGCAGGTTCTACCTCTACGTATTCTGCATCGCTTGCAGCACCGTGGGTCTTTCCAAAAGTGTGTCCGCCTGCGATCAGGGCAACAGTCTCATAATCGTTCATCGCCATTCGCCCAAAGGTTTCCCGGATATCATGGGCCGCAGCTACAGGATCAGGATTCCCGTTAGGGCCTTCCGGATTTACATAGATCAATCCCATATGGGCAGCACCCATTTGTTTTTCCAGTTCGCCTTTTTCATTGTAGCGGGATTTGTTCCCTAACCATTCGGCTTCCGAACCCCAGTAGATGTCTTCTTCAGGTTGGTAGATATCTTCGCGACCCCCGGCAAAGCCGTACATGGGTAAGCCCATGGATTCGTGCGCGACATTCCCGGCCAGGATCAACAGATCCGCCCAGGAGATCTTTTTGCCATATTTCTGTTTGATAGGCCAAAGTAATAATCGGGCTTTGTCCAGGTTGGCATTGTCCGGCCAGCTGTTAAGAGGCGCAAAGCGTTGTGCTCCGGTACCCCCACCCCCGCGACCATCGGCAATACGGTAGGTCCCGGCAGCATGCCAGGCCATTCGGATAAAGAAAGGGCCATAGTGGCCGTAATCGGCCGGCCACCAGTCTTTGCTGTCCGTCATCAGATCCGTTAAATCTTTTTTTACGGCTGCCAGGTCTAAAGTGGCAAATTCAGCAGCGTAGTCAAAGTCGGCATCCATAGGATTGACCTTGGCTGAGTGTTGTCTTAAAATGTTTAGGTTGAGTGAATTAGGCCACCAATCCCGATTGGTGGTACCGCCTCCTGCGGCTTGTTTTAGTTCTCCGTTAAGGAAGGGACAAAGGCTGGGATCGCCTTTGCCATTGTGCGAATGGTCCATGCGTAATACGTTTTAGGTGTTTATTCTGCTTAAAAGTAGTATTCGAATCCTTAAAAATACGAAGCGGCTAATCTATTTGCATTATTTAAGTATTAAGAATGCCTATCGGGAGTATTAAATGCTATTGGTTTTGGTTATATTAGAGGTATAGTGGATATAGGATCAATAATCATATACGCTTGTTGTACAACATTTAATCGCATAAAAAGTCTTCTCGAAACCATAAACAAATTCCAATGAGCAGTATTCAGGACATGAATAATCGTATGAAGCAAAATCGGAATTTGAGACCTTCCAAACGCGCAAAATTCAAGGGAAATAATCGAGAAACCGTATACTCTAAGTCGAACCCAGAGGACAAACCAAAATTCAAGGAGTTTTCAGAGTTTCAAGTAAAAAAGGCGATTGATAAGTTCATAAAACAATCAAAGTCTGAAAAGCGTTCAGAATTAGTGGTTTTGACGGTGTTTTTCGGAGCAATAATTATTTTCTTGATTCACTCAATCATTTCTAAAAAGGACACTCCGCAAATAGCTAAAGTGAGTAAATCGAGTTATAATTATAATATATCACCGCCGACGATATGGAGTGGAAAACTATATGAGCCTCTGCGAGTTCCAAATTCGGACTTTTTCTATATTCCAATGGTTGGAAACTTAGACTATGTTGATTTGGAGCGAACTTACAAAATACGTAGCTCTAACATGGTTGTAGAATATACCAGTAATATCCTGTTTCTGGACAAGAATTGTGACATCATCAACAAACTACTGCCTGAAAATGGCTCTATTAAGTATATGAATGTTATTCCAAGAAATGAAGAATCCAAACCAGAAAAAATCATTTATAACTTAACAGAAGATGAACCGAATGTATTTGGAAAAGTATATAATCTAGAACAACACTTTTTTTACATCTCCGACTTGGATGGCAAAAACTTAACAAAAATTACGGACCGTGAAATAAAAAGTTATACATGGGACAGTACACGTAAGGAAATTCTATTCTACTTTTTTTATAACAAGAGAATGAACGATAGCCTTCATGGAGTATTTGATATCGAGACAAATAGATTTAGGCTAACTAGTCAACAAGAAAAAAAATAAAAACGTTGTACAGCATTCATATCGATGATTCAGAAAGTAAAATATACATTGACTGACTTGCAAAATTCAAATGACGAGAGCTTAGTCTCATTAATTTATAATAAGTCAGCGGAATTAGAACTTGGAACATTTGGAGAAAGTCTTGAAATAGCTGACCCAGCGATGGCCGAATTTCAAGCAATGTGGATGTTGGAAGGAGGTGTTCAAAATGGGGGATTTGACCAATTCTTTCATAATTACGGACTTGAATATGCGCAAACTGCTTTGGTTGGGTTTAAAAGAATTGGGGCATTCGATTTTGTAAATGTCACCGAAAAAGCAATAGCGGTTTTTAAAAATCAAGATTTAGAATTTAAAAATAAGCGGAATCCTGACTTTAATAATTTAGACGACGAATTTTATGATTTAGAAGGCTTGGAAAAACAACAAATTAAGTGCATCCGAGATAACTATGAGAAATTTGTAGTAAAATAAAAATGGTAATGAAATTATCTGAAAACAATAAGAAATCATTATTGGTTTCAATTCACCAGTTAATTGAGGAATATGCTAGCCATACTGCCAATGACCTAGAGTATAAAAGAACTAAAAGACTGATTAATTATCCATCTAATGGAGGACTAACGGAAGCTGAAAAATTGGAACTAGGACAACTAGAAATTAATCCGACTCTCAAAAGTGCTTTGAGAAAGGTTCTTGCGAGTAATTCTGCAGGTGTTTTTTTCTCATTTCTTAATATCATAGACGGAACTGCGGACCCAAATATAGAATTTGGAGAATGGGGAGAGGTAATGCTTGTCGACTTTGATGAGGAAAATGAGATGGATTCGATGCTTCACGATGACTTTTATGGGACTTACTGGGATTGGAAAGAAAAAAGACCAAATCCTGGCTGGAAACTAGACCTATTAGATGAATAAAAACGCTGTACAACAAGGGCTTTAACTCAGCGTGGCCTCTTCCCAAGACGTATAATTTGCTAATTTTAATGGCCCAATTTCTTAACTTAAATTACTGCTATAAATTCCAGGTCGAGATCATACCTGCCTGCATGCCACAGGCATGCAAACCGGCAGGCAGGGCCGAGACCGTTGGTATTCATTCCTGCAAAAAGCTCAAAATGAACACTGAAGTAATTGATCAAATAAAGCAATCGTATGTAAATAAAAAGCTAATAGTTTTTGTCGGAGCAGGAATCTCTTTGCCTGAACCCGCCGGTATTCCTCATGCGATAGGTCTTAAAAATATGATCTTTAAATCTATTGCCAGAAATCTTGACGGTTCAGAATTAGCTCTTGAGAGAGTTGAGAGAATTGGGTTGGAAAACCTAATAAGTATAATCAACCTACATAACCCTGGATTCATCAAAAATTTCATGAAACTGATAACCAGGTGCGAAACACCTCGATGGACGCATAAAGCCGCTAAACTTATAAGTCAGAATTCCGGTATTGCAATAACGACCAATTTTGATTGCCTTCTAGAAAACTCTTTTGTTATAGGCCACGATGATTATGAGGTCCTACATAATAACACACAATTTGAAGCTTTTGAAGGCCCAAATTCAACGATACAATTGGTGAAGCTTCATGGTTGTTCCCTCAAAACAGATGATGAGGAACTGGGAATCACTTTACAAGCTATCGGAAATGCTATAATAAGTAAGGGAACAGAGTCAATACTAAAAAAACTTGGTGAATATGACATACTGTTTCTTGGTTACAGGGGAAGAGATATTGATATCATGCTTCCATTGTCATCCGGGAAAGGCAAAGTATTCTGGTGCTGGCACAAATCAGACCTAAACTTTGAACTGTTGAAAGGAACAGATGATAATCCTGTTGTAAAATCCTTTTGTTATCAAAAAGATTCAAAAGTGTTTAAGATCAATACTGATGCTTTTTTGGAAACTTTAATTGAGAAACTTGATCTTCAAAGCCCGAATAAAGAATTGAACCGAAACCCACTATCCTTTGAAGAAGAACTACAAACGATACTTCAAATGGAACTACCCATCAAAGCTCAAATTTGGTCGCGTGTTATGTTTCACTTAGGATTCTATGAGCATTCAATTTCCATAAGTTCAAAATGGGAAAATAAGGTTTTCGGCTCTTCCAAGCTTGATTTACTTTTTCTAAAGGCCGAATGCTATAAGTACATGAATAACAAAAATTCATTTGATAGCTGCAAGAAGGTACTTGGTGAAATAGAATATGAAATTAAAACACAACCTCGACGAGAATCCAGAGATCTAAATTTTCTCAAAAAGAGCAGAATTCAATCCTATATTCTGATGTATAACAAGAAACTAGATGAAGCAATTAGTCTATTGAAGAATTCCCTTGACTTCTACAAGAAGAATTATAAAGATTCTGATAACCCTGATTTCATCGATTCTTATTTGGGATTAAGAATGGAGTTAGGAAATTGT
The DNA here is from genome assembly GCA_028284665.1 of Croceivirga sp. Taxonomy (GTDB): domain Bacteria; phylum Bacteroidota; class Bacteroidia; order Flavobacteriales; family Flavobacteriaceae; genus Croceivirga. Next base: position 100,503 of record JANQRG010000038.1, read on the forward strand.
TTTTATTATCTCAGCCGAGAACTTGGTGATAATTATAACAGAAACGTCAAAAATGCCTGCAATGAGTACATTAAGAGTTTTATTCTTTCGCTTAACAATTCAAACATTTTAACTCAAGCAAAGCTCTTAGAAAATATCGCGCACACTTATAATAAATGGATTTTTGAACTCTCTAAAATAGATTCGACCCAAATAGAAAAATTGCGCTATGGAATTCTTAGTAGAAATCTTGCTTTATTTTATTTGGAATTTATTGGCAATGATTCAGCTCTTGGTAGGACCAATCTAAATATTGGATATGATTATTCTAGGACCAGGAGCTATAAAAAGTCATTTATATCCTCGAATCGTAGACTGACACAAAGCATTTCTAATAACGATTATTTTGGGATTGCTATTTCATTAGAATTAATGGCTGACTCAATGCTTAATTCCGATAGAGAAATGTCTTTGGAACTATACAACTCCGCCAAACAGGCATTTTTAAAATCCTCGGATAACCCAACATCTGATATTTCAAATATTGATGAAAAAATAGAAAAAGGATTTACTTCTTTTGACTGGAACAAGCTCGATGAATTCTATTCTGAGAATCCAAGCATTGGCGAGCTTCTTGAGTGGATGAAGGTTGAACAAGAACTATAACGAATGCCAACAAACACTATTATCCATAAGCTTGCTGAGCTATTTGTAAAGGCTCCTGGGATCCGATATTTATGGGTATTTGAAAGGCTCAGCTTACGGATGATAGTTGGGCGTTAGCGGTTATTTAGAATCAAACTTAGGACGGATATTCGCAATAACCGTCAAGAATGTCGCAACAGCCCAAATTATTTTTGTCTTATTGTTTCACTTAAAAATAAAAAATGCAAAAGACATTTCAAGTAAATACAATAGGCAGCGTTCATGTTGAAAACGGCAACTTCTTTATCAAGGTAAATGAAGCCTACAAAACAGGACTAACAAGCATTGACGGATTTAGCCATTTGCAAATTGTGTGGTGGGGAAACTTGTTTGATGCACCCGAACACCGTAACCAGCTAATCGCAAAAAAGCCTTACAAAACAAGCCCGGAAAAAGTAGGCGTGTTTGCTACGCGTTCCCAATTTCGGCCCAACCCCGTTTTGATTACTACCATATTTGTAGAAAGCATAGACTTTGATAAAGGAATCATTTATACAACCTATATCGATACTGAAGATAATACACCATTGTTAGACATTAAACCATATCATTTGTATGAGCGAGTTGAAAGCTGTGATGTTCCAGAATGGTGCAACCATTGGCCTGCTTCGTATGAAGAAGCTGCAGGTTTCGATTGGGAGAAAGAGTTTAACTTCTAACACGATAAGGTGACAAACAAAGAGCGTATCCTTAGTGGTGTCAGGTACATCGAAGACAACCTAAAGTCAGAAATTGATGTACCTGATATTGCGCGGGAAAGTTGCTGTTCGTATTACCACTTTATTCGCTTGTTTCAAAGTACCATAGGAATTTCACCAAAGAAATACCTGCTTCAGCGCAGATTGACAGAAAGCGTTACAGAAATTCAGAATTCTGGAAAGAAGATCATTACCATTGCCTTTGACTTCCAGTTTGGTAGTCACGAAGTTTATACACGTTCGTTTCAAAAGCAATTTGGCGTAACCCCTTATAAAGTGCGAAAAGGAGCAATCATCCCGGCCCATTTGCTCACCAAACCTATCACCGCGGATTTCATTTTTCAATCCAAAAAGGCTCGCAACCAGCCCCCGGAACTGGTCAAACGGGAAGCGCAAATGCTGGTTGGAGTTTCCTATTTTATACATAGTGATCTAAAGCAACTGGATCTGACCAAAGAATGGAATGCCTTCATGCGTCAGGCGAAACTAATAGGCAACAAAACCATTCCGGAAAATTATATTCAAATCCAATATTGGTCGGAAGACCAGGATATTGAGGGTATGTTCTTCTTTATCGGGACAACAGTACAAAACCTCAAAGACATCCACCCTCATTTTGTGATGAAAATTATTCCAAAAGGCACTTACCTGAAGTTTGTTCACCAGGGTTTATCGAGAAATGTGCGCTATACCTATCGATATATTTACCAGGAGTTTCTTCCAAATTCCGCTTACAGCCTTTCATTACCTTTCAATTTCGAATGCTACGGAAAAGATTATCTGTCACCCTGCAATGAGCAATCAGAAAGTTCTGTATTCATTCCTGTAGCAGACATACGTACAAAAGTAGAGTGACAAACCGCTAACAGACGAGAAACTCAATAAGCAAAAGGAGCCAGAAGCAATATTCAGTGCGAAACAGTAACTTTAGAATAAATTGAAAAGGGTATGCTCACTGAGCATATCTGGTCGTTACCCAACATACTAAAAAAGTGTCCCGGAAAAAGATTATAAGAGCATTTATTTCAATGTTGTTTATCCTCGTAATATTATTTTTTTGTCTGGATTACTACCTCAATTTCGATGGTTTTGAATTTTTAGGAACAAAAAAAATAGAAATAAAAATATCCGCTTTTTTATTGTTCTTAATCATACTTTATTCTTCCTTTGGGAAGGAGGCTTCAAAAAAAACTAATAAACTCACAAGACTCGGTTTTGTTCTTAGTACGGCAGCTTTTCTGACTTTGAATTTTGTAAGGGGTTTTTCCAATTATGAAGAGGGAATTTATGAATTCAGGAATTACCGATATGAAAAAATTATGACCACTTATAAAAATACTGAATGTGGTAATATGCGTTCAAAGTTTAAAAAGGACTTGTTTTTTGGAAATATCAAATATTTCATATCAGGCGGACATTATAATGGGAAGTTTGTCAAAAACCTCGATATTGAAGTTTATAGTAATGGGACACCTGATATGTTTATTGGGATAGGAAAGAATAGAGAATGTTACAATGAATTGGTTGAAAAGTACTTTCTTGATAAAAAAGGAATTGATATTTCAAAAGAACTTAGGAAATACGAAAATATTGATGAATTGATATGGTGAAATACGTTGGGTAACATTGGCTATAACCTGTCCGACTGAACGGAACGGACAGGGGAGGGAATCATACCTGCCTCTTGGCAGGCAGGGCCGAGACCGTTGCGAGCTACTAAAAAGTCCTAAAATGACACGAGAGGAATTTATTACGATGTGCGGAATTCTTGGAATAGGACTTCCCCTTCAATTTTCATTGTCCGCTTTCGCCAATCATAACACGATTACCAGCCCATTTGACGGAAAAGTGATCATCATTGGTGCGGGTGCCGGTGGATTGTCTGCAGGGTATTTTTTACAACAACAGGGGACCGATTTTACAATTCTAGAGGCATCATCAAATTATGGAGGCAGAATTAAAATTAATACCGAATTTGCTGACTTCCCCATTCCCTTAGGGGCAGAATGGTTGGAAACACACCCTCGTATTTTCAAAGAAATTGTGAATGACCCTTCTGTAGCAATCAAGGTTAAAACGGTGAAAGACTCGCCAGACAAAAAGTTTGTAAACTATTCGTGGTACAACTTCTTTCAGGAGTATATCGTGCCATCCGTTGCTGATAAAATTTCGTATAACACAATAGTAACATCCATTGATTACCCCAGTGACCAAATAGTGGTTACTACTCAAAATGGTCAGCATTTGGCAGATAAGGTAATACTATCGGTTCCGTTAAAAATCCTTCAAGAGAGAGATATCCGCTTTATTCCAAGCCTACCTAAAGACAAATTAAAGGCTATTGATACTACCAGAGTTTGGGACGGGTTTAAGGCTTTTTTTGAGTTTTCCACTAAATTTTATGAAGAGGAATATGTATTTAAAATCAACCCGAAACATGAGGGTCAGAAAATTTATTATAACGCCTCCTTCGGACAGCATACTGACAAAAACATTCTTGGCTTGTTTGTTGTGGGCACTCCTGCACAAGATTTTATATCCCGTTCCGGAAATGATTTAAGAGATTATATCTTAGGTGAACTGGACAACATTTACAACAATCAAGCAACACCAAACTATATCAACCATATCACCCAAAATTGGAACAACGAGCCTTTTATCAGAGGCGGTTATATGACAGATCATGCCGACTGGAAAATGGTAAGGAGGCTGGGGCAGCCAGTAGCCAACAAACTGTATTTTGCCGGTGGGGCTTATACAGATGGAGAAGATTGGGTTTCGGTTCATACCGCTGCGCGATCTGCTCGAAAAGCCGTTGAAGAGATATACAAATAATAACTGCTTAAAATAAAGGCTATCACCCGGTGTGTGCTGGTTAACACAAAGAATAATCCCTATTTTTATTTAGCTCGATTTCGTACTTGAAAATTTCTTTGAAATTTCCCACACTGAAATCATACCTGCCTGCATGCGAGAGGCATGTAAACGGACAGGCAGGGCCGAGACCGTTGTGCACAACCGTTGGGCTAGAGATATTTCTTGCATTAGTAGCAGGAATTCATTTAGCCTGATGATTGAATTGTTTATCATTCAGAAAAATCTACAATGATCGAAAACGTTAAATTTAAAAAAGCCTCTGAAAAAGAAATGTTTCTCTATTGTTGTTTAGGGGAAGCTTTATGTGCTGTTCAAATTTTAGAAGACGCTTTGAGTTACTCGATTGTTTTAAAAAAAACTGAGCCTGATCAAAAGAAAGAAGCAGACAATCTTTTAAAAAAACAACGATTTTACACTTTTGGTAGAGCGATAAATGTTGCAAAAAAAGAAGCCTTGCTTCCTGAGTCTTTGATGATTGAGTTGGGTGAATTTCTGCCAGAAAGAAATTGGCTTATTCATGAAAGTCTTATAGAAAACAAAAATAAATTCCAATCAAATTCTTTTTATAAGAATCTATCTAAAAGAACAAAAGACATATTATCAAAAGCCCATAAGTTGCAGATTAAAATTGAATTAGATTTAATTAAGTACGGTGAAAAGAAAGGAATTGATTTGTCAGAAGTCAAAAATAAAATGAATAAACATTACGGTATATGAATCTTTAAGAAGCTCAAATGCAATGCACAACAATGACTATAATCCATTGTACCATTAACCCGCTACAACACGATCTTTCCCGTTACCTAATCATACCAAGTTTTATCCCGTAATTTTAAGATAGCTTAAACCAGTACCCATCTATTAAACAAGTGAACATTCAAATTCGGCATAACGTATTTATCAGAACCAATACAATACAAAGCGGAAGACAATCCATTTGGTTCCTTCATGGGTTTGCAGATTCGGGATTAGCCTATAAAGCCGTATTCGACTCCCCATTATGTGACGTTGTGAACATTTATGTGGTGGATCTGCCCGGATTTGGCGTAAGCCCGCTACAACCGGATTTTCCTTCCATAAAGGAGCAAGGGACTCTCCTGTCCAAAATAATTGCCGAGGAAACCACAGCGCAGGACAAGGTAAATATTGTTGCGCATTCTTTAGGGGCATTGATTGGAACCTGGATCTGCCAGAGTTTACAAGAAAAAATACATTACTATTTTAACATCGAGGGGAACTTGACGGAATCCGATAGTTACTTCTCCAGTAAGCCCTTACAATTCAATTCGGCAAAAGAGTTTGTGATAGCGTTCAAAAACGAAATATTCGAGAAGGCAAAAACGGAGGAGCGCTATCGAAACTATTACAGCAGTTTATGCTTTGCCACACCGGAGGGGATGTGGAACTGGAGCTTTACCAGCCAGGAACATATCAAAGCAAATAGATGCGGAACTGAATTCAATGCCTTAACTTGTAATACGTTATACATTTGGGGTGATATGGATACGCCCCGGGAAACGCAAAAGTTCCTTAAAGAAAACGAAATCCCCAATAAACTATATCAGGGGATCGGCCATTGGCATATGATTGAAAATGCGTCGCAGTTATATTCCGACATATTAGAAAAAATAAAAACACCCTTATCCGGTTAGCACCCGGAACCCGAATTATGAACAATCAAAGTGAAAAAAAAGACGTAGTTCCTCCCAAAAAACTGGACAAACATGAAGCTCCTTTGATTTGGGATGAATACAAATACCGGCATGATCTCATCTGGAGGCATATGATCCGCACTACTTTGGCGGTCATTGGTTCCATTACCTTACCCTTAACCGTTGGGTCCTCCGGAGATCCACCCGATCTCCCCGCGGTGTTGATCATTGGTATATTGGTAGCGTTGCTTTTATATCTTCTTCTAACGTTTTGGATCATTAGTGCTGAACTCCGACTTTTTAACGCTATTAAAACTCTGTATCGGGGGCATCAAAAGCTAAAGCATGAATTAAAACACGAAGAAGAAGAAGAGTCCGGTTTTAATACAAGGGTAAATCTGTTGCTGATCTTACTTTTAGCATCGGCCATTTCCAATCTAATGTACTGGACCATCGAATTGTGCGGTAAATAGCTCTTGCGAATTCACCATCTTACCGCAAAGCTTTGGGGTAATCTAATTGATAACATGATCGCTTTTGTCTCGATCATAGAGTTTTTTGGTAAAAGGACATGGCTATTGCGGGACCTTTCCACGGTTTAGTATAGTATCGTAAAGGGTAGAAACACGCTTAGACTGATCCGGGGAGGCCCTGGAGGCTATATACCCTCAATTTTGAGTCCTTGCATCCTTTTTTCATTGGTTTTATTGCTATTTTGGAGGTACAGGAGTAGTACCACTTTTTAAACCGTAATCCACAACACAATTATTGAAAGTACTATAACACCTCATTTTGGAGCAATTAAGAGCACAGTTTAAGAAGGCCTTTGATATATCCGAAGAAGATTGGAGCATCTTTTCTTCCAAATTGGTGCGACAACACTTTCCAAAATACCAGGATCTGATCCGCTTAGGAGAAACCGAAAATTTTCTTTCCTTTATTGAAAGCGGTATTGTTCGTCTGTACATTCCCAAAATAGAAAATGACCTCACCTTCGGTTTCGTTTTCAACAATGCATTCGTAAGTGCTTACGATTCTTTTCTGACACAAACACCCTCTAAATATGCAATACAGGCTGTTGAGGAAACTACGGTGTGGCGATTGACATATGATGACTTACAAGCGGTGTATTCCGAAACCAAAGTCGGAAATCTCATCGGGCGAAAGGCCAGTGAAGAATTGTTCCTGATTAAATCAAAACGGGAGCTTTCCTTGCTTAAGGATACGGCAGAAGAACGCTACCTGAATCTGTTTACTGAGCGACCCGAATTGATTCGGTCCATTCCTTTAAAATATATCGCTTCCTATATAGGGGTTACCCCTCAGGCGTTAAGTAGGATTCGCAAACGAATTTCTTAACCTGGGTTCATTTCATAATCCATCCCTTTCAGGGAAATTTGTAAACAAAAAATGAAACCACTACTTGTCTTGTTCCTATCATTTGCCATCGCTACTGCTGTTATTCGATTAAGCAGCGGACAATTTAATTTACCCCTGGCCGGAAGAATAGCAATGGCCTGCATGCTTTTGTTTACCGCCGTTGGCCATTTCATCTTTACTGAAGGAATGGCCGCTATGGTTCCTGATCTTTTACCGTATAAAAAAGAAGTTGTACTACTAACAGGAGTATTGGAAATAGTGTTCGCCATTGGGCTGCTGGTTCCCAGGTTGAAATTACCAACAGCATGGCTGTTACTACTATTTCTCATTCTTATGGTCCCGGCAAACGTCAAAGCCGCAATGGAAAACATCAATTACCAAACCGGGGAGTTAAACGGGCCCGGCATGGCGTATCTTTGGTTTAGGATACCACTTCAACTGCTCTTCATTGTCTGGGTATATGTTAGCGCCATACGAAATTAGCATGGTGCCGGAAGCGGTAAAAGAGAAAGACGGATAATTGGTATAAACCAGGTTGACCAAGGTAGGTATCCCTTTCGTCATTTTTGTTAGCTTTGACAATATGGTGTTGTAAGCCACTTAGCGTCAACTAAAAAAGGAAAAATGAAAGTCACGGAAGAACACAATCAACGCATGGCAAAAATGACCTTTAGTTCGGTTTATCCTCATTACGTGAATAAAGTGGAGAAAAAAGGAAGGACCAAAGAAGAACTACACCAGGTGATCACCTGGTTGACCGGTTTTGATGAAAACCAGCTTCAAGCGTTTATCGGTAATAAGGCAACCTTTGCCACCTTCTTTCAGGAGGCCACCGTACATCCAAATGCCCACCTGATCAAAGGAGTGATCTGTGGGTATCGCATTGAAGAGATTGACAATACCCTCACGAGACAAGTGCGTTATCTGGACAAGTTGGTAGATGAATTAGCGAAGGGGCGTAAAATAGAGAAGATTTTACGACAATAGCGTAGCACAAATGCCTTTGAATTTTATATACATACTGTAGCCCATCGTTTATACCCTATGTTCCTTTGCCTTTTCGGATTAAGCCCCAATCCTGGAATAGACGATCAGTCCCAGGCCAACGATAAAAAGGGTAAACATCAGTGTTATTAGGATATTTGTTCCTTTGGGTGCCGCTTTAAATTCCTTCCAGATAAATACCCCCCAGGCCGCAGCCACCATAGTGGCTCCCTGTCCCAGGCCATAGGAGATAGCAAAGCCTGCTTTTTCTGAAGCAATCAGGCTAAGTGACATCCCAATACCCCAAATAATACCCCCCAGAATACCGATAGTGTGTAATTTCGGGGTTCCCTGTCTAAAATAGTCGCCGTAGCTGACCTTGCTCCCTGTTATGGGTTTGTACATGAACCAACTGTTCCATAAAAAATTAGAAATGAAAATCCCCAGGGAAAAAACAAATACCGCACTGTAGGGCGTAAACAATCCTGCTTCGGGTTGCACAAAATCAGTTGAGGTGGAAGCCGCCACAAAACGGAAAAAGAAACCCATCAAAACCCCTCCGGCTACCGAAAGTAACAACCCTTTTAGTACTGAAGTCGTTTTTTGACCGGGTAATCGACGGTAAATGACAGCATCCAAAACAATGGCAACCACCACTAAAGCCACCCCTAAAAACAGCCATACCGGGTCTCCGACAGGATTGGCAACATAGTTCACCACTACCCCTAGTACCAGGGCGATCCCTATACCTACCGGGAAGGCCACGGCCATCCCGGCTATGGAAATGGCAGCAACGATCAATAGATTGGCGATATTAAACACAACACCACCCAAAAAAGCCGATAGATAGGAATCCTGACTGCCTTGCCCCAGGTCCTCCAAAAATCCTCTCCCGAACTCACCGTTGCTGCCCAGGGTCAATCCGAAGAGCAGGGTCAATAGTACAATTCCAATTACATAATCCCAGTAAAATAGTGGGAATGCCCAGGTTTTGGAGGCCAATTTTTGCGTATTGGCCCAGGAACCCCAACATAGCATGGTGATGGCACAAAGTACAACAGCCAGGGCATAGGTTGCAGGTATGAACATAGCTAATTCGTTTTGGTTGGTATTTCAATATCTTTTCTGAGGGGGGCCGAAGTTTGTGCCCCCAGTATTCCCACAGCATGGGCTGCCGCCCGATTCGCAAATTCAATAGCAGATCGCAAATCCTTCCCTTCGGATAAGGCTACCACTAAGGCACCGTTAAAAGTGTCTCCGGCTGCCGTCGTGTCCACTACCTCCACTTTAGTTGCAGGAATCAATTCATCCAAATCCTCTGAAAGCACGTAAGCCCCCTGACTCCCCATGGTGATAATCACAATGTTTACCCCTTTTTTGTGCAATACTTCCGCTGCAGCTTTTGCAGAGTCCACATCGTGAACCCGGATACCGCTAAGCAGTTCCGCTTCAATTTCGTTGGGAGTGATGATATATAACGAAGCCAAAAGAGCGTCGGATAAGGGTTGGGCCGGCGCAGGATTTAGTACGAGTTTCAACTCATGTTCTTTTGCCAATTGTCCCAGATACTCCACGGTTTCCAAAGGCGATTCCAGCTGTGTTAAAATGAATGCGCTATCCTTTAGCTCCCTAAGGGCAGGTTGTATATGGGTTTTATCTAAAGTAGCATTAGCCCCCAAAGCTACCGCAATAGAATTCTCCCCTTTTGCATCTACCATGATCAGGGCTACCCCGGAAGCTTCATGCTCATCTTTAGTGATAAATCGAGTCGCTATCCCATGCGTTTCAAAGCCGTTTATTGCCTGTTCCCCAAAAAGGTCATTGCCCACTCTTGCGATAAAAATCACTTCCCCTCCAAGGCGTGCGGCAGCCACAGCCTGGTTCGCCCCCTTCCCACCGGGATTCATGGTAAACCGCCCGCCAAGGACTGTTTCGCCAGGAAGTGGTAAGTGTTTGGATTTCAACACCATATCTGTATTGCTACTCCCTACAACAATAATTTTTTGCTGTCCCATTTTAGTATTTCAAAATAAATATCTAGTTTTGCACAAACGATTGTGCAATTTAGGAATTAATATCGGAATTACCAAGTTTTCTAAAAAGCTGCACGCGCCTAACTACCACCAATGACAATAAAAGAACTCGCCCGGGAACTGGAAATGTCCACCACAACGGTCTCTCGTGTACTCACCGGGCAGGAGAAAAAATACCGTATTAGTGAAAAGACCGCCCAGCGTGTTCGGGAAATGGCCAACCAATTGGATTTTGCCCCAAACCAAATAGCAAGAAACCTGCGGTTGCAAAAGACGAACACGATTGGACTCATCATTCCCGACATATCCAACCCTTTCTTTGCCAATCTGGCGCGAACCGTTGAAGAGGAACTTCGGAGAAGGGGCAAAATGGTACTGCTCTGCGATAGTAAAGATGATACGAAGATCGAAGAGGAGTCCGTACAACTACTCCTCTCCCGCAAAGTGGATGGGCTTTTGGTAGCTCCTGTAGGCGAGAAATGGGAACATCTTCAAAAAAAAGTCACCGTTCCTGTAGTATTGCTTGACCGTTATTTTGAGCACAAAGACCTCCCCTATGTTACTACAGATAGTTTTTTTGGCGCCTATGAGGCTACTTCATTTTTAATTGAAAAAGGTCATCGCCATATTGCTTGTATTCAGGGACTTACCGGCACCACCCCTAATGAAAATCGCGTGAAGGGGTACGAAAGCGCGATGCAAAACCACGGCCTTTCGCAATGCATTACAATTGCCGGTAGCGATTACAGTATGATCAATGGTTATGAAAGTACCAAGGAACTTCTCGAACGCTCGGACACCCCAACAGCGCTGTTTGCCTTGAATAATCAAATTGCTATGGGATGTATGAAAGCCTTGAAAGAATATGACTTTAGTATCCCTGATGAAATCTCTTTGATCGCTTTTGATGAACAGCCCTATTTTGAATTACTCTCTCCCTCACTAACAGCCATCAAACAGCCCATGGAGGGAATAGGAAAAGTAGCCGTGGAAATGCTTTTTGAGCTAATGGACGAAAAAAAAGTGACCCCTCAAATGTTGAAACCTGTGCTAATCGAACGCGATTCGGTTGCTCCAATACCTCAAAAATCATGAAGAATCTGTTCCTTACCATAAGCCTTTGCCTGGTCGGTAACATCCTTTACCCGCAGTGGGAGTATAGGGCTATTGATAGCATGAAGCAAAAATGGGGCGACTGGAACGAACCGGAATGGTTGCGGTATTTTGGCCTTGACGCCGGTGATGTGGACCACGATGGCCTGTTGGATATTGTTTCGGGAAGATACATCTACCATCAACCCAAGCAGGAGCCCGCCAATCCCTGGAAACGCACTGTTCTTGACGATAATGTGGATGGCATTTTTATCCTGGATGTGGATGGCGATCCTTATGCTGATATTGTAGCACAAGCCCTGCCAAATATGTATTGGTACGAAGCGGTGAATCGTAAAGGAACCCGTTATGTTCGCCAAAAAATCGCAGAAGTTCCCGCCACCTCGCACATCAATAGTCAAGGTTTTGAAAAGGCGCAAATCATTCCTGGTGGGAAGCAGGAGCTATTGATTGCCGGAAATGGCAATGTATATCTGATCTCGATTCCGGAAAACCCCGTTGAAATGGCATGGCCCACCCAGCTGATCGGACCTAACACTTCCGATGAGGGCATTGGTGTGGGGGATATCGATGGGGATGGAGATTTGGATATTGCCTGTGGAAGGCGACCGGATGGAGAAGAAGAACCCAAAATACTGGTCTGGTTTGAAAACGAAGGCCAGTTCGATACTCCCTGGAAAGACCACTATGTCGCCCAAACCAAACATCCTATTGACCGTGTAAAGATTGGGGATTTGAACGGCGATGGCAAAGTAGAGATTATTGTCGCTGAAGAACGCTATCCTGGTTTGGAACCGGATAGCAATGTCCTATGGTTTACCCGCAATAATTCCGACGATGCGTGGATAACTTCCACCCTGACCACCCAATATTCCAGCAATAATTTAGATGTCCTGGATATGGATAGCGATGGGGATTTAGACATTCTTACCGCAGAACACAAAGGGGAACAACTGGAAGTACAGCTTTGGTTAAATGATGGCAATGCCACTTTTACCAAAACGGTTTTAGATACCGGAAAGGAAAACCATTTGGGGGCCAAAGCCTTTGATATGGATAGCGATGGGGATCTCGATATCATCGGTGCTGCCTGGGACAATTATCGCTGGGTGCATTATTGGAAAAACCGCTCGAAACATGAAGAAGCGGACAGTCTTATTACCCAATATCAAGGCAAGGACCATTATGTGATCACCACAAAAGCGGTCACATATTACTATGACATCGCCGGAGGGGGGTTCTCCCGTATGCTGGACAAATATGGCAACGATTGGATCGCTTTTAAACAAATCTCTTCGGACTATCCGCAAGGGGCTGCCGGAACCTTCCGAGGTATCCCCAATATGGTGTATCAAGGGGACGACAATGGAGCGGGTCACCCCGGTTTTGACCAGTGCACTTCCTGGTTTGAAGACGGAAAACTGTATTCGGAGTCGGTAAGCAAAAAATGGAAATGGCGTTGGACCTTTTACGATGACCATGCTCAACTTGAGGTCTTAACTACCGATCCTGAACGCAACTACTGGTTTTTATATGAAGGAACCCCAGGGGGTAAATTCAAACCCAATTCCTACTATTTCGGTTCCCCTACCGAAGGCCCCGTATCAAAGGCTCCTGACTTCTTTAAAGGAGAAGCCCAATTTCAATCGCTAGCCTGGGCCTATGTTGGGGTTAAAGATCTGGACGTGACCTTTTATATGGCCCATAGCACCGATACCCCAAAAAAAGGTCTGATCTCCTATTTGGGGAACTCGGAAGCCGGTATCCAAAGCAAGGACGGGATGACAGTTTTTGGCTTTGGTAGGGGAGAAACCACGAATCCCCTGTTTAATGATATCGAAACCTTCATCATAGGATTCTATCCGAAAGCCATCCGAGATCAAGCGGAACACCATCGTTTTTCTGAATTCTTGACAACAACATTGACTAAAAAATAACACTATGAAGACTACATTTCAACTTGCCTTCCTCACGATACTCCTTTGCCTGGGTAGTTGTAAGGAAGCTAAAAAAGCAGCGGTTGAAGAAGCTGAAGCGCCCACCAAAACCCTGGCGTTTGAACGTACTACCATTGCAGACTCAGTTGTCTTTTTATGGGCACATGACCCGGTTGACCTTAACGGAGATGGCATCACCGATTTACTATTTATAGACAATAATGGGTACGGTGGCAAATTGGGATATTATCAAGGGCAAAAAGAGAAAGGCCTTTGGCAAAAAAACCTGATTGATCTTCCTGATGAATTTGCCATGGGGGATATTGAGGCAGCAGACATCGATAATGATGGGGATATGGATATCGTCGCGGCACATCACAACGGGGAATGGGAAGCAGCCAACCAACCCTCAGTCTTATTCTGGTACGAAAATCCGGGCTGGGAGGCACACGCCATTGGTGAGGCACCTAATTTTATCAAAGACCTTGGCATTGCGGACTTTAACAATGACGGAAAACGGGATATCGCTACCGTTAGTTTTGAGACCAGTACGTTACGCATTTTTCAACAACACGACGCTAACGATTGGGAATTGGTCCAGGAATACACCAACTACGGTAACCTCCATGAAGGCATGGATGTTGGCGATGTGAACGGCGATGGGTTTCCCGATATCGTCGCCCAGGGCCATGTGTTCTACTGCCCGGGAGAAAACCTACAACTCCCCTGGGAAACCGATACTATCGATTCAAAATGGAATACTCAAACCGGGGATTGGTCGCGTAATGGCACCAAGATCTTTTTACGTGATTTAGATGGAGACAAAAAAAGTGAGGTATTCATCAGCCATTCCGAACGCGCGGGCTATCCTTTATCCTTTTACAAAAATGTAGGGGATACCTGGCAGGAACACGTCATCGCGAATAGTATTCCGGCCTGCCATACATTACAGGTGTTCGATTTTGACCAGGATGGGGACTATGATGTCCTGGCAGGCGTTAACAAATCCCGGGCCGAAGGCTTGGAATTTGATACCTTCCCGATAACTATTTTCCTGGCCAATGAAGATCATACCGAATGGCAGCCAAAAGTACTGGCTGAAGACGGCATTTATAATGGCCAGGTAGCAGATTTTGACAATGACGGGGATCTGGATATTTTCCGATATCAGACCCACGATGCGACTAGCTACCAACTATTGGAGAACCTGCTAACCCATTAGTCATGATTTCAAAACACAATAGCATTGAATGGTTTTTTACAGGATTATTTGTGCTACTGACCCTTCCTGTAGTTGGACAAACTAAGATCATCTTCGATACCGATTTTGGGGGAGATGCTGACGACCTGGGGGCCTTAGCCATGCTCAATCATTTTCAGAATAGAGATGAAATTGAACTGTTGGCGGTCATGTGTTGGAACACGGAAAAATATGCTGTAAGTGCCATAGATGCTGTAAATACGTTTTATGGGAATCCGGACATCCCTGTCGGGCGTAGGGCGGAAGAGGTGCAGGTTACCGAATGGAACCATACCAAAGTGCTGGCCGATAATCTACCCCATGACACCTCCTATGAAAAAGCGTTGGAAACTACAGCCCTGTATCGTAAACTCCTTGGCGCTGCCGAAGATCAAAGCATCACCTTGGTCACGGTCGGTCCGTTGCTCAATATCAAAAGACTAATTGATTCCAAAGCAGATAGCCATTCATCGCGTAACGGTCTCGAGCTTATTTCCGAAAAAGTGAAGGAATTTGTGATCATGGGAGGACAATTCCCAAGTGGGGAACGCAGGGAATGGAATTTTGATGGTAACATGCCCGGAGTTACACAATATGTTTTAGGGAAATTGAATACCATTCCCATCACCTTTCTAGGGTATGAAATTGGTTTGGATATCAAAACCGGGGAAGTGTTTAATGATCTGCCGAAAGCTTCCCCTTTGTACTTGGGCTTCTATCATTTTTGCAAGTACGCCCCCTGGCTCAACCATCAGTTTGAGGGAAAGATCTATGACAATTCAACCTACGATCAAACTGCAGTACTGTACGCGGTTCGGGGAGGGATCGGCACTTATTGGCACCGCGGTAGCAACGGCATTTGTTTGCCAGATCCTGAGGGAAGAAATACCTGGGAGGTCTCGGATACATCAGAACATACCTATTTGGTTTTGGACTGGTCCAAAGCACAGATGGAAGAGGAAATTGAAAAATTTATGTTAGGCAAATTTTAGACCATGAAAAAAACTATACTCCTGCTACTGCTGCTGACTGTTGCAGCAAACGCGCAAAAAAAAGTAATTCTTGACACCGACCCATCCTACGACCCGGATGATATGGGTTGTATGGCCATGATGCACAATATGGCAACCAACGGGGAATGTGAGATCCTTGCTATTGTTAACACGATGCATCAAAAAGAATCTCCACTTTGTATTAGTGCAGTTAATTATTTCTATAACCGAAAAGCCATCCCCGTGGGCGATTATATGGGCTATCCTGAAAAGAAAGCCGCTCCGGAAGAAAGCTATGATTACCACATATCCCGGGATTACCCAAGGTATCATGAAAAATGGGAAGATATCAGTGACGGTGTGAAGTTGTACCGGGAAATATTGGAGAGCGCTCAGGACTCCAGCATTACCATCATTGTGGTGGGTACTATGCATAATGTATATGGCCTGCTGAAGTCCGGCCCGGATGAAATCAGTACCAAGACCGGGAAACAATTGATGGCCGAAAAAGTGGCTCTGGTGGCTACCATGGGGGGCAATTTCCTGGACAACAAGGGTTGGGACCGTACCAACTGGGGAGGGTCGGAGCATCTTTGTTCCTACACAGACTGGTCTTGTTTGAATGAAGAGCGCAACCTCATGTGCCGCTATGTCATTGAAAACTGTCCGGCTCCTTTTATGGCATCCGGTTGGGAAAATGGCAATGGCGACTACTTTAATGCCAACAATGGTAATGTGATGACCGGACAAGGTTTAAAAGCATTACCGGATGACCATATTATCCGTGTCGGGTATGAAAAGTATTTTGAATATCGCCGGGGAGCCCATGACATCAGCCGGCACAGCAATGACCAATGCGCCCTGCACTACGCGATTCGTGGTGAAGGGGAAAACTATACCGCCTTTACTAATGGCACCATCACCCTTACGGAAAAGGGCGTATGTTCCTGGGAGGATACCGTAGACCGAAAGCAGGGCCATATTCAAAAGAAAAGAAAGGATACCTTAATTGCACAGGAAATTGAAGCGCTCATGCTGGGGGATGTACCTGAGTTGGATGAAACTCCTCCGACCCGCCCTCAAAACATTCAACTCCTTGAAAAAGATGGGCAAAAAACCCTGGTTTGGGAAGCTTGTGATGATCCTGATACAGGGAGTTGGGTCGTGGCCTATAACATTTATAAGGATGGGGAATTTGTGCACCAGGCCTATGGTACTAAATACGTTTTGGGGGATGCTTCTGGGGTGTATGAAATAAAAGCCGTCAATGCCAGTGGTACCCTCAGTGATCCGGCAAATTATCCCCCGGAGTAGTTGCCATCCGAAGTAAACCTTACTAACAATGCGAGCGAACACTATAAAAATTGAAAATCAAAATACGGTTAGGTATTATAGGAATGTTTTCGGTTCACGGATCATACCCTTGATCGCCCTAATACTCCTAACAAGTCTCAGTATGAGCTGTAAAAGTACCCTATTGAAAGAAAGTGCCGCGATACGCGTCACTGATCCAAATGCCGATGCAAGTGTTAAGCATTTGATGCTCCGTATCAAGGAAATCCCGAAAAGTGGCTATGCCTTCGGGCATCAGGACGCGACAGCTTACGGCTTGGGCTGGAAAAATGACGGTTCTTTGCACAAGAGCGATGTAGCTGAAGTTTCAGGTGACTTTCCCGGGGTATTCGGTTTTGAAATTGGTCATATTGAACTGGGTCACGAACAGAACCTGGATTCGGTCAATTTTGATCTCATGACCCGGCTGATCCAAAAAGCACATGACACAGGGGGGATTATTACCATAAGTTGGCATCCTGACAATCCTGTAACCAAAAAATCCGCATGGGATCCGTCACCAGCCGTAAATGCTATCCTTGATGGGGGTGTATTACATCCCAAATATCAGGGGTGGGTGGCGAAAGTGGCCGCCTTTACGCATGGCCTCAAAACCAAAAAGGGAAAACCTATCCCCATCGTTTTTCGACCTTTTCACGAAATGAACGGCTCCTGGTTTTGGTGGGGGCATGGCAATTGTACTCCGGAAGAATTTCAACTGCTATGGAAACAGACGTACGACCTATTGACCAATACCTACAAGGTACACAACCTGTTGTACTGCTATTCTTCCGATGTGGTACAAAGCGAAGAGGAATACCTTAGGTTTTATCCCGGGGACGACTATGTGGACATCCTGGGAATGGATCTCTATCACAAGAATTCTACCGAAGAATACATAACACTGTTAGAGGACAACCTCTCCTTACTGGCAAAAATCGGGAAAGAAAAAAACAAACCCTATGCTATGACCGAAGGAGGATTGAATATGATCCCTGTGGAAGACTGGTGGACCAACGTACTCGACAAAAATGTTGCGGATAAAGGTATCGCTTGGGCACTCTTTTGGCGCAATGCCTGGCCTAACCATTATTATGCCCCTTTTGAAGGACAAGAAAGCAGTGAAGACTTCAAAAAATTTAAGGCACTTGATCATGTGCTCTTTTTAGGAGAACTAAAGAACATTCGTTAGCCGCTTAACTACTAAACCACCAACTCATGGAAAAACTTCGCTTAAAAGAAAAAGTGGGCTACGGATTTGGAGATTTTGCCTCCTCCATGTACTGGAAGATGTTCAGTGTGTACCTGCTCTTTTTTTACACCGATGTCTTTGGCATTTCCGCAGCAGTGGTAGGGACGATGTTTCTTATTACCCGCATTTTCGACGGCCTTAATGATCCCCTAATGGGAATTCTGGCAGACAGGACCACCACCAGATGGGGGAAGTTCAGGCCCTATTTGCTCTGGATGGCGATTCCCTTCGGCATTTTCGGAGTGCTGTTGTTTACTACTCCTGACCTGGAGATTTCCGGGAAAATCATCTACGCCTATGTCACTTATTGTTCGATGATGCTGGTGTATACAGCGGTGAATGTTCCTTATGCCTCCCTACTGGGTGTAATGACCTCTGACCTAAAGGACAGAACCTCATTGGCCTCCTACAGGTTCATTTTCGCATTTGCCGGAAGTATCCTGGTGTTAGCCACTGCTGAGCCCCTGGTGGAATTTTTAGGAAAGGAGTCCAGCCCGCAAACAGGATGGCAATCCACCATGGCCATTTACAGTGTATTGGCCGTGGTATTGTTTTATGGCACCTTTCGCCTGACCCGGGAACGTATCCAACCTCCCAAAGAACAGAAGACCTCACTCAAAAACGATCTGAAAGACCTTGCTAAAAACAAGCCCTGGTTTATCCTTCTGGGCGCCGGCATTTGCACCCTTATTTTTAACTCGATCCGAGATGGCGCTACCATCTATTATTTTAAATACTATTTTCAGACCCAGGACGCCTTTCAATTACCCTTGCTCAACGTTCCCCTAACCTTTAGCACCCTGTATTTGGTCTTAGGACAAGGCGCCAACATTTTAGGAGTGCTCATGGCCAAGCCCGTTTCCGACAGGGTAGGCAAAAAACTCACTTTTATTACAGCCATGACCACCGCCACGGTATTGAGTATCCTCTTTTACTTTTTTCAGCCGGAACATGTGATCTTGATCTTTGTGTTCCAATTTCTAATTAGCATTTGCGCAGGCATTATCTTTCCATTGCTATGGTCAATGTATGCGGATATTGCCGATTACTCGGAATGGAAAACAGGGCGAAGGGCTACAGGGTTGGTGTTTTCCTCTTCCTCAATGTCCCAGAAAATGGGATGGACCCTGGGAGGCGCACTAACCGGTTGGATTTTGGCCTTTTATGGGTTTGAAGCCAATATGGAACAGACCGAAGCGGCTAAAACAGGCATCCGGATGATGATAAGCATCCTACCCGCCCTGGGAGCATTTTTATCCGCTGCCATCCTGGTCTTTTATAAACTGGATGATCGCTTTATGCAAAAAATCAATAAAGAACTCACCGAAAGGCGAGCAGAAAACACAACAACATAACTATGGAACAATCAAATCATACCAAATTACTGGATGCCTTATTCGAACGTCACAATGCCCTGATCGAACGAAAAAACAGTCCCATCCCCCATCCGTCCAATATCTTTACGAAATACCAACATCCCATACTCACGGCGGCACATGCCCCATTACATTGGCGCTATGACCTGAACCCCAAAACCAATCCTCAACTCTTGGAACGGATAGGGGTGAACGCCGCGTTTAATGCCGGAGCGATACACTGGAAAGACAAATATGTTTTGGTAGTTCGTGTGGAAGGAAAAGACCGAAAGTCCTTTTTTGCCTTTGCAGAAAGTGATAACGGAGTTGACAACTTCAAATTTTGGGAGACCCCTCTGGTACTACCCCAGACAACAGCACCCGATGTGAATGTGTATGACATGCGCTTGACAAAACATGAAGATGGCTATGTCTACGGTATTTTTTGCACGGAACGCAAGGATCCCGCAGCACCTGCTTCCGATACCTCGGCGGCCGTTGCCAATGCCGGTATTATCCGTTCCAAGGACATGATTACGTGGGAGCGACTTCCGGACTTGATCTCCGGCTCCAACCAGCAACGCAATGTGACCTTGCACGAAGAATTTGTGAATGGTCGCTATGCCATTTACACCCGACCGCAGGACGGCTTTATCGATACCGGTGCCGGAGGAGGTATTGGCCTGGGCTATATCCGGGACATGACACATCCCGAAGTAGAGGATGAAGTAATCATCAATCCCAAAGTGTATCATACCATCTATGAGTTAAAGAATGGCCAGGGGCCTTCTCCCCTAAAAACCAAAGACGGTTGGCTGCATCTGGCCCATGGCGTTCGCAATACCGCTGCCGGATTGCGCTACGTATTGTACCTGTTTATGACCGGTTTGGACGATATTGAAAAAGTGACCTACCAGCCCGGAGGCTATTTTATGGCGCCGGACGATGCAGAAATTATTGGCGATGTAGGCAATGTGTTATTCTGTAACGGTTGGATCGCCGATGCGGACGGCACCGTATTTATCTATTACGCCTCTTCCGATACCCGTATGCATGTGGCCACAACCCATATCGATACCCTGGTGGATTATTGCAAAAACACGCCTAAAGACGAATTGACCTCAGGCGGTTCTGTGAACACGATTTTGTCTTTGATTGAAGCAAACCAGGGATACTACTAAAACTATGCGCGATCCCAACATTGCTTTTAAGGAAAGCCTGGAAAAGGAACTCGCCAGCATTCTTAGGTATTGGCAAAAGCATACCATAGATCACAGTAATGGCGGATTCTATGGGCGTATTGATCATAACAATCAATTGGATCCCATATCTCCCAAAGGGATCATTTTGAACACCCGTATCCTTTGGACCTTTTCCCGGGCGAACAATTTTTATGGAGATAACCGCTATCAATCCGAGTGCGAAAGGGCTTTTTTCTATTTACGAGACTACTTTCAAGACATTGAAAACAGTGGGGTGTATTGGGAAGTGGACCATTTAGGGAGGCCGACAAACCTCCGAAAGCAGATCTATGCACAGGCCTTTTGTATTTATGCACTTTCCGAATACTACAAGTACTCGGAAAAAGAAGAAGTAGTACAGTGGGCGATGGCACTATACCAACTGATAGAAGAAAAGGCCTATGACCCTATATTTGATGGTTATTTTGAAGCCTTTGGCGAACAATGGGAAACCATTACCGATGTGCGTCTGAGCGAAAAAGATCTGAATGCTCCCAAAACCACGAATACCCATTTGCATATCCTGGAAGCCTACACCACCCTTTTTGAGGTTTCCCGGGATCCGAAGGTCAAAAACGCGCTGGAGCGATTGCTCCGGTTATTTAAGGACAGACTGTTTGATGAGGAGGGACATTTGCGCCTGTTTTTTACCGAAGACTGGGTGGAGCAATCCACTGAAATTTCCTTTGGCCATGATATCGAAGCAGCCTGGTTGCTGCTACACGCCGCCCGAACCATTGGCAGTCAACCCTATATCGCCATTTTTGAAAAATTGGGGGTGGTCGTGGCTGACACCTTTTTGAAAAAAGCCCTGGATACCGAATTTGGGGTAATCAACGCTCAGGACAGCACTACCGGGGAGGTGGATACCGACCGCCACTGGTGGCCACAAATCGAAGCTATGGTAGGGCTCTGCTATATTTGGAAAATTACACAGGACGAACTCTATCTTGACAACGCGATGAAGATTTGGGCCTTTACCCAAAAACATATTATTGATATCAAGCATGGAGAATGGTCTTTTAGAGTGGATTCAAAAGGGGTGCCCTATGAAACCGAAGATAAAGTAGGCCCCTGGAAGTGCCCCTATCACAACAGTCGGGGTTTAATGGAAATCCTGGAGATACTTTAAGGAAATACAGCAAAATTCTGGAAAGGGGTAGCTTTTGGATATCTTAGGGGTATATTGGATATATGATTAATAATCATATATACCTGTTAGCAAACATTATGATCAAAGAATAATTAATGGCAAAAATCTTTAGACGAATTAGACAAACATTGCTCACCGATAATAAAATCAGCAAATATCTAATTTATGCTATTGGAGAAATTATTCTTGTAGTTCTAGGTATTCTTATTGCATTACAGATAAACAATTGGAATGAGCAAAAAAATATAGAAAAGAAGGAATCAGTCTTTCTAAATCGTTTGTTGGTAGACTTAAAAAATGATAAAGTTTATCTAGAGATTGTTTTTGACAGAAAAAACAGGAAGATTGAAGCCGCCAATACCATTATTAAATTCTCATTTGTTGGAAATAATGATACCATCATGAATTTAATTCCTTCATATCTTGAGTTGACCTCGTGGCAAACTATAATTCCCAATCAAAATACTTTCAATGAGTTAATAAGCAGTGGAAGTTTAAATATTCTTCAAAATGACACTATTAAAAATGGCTTACTGCAATTAGATAGAAATTACAAAGCGCTAATTGATTGGGAAGAAGTAGTCAAACAAGATGATTACATAGGAAATTTTTGGACAGATAGAGATGAGTTGGATCCTTATAATTATCTGTCGGTCAATACATCTTTGATCCAAGCACTCGAGTTAGATGATAAGATAACTAGTGACCAAAAACTGGTTATGCAGAAGCAACTAGGTAAAGACGTGGAAAAGATCCTAAAATCATACAAATTTAGAACAGGTGTTCTTAGTACAAGAGACGACTATGTTAATCAGCTAAATCTAATAGAAATACTGAAGAAGGATGTGGATGACCTGATAAAATTGTTAGAAATGGAATTGCTTCGTGAGAATTAAAAATATTATGAATAACATTTGCTAACAAGTGCTATAATTCAGCAGCCCGACAGCGGCCTGGCGGGTTGCTGCGTTCTTGCTAACTTTAAAACTATTAAACATTAATACGGCTGGAAATCTACCCTTCGACTCCGCTCAGGGCAAGTCGATTTGCCACGCCGCCACAAATCATAGCCGAGACCGTTGGCAACAATACCAAAAAATTGGAGTTGATTCATTTTTGGTGTAATTTTACACCAAATAGAACGATGTATGGCTCGACAAAGTATTTCCCTCACTGAACCCAACGATAAATGGTTGAAATCCCAAGTGGAAAATCAAGAATACTCCAGTAAAAGTGAATTGATCAACGACCTTGTGCGACAGGCAAGAAAACAGCAAGCTCAAATCGACTGGATTAAAGCCAAACTCGAAAAAGCCGAAAAGAGCGGATTTACCAAGGACGGAAAGGACGACATTTTAAATCAGTCAAAGTCGTTGCTGAATGGCTGATTACAGACTCAGCAATGAAGCTAAAAATGACCTAATACGAATCCACCAATACGGCGTCAAAAAATTCGGACTTGCACAGGCCGACAGGTATTTTGAAACGTTCTTCCAATACTTCGAGATAATTGCTGAACGACCTTACTCTTTCGAATCCGTGGACTATTTAAAAAATGGATATCGCCGTTGTGTTTGTGGTGTGGACAGCATATTCTACAGAATAAATGGAGAAGTTGTTGAGATTATGGCAATAATCGGGAGACAGGACTTGGACAACATGCTCCTAACATAAAAAAATACTGTTGCCAACAAGAGCTATAACCTGCCCGACTGAGGCATTCAGTCGGGTTCACCCCTACCTTCAAGTCCCATTTCAAACCCACCTTGTTTACAGCAAGTACGGGCAAGTTTCCTAAATTAGGGTAACAAAAAAGGTTCGTTTTCTCCCCTGTCGGCAGGAATCATCCCCATGACCGTTGTGTACCACTGAAAAAATGAATAGAATAAAATCCATAATCGCTTTGTCCATTATTGTCCTTATTCCATTCGGACTAATGTTATGGATCAGGAATCACCAATCGACAGGTTTTGCCAGTCTTGAGCTTATCACCTATCCCTTGGTATTTGGGGGATTGAGCATTGCAATACTTGTATTGATCAAAAAGCTTTTTCTAAAAGAGGATCTTGTAGATTTTAATTCGGGGAAAGGAAAATGGACTACAGATATTGCATGGGGTTTCTTTTTAACCATTACTTATTTCCTTCTGTTTTATCTGGAACAACTGACGTTGTCTAATGTATTACAATTCAATTCCAATATGGAGTTATTGGGGTTGATGCTCGATATGAGGGAAAATCCACTGCTTCTGCTAATCTGGTTTGGACCTGTACTTTGGATTGGAATTGCCTTGTACGAAGAGCTGATACGTGTATTTATCCTAACCAGCTTATGGAAATGGTCTGAAAAGTTAATTTGGACAATAACCGTAATCTTTATTTCAGCAATCATTATAGGTTTAGCGCATTGGAGCCAAGGTTCATATGGAATGGTAACCATTGGAATTAAAAGCCTGGTAAGTGGTTATTTCTTTCTAAAAAAGAAACGACTAATGCCCCTTATTTATGCCCATGTCCTTTATGACGGAATTCAAGTTGCTATGTTGCTACTGACATATCCAGACCAGTAATATAAGAAAGACAATAAAGTGGTTTGTAACAAAGGCTATAATTCAGCCAGTAATTGTTGATTATTTATTATTAATTAGCAATTAATAATTTCACTGCAATGCAGTGCCCGAAATCATACTTGCCTACCGGTTTACATGCCTCTGGTATGCCGGCAGGAATAATAGCCGAGACCGTTGTAACACATTTAAAAAGACAACGAATGAAAGAAATTACAGAAGAAGAAGCATCTAAACTAGCCGAAGGTGGAACGGAATTTCCTATCATAATTAAAGAGGAAGACGACCGAACTGAATCTGCTGTTGCTCTTAAAAAATTCCCTACAGGTTACGTTTTAGGAATAAGTTGTGATACTGAAAACATTTTTAAGTTATTCTTCTCTGAAAATCTTGATGAGATTACGGAATATTGTAATAAATATCTCAAAACATTAAGGGATAGAGGAAATCCATTTTCGACTTAAAGAATAATTGTAAACAGAAAATAGAGGTATCTCAGAATATCTGAAAATGAGGATAAATAGAAATGCAATAAACGGTTTATTTTAAAGGCTATACTATAATTCAACCAGTAATTGTTGATTATTTATTATTGATCAACAATTAATAATTTCACTGCAATGCAGTGCCCGAAATCATACTTGCCCACCGGTTTACATGCCTCTGGAATGTAGGCAGGGCAGAAACCATTCTAACGCATCAAAAAAAGAGCATGAATGGAAATGTTCGTCTAGCATATACGACAGTACGACAAAGACATTTACGTAAAATATTATGGAAGCTATTATTACAGTTGTTGGTTTTTTGGGTGCAGGAAAAACAACACTATTAAAACGCCTGACGACCGGCTATCTTGATAAAGGTTGGAAGCCTTTTATCATTCTTAATGATTATGAAAATGCAAATCTTGATGCCCAACAGTTTATGGAGCAAATAGCACCGAACCAGGTCAGGGCGCTTAGTGGTAGTTGCATTTGTTGTAGTGGCATAAATGAACTTAGAAATTTTGTCAATAGGATACCTCAACGAACGAATGGCATTACGCTTATTGAAGCTAATGGCACTTCGGATGCTTGTTCACTTATGAGCTTTCTTGGTGTGGGTCTCAACGATTGGTTTCTACCCCCGGTTCAAATATCAGTTGTTGATGCTAAAAATTGGCAAAGAAGAGGAGAACACAATGAACTTGAAGCAAATCAGATCCAGGTATCTTCTTTGATCGTATTAACGCATATTGAAACTATAGCATCAGACCGTTTAACCTTTGTCGTTAACGAACTACGTAGACTGAACCCATTAGCAGAAATTATAACCATGGACGAAGTAGATGTTACGCTACTTCCTAAACTCGCTCCATCCAAAAACAAGCCTCAAAAGTTAGAACATCTTAAAGCCCATTGGTCTTCATGCTCAACTGATCTACCCAATTTGCCCAATGCAAATTGTATTTATGCTATTTGTGATTTGCTTCCGAAGCACATACTACGCGTGAAAGGCTGCGCTCAAATCGGAAATGAAGAACGTTACACCTATTTTGAGCGAACTCCAAATGGTGAAGTAATTATCAGACCCTTTAACGGAGTACCAATAACAGGGCCAAAGCTTCTCACTATAGGCCCTGGAAGTGAACCCAAACTACTTGAAAAGGCAATTAAAACCAGTCTATTACAGCATCAGGTTCACCATAAAAGTGAATTTAAAGTATTAGTCTTTTCAAAATCGTGTTAGGCAAGCTGAGTCCTACTGGAAAACCAAAACCACATCATCGACCACAAAATAGGGAATGGTTTTTAGAGTAGCTGCGGACGGCAAACCGTACCAACAAGAAGATAAGATAGGCCCCTGGAAGTGCCCCTATCACAACAGTCGGGGGTTGATGGAGATTTTGGAGTTGCTTTAGGGGTGACACCATCGCCTCGGGGTTTTGTACAGTCTCAATAGCGGCCGGCTACCAGGCGATCTTTTCTACGACTTAGTATACTATTGCAATACGTGCAATTTTGGCTAAACGTTTGTTGGAAGGCTCTAGCGCCTTAGAAGCAGGTTTTTAAACAGTTTTACGGTATTCCCTAAGACAAAAGGGATTGGCTTTGGTTATCTTAGGGGTATAGGAGATATATGATCAATAATCATATATACTTGTTGTAAATAATGTCAACCAACCTAAACCAAAAAAAAATGAAAACCTTACTATTATTTTTAATTACTGCTTTACTGACAAATTTGACTTTTAGTCAAGATAAGTGTTCAGATGTTTTGAAAAGTATTTATAATGAGTATCAATCTTATAATCTTACCGATTATACTAAAGTTATAAAGACTTTAATTAAAAATGAGTCAATCGAAAAAGCAAGTCGTGATTCAGGAATTGACATTAATGTATTCAAAAAGTTTTCACTTGGCGGTTCAAAAAACAAACTAAAAGAATTACAGAATAAATATGAAAAATTTGGAGAGGTTAAAGTTGAAGACTTTGAAGTACAGAGTATAATTTCTAAAACAATTAATAATCCTTCAATTGACGCTTGGAAGTCTTGTATGTCAGAACAAAAGTGGAAGGTTGACATAGTGGGTGATATTTATGAAAATTTCAGTTTAAGTCTTACTTGGGAAGGCGGAGCTGCCCTAACACCAGAAATTGAAGGTGATATTCAAGTTCTCAATATTTCATCAAAGGGAATTAATATTTTAAAAAATGGAATAAAATTTATAGATGGAGATACCAAGTCTCAAATATTTAAAAGAATAAATAGTGACCAAGATGCTTTAATAGTGATTAATTTCAAAGGTGTAAAAAACGTTGTTATTGATTTACCAAAAAAGACAGAGGTTTCCGTTGTTGATAAAATCGAGATAAAAACTGAGAGTAATAAATTACAAAAAGGTATTTATAAAATTAAAGCTAAAAATAGTGGTAAGTGTTGGCACGTTACGAATGCTTCTAAACAAGACAGAGCTGAAATATGGCAATGGAGTTGTACTGATAAGCCACATTTTCTTTTTGAAATTATTCCTTCAGGCAACTATTATAAAATTAAATCTGTCAATAGTGGGAAATGTCTGCATATTACGAACGCTTCTGTTGAAAATCGCGCTGCGTTATGGCAATGGACTTGTATAGACAAACCTCATTTTGAATTTGAAATAATACCAACAACAGGAAAGTACTATAATATAAAGGCTAAACATAGTGGGAAATGTCTTCATGTTAGGAGTGGTTCTGTTGAAGATAGAGCACCTATTTGGCAATGGTCTTGTACAAATAGCCCACATTTTGAATTCGAATTTATAAAAGTTAGATAAAACACTATTTACAACAATGGCTATAAGTAATTGCTTGTTATCGTATACTTCTGAAAATCCTCGCAGATTTTCAGCTTGGTGTGTACTCGCAACCCGCCCGAACGTGCTGTTCGGTACGGGCGGGAGTTAAGTGCTAACCCTCGCAACTACTCATAGCCGAGACCGTTATGTGCAAGCTGATAAATGATATTAACAGAGAAAAATATTGACGAACGAAAAATAAATCAGCTTGTTGGACCTCCGATTTGGCAGAGATGGATGAAGCCAAAAATCATCGGTGGTCCGGGGCTTTTTCTCAAAACATTTGTCAATAAGTCTGGTAGCATCGAAAATCTGAAACAGGATTCGAAATGCAACTTTGAAAAAAGAACTCAAGGACTTTTGTTGCATACGAATTATTCAAACAAAAGAACCTTGATTCCATTACCATTCAATGACATTTCAGAATTGAAAATCACTCGCGGAAAAGAAGAAATCAGGATTTTTTTCCCTATCCAATGTGGATTCTACTAAAACTAGGAGTCTCAATCTTATATGCGAGATATTTTAGATTTAGACCATGGGAGTATTCTATTGAACCACTGGAATTTAGACTTACATCCAAAAATTACAACTTTGAGTTCATTGGCAATGGATTCGACTTTGAAAGAAAACTGGACTTTTTAAATAGTTTGGGATTAGAAGAAATTTTAAAAAAGGAAATAAAAGCCAGCACCTAACAATAGCTATAAATCGTCCTTCCCTTGAAGTCCCTCTCTAAATATTCCTAAATTAGGGTAACAAAAAAACAGCTCGTTTTTTACCCTGCCGGCAGGCAGGAATCATAGCCCCGACCATTAAGCGCAACTATAAGAATATAAAGTGTTAAAAGGGAAAGAAAACATAATTGAAAGAATTTTTGATCGCCAGGATAAAAATGGCCTTTGGAAAGTGATCCCTAAAACACATAAGTATTATCCTGACTACCTGCATTATGTCCCAAACTATAAAGCCTCACTTTGGGCCTTACTACTATTGGCAGAACTTGGGTGTGACAAAGATGATGTTAGAGTTAAAAAGCCATTGCAAATAGTAAAAAACCATTTGTTTGATGAAACGTATGGCATTTACTCATTAAAACAGGACCATTTTCCAATACCCTGTTTAAATGGAAATATGCTGTATTTGGATTGCTACTTTAATGATGGGCCAGACGAAAAGAGTAATAGCCTATTGGATTTCTTTTACAAGAATCAACGATTTGACGATGGGAAATATGAAGCCCCGAAAAATCAGTTTTGTACCAACACCAGTTGCTACGGGAAGCATAGTTGTTATTGGGGCATTGTTAAGCTATTCAAAGGCATTTCTTTTATCCCAAATGACAGGCGTAATGAAAAAGTTGAACTGCTAAAAGAAAAATGTATCAGCTTCATATTAAAACATAAAGTATGTTATAGCTCTAGAAATCCTGATAAGATTATGATCAACAAATTGGATTTACTCACATTTCCAAATTTTTACAAAGGAGATTTCTTGGAAATACTTTGGCTACTAAAACGAGAACAGGTTGAGTCGGAAGAATTAATTCCGGCAATAGAATTATTGAATTCAAAGAAAACCAAAGATGGAAAATGGGTGCTGGAAAGAACCATGAATAACATGGTTACCTCAATTGGAAAAGTTAATGAGCCCAATCCTTTTGTTACCCAAAGAGCAAATGAGGTATTGAAATATTATACGAAAACAGCCCCTAACAAGGTGTAGCGTACCTGGTTGCCCTTTTGGGTCGGCAAAACACAAAACGTAGTGCTTCATACTAAAAAACAAAATTACAAATGAGACCAAAGCAATTAATCGAAAAATGGGTGGCAGCCTTTAACGCCGGGAACGCGGAAGCGATTTCGAATTTTTATCACGATGACGCCATTAATCATCAGGTGACCCAGCAACCGGTTGTTGGCAAAATTGCTATCCGGGAAATGTTTGTGCGTGAATTTGACCAGGCGAATATGACTTGCATTGTTGAGAACATTTTTGAAGATAAGGATTGGGGAATTCTGGAATGGAAAGACCCCTTGGGACTGCGGGGTTGCGGATTTTTTCAAATTGAAAACGGGAAAATTAAATTTCAACGGGGCTATTGGGATAAACTGTCTTTTTTAAGACAACATAAATTACCCATCCCAACGGAGTAAAAAATAGCAAAGTACAACAGTATCACCGCAATTTGAATCTTCTTTAGTATAGAATGGAGGGTTCCACGCTATACAAGAAACTATTATGTACATAAAAAAATAATCATGAGATTTTCTTTGTTCGTCTGTATCACCTTTTCATTGGTCATGAACAGTTATTCGCAAAAAGTTGAGGAGTACTTTGACGTAATCCAAAAAGTGGGAAAAGAGCCTGTTTCATTTATCAACGAACAAATTGAGAGGTATGATCTCATCCTTTTTGACGATGCCCTACATTCTGCTGTGGAGCCTTTTGAATTCTATGTCAAATTCCTTGAAAAACATCCGGAAGCTGTAGATTACATTTTTCTAGAAGTGTTTTCCACTACAACGCAAATTGCTATCGACTCCTTTTTGCAAAGCAAATCAAAAGACATACTTCTTTTAGCGGAAGCTTTTCAGCAAGGTTATAGCTATGGTTGGCCCTATGAGACCTATTTGACATTGTTTTCCAAAGTTTGGGACATTAATCAAAAGTTACCGAAAGACAAGAGAATAAAAATTATTGGTGTTAACCAACCCATCTATTGGGAGGGTTTACATTCCAGGGAAGACTATACAATATTTCAAGCATCCCTGGTTGCTCGTGACTATTTCATGTATAAGACGATTTTGAAATACATGGACAATTTTGATGCTGAAATAAAAGGCCTGTTCTTAACAAACACCCGCCATGCCTACAAAGGAATAAAAAACAAGAAAGGAGAATTCTATTGGAACACAGGTACATTTTTTCACCAATGGCATCCGGGAAAATCGTATTCAGTACGCTTCCACAATATGAATTTATTCATTGAATCCGTCAAGGACGTAAGTAACCCCTCCACCCAGGGACTGGACAGGATAAATTACAAATGGGTAAGAATGGCCGAAGGACTATGGGACAGGGCATTTGAAATGAATAGCAACAAACCGGTAGCTATTCCCTTTCAGAATAACGTATTTGGCAAACACCCCTATATTGGTAATCATATGGCCAATGCATTGGATAATCAAACCATGTGGGAGGCTTATGATGCATTGATCTTTTTAAAACCCCTGCAACAAACAAAGTTCAGCGCACACACCAATTTCTTCTACACCGATGAATTTAAGACCGAATTAAGCAGAAGAGTTAAAATAATCAATGGAGACGATCTGGATGCTTTTTTGAAGGATCAGAATGTTACCAGTGTTGATGAATTCATCAGTAGCTTATCCGTATATGTGCCCGAAAAACCCAACCCATTAGTACGTCAGTAGATCTGTGCTGTACAACATCATTTTTGAGGTAGTACTGCCTAACGGCTGCACTATTCCTATGCATAGCCCTAGTACCTACATACCCGTACGCTGCAATTTACTCTGTGTCCCTTAGGCTCCCTAACAGTGGTAAGACTTTTGTTAGGACGAGCGTTCAAAAGGGTAAAATCCCAATTATGGTGATCTGCCGGAACTCCTTAATCGCGTACGGGTTTGTAGTTCACCTGGTCAAAAACGGTTGATATGAGCGCGTAAAAACTCCCTGGGACTTTGGTGTTTGTACTTCTTAAACGTCCGGTTAAAATGGCTCAAACTTTCAAATCCCGAACTAAAGGCTACTTCCTGAATCGGAATATCCCGGTGCATTAACAAGTGACAGGCATTTTCAATCCTGGTTTTGTTTAAAAATGTAATAAACGAATGTCCGGAGTTTTGTTTAAACCACCTGCAAAAAGACTGTGGTACCATATGGGTGAGATCGGCCATTTGTGCCACTGTTAGCTTTTGGTCAATGTGATCCAGGATATAGTTATTCACCTTGGCAAATTTCTCTATTTTGTGTTTTTGATTATGGTGGTAGGTATAGATCTCCGAAGTCAACAGGGTTTTCTCTTCGTGCACAACCAATAGCTGTATAAGTTCCATTAAAGCGCCGAGCTGCTGTATGCTATTTAGGTTCTCGAAATTGGTGATGCTTGTAACGATAGCTTCTGTCGGGTTGATAAACTGGATACCGCGTTTCGCCAATTCAAATAAGGCATGAAAATCTTCACATTCCCTAAAAGCGGCAAAAATGGTAGGGTTAAACTGAAAAACCATCGCCCTTTGTTTTTCCGAGTGATTGTGCTTTAAGCCCACCCAGTTGTGGGGAATATTCGTCCCCACCAATACCAAGTCATAATTTGAAAAAGGCGCAATGGAATTCCCGACAAATCTCGTCCCCTCCCCATGAAGGATAAAGGTGAGCTCTATTTCGGGATGGTAATGCCAAAAGGGTTCAAAAGCCACCGTCTCCCTTTTAAAAAAATGAAAAGACCGTTTTGTCGCCTCAATTCCAATTTGTTCTAATTCTGCTTTCAAAACAGTTTATTATAAACCTATTTAAATATAAAAATACCATGATATGTTTAAATACGCATAGTTTGGATTAAAATCGAAAAAGAAACTCCTCGGGTTTCCCTCTAATTTTGAGGCATTAATAGTATTTAGATCATGGAAACACTACAACTTTTGAACCAACCCTATACCGTAACTGCAGCACATATAGATTTCTATAAAACCAATCGATACATTACCTTAAAACAGGTCCTGAACGCTGACCTCCTGGCATATTTTAATCGGGTAATCTCTAAAAAGGTGGAGGAGCTAAATCAGCAAGACATTCCCTTAGAAGATCGAAGTACCTATGGAAAGGCATTTTTGCAATTATTCAACTTGTGGCAACAAGATGAGGACATAAAGGAATTGGTGTTTAGTAAACGTCTGGCAAAGATCGCCGCAGACTTGATGCAGGTAGAAGGAGTACGACTGTATCACGATCAGGCGTTGTTCAAAGAAGGCGGCGGTGGCATTACCCCCTGGCATGCGGACCAACACTACTGGCCTTTAGCAACCGATAAAACCATTACCGCCTGGATCCCTTTACAGGAAACCCCGCTAAACATGGGGCCGCTGGAATTCAGCGCCGGAAGTCATCAAATTTTAGAAGGCAGGGAATTGTCCATTGGGGATGATAGCGAAGTACTCATTGAAAAACGCTTAAAAGTAACCGACTTCAAGCATGTTATTGCCCCTTTTGATGTCGGTGAGATCAGCTTCCATTCCGGATGGGTTTTTCACCGCGCAGGTGCTAACAAAACCGCAGAGACACGTAAGGTGATGACCGTAATTTACATGGATAAAAACATGATCCTGAAAAAACCGGAGAATGAAGGGCAAATCAATGACTGGAATACCTGGTGTCCCGGTGCGGAAATAGGCAAGATTATTAATACGCCACTAAACCCTGTGCTCTATTAAATGAATACCCCGAAATATCTATATCCTTATTGGGGCAGTGAACATTTAGACCCTCGGGCTTTCCTGGACCATACCCTCTCCAACGGTTTTGATGGCATTGAAATTAATGTTCCCCGGGATCCTGTTTTCGAAGCTTCCTTCAACGAAACGCTTAACACTGTTCGCCGAGAAAACCCCCATTTTATTTGTGGGGTACAACAAGTTTTCGGAGTGAAAGCGGAAGCACCACAAGACTACCTCGGCAAAGTGATGAAGCGCTTGGAAGATTTGGTGCAGTATCGTCCGTCATTCATTAATTCGCACACCGGTAAGGACTATTATTCTTTTTCGGACAATTGTAAAATAATTGAAGCTATTGAAGAATTCTCCCAAAAACATGAGATCCCGGTATACCATGAGATTCACAGGGGAAGATTTACGTTTCACAGCAGAACTACAGTACACTATTTGGAAGTATTCCCAAATTTAAAATTTGCCGGAGATCTTTCACACTGGTGTGTTGTTTCAGAATCCATGCTGCAGGATCAGGAAGACATCATCGCTCAGATAATTCCAAGGATCTATCACATTCACGCCCGGGTGGGCCATGAACAAGCCCCACAAGTCAATCATCCCTTTGCGCCGGAATGGAATACGCATCTTAACCGATTCGTTAAATGGTGGCAAGCTATAGCAGACCATCATTCAAAGCACAGGGAGATAGCAATTACCCCGGAGTTTGGTCCATTTCCTTACATGCCCGGTATGCCATTTACCCGGGAACCCTTAGGTAATCAAAGTGAATTAAACATTAAAATGAAAGCGTATTTAAAAACCGTGCTAAAATGAAAAAAGTACTTTTTATAGTTTTCATGGTGCTATGGGGTTGTAAACTATCCAAAGAAAACTCCCAAGGTGAAAGCTTTTCTGAAAATGTCAATAAAGTTGGGGAACACATTACGGATGATAGTGCTACAATGCAATTCTTCAATAATGAGACCCATCCCATAAAACCTCGTTTCCAGCCTTTTGAAACCGGTAGTGTATTCCCTAAAGGGTGGATTTTAAACATGATGCAAAATGATTTGGAAAGCGGAATTGTGGGTGCACTGGATGAACTCTATCCCGGAATCAAAGCAGATGACCTGTACTATACCGCCCGTCGGGGAGGGATGGAGGACATTCCTGAAATGGGAGATTTGGTACTAACGGGAGCAGCCTGGGAAAAATCCATTATGTGGTGGAATGCGGAAACCATTGGGAATTGGTGGGATGGTTTTGTACGGCACGCCTTTTTAACCAAAAATGCAAACGCCATGGAACAGGCACACGACATTGTCAATAACTTGCTGAATTCTCAGGACAAGGATGGTTATATAGGGATATACAAACCCAAT
This sequence comes from Croceivirga sp., assembly GCA_028284665.1. Lineage (GTDB taxonomy): Bacteria > Bacteroidota > Bacteroidia > Flavobacteriales > Flavobacteriaceae > Croceivirga. Next base: position 135,148 of record JANQRG010000038.1, read on the forward strand.
CTTCGCTACCAGCATGAAGGTTCTAATGGGGAGCTGTGGGCGCAAACCACGGCTTTCAGAACCCTATTGGCCTATTACGAATTCACAAATACAAAGGAAGTGCTAGATGCCGTAGAACGCGCTATGAAGTTGACCATGGAACGCTATGGAGAAAACGGGAAACATCCTTTTGATCTGAAAAACGCTTTTGGTGGCGTCACGCACGGCCTGATGCTGACCGATGTGTGTGAAACCTTATATCGGATTACGGGCAACATGGAATATCAGGACTATGCCACCTACTTGTACAAAGCATTCTCCACTTATGGTATAAACCGATCCTTTAATGATTTGCGCTATCCGTATTTAATTGAGAAAGATTCCCTTTTTGAGGGTCATGGCGTTCATACGTATGAGCATATTCGTTCGATGCTCAATGCCTATTATCATACCGGGTATCCGGAATTGGAAAGTGCTTATTCCAATATGCTTTCAAAATTGGAGTCCTGTATTTTACCCAGTGGAGCAGGTCACGGGGATGAGTGGATCTTAAAAAAAGAGGCTGACCCAACGGAAACTGCAGCCGAGTATTGCGCCATGTTGGAACTACGAAACTCTTATGGCAGTTTACTGGAAAAAACCGGGAACGTACAATTTGCAGATGCTGCTGAAAAACTAACCTATAACGGTATGCTGGGTGCCCGAAATCAGGATGGGACAGCAATTACGTACTCCAAACATGACAATTGTTATCGGTTAGACGGGAAGCATTATAAAGGAGGTGAATCCACCAATGAACCCCGGTATAAATATTCGCCTACACATTCTGAGCCGGCCGTGTGCTGCGCACCGAATTACGGCAGAAACCTCCCCTATTTTCTTAATCAGATGTATATGAAAGCAGACAATGGCATCGCTGTTCTCATGTACGGGCCTTCAGAACTGACCACAAAGATGAATACCAACACTATTTCCATTGAACAGCAGACCAACTATCCCTGGACCAATGAAGTGACTTTTAGAATTAAAACTTCAAATCCCCTGAAATTTAGCATAAGACTTCGAAAGCCGGAGTGGAGTGAATCGGTAGATTTTTCTTTACCTAAAGCAACTGTAAATCTTCATAATAACTTCTATGTTATTACCAAAACCTGGCAGCCCGATGAAACTTTCTCCATAAGGTTTATCAATCCGATTACCCCACAAAAAGCAAATAACGATGAAGTGTATGTACAACAAGGTCCTTTAGTATTTGCTTATACTATTCCACACAACGAGCACACCATTAAAAGGTATGGTGATTCCTCATTTAGAGACTACCACTGTCTCCCTGAAAACGAAGACCACAACAACCTACACATCCCTGAAAGTTTCTATTATGAAAGAACAGAAGAAAATGAATTGGCCTTGAAAGGAAAGTTTTTTGATACATCAAAACAAAAAGACGTTACCGTTAAACTGGTGCCAATGGGTAAAACCATTTTAAGACGTGTCACATTCCCCCTTAAAAAACAACCCAATGAGAAAGTTTACTAATTACCGTTTCATTTTTATCATTTTTGGAGTACTCCTTTCCTGTAATACATCCCAAAAAAGAGATGAAGATAAAACCATTACATCGCCATCCATTGAAGCTCCAATCAATTGGAACAATGAAATTATTTATCACGTTATGCAACGCAGTTTTTACGATAGCAATGGTGATTTACACGGTGACCTCAATGGATTTACCCAAAAACTGGACTATCTGAAAGAGCTGGGGGTTACCGCTATTCTATTTACCCCCCTGTACGAATCCGGTTTCTACCACAACTATTTCCCTACAAATTACAAGAATATTGACCAGGAATACGGAACCAAAGAAGACTATCTAAACTTTGTTACCGCTGTACATGAAAAAGGGCTTAAGTTCATTATGGACATGGAAACCCAATACGCGCAAAGCGGAAATATCTGGTTTGATGATTCTTACCAAAACCCAGGCTCGGAGTATTCGGACTTCATTTACTATGCTGACTCGTTAAATCAGCATCCGGAACAAATTTTTATGCCTCCTAAATCCCCAATGCATGATTTTGTAGCATGGCCCGGCAACAAATACAACATTGTTTTGCTCGATTTGAATCACCCACGTGTCAAACAATGGATGATCGATTTCTACAGCTATTGGGTAGACCCGACTAAAGATGGAAATTTTGACGATGGCGTAGATGGCTTTAGAATTGATCATATCATGGACGACCTGGACTATAAGGGGATTTTTACTAACCTGTATCAGGATTTTTGGCAACCCATCTTTACAGCATGCAAAGAAATCAATCCAAACGTTTTTGTTTTAGGGGAACAGTCAAATTGGAACGAATATGGTGATCAAATGATCAGGCAAAGTGGTGCCGATGCCGCTTTTAGTTTTCCACTTCGGTTTGCCATTGCCGGGGAAGAAGGCACTCATGACATGTACATTGATCCCTCTTCAACCGGTGTCACTATGGAATCTAGCCGAATTCACGCTGTAGTTTTAGAAAATCTTACAAAATTCAGTGATAGTACGTTCACGGTGAACTTTTTAGAAAATCACGATACGGATAGATGGGCTACCGTTGTAAATGGTAATGAAAACCAGAAACGAAGTGCTGCAATTCTGAATCTCCTTTTACCGGGAGTCCCTTCAATTTATTATGGGCAAGAGTTAGGAGTTACCGGCCAAAAACACGAGTGGGGCAGTGATGCCAATCATATTCCGGTTCGTGAGGCTTTTCCGTGGACCAGCAATTCCGAAGATCCGGGTAACGCCTTGTGGTACAAAGATAGTGGCGAAGTCTGGGAGGTTTCCTTCTGGAAGTCCGATCTAATTCATCAATTCAGCCTTGAACATCAAAGGCAAGATACGGGTTCTCTTTGGCAACACTATAAGAAACTTATTGCCCTTAGAACCAATTATGATAGCTTTAGATTAGGGGATTATTTACCTTTATATGAAAATACGGAAGGGCTTATCGCCTTTCAACGAACCTATGGCGAAGAAAAAGCAGTCGTCATAATCAATACCAGCGCAGACTCTAGAGAAGTACAAATGAATACCGAAGATTACATGGAATTATATAGCCAAGGTGTTGAAACATTTACAACTAAATTACAACTAGCTCCTTTTAGTTATTACATTGCACTAAACAAAACGGATTAATCCCGATTCCAACCTTCATGAAGAGCATCAAATTAAGCTGCGTTCTTATAATAGTAGCAGGCTTGTTTTCGTGCAAAGAAAACAGTGAAAGCGTTATTGAAAAACGTCCCAACATCATTTTTATAATGACGGATGACCATGCCTATCAAGCCCTCAGTGCTTATGACAACGAGTTGCTGGAAACACCGCATATTGACCGTTTGGCCAAAGAAGGGATGCTATTTCAAAAAGCATTTGTTACAAATTCCATTTGCTCGCCCAGTAGAGCTGTCGCCCTAACCGGGAAGTTCAGCCACCTTAATAGTGTACGTGACAATTTGGACGTCTTTGACAGCGCCAAGGTCACCTTTCCCAAATTACTTCAAAAAGCAGGCTATGAAACCGCTATTTATGGCAAATGGCATTTAAAATCTGCCCCAAAAGGCTTTGATTTTTGGGAAGTCTTACCCAATCAGGGGCATTACTACCATCCTGAGTTGTTAACCCCCAATGGTGAGATCAAAGCTCAGGGATATGTTACCGACGTCATAACCGATAAAGCTATTGGGTATTTGGATTCCTTGCGCTCAAAGGAGAAACCCTTCATGTTGCTATACAACCACAAAGCCCCACACCGGCAATGGTGGCCCTCTATGCATGATTTGGAAGACTTTAAATACAAAAATATCCCGGTGCCGGAAACACTTTTTGATGAATACAAAACCAAAAGTAATGCTTCCAAAGATGCTGAAATGCGTATTGCGGATCATATGGCCCTAAGTGCCGATAATAAAATAGCACCGGAGATCCTAGACAAACTCAACTATGAGGAATTCCTGGATTGGTACAAAGGGGCTTACACGGAACGGTTTAATCGTTTGACTGAAGCGGAACAGGACCAATGGCAAAAAGTATACGGCCCGATCAATGAAGAATTTGTAAAGAATTCGCCAAAAGGTCAGGCCTTAACGCTTTGGAAATATCAGCGGTATATGGAAGACTATTTGGGGGTGATCAAAAGTGTGGACCGCAACGTAGGACGCCTTTTGGCGTATTTGGATGAAAATGGGCTTTCGGAAAACACCATGGTGATCTATACCTCTGACCAGGGCTTTTACCTAGGAGAACATGGCTGGTTCGACAAGCGTTTTATGTACGAAGAGTCGTTTAGAACACCGCTTCTAATTCGGTATCCCGGACACATTATCCCTGGTAGTACCAATATGGATCTGGTGCAGAATATCGACTTCGCCCCAACTGTTTTGGATGTCGCAGGAGTTGAAATTCCCGAGGATATGCAAGGCTTAAGTCTACGACCCCTGTTTAAAAACGATAACGTTAGCTGGCGGGATGCACTATATTATCATTATTACGAATACCCCGGAATTCATATGGTGAAGCGCCATTACGGAGTTCGGACCGAACGCTACAAACTCATCCGCTTTTACTATGACATCGAAGCTTGGGAACTCTACGATTTGGAAAAAGACCCTCAGGAACTCGATAATGTTTATGGTACTCCGGACTATGCCGAGGTCCAGGAGCAACTGCATATACGGCTGGAGGAATTACGGGTACAGTACCAGGATGCCTCAGACAGTCTGAATCAAGCATTTGTGGAACGGGATATCCAACGATTAAAGGAACTCGATCAGGAGTAGGGGTTGGTGAGATCCCAGGGGCCTACTTTTGTAAAAGCTATCCCTAGCGCTTTGCTTTAAAAACGATTTTGAGCCCTGAAATTATTGTTCAAATTCTTATATTCGTAACTAGTTACGTTTTTAATAACATGTCTTATGGATTTTGATGCAATTGGAGAATTGGCCTTGGGAAGCCGGTTACGATTTCTAAGCACTAGAATTACAGAGGACGCCGAGCAACTTTACAAGGCCTATGAGGTAGGCCTAAAGCCAAAGTGGTTTCCTGTGTTCTACGTTTTGTCGCATCAAACCTCGGGAAAATCCATAACCGCAATTGCTCAGGCCGTTGGGCATTCGCACCCTTCGGTGATCAAAATTGTTCGGGAAATGGCTCAGGAGGAATTGGTGGTCGAACAAAAAGATCCTCTTGATGGTCGCAAGAACAACATCCTGTTGACCGGGAAAGGGAAGGATATTGCCGTAAAGATCAGGGCGCAGTACCAGGATGTAGCGCAAGCCATTACGAGCATGCTGCAACAAACCCGACACAACATTTGGTTGGCGCTTCAGGAATTTGAGTACCTGCTTGACGAGCAATCGCTACTTTCCCGGGTATTGGAAGCCAAAAAGATCAGAGAGTCGTCGCAAGTTACCATCCTGGATTATCGCCCCGAACATCGTTCCGCCTTTCAAGAACTTAACGAGCAATGGATCACCCACTATTTTAAGCTGGAAGATGCGGACCGCAAAGCGTTGGATAACCCCCAGGGGTATATCCTGGACAATGGCGGACTAATTTTGGTAGCCGTAGAGAATGGTATCGTTTTGGGCGTTTGCGCCTTGCTCAAAATGGAAGATTCCAAATACGATTACGAATTGGCAAAAATGGCGGTTTCCCCGAAAGCAAGAGGTAGGGGCATTGGCTATCTACTGGGAACCGCAAGTATAGCGAAAGCCAGGGAATGCGGTGCCTCCTATCTCTATCTGGAGAGTAATACCATCTTAAAACCCGCCATAGCCCTCTATGAAAAACTGGGATTTAAGAAAGTTTCAGGGCATTATACCCCCTATGAACGCTGTAATATTCAAATGGAGCTTCAATTGAAGTAGCATGCACAACACGCTATACCTTCCCAAACCCTTCCATTGTTGCTACGGCTTTCTTGATGATTTCCTCTACCAAGAATGGAACTTACCTAGATCGTCATCTGAAGCTCGGAGCGTTTACTTCATAACATCTTATTGACCTGAATTATGTGTAACGGTGTTTTAATGTTGATGTTGATATGAACCGACCCCACGATAATTAAGAAGAGAAAATAACTCCCTGGAGACAGTCGGATTACAATACTAGAGTGGTGATGGAACTTTTATAGATGCCTTAATTCCACAAATGGTGTAGGAAAAAGATTAACTTTTAATATCTTAGATATATCAGAAGTAGGACTAAGTTCTGAACACTAAAAAACATGATATGAGTAGCTTTCCAATGACAAGAACCCTTTTATTTGTAACCCTGATCTGTTCCATGAATTGGTCTCATGGTCAGTTGGATGATACTAGCTCAACAAGCAACGGCCCAATGACCTTGGGTACCGGTAGCGGAACGCTTTATCAATTCGCGGGTGACCAACGTGGCAGTGATAGCACTAACCAATCTCAAGGCGGGTTTGGTATCTTAAGCGGTCCAAGCCAAATATCCCCCATTGTTTGGATGTATAATGGCGGACGCAGAAACGCATTTCAGGTACGAAGAAAAAACTATAACGGAACCGTACAGAATGGTGTGACACTTTTTCATATAGAGTCTAACGGGAATATTGGAATTGGAACCGATAATCCACAGGAGGAACTGGATGTTATAGGAGCAATCCAATCAGACTATTTACGACTTAACGCGAGTACTTCAATCGAAGGAGGAGAAATTAGGCTTGATGGCCCCTCCGGATATAACGACTGGAGAATTGATAACCATCAAGGAAAATTTAGATTACATCATTCGGGGACGAACCAGTTCACGGTTCATCCTAATGGTCAAGTAGGAATTGGAACAGGTAATGCCTTATTAGGTAACCATAAGCTGGCAGTTCAAGGTTCCATTGGGGCAAGAGAAATAAAAGTAGAAGCAAGCGGTTGGTCAGATTTTGTCTTTGAGAAAGACTATGACTTACTTCCTCTAGAGGAAGTGGAAAAGTTCATAAATATTAATGGTCACCTTCCGGATATACCCAGCGAGGCTGAAGTAACGGAGAATGGTATCAACCTAGGAGAGATCAACACAAAACTGCTTCAGAAGATTGAGGAATTAACACTTTATCTCATCCAACAAAACAAGGAGATCAAAGTACTGAGAGAAAAGGTTAACCGCCTCGAAAACGAATAAAATGACTAAAATCTACATGCTTACTATGATATTAACAAGTATTATTTGAACTAATACCTTAGAACATTTTGAAAAAGCAAACCTATATATCTTAGTGGGACACTACACCCTCCCCAACCATTCCTTTAAGGCCACCTCTTTAAGGATGATCTCCTTTACCGCCTGGAGCTTAACGCGTTGCTGTTCCATAGTATCCCTATGGCGAATGGTTACCGTATCATCTTCCAATGTTTGATGATCTATGGTAATACAGAAAGGTGTTCCAATGGCATCTTGCCTGCGGTAACGGCGGCCTACAGCATCTTTGTCATCATAGGCAACATTCATCTCCCACTTTAATTCATTTACCAGTTTTTGGGCTATTTCAGGAAGTCCGTCTCGCTTTAACAAGGGAAGTATCGCAGCTTTGGTGGGCGCAAGCACCGCCGGGAGTTTTAGTACGGTCCGGGTGGTGTTATTGTCCAGTTTCTCTTCCTGAAGCGAATTGGAAAACACCGCTAAAAACATACGGTCCAGTCCTATGGAAGTTTCCAGAACATAGGGGACATAGCTCTTGTTTTCCTCAGGATCAAAATATTGTAGCTTTTTGTTGGAGTATTTTTCATGACTTCCCAGGTCAAAGTCGGTTCGGGAGTGGATCCCTTCCAATTCCTTAAACCCAAAGGGAAATCGAAACTCGATATCACAGGCAGCATCCGCATAGTGGGCCAATTTTTCATGGTCATGAAAACGGTAGTTATCTTCCCCCAGGCCCAGGGAAAGATGCCAGTTCATCCGTTTCTCCTTCCAGGCTTCATACCACTGCTGCTGTGTGCCGGGTTTAATAAAATATTGCATTTCCATCTGTTCAAACTCCCGCATACGGAAAATGAACTGCCGGGCAACGATCTCATTTCGAAATGCTTTCCCGGTTTGCGCAATCCCAAACGGGATCTTCATCCGTCCCGTCTTCTGGACATTCAAAAAGTTCACAAAGATCCCCTGTGCGGTTTCCGGGCGCAGGTATAATTCCATGGCACTTTCAGCTGTTGCGCCCAATTGTGTGCCAAACATCAAATTGAACTGTTTCACATCCGTCCAGTTCTTGGAACCGGAGACCGGACATACAATTCCCAGCTCTTCTATCAGGGCTTTAACATCGGCCAGATCTTCTTTTTCCAACGACTGCCCCAGTCGTTTCAAAATGGCATCGGCTTTTTCACGATAGCCCTTTACCCTACCATTGGTCGCCAGGAATTGTTCCTTATCAAAAGCATCGCCAAAACGCTTTGCGGCTTTGGTGACCTCTTTATCGATCTTCCCTTCAATCTTAGCCACGTGGTCTTCCACCAGCACATCAGCACGGTAGCGTTTTTTCGAGTCTTTGTTATCAATCAAGGGATCGTTAAAGGCATCCACGTGACCGGAAGCTTTCCAGGTGGTAGGATGCATAAAGATAGCAGCATCTATTCCTACAATGTTGTCATGGAGTTGTACCATGGCCTGCCACCAATATTCCCGGATATTTTTTTTGAGTTCCGCTCCATTCTGCCCATAGTCATATACCGCACTCAATCCGTCATAGATCTCACTGGATTGAAACACATAACCATACTCCTTGGCATGCGAAATTACCTTCTTAAAAACGTCTTCTTGATTTGCCATTGGGCAAATGTAGCACAATGACTAAAAAGAGAAAATCTTATTTTAACTGAAATTCAGAGGAGGAAAGTAGGCGTTCGTCCTCAAAGATGTTGAGCGTATAAATTCCGGGGTCCAAAGATCCCTCAGGGACTGTGATCGCATCGCAAACGCTCAGCTCTTTCCCCAAATACACCACCTCCACTCGCTTACTGTAGGTATTACCGCCAACGGAGACTACATTGGCATTATCCTCAATGACCGCCATATCCGGGTCTAAGAATTGCAAATAGATCACTTTTACCTCACCACTTTCATTGGGATTGCCCTGGATGGTGACACAACCCCTTAATTTTTCAATTACAGAGGCCTTATTCGTTTTTAGAGGTCGGCCGGCACGTAACCGGAACCCACTACCTTCCGCATTTTCCATGTTCAGGTAGCTCTTTATTTTGAGCTCGTTGGCCAATTCGAGGTTCTTTTGCCGCGCCATAGCTTCCGCTTGCGCCAAGGTGTTGGTCTTCCCCCGTAACTCTTCGATCTGGCGTATTGTGCGCTCGTATTTTTGGGTTAACAAGGAATTATTGTAGCGTAAGAAATTGTTTTTAAGCTTTAAACTGTCAAATCTGGCTTCCAAAAACCGCAATGCCTTTCGATCATCCTTAAGCTTGGTAATGTTAAAGTTAAGGCGTCCTACAGAGTCCAGTAACTGCTCAATGCGAAATCGAGAGGTCTGAAGCTCAATATCATTGATCTCATTGAGTCCGGACAGCCGGTCCACCTCGGCCTTCATCAAGGTAAGGTCTTTTACCAACAGCTTTTTCTCGTCTTCCAAATAGATCAACTGGTTCTGTGACTGGGCATAGCTGTAATAGAACGCAATGAGGATTGCAATAATTACGGCCACCATAGCTGCGAGAATAATCTTATAGTTGAAATTGGTATCTTGAGATTCCATAAGATAAGTGGCTGATATTGCAGGTATAAGATTTGTTCATGAACTGGCCGTCAAAGATAATAAACGATATTAACTCCATACTATTGCCGCAGGTGTGTTTTGGATGTAAGACGCAATTATCCGGCGGAGAACACTTGTTATGTACCGTTTGTCGACATGATTTACCGCTGACCGATTACAACTTTGAGCGCGAAAATCCGGTAGACCGCATTTTTTATGGACGTGTGCCCATTGTAAAGGCCGCGGCTTTTCTCTATTTTTCCGATTACGGCATCGTTAAAAACCTGCTCCATTTCTTAAAATACAAAAATCAGCAGGAAGTAGGCGAATTTTTGGGGGACTGGTTTGGTTTGCAACTGGCACAACAAAAAGCAGTTGCTATAGACGCCGTAATTCCCGTTCCCTTACATCCTAATAAGCTTAGAAAAAGGGGGTATAATCAAGTGGAGCGGTTTGGAAAACGCATGGCCTATCATTTTGATGCCGAATATGTAGATCATCTTTTGATCAAAACGCAAAATATCAAAACACTTACCAAAAAGAACCGGTTCAATCGCTGGAAAAGCAGCCAGGATCTGTATGTAGTAAAAGATGACACGCCTTTGGTGGGAAAGCGATTGCTTTTGGTGGATGACGTCATCACCACAGGAGCCACCATAGAAGCCTGTGCACAGGCGGTATTGACAATTCCCGGAAGTACTGTTTATGTCGCTGCAATGGCGGTAGTGCCTTAACAGAAGTTAACTTTAGTATTCTTGAAAGAAGTCGTTTCTTTGTCCCATAACTGTTACTATGCGTGAGCTAAAGCGACTGTTAGGAAGTCTTTTTTTATGTTGTGTGGTATTGGGGCTGTGGCAATGTGCGAGAAGAGGCAACCCTTCCGGAGGACCCAAGGATTTGGATCCTCCCGTTTTACTTCGGAGCGAGCCCGACAATTTTACCCTCAATTTTTCGGCAAACAAGATTCGCTTGTATTTTGATGAGTACATTAAACTAGAGGACGTTCAAAATCAATTGATCGTATCTCCTCCCCTAAAATACATCCCGGAAATAAAGCCACTTGGCGGCGCCAGCAAGTTCATTGAGATCACCCTTAAAGATACCTTGCAGGAGAACACCACCTACACTATCAATTTTGGACAGAGCATAGTGGACCATAATGAAGGTAATCCCAATAGCTTTCTAACCTATGTTTTTTCCACAGGGGAAGTAATTGACTCCCTGACACTTACCGGTGCTATAAAAGACGCTTTTAACCGTACTGCTGATCAGTTTGTTAGTGTAATGCTTTACGAAATTGACAGTATTTATAACGATTCCACCATTTACAAGTATCCCCCCAATTACCTTACCAACACCCTGGACAGTCTGCCCCTCTTTCAGTTGCGCAATCTAAAAGCGGGAAGATATAAGCTTTTTGGAGTTAAAGATGAAGGAAAAAACAATGTCTTTGACCAGCGAGCGGATAAAATTGCCTTCTTACGGGATACCATCACTTTGCCCTCAGATTCCGTGTATTTGTTAACGCTTTTCAGAGAAGTTCCCGAATACAGTGCTTCTGTGCCCAGTTATGTCGCAAAAAATCGGATTATTTTTGGATACCAGGGCGATGGTAGTAACATAAGGATCACGCCGCTTACCCAGTTGCCCGATTCCGTGAGAACTACTATCAAAAAAGAGCGGGAAAAGGACACTCTCAACTATTGGCTCACCCCAACCGATATCGATTCCATAGTCTTTACGATCACCAATGATGCATTTAAAGTTATTGACACCTTTACCGTAAAAACCAGGAAATTGCCTTTGGACAGCCTTAGCTTACGTCCAAGTCATACAGGAAAAATCAATTTTGAGGATCGATTCCGTATTGCCGCAAATACGCCTTTAACCCGTCTGGACTCTACAAAAATTAGCATCCTTGACCAGGACTCCATCCCGGTAGCCTTTAAAAGTACCTTGGACACGCTAATCAACGAGGTAGCCATCGATTTCGAGATTTTGGATAATCAGCGGTATGATGTTGCACTTTTGCCTGGAGCCATTGAAGATTTTTTTGAACAACAAAACGATACTTTAGCGGTGCGGTTAAGTACCGGAAGCTTTGCGGATTATGGCAATATGAGCCTCAATGTTTCCGGAGACGTTAGCTATCCTATCATCGTTCAGCTACTAACCGAGCGTGAGGAATTACAACGGGAAGAAAGGGCTGCCCAACCCAGAACATTTGAGTTCAATAATCTCGATCCGGGAAACTACAGAGTACGCGTTATTTTTGATGAAAACGACAATGGAAAATGGGATACCGGAAGCTATTTAAAGAAGATACAGCCGGAACGTATAAGCTACTATCCGGATCTCATTGAAATGCGTGCGAACTGGGAAAAAATAGAAACCTTTATTATAACAAATTAAAGTGATCCCGGTCTTCTAAAAAACGTAGCTTTTCGCGCTGCGTATTGATATGTGTTTTGGACAAACTAGCGAATAGTATTTCCTCTATTGAAGAAAACCCTAACGGATTACCCAACACATCGTATACCGCTGAATGCCCAGGGTATTCATAGCCAAGGCCGTCCCTTCCAATCCTGTTCACCCCAATGCAATAGGCCATATTTTCAATAGCCCGTGCTTTTAGCAGTGTATCCCAGGCATTAATTCTGGGTTTTGGCCAATTTGCCACGTACAATAGTACATCATAGGCTTCCACATTTCTGGCCCAGACCGGAAAACGAAGGTCGTAACAAATTAAAGGACAAAAGGTAAAACCTTTATATTCGAATAGTAGTTTTGAAATTCCTGCCTGATATACCTTATGCTCCCCGGCGAGCGTGAACGTATGGCGTTTGTCATATTGATAATAGCTCCCATCCGGAAGTACGGCAAAAAGCCTATTGAAAAACACTTCTTGCTCCTGAAAAACTACACTTCCTACAATAGCGATTTTTTTGATTCTGGCAGTTTCCTGCATCCAGGCAAGCGTTCTACTCCCTTCATCCTTATCAATGTGATGTGGATTCATGGTAAAACCGGTGGTAAACATCTCCGGGAGCACGACCAGATCGACCTCATCCTGAAGTGTGGCTATCTTTTCGGAAAACATTTTCTGGTTGGCCTTCGGATTTTCCCAAACCAAGGGGGTTTGTATGATCGCGATGTTTATATTTTGTTGCATGCTTAGTCTGAATACACCTCTTTTATATTCTCCTTAACCAGTTGAAATAAATGCTCCAACTGACTTCTTAAGATCCGATCTTCAGAAAGTGGTGGTAAATCCTGCAATGAAAACCAGTCCGCTCCTTGCATATCAAACCCAGGTTTAAGCACACCTCCCGTTATCTTGCAAAAGAACGCAAGTTTGTAAACGTAATGCGGCTCCGGAGGATGCTGATGGCGATGTTTGTCATAAACGGCTAACAATCGGATCACCTCGGCATCTATTCCGGTTTCTTCTTTGATCTCTTTAATGACGACTTCCTTTGGAGAACTTCCCACATCTGCCCAGCCTCCGGGGATCGTCCATTTCCCGTCTATACCTTCTTGAGCCATCAATATCTTATCACTCTCATTGAGAACAAACCCCCTTACATCTACTTTTGGTGTTGGATAATCCAATTGGGGTAGGTAAAAATTGTTCAATTGGGTAAAAGGTACTTCTGAAAGATGAGACAGGAGTTGTAAACTAATGCCCCGTAACTCCTCATAACGTTCCTTATCATAAGCTCCTTCGGTGTAAACCAAACCTGTTTCCGCAATTGCTTTGATGCGCTTTACCAGGTCCAGTTGCTGATTTTCATCCATCATGAATATTGTTCCAAAAGTGCAATCATAGGTTTTGCTTCCTGCATTCTGGCTTGATCCAAAGCCGTATTTCCCCGGGCATCCTTAATCTCAACATCAGCACCGTGTTCCAACAGCAATTTTGCAATTTCCACTTTGTTAAACGTTGTGGCATAGATTAGGGCGGTTGCCCCCATAGTGTTTGTATGGTTTACATTGGCTCCCGCTTCCAACAATAACTTGGCCAGCGCTTCGTACCCTTTAAAACATACGCCTAAAAGTGCGGTATTTCCGGAACCATCTTTTTCATCTATGCCTGCTCCCTGGTCCAATAGTAGCTGCGTGAGTTCAAGATGTCCGTAGTAGCTAGCTAGAATTAAGGGTGTAAAATCCTTGTTATCCCGAAGATCGATCCATTCCGGATGTTGAACTAAAAGTTCCTTGACTTCCGGAATTTTCCCCTCTCGAATGTGGCTAAAGAAAAGCGCTTTGTTATCCATAGCACTAAAATAACCTTTAGTTCTAAAACCTGGTACAGTAACTTCTAAGGTTTATCGTTTTATCACACGATCCAATCGCTAAACCGTTTATCACAAGTGGTTTTTTATCCCAGATGTCCTCAAAAAGTCTTCCCTGGGAAATATGGATAAGTCAAGGGGAAGTTTATCCTAGTTACGAAGGTGTTGTGTAAAATACATTTGTATCGTTAAAAACAAACAAAACCGAAAATTAAAGAAGATGAAAACGATAACAGAACAAGAGCAAAAGATCGAAAATAACGCTAAAGCAGTACTGGATTTACTGGCGAAAGGAGAATTTTTAAAAGCTATGGATCAGTATCTGGCTGATGATGTTCAACTTATTGAGGCTAACGCAGCACCAAAAGTGGGTAAGGAGACCAGTATTGCACAAGAAAAAGAACTGTTGTCTACCGTTACTGCTTTTCACGGATATGAAGTTAAAAATGGCCCTGCAGTACGTGGTAACACTTCTTTTTATGAGGCGGTAATGAAGTTTGATACTCAGGATGGGCAAAGCCATATTTTTGAACAAGCTGTCAGAACCACCTGGAATGATGAGGGAAAGATTATTGAAGAGCGCTATTACCACGCCTGAGCCATTTGCGTTACCATACTATTACTAACAAAGCCACCAACAAGGATGGCTTTGTTAGTTTCTATTTCCGGGGGAGAAATCTTCAGGAGCATTTTGCGGTAAATTTTGGGTACCCGCATCGCCGGTGTCATTGTAAACGGTCCACTCCGAAAAGGTATAGGTCACATTGGCTCGGTTAATGCCGCTGTTCCTGATCGCCTTACCATCTTCAAACTCATGATTTGTGCCGGATCCATCTTCACCAACTACCCCAAAAGCATCTATCACGGTTCCAAAAGGATCTACCAATTCGAGGTTGTCATCACCATTGGAGTCTGCTGGGCTATTCCCACCAACCCCTAAATCAGGAGGAAATCCGTAGATCGCGGCAAAGACTTCCGGGTTTGGCGAGATCACTAAGGTACTCTCAGGGTCAATTTGCAATCCGGATAGATCGATCTGCGAGCTCACGGCTGTATTTGCATTGGTATACCGTAAGATTGTCCACCCGTTAAGATCTACAGTCACTTCGGAGGAATTGAACAACTCAATAAAACGTGCGTCAGCATTATTGTCCGGGTCAGCCAGTTCCGTAAAAAACACACGATCCGATGTAAATTCTGAAATGACATCTTCACATCTGGAATTAGAAAAATCAATATCCTCCAAATCCCGGATAGCCAAAGAATACTTTGAATTCTCCCGAAGTAATACCCCGGTAATGCTGCCATTCCCTTGCGGGAGCGGTTCATTTTGAAAGTCAGCAAACCCACTGTTGAGCAGACGAAGCTCATTATCCTGGCAGTCCAACAGCACTCGTTCGGTGGCTTCCCCCTCCTTGGAGAATACGCTATCCAATTCCGCTTCACTAATTTCCAGATCCTGGAACCGTACCAGGGTGCTGGCCAATGTAGAATCGATAGCTGGAATAGAGACCGCTGCCGGTTCGATGGTTACAGGATCGTCGCAGGACAAGAGGATATGTTCAGGGACCTTAAGGGCAGGTAAACGCCCCACTGTAACCGTTCCAAAACCAGAAAATGTCCCACCCAATTGGAACACCCCTTTGCTTTTGCCCAGATAGAGCCCTTTCAGTTTTACAAATATCTTTTTACCCACTGGATAGCGTAAATAACTGTCCCGCATATCGATCTCAATTTGAAATCCTTCAGTTGGGGAAGTAGGATTTTCCTGAAAATGCAGCACTTTGAAGAAATTGCCTGCCCTATCCGAAGACACTACATAGCCTGCAATACTCCAATCTTCCTGAATTTGAACCAGATCACCAGTATATAATGCCTTAACTTGAGCGTAGGAAACTACTGTTTCCAGGTCTTCTTTACAACCGGATAATGGCGCATTAAACTCCCCATCCTTGATACAGGAATGGAAGACGCCAAACAACAGTACGGATAACAACGAAACTCTGAACATGAGGTATGGGTTTGCCCCAAACTTAATAGGAAGTACTCTCAAAAAATGACAGTGCCCTGGTTTCAGCATAACTAACATTTTTCCTTCCCCAAAAACCTACATGACCTCCAAAGTCAGGTACTTCCAAATAGAGAAAGGGATTTTCTGCCGCGGCTTCATAGGGATAGCACGGGGGGCCCAGAAAAGAATCGTTTTTAGCATTTATGATAAGTACGGGGAGCGAAATATTCCCTAAAAACTGATTGCAACTACATTGCGCATAATAGTCAAGGGCATCCTTAAACCCATGCGCGGGAGCAGTGTAGGCATCATCAAAGTCTTTAAGGGTGACAATACCTTCTATTTGTCCTGTAGTGATACGCTCCGGAAATCGTCGTTGCTTTTCCCGGAGTTTTTCCAGTAGGTGCCTTTTAAAGCGCTGGGAGTACAAAACATTTTTAGATTGCAACAACTGGTCGCAGGCGTTTTTTAGATCACAAGGTACCGAGACCGCCACTATAGCTTTAAGTGCTTTGGAGAGGGTATTGCCTTCCCCGGCATATTTCAAGGCCAGGTTTCCTCCAAGACTATACCCCCAGATATATACCTCCTGGTAGATGTTTAAAGCAAGAATATGTTGTAGTACAACCTCAAGATCGGCGGTTGCTCCCGAATGATAGGAGGCGTACAGGCGGTTAGGCTCCCCACTGCAACCTCTGAAGTTGACAGCACAGGCATCATATCCGTTCTGTTGTAATCGCTTGGCGCTACCTGTAATATAGTGCCGTTGTGCATCTCCCTCTAAGCCATGCAGCAGAATGACCACTTTTTGCGTAGGGGATGGGCTCTCACTCCAGTCCAGATCCAGGAAATCGCCATCCGGCAATTCCAAACGCTCCCGTCGTTGTACCACCCCATTTATCTTTCGGAATACTCCGGAATAAATGGTAGAAAAGTGGCCGTTTCGGAACAAAAAGGGAGGCCGGTAGTTTGAGGGCACCAACGGCATGGCTTCTAGGTTTTAATCACTTGTGGTAAAGCTACAGCTTACTTAGGATACTTTTGTAGTAATTTGCTCTGTTCTTGTATAGCTACTTTGAATTCTTCTTTTAAGTTTTCTACAAGTTGGGCCACCGGAAGGGTATCTTTGACCAATGCAGAACCCTGCCCCGCAGACCAAATCGTTTTCCAGGCTTTGGCTTCGGTATCCAGTTCTTTTCCAAAATCGACCTTATGTTCTTTTTTCAGATCTTCTTCCGAAATTCCTGCAGCCTTTAAACTGGCCGTCAAAAAATTGGCGTGCACTCCGGAGACTGCCGCGGTATAGGTGACATCACTGGCACCTGCTTCAATGATCATTTCCTGGTAAGCTTCGGGAGCCAGGCTCTCCGCTACATTGATGAATCGCGTGCCCATATAGGCCAGATCAGCTCCCATTTGCATCGCCGAGGCAATGTCCCTTCCGGTACTGATACATCCTGAAAGAATGATGGTACCTTCAAAAAATTGTTTGGTTTCTGCTACCAGGGTCATCGGATTAATAGTGCCTGCATGGCCCCCTGCCCCTGCAGCAACCAAAATTAACCCGTCAACTCCTGCGCCTGCAGCTTTCTGAGCGTGCCTTTTTTTAATGACATCGTGAAAGACCAATCCTCCATAACTATGGACGGCATCTACTACCTGTTTAACAGCCCCTAGCGAAGTAATGATCAGGGGGACCCGATGTTTCACACAAAGGCGTAAATCCGCTTCTAACCTTGGGTTTGTAGGATGCACGATCAGATTTACTCCAAAAGGCGCCGCTTTTTTCCCGGTAGCCTCTTCCCATTGGTCCAGTTCCGTCTTTATCGCTATTAGCCATTCTTCAAAACCTTCACTCGTACGCTGATTTAAAGCCGGAAACGTCCCGACAATACCTTGCTTACAAGATTCAACCACTAATTTTGGTCCGGAAATCAGGAACATAGGCGCTGCAATAGCCGGTAACGAAAGTTCGGGAAGAAAAGTAGCTTTTTGGCTCATGGGATAGGATTTTTGCTATGAATAAATCTATTGTTTTTTAGCAATGGTTTTCAAATCTATAGTATTTTTATCAACTACTATGCATGCATAACAAATTTTACGTATGTTTTTAAAGGAATTTGAAATTCGATGGAGCGATTTAGATGCCAACAGACATTTGGCCAATTCTGCCTACATCAACTATATGAGCCATACCCGAATATCTTTTTTAACCGGCATTGGGTTCGGCCATAAACAATTTGTTCACTATGGGATTGGGCCTGTGGTATTCCATGAGCAAATGTATTACTTCAAAGAAGTGCTCCCGGGAAAACCCATAAAAGTTTCCTTAGAACTGAAAGGGCTAAGCGAAAATGGAATGTTCTTTGAGTTTCACCACAACTTTTACGATTCCCAGGGCAAACACGTAGCCCACTGCGAGATGATGGGGGCCTGGATTGATATGGAAAAGCGTTCACTTACGGCACTTCCTGAGGAAATCCTGGATATCTTCAACGCCCAGGAAAAACCTTCGGATTATAAGGTCTTAACCAAAGCGGATACCCGAAAATTTGCAAAAACCCCAAAAGACTTACCCGTCACCACTTGATTTCGTAATTTTAAGTAGATTAATTTGTATCCCTAAATGCCACGTTCCGGTACTGCTGATTTGACTTTACATGGTGGACACGTACCTCCCTGGCTCCTCAATCGTATGAAAGGACTGGCCCTACCCATGGTCGAGGCTATTATTCAAGAACATGGAAAATCCGGGTTTGTGGAGCGGATGGCCCATCCGTTTTGGTTTCAAAGTTTTGGCACTGTTATCGGGATGGATTGGAATTCTTCGGGAGTCACTACTACGGTAATGAACGTCCTTAAACAAGTGATTACACCGGTTTCCAAACAATTGGGCCTTTATGTCTGCGGCGGAAAAGGAAAGCACTCCCTTAAAACCCCAAAAGAGTTAGTAGAAGTAGGGATGCTCACAGGCCTGAATGGCGATATGCTTGCACGGGCCAGCAAGTTAAGTGCAAAGGTTGACAACACGGCACTTCAAGATGGTTTTCAATTATATATCCATAATTTTCTGGTGACCGATGAAGGCGATTGGTGTGTGGTACAACAGGGCATGAACAATAAGAATGGTAAGGCACGTCGTTATCACTGGCACTCCGGAGCAGTAAACAATTTTGTAAAAGAACCCCATGCTGCAGTCTGTGGGGAAAACCAGGGAAAAATCCTCAACCTGGTACATCAAGAGGCTGAAAACACGCAAAAGTCCATTTTGGAAATTACCAGGGAGCATCCTGATAAACTTGCAAAAGAATTACCACACCTTATTGTACCGAGCTATCATAACATTAAAGCCAAAGATATTGACCTAAAACGTATGGGTAGTATTTTATGGTTAGCGCAAGAAAATGAAACCCAAAGGTTTGAAGAGTTATTACTATTAAAAGGCTTGGGGCCAAGAACTTTGCAAAGTCTCACTTTGGTCAGTGAAGTAATTTACGGTACCCCTTCGCGCTTCTCGGACCCTGCACGGTTTGCGTTCGCACACGGCGGCAAAGATGCCACCCCATTTCCGGTACCTACCAAAGTCTACGATGAGACCATTTCTACTATGAAATCGGCTGTTGAAAAAGCTAAAATCGGACACTCCGACAAACTAAAAGCCATTCAAAAGTTGACCGAAATGTCGCAGGGGGCGGAGAAAAATTTTGTGCCGAATCAAAACTTCGAGGCGCTGGTGAAAAGG
Organism: Croceivirga sp.; assembly: GCA_028284665.1. Classification (GTDB taxonomy): domain Bacteria; phylum Bacteroidota; class Bacteroidia; order Flavobacteriales; family Flavobacteriaceae; genus Croceivirga. The sequence goes on from JANQRG010000038.1 coordinate 154,939, forward strand.
GAAAATGAAGAGTCCTACAAATACGGCGGGCGAAGTGTATTTGGGTATGCCAAACCGCCCAAAGGCAAACAACTCAATTTGTTTGAAGATCATTAGGATTGAGGGCCCGGTTTCGGACGTTTACTTGCCAGATAAACTCCCAGTAAGACCAGGGAAGCCGCCAGGATCTTTACGGTGGTAAGCGTATCTTTTCCGGTGATCAAGGCAAAAAGAATCCCAAACAGCGGTTGTACATAAATAAATGCGCCTATGGTACTGGCTTTTAGCTCGGTCATCGCAAAAATGTTGAACAAATAGGTTAAAAAGGTGGTTCCTATCACCACAAAAGCCAAAACGCCGTAGGCCCAAAGAGGCATGGTAGCCCACTGTATCTCCAAAAATTCGCCGACAGTGACCGGAAAATTAATGACCACAGCTATGGTAAACAGCCACTTCATTAGGGTGAAGGGGTGGTATTTGGAGACTAATTTCTTTGCTACTATAAGATAGCCGGCGTAAGCAAAAGAGTTCACAATAAACAAAGTATTGCCCAGCGGGATGTTAGGGGCATCACGCCGCAGTTCAGCACCAAACAGAATAAGTGCCAGTGCCCCCACAAATCCGAGCAGAATCCCAAGACCTTTATTTCGGGTAATGCGCTCCTTTAATAAAACAGCACTTAACACAACGACTACGATAGGGCTTATCGTGATCAATACAGCACTGTTGATTGGGGTGGACAATTCCAATCCTTTAAAAAAGGAAAGCATATTGATTACCATTCCCAGAAGCGCAGCTACCAGAAGGCGTCCCCAATCGCGCATTTCAATTTTTTCTTTCGGGCCAAAAAAAGAAATGCCCCAAAAAAGGATAGCGGCCCCTACAACGCGCAGAAAGATAAACCCAAAAGGTTTGATATAGATGGGCATCACTCCTTTGGCCAGTGTATGGTTAATCCCATAGATCGTGGTGGCGCCTATGGCGGCTAACAAGGCCAAAGATCGTTTGCTCATCCGTGTAACACAGCTTTAGCCCCTTCTACCTGCTTTTTGGCATTACCGATAAAAATTTGAGCATTGGCGACTACCACAGGTCGTTTTAAAAAGGTATAATGCTCCAAAATAAGGTTTTTGTAGTCCTCCTCACCCAGTTCCTGGTTGTTGAGCCCGCGTTGCCTAAAAAGCATAGCACGACGGCTAAAAAGGGATTCGTACGAATCCGTCAAAGCGCGCATTTCTTCCAGTTCTTCCGGAGTTATCCCTTTCGACTTAATTTCTCTCAATTCGACCCCATCCAAAGGTTGAAGTTCAGCCAATATTTTCTGACAGGTTTTACAGGTTTCCAGGTGATAGATCTTTTTCATTGTTGAAGTGTTTTGAAGAAAGTGCAAAGAACGATAATTCCTCTTGAATCCATCTCAGTTTAATGCAAAATCAACCGTAGCTTTGGAATGGATCATCGTAGTATCAAAGGTAGGGAGGGTTACTGCTGAATCGGGAATTAGAATGGGCAACTCGGTGCACCCTAAAATCACACCCTCAATACCTTGCGCTTGTAGTTTTTTAATGATACGAATGCATTCCTCCTTTGCTGCTGTTGAGAACGCTCCTTTTACCAATTCATTATAGATCAGATCCTGAAGATAGTCCCGCTCATTGGTATTCGGAACAACTACTTCCAAATCAAATTCATCCTGCAAAATCCCGGTATAAAAATCTTTTTCCATCGTAAACCGGGTACCCAACAAGCCCACTTTTTTGATACCCCTGGAAACAATCGCATGCCCCGTGGCTCGGGCTATGTGCAAAAATGGTATAGTAATGGCCTTTTCAATGTATGGCGCTACCAAATGAATCGTATTGGTTCCGAGCACCACAATATCCGCTCCAGCATCTTCCAGTCTTTTCGCTTCCATAGCCATCTGTTCCCCGATTTCGCTCCAATTGTCCTCAAAAGACAATTTCTCTATCCCCGCAAAATCAACAGAACTCATAAGAATTTTGGCGGAATGCGCTCCCCCTAATCGTTCAGCTACAAGTTGGTTAAGATATTCGTAGTAAAACTTGGAGGACTGCCAACTCATCCCTCCAATAAGGCCAATTGTCTTCATTTGCAACTATTTTGTTTTGGACATTTCTTCTGCTCCCAAAATTCGAATTTTATTCAGTATCCGAATGAACATAGCGCCCTTTTTGTGGACTTTAGCATCTTCCACGTAGGACACGCTACAACAGATTGTACTTTCCATAATATTTATTTTTCGCTATTTATCGATATGAGTAGTTAAATTTTTAGAGGTCTTTCGTTAAGAATGTAATGTATTCCTGAATTACCTTTTCATTCCTTTTGTAATACGTCCATTTGCCATGACGCGTGGGAATTACAAGATTTGCCTGCTGCATCACCCCGAGGTAAGTAGAAATTGTGGACTGTGAAAGTCCGGCTTTGTCCTGGATATAGCCAACACATACCCCATCATCAAAATGATCAATTTCCTGATGCGGTGGAAAATTGGCTTCAGGATCTTTCAACCATCGTAAGATTTTAACACGGGTAGTATTAGAGAGTACCTTGCTAATTTCTACTATATTCATGCTACAAATATAGAAAACATATTTACATATTTAGAATATTAGATATGTTTAACTTTCTTTTATCATGGAACAACTTTTTACGATTACCCGACAGCACCGAAAAATACTTTTCAACTACCTCAATACACTTCCGGTCCAACTATTGACAAAAATTCCGCAAGGGTTCAACAACAACATTTGGTGGAACATTGCACATGTTGTGGTTACCCAACAAAAGTTGGTATATGGACGTAGTGATCTCCCCCTAAACCTTCCAGATACATGGGTTAGCGGTTATCAAAAAGGGACTTTTCCCGAGGGCGTGCCTACCAAAGAAGAACAAACAGAACTAAAAGCACTGTTGTTTTCTACTGTAGAACAAACGGAAAAGGATTATCAAAACAACCGCTTCCAGCACTATGCCTCGTATATGACCTCACCAAAGGTCCCGTTAAACTCGGTTGAGGATGCGATAGCCTTCAACGTTTTTCACGAAGGACTACATTTGGGTAGTATTATGGCGCTGGCACGAGCCGTAAAAGTGTAATTTTATCGCAAAATTCCGAACAGAGTTTCATGAGCAAAAAAGAACTACGTTTTAACAGCAAAACAATTCATGGAGGACAACAACCCGATGCCGCTTACGGAGCGGTGATGCCTCCTATTTATCAAACCTCCACCTATGCACAAACCACGCCTGGAGGGCATAAGGGCTACGAGTACTCCAGAAGTGCCAATCCAACACGAACTGCTTTGGAAAATGCTTTAGCCAGTATTGAAAACGGCAATTACGGGCTTGCTTTCGCCAGTGGCCTCTCGGCCATAGATGCGATAATAAAATTATTAGCCCCCGGCGATGAGGTGATCTCCACGAACGACTTGTATGGGGGTAGCTACCGCTTATTCCGTCAGGTCTTCGAAAAGTTTGGTATCACCTTTCATTTCATTGGGATGCAGGATGTGGATAGCATTGCTGAAAAGATTACCCATAAAACCAAACTTATCTGGGTGGAGACCCCAACTAACCCAATGATGAACGTTATTGATATCAAAGCTGTAGCTGCTTTAGCCAAAGAGAATAAGTTGTTGTTAGCTGTTGACAACACCTTTGCCACCCCTTATCTTCAACGTCCCCTGGATTTAGGAGCTGATATTGTGATGCATTCGGCAACCAAATATCTGGGCGGTCATAGCGATGTTGTAGTAGGGGCCTTGGTGGTGAAGGACAAAGCGCTAGCTGACAAATTGTATTTCCTTCAAAATGCCAGCGGCGCAGTTTGTGGCCCTATGGACAGTTTTCTTACGCTTCGCGGCATCAAGACACTCCATGTCCGTATGCAACGTCACAGTGAAAATGGAGCGGCCATTGCCCGGTATTTACAAGATCACCCGAAAATAGAAAAGGTGTACTGGCCGGGTTTCGAAGATCATCCCAATCACGACATTGCCAAAGCACAAATGGACGATTTTGGCGGAATGATTTCCTTTATCCCCAAAGGAGGTAGTTTTGAAGATGCCGTCAAAATTGTTGAAGCCCTCAAGGTGTTTACCCTGGCAGAATCCCTGGGCGGGGTGGAAAGTCTGGCCGGACATCCGGCAAGTATGACCCATGCTAGTATCCCAAAGGAAGAACGTGAAAAAAGCGGCGTAGTAGATGCCCTTATCCGTTTAAGCGTTGGAATTGAAGACGGCAACGACCTTATTGAAGATCTTGAACAGGCTATCGGATAAATGAAATTGCAAATTTTTCAAAATTTCCGCATTTAATTTCGGAAATAACATATTTTTGCCCTCAAATTTCAGAATCGGTAAAAACAACCCTTTTTTAGGGACCAAAACCAATAATTTATCAATCCAGTATGGAAGCAAAGATTAAAGCCTTTATGGATGAGGTGAAGATCAGAAATGGTCATGAGTCAGAATTTATCCAGGCGGTGCAAGAAGTAGCAGAAACCGTTATCCCCTATATCGTAACACAAGATATTTACCACGGCAAAAACATTTTGCTTCGCATGGTGGAACCGGAACGACTTATCTCTTTTAGAGTTGCTTGGGTGGATGATGATGGGGAAATACACGTTAACCGGGGATATCGTATTCAAATGAATTCTGCGATTGGCCCCTATAAAGGGGGGCTGCGCTTCCATCCTACCGTCAATGCAAGTGTATTGAAATTTTTAGCCTTTGAACAGGTTTTTAAGAATAGCCTAACCACCCTTCCTATGGGCGGCGGCAAAGGGGGTTCTGACTTTGATCCCAAGGGTAAATCCGACGATGAAGTAATGCGTTTTTGCCATGCCTTTATGACCGAACTCTGTCGTCACATCGGGCCCTATACCGATGTTCCTGCCGGAGATATCGGTGTTGGTTCTCGTGAAATTGGATTTCTTTTCGGGAAGTATAAAAAAATTAAAAACGAATTTACCGGGGTATTGACCGGGAAAGGGCTCACTTGGGGGGGCTCTCTGATTCGGCCTGAAGCTACGGGCTACGGAACGGTATACTTCGCCGATAGTATGCTAAAAACCCAGGGAGATTCATTTGATGGCAAAAAAGTAGTTATTTCCGGTTCCGGAAATGTAGCCCAGTACGCTGCGGAAAAAGTCATTCAATTAGGCGGCACTGTATTGACACTTTCTGACTCGGGGGGTTACGTAGTAGATAAAGAAGGTATTACTACCGAAAAATTAGCTTGGGTAAAGGACCTCAAAAATAATCGTAGAGGTAGAATTTACGAGTATGCGGAACAATTCCCTAGTGCAGAATACCATAAGGGCAAAGACCCCTGGGAAGTACCTTGCGATGTAGCCCTACCTTGCGCCACCCAAAACGAGTTGGATGGTAACGATGCTAAAACCCTTTTGAAAAACGGTTGTATTGCGGTTGCTGAGGGGGCAAATATGCCCTCTACTCCGGAAGCCATACACGCGTTTCATGAAGCAAAGATCCTTTTTGCTCCAGGCAAAGCATCCAATGCCGGTGGTGTAGCTACGTCTGGTTTGGAGATGTCACAAAACTCTTTAAGGATTAGTTGGACCCGGGAAGAAGTGGATGAGCGCTTGAAGAGCATTATGAATGATATTCATGAATCATGTGTAACCTATGGGAAAGACGAAACAGGCTATTGTAATTATGTAAAAGGGGCCAACATCGCTGGTTTTGTTAAGGTGGCAGATGCCATGTTAGCCCAGGGAGTGGTCTAGACAACAGGATTCGCTAAACAATTGGTTTGCCAGTTGGACAAAGCGAAATAAATTTATGGTCAGCTATTACCTCTAGCATTAATTATGACCGTAACCACTAAATCCATTGTCCTTTCTGCAATCAAATACGGGGATACCAGCCTTATTGTAAAGGCATTTACTGCTTCGGATGGGGTAAAATCCTATTTGCTGAGAGGTGTACTTACTTCCAGAAAAGGGAAAGTCCGGGCGGGACTTTTTCAACCCTTGATGCAACTGGAAATTGTAGCCACCCACAAAAACAAGGGGACTTTGGAGCGTATACGAGAAGCCAAAGTAGTGTATCCCTATAAGACACTACATACTGAAATTATCAAAAACAGTATTGTGTTATTTTTGGCCGAAATCCTGAACAATGTCATCCAGGAAGAAGAAAAAAACATCTCGCTTTTCAATTACCTGGAGTATGCACTACATTGGTTAGACATGAATGATCAAATTTCTAACTTTCACCTGCTCTTTCTTATTCAACTTACCTCTTATTTAGGGTTTTATCCGGACGTATCTGATAAAGAACTACCTTGTTTTGATCTCCTGGAAGGAAATTTTACGAATAGGCCTTCCTTAAATCCTGTTCTGGATGGCGATCTATTGGATTACTTCAAAAGGTTTTTAGGCATAAATTTTGATGCAATTTTCTCTATAAAAATGACCAAGCCCCTTCGCCGGGAATTGTTGAAAAAAGTGCTTCTGTATTTTGAATTACATTTGCACGGATTTAAAACGCCCCGGTCTCTTGCGATTTTAAATGCAGTTTTTAATTAATATGCGAAACGGAATTGTTTCCTTTTTTTTGCTCCTTTTTCTTCAAGTTACTGCTCAAAATATAACACTATTGGATGCGGATTCGGGATTCCCCGTGCCCAATGTTGCCGTATTCAACGTCGATAAATCTAGAACTACCATTTCCGATCTAAACGGAAAATGTGACCTGGGAACTTTCAATTCCAGCGAAAAGATCATTATCCGGCATTTAAGCTACCTAACGGTGACCACGACTAAAAAACAACTCCTTAGAAAGGGAAGCCGAGTGTATCTGGAGCTTAGGCCGGAACAACTGGAAGAGGTAGTAATGTCGGTGTCCAAATGGGAACAGCAACGCAAAGATGTGCCGCAAAAAATAGCCTCTATGACCGCGCGAACCATTGCCTTTAACAATCCCCAAACCGCTGCCGATCTTTTGCAAAGTAGCGGACAGGTCTTTGTTCAGAAAAGTCAACTCGGTGGCGGAAGTCCAATGATCCGTGGATTTGCCACTAATCGTGTGTTGATCTCCGTGGATGGTGTTCGCATGAATAACGCCATATTCAGAGGAGGGAACGTACAAAATGTAATTTCCATAGACCCCTTTAGTATCAAAAACACCGAAGTTATCTTTGGTCCGGGCTCTGTGATCTATGGTAGTGATGCCGTTGGCGGGGTAATGAACTTTTTCACCAGGGATCCACGATTTTCGTATACGGACAGTCTTGCCTTTTCCGGCAATGCCTATTACCGGATTGCTACCGCAAACAACGAAAATACCGGTCATATTGACTTTAACTTAGGGCATAAGCAATGGGCTTCCCACACCAGTATTACGTACAATACTTTTGGAGATTTGCGTATGGGAGCCCACGGTCCCGAGTCGTATTTGAGAAACACCAGCGTGGTCCGGCAAAACGATCAGGATGTTGTGGTCCCCAATTCGGATCCGAGAGTTCAGGTCCCTTCGGGGTATAACCAGATCAATCTCATGCAAAAATTCAGCCTACGACCCAATAGCGATTGGGATTATAACATGGGGCTGTATTACTCTGAGACTACAGATTTTTCAAGGTTTGACAGACTGATCCGGCCAAACAATGATGGGACCGGCCTCCGTTCAGCAGAATGGTTCTATGGCCCTCAGAAATGGTTTATGGGTAATGCGCAAATCCTTCAAAAGGGGAAAAACAGATTCTACAGTGGGCTTAAGTTTACTGCTGCGTATCAGTTTTTTGAGGAAAGCAGAAATGATCGGTCATTTCAAGATCCGGTGCGTTTTACTACAAGAGAAAAACTAGATGCGCTTTCCTTTAATCTGGATTTCGAAAACAAAAAAATTGGAGCCTTAAGTCTGTACTACGGGGCGGAGTACTTGTTTAACAAGGTAAATTCCAAAGGAAGTCAGACCGATATTACCACAGAGGAAACAGCCCCGTCTGCTTCCAGATATCCCGACGGAGCCACCTGGCAAACCTTCGCAGGCTACGTTAACGGAGAATATCGCTTCCGACCCAATTTTACGATATTATCCGGTTTACGTTACAGCCAGGTATGGGTAGATGCCAAGTTTGATGATACTTTTTTTCCGTTTCCTTTTACAGAAGCAGATCTGATCACAGGAGCGTTAACCGGAAGCCTTGGGTTTAGTTGGTTTCCCTCTGCAAATCTTCAGATCACCTTAAACGGATCTACCGCATTTAGGGCCCCCAATATTGATGATATTGGAAAAGTGTTCGATTCCGAGCCCGGGTCTGTAGTGGTACCAAATCCTCAGCTAGACCCGGAGTATGCGTATAGTGCAGACTTCGGGGTCCGTAAAAATTTTGAGGACAAATTGGTTGTGAAAGCTTCTACGTACTATACCTACCTGGTCGATGCGCTTGTACGCAGGGATTTCACTTTTGCGGGTCAAACACAGATAGAATATAATGGCGAATTGAGTAATGTACAGGCCATACAAAACGCCGCCAACGCTTACGTCTACGGTTTTGAGTTTGGCGTAGAGGCCTTTATGGGGAAGGAATGGTCCTTTCTGGGCAATCTTACCCTAACGGAAGGAATTGAGGAAGATGACGATGGCACTGATTCCCCGGCTCGCCATGTTGCTCCTACTTTTGCCGATGCACATCTCATTTGGAAAAACGACCGTTTAACGGCAGATTTCTTTTTGAATTACAATGGTGAGATCTCCTTTGAAGATCTGGCGTTTTCTGAACGGAATAAACCCTTTATCTATGCGGAAGACGCTAACGGCAATCCGTTTTCTCCCTCCTGGTATACCCTAAATTTTAGATCTAAATACCAGTTTTCCAATGCCATTCACGCCAATTTTGCACTGGAGAATATAACGGATCAAAGATATCGACCGTATTCCTCGGGAATTGTTGCCCCGGGGTTCAACTTTATCTTGGGATTAGGATATCAGTTCTGACTGAAAGTAACGACGGTGGTGTCCTAAACTGACCAAAACGGTCTTTTTTTCTACCGGACAATGGTTTTCATTGTTTCCCAAATGACGGCCCCTGTAAAACCCTAATAATTCGACTTAAATTTTTAATTTTGCAACCTTTAAACGTGCGAGCAATTGGTATGAGGCAGTTTGCAGAGTATAAGGGGCTTGAGCTCCCCAAAATAGCCAAAGAAATCTTGTCCTTCTGGAAGCAGGAAAACATTTTTGAAAAAAGTGTGACCACTCGAGAAGGAAAGGAAAATTATGTTTTTTATGAAGGTCCGCCATCTGCAAATGGTATGCCGGGCATTCACCATGTCATGGCCCGCACCATCAAAGATATCTTTCCGCGTTACAAAACCATGAAAGGCTACCAGGTTAAACGTAAAGCGGGATGGGATACTCATGGGCTCCCTATTGAATTGGGCGTAGAAAAAGAGCTGGGCATTACCAAAGAGGATATTGGCACAAAAATTTCGATCGAAGATTACAATGAGGCCTGTAAAAAGGCAGTGATGCGTTACACGGATGTCTGGAACGAAATGACTGAGCTGTTGGGCTATTGGGTAGACATGGAAGATCCATACATTACCTACAAGTCTAAGTATATGGAGTCCGTTTGGTGGTTGCTGAAACAGCTGTATGACAAAGGACTGTTGTATAAAGGATATACTATTCAACCCTATTCCCCAAAAGCGGGAACCGGCTTAAGTTCCCATGAGTTGAACCAGCCGGGGACCTATCAAGATGTTACGGATACCACGGTGACCGCTCAATTTAAAGCTAAAAAGGACAGTTTGCCGGAATTCTTAACGGAATTTTCCGGGGATATCTACTTCCTGGCCTGGACAACCACACCCTGGACCTTACCTTCAAATACAGCATTGACCGTTGGGCCCAAAATAGACTATGTATTGGTGAAAACATTTAACCAATATACCTTTGAACCAACCCATGTAATCCTTGCCAAAAATTTACTGGAAAAACAGTTTTCTGCCAAGTTTTATAGTGCTACATCGGAAGATGATTTTGCCAACTTTACTCCGGATAGTAAAAAAATCCCCTTTCAGGTCGTATTAACCTGTAAAGGGAAGGAACTTTTGGGCATTCGGTATGAACAATTGATCGATTATGTGCAACCCTACCAAAATCCGGAAAATGCCTTTCGGGTAATTGCGGGTGATTTTGTTACCACAGAAGATGGTACCGGTATTGTTCATACGGCACCTACCTTTGGAGCGGATGACGCTATGGTAGCGAAGCAAGCGGAACCCCCGGTGCCGCCTATGTTGGTTTTGGATGAGAACAATACCCCTGTTCCCCTGGTGGATCTACAGGGTAGGTTCCGACCGGAACTGAATGAATTTGGCGGAAAGTACGTGAAAAACGAATACTACGAAGAAGGTACCGCTCCGGAAAAGTCAATAGATGTAGAAATTGCCATCAAACTAAAGATCGAAAACAAAGCCTTTAAGGTTGAAAAGTATTTACATAGTTATCCGAACTGTTGGCGTACAGACAAACCCATACTCTACTATCCCCTGGATTCCTGGTTTATCAAGGTTACGGACGTCCGGGACCGTATGTTCGAGCTGAACCAAACCATTAACTGGAAACCCAGGTCTACCGGAGAAGGGCGTTTTGGCAACTGGTTGGCCAACGCCAATGATTGGAATCTTTCACGTTCCCGATATTGGGGAGTACCGCTACCTATCTGGAGAACGGAAGATGGCAAAGAAGAATTGATTATCGGTTCTGTAGCTGAACTAAAAGGGGCAATGCAGCAATCTGTTGCCGCCGGGTTTATGGATAAGGATATTTTTGCTGACTTCGTTGTAGGAGATATGGATGAGGAAAACTATGAAAAAGTAGACCTTCATAAGAATATCGTAGACAGCATTGTGCTTGTCTCCCCTTCCGGAAAACCTATGACGCGGGAGTCTGACCTTATTGACGTTTGGTTTGATAGTGGTTCAATGCCGTATGCACAATGGCACTATCCGTTTGAAAACAAACAAATGATCGATGCAGGTGAAGCGTTTCCAGCAGATTTCATTGCAGAAGGCGTAGATCAAACCCGAGGATGGTTCTACACCTTGCACGCTATAGCTGCTATGGTCTTTGATTCGGTTTCCTATAAAAATGTCGTTTCAAATGGCCTGGTTTTAGACAAAGAGGGAAAGAAAATGTCCAAGCGTCTCGGGAATGCCGTAGACCCTTTTGAAACCATGAAAACACATGGTGCCGATGCCACAAGGTGGTACATGATTTCTAATGCCAATCCCTGGGATAATTTGAAATTTGATCTTGAAGGCGTTGCCGAAGTAAAACGGAAATTTTTCGGCACCTTGTATAACACCTATGCCTTTTTTGCCCTCTACGCAAATATCGATGGGTTTACCTACTCAGAAAAGGAAATCCCTTTTGAGGAAAGACCGGAATTGGATCAGTGGATTTTGTCAGAATTGAACTCCCTTGTTAAAAGAGTAGATACCGCGTATTCCGATTATGAGCCTACCAAAGCTACCCGGTCGATCTCGCACTTTGTGCAGGAAAATCTAAGCAACTGGTTCGTTCGTTTAAGCAGGAGGCGTTTTTGGAAGGGCGACTATCAAAAAGACAAGATCTCCGCCTATCAGACCTTATACCAATGTTTGGTAACTGCTGCCAAACTAATGGCTCCGGTCGCCCCTTTTTTCGCGGAACGGTTGTACAAGGATTTGGATAGTGTGGCCCAGAAAGAAGGCTTTGAAAGTGTTCATCTGGCTACTTTTCCTGTATTTGACGCTAAGGCGGTGAATACTTCCCTTGAGGAGAAGATGCAGATAGCACAAAATATCTCTTCTCTTGTGCTCTCCATACGTCAGAAGGAAAAAATCAAGGTCAGACAACCACTAAAAAAAGTGATCGTCCCTGTGCTGAACCAAAAACAACGAAAAGACATTGAGGCAGTTGCTGACCTTGTCAGGTCAGAAGTAAACGTTAAAGAACTAGAACTGCTAGATGATGCTTCAGGAATTTTGGTGAAGCGAATTAAACCGAATTTTAAGGTTTTAGGGCCGAAATACGGTAAGGAAATGAAAGAAATTGCGATGGCGATCGGCCATTTGGAGCAGAAGGATATCCAAAAAATTGAGCAAGAAGGCGAAATAACCCTTTTATTGGAAAATAAAAACATTATCTTACAGTTATCCGATGTAGAGATCACTTCCCAGGATATTGAGGGATGGCTGGTGGCAACCTCTGGCCCGTTAACTGTGGCTTTGGATATTACTATCGATGAAAAGCTTCGAAATGAAGGAATTGCCAGAGAATTAGTAAACCGGATCCAAAATTTAAGAAAAGAATCCGGATTGGAAGTGACGGATAAGATAGCGCTTAAAATTTTGAAAGACGGTCACGTGGAAAAGGCAATAGCGGGTAATGCTGATTATTTAAAAAGCGAAACACTGACAGCCGTGCTTGACCTTGAGGAAAAATTGGACGAAGGCACTGAGGTGGTCTTTGATGAAGTACATACGAAACTATTCATTCAAAAACATTAAAAAAATGGCACAAGATATAAAAGTAAGATATTCCGATAAGGACCTGGCAGAGTTCAAAGAACTTATCGATGCCAAAATAGAAAAGGCTCAGAAACATTTGGATTTGCTCAAAAGTTCTTATATGAACGACGGTAATAATGGCACCGACGATACTTCACCTACCTTTAAGGCTTTTGAAGAAGGCTCTGAAACGATGAGCAAGGAAGCGAATACCCAATTGGCAATCCGCCAGGAAAAGTTTATTCGGGATCTGAAAAATGCACTTCTTCGGATAGAAAACAAAACGTACGGTATCTGTAGAGTTACCGGAAAACTCATCAATAAAGAGCGTCTTAAGCTGGTCCCCCATGCTACCTTGAGTATAGAAGCCAAGAACATGCAGAAATAAACGGGTTGGCTTCTACCGATATGGGAAGATTCCTGGGTTTTTTAGCTATTTTTCTGCTGCCATTTGCGGTTTTTTGCCAAAAAAAGATCAGCAAAAAAATTATCAATACAGAAAAGCAGTACGTCCATATTGATGGTGCTAATTGCTATGCCATTGACCTTAAAACCACCACAGGAAACGAACTTGTTGTAGAGGCTTCCATTGAGGGAGAATATACCAAAGACCTTGCGGTAAAACTGGAAGAAGATGGTGACAACATTTTGGTTAGTACAGGTTTTCTTCCCAGTTTTAAAACTCCCAATGATAAACTAAGCGCCCATAAGGTAGTTTCCATCTCCCTATCTGTGCTTCTCCCGGAATACTCCCAGGTGCAACTTTACGGTACGTATAGCAATGTCAAAGCAAAAGGTGTTTACCGCGCGCTGGATATTTCGATTGCGGATGGAAATTGTTTGCTGCATGCGCAGGCTGAAAATACAGCGGTCAAGACACAAACCGGAGAGATCAGATTGATGGAAACAAAAGGGGTGGTAGCGGCCAACACAAAATACGGGAAAATCCATAAGGGAAATGTGCCTTCAGGGAACTGTAACTATAATTTGTATTCAATAGAAGGCGATATTTGGGTTAATATTCCCACAAAATAATTAGCTATTTTTGCGGCCGATTAGTGCATGAAGATGAATTTAAAGAAGTCCTTACTAATAATTTTCCTTGTGTTATTAGTGGATCAAATCAGCAAGGTATACATTAAAACGAATTTTGTCCTTGGAGAATCCATTGAGGTGTTTTCCTGGTTTAAAATTCTGTTTATTGAAAACGAGGGGGCCGCATGGGGTACCAAGTTGAGTGATATCCTACCAATTTCTGAGTCGGCCGGTAAACTCTTTCTAACCATTTTCCGTCTTTTTGCTATTACCGGTATTGGGTATTGGTTATATGATATCATCAAAAAGAAATCGCCTAACGTGCTTATTCTTGCCGTTTCGCTGATATTTGCCGGTGCTGTTGGCAACATCATTGATTCTGTATTTTACGGCACAATCTTTAACGGTAGTGAGAACCAGGTTGCTGTTTTTTTTGCTGAGAAACCCTACGGGAAATTGTTTTACGGTAAGGTGGTAGATATGCTGTATTTCCCGCTTATCGACACTACATGGCCTGAGTGGGTGCCGGGTCTCGGGGGAAAGAGTTTTCGTTTTTTTGAACCCATTTTTAACATAGCGGATGCCGCAATCAGTGTTGGAGTAGGCATTCTTATCGTTTTCAATAAAAAGGCATTTGGGAAAGGCAAATAGCTGTATTAAAAGCTATAGATCATATTAGGGGTCACGCAATAATTCAACGCAACATCATCCGCCGTACTATCCGTAATTATGTCCTCAGCTTCAAAGAAAGACAGTCCAACTTTTATGATATTCGGCCTGCATTTTCTTAGAAATATATCATAGTAGCCCTGTCCGTACCCCACCCGATGACCACTGCTATCAAAAGCCAGTAAAGGCACAAATACCACATCCAGGGAGGTTTCTTTTACTTCGATGCCATCTACCGGTTCGGGAATATTGAGGCGATTGTTTTTAATTAGCGTATTGTCCAGTAGCAAAAAGTGTTTTAGGGATCTTCCTTTATGCATTTTGGATACCGCAATACTTTTATCCTTTCCTTGTAATACCGGCAATATGAAGGAAGTATCAACTTCCTTATTCTCGGCAATGGATAAAAAGACATGATAATATAGAAAATGCCAAACAGGTAAATTCAACATCCTGTTGGCAATCTTGGAACTACTATTACTTACGGCGTCAGAAGTAAGTAGGTTTCTTTTTTTTCGATACTTGGCTCTAAGCTCGGCTTTTAACATCTACTTGGCGTAGATCGTAAAAATTTTGGGTGCAATTGGGGAAACTATTCACTCCATTTATTGCTAATCTCTGGTAGAGACTGCATAATAGATTTTGAAAAACAACATCAAAATCAAGTACATTCCCAACACCATGATATAATTCTCCATGTGTTAACTTTAATTTGTCCTAAAGATAAAGAATTTTTCATCAGAATTCCTATGAAATGTATCGTTTTGTCGGTGAACTGCGCTTTTTTTACCAAAAATTTAACAACGGGGAAAGCAAATTATCTCGCTTAAACAAGTGTAAAGTAGGCACGTCAAATAGTATTACATGCATTTACAGACTCCCTTAAAAAATCCAAATATCTTCTGTTTTTGGTAAAAAACATAGTAATTTGAAGTTCCAAAAAAGACTACATTTCATATTTGTAGAATGCCCAATATTCCTATTGAAGTACAGTTAAGCGCGCTTCCCAATACTCCGGGGGTCTATCAGTTTTATGATAAAGACGAGAAGTTCTTGTACGTAGGCAAGGCAAAGAATTTAAAAAAAAGGGTTTCTTCCTACTTCACCAAAAACCACGATTATGGAAAAACAAGGGTAATGGTGAAAAAAATAGTAACTATCAAACATATTGTAGTGCCCTCAGAATCCGATGCGCTATTGCTGGAAAACAGTTTAATAAAAAAGCACCAGCCTAGGTATAATGTGATGCTAAGGGATGATAAATCCTATCCATGGATATGCATAAAGAATGAACGCTTTCCGAGAATTTTTCCTACAAGAAAACTGATCAAGGACGGTTCTGAGTATTTTGGCCCTTATACCAGCATGCGAACTGTACGGACACTTTTAGAGCTTATAAAAAGTGTCTATCCGGTGAGAACCTGTAATTACGATCTTTCTCGGGAAAAGATCGAAGCGGGAAAGTACAAACGCTGTTTGGAATTTCACCTTGGAAATTGCAATGCTCCGTGTGAGGGGTTGCAGACTGCTGAAGACTATCATAGGCAGGTTGAAGATATCAGGGCAATTATTAAAGGGAATTTCAAGAGTTCGCTGCAGTATTTCAAGCACCAAATGAAGACCCTGGCCGCGGAAATGGAGTTTGAAAAAGCACAGCGGGTAAAAGAAAAAATTGATATCCTGGAAAACTACCAGGTAAAATCCACCATTGTTAATCCAAAAATCAGCAATGTTGACGTGTTTTCAATTTTTTCCGATGAAACACATGCCTATGTTAATTTTTTGCAGGTTTCCCATGGCTCTATTATCCGTTCGCATACCATGGAGATCAAAAAAAAGCTCGATGAAAGTAACGAAGAACTGCTACGGTTGGCGATAACTGACATTAGGCAGCGATTCTCTTCCACCTCCAAAGAGCTCTATCTTCCTTTTCCGCTGGATTTGGAGGAAAATGTTAGGATAAACCTGCCAAAACTAGGCGATAAACAAAAGTTGCTGGCGCTCTCACTCCAAAATGCCAAAATGTTTCGTCAGGAACGCTTTAAACAAATGAAAATTGTAGATCCGGACAGGCATAGCAAACGGATCTTAGCACAAATGAAAGCAGATCTCCGATTATCTGAAGAGCCCCGTCACATAGAATGCTTTGATAATTCCAACATGCAGGGGACCCATCCTGTAGCGGCTTGTGTGGTATTCAAGAATGGCAAACCTGCAAAGAAGGAATATCGTCATTTTAACATAAAAACCGTGGAAGGTCCTAATGATTTTGCCTCTATGGAAGAAGTTGTTTTCAGAAGATATAAAAGACTTTTAAATGAAGCCGAATCGCTGCCACAATTGATCGTTATCGATGGCGGAAAAGGTCAGCTGTCTGCCGCATTAAAGAGTTTGGAACTTCTAGGCCTGCGTGGAAAAATTGCAATAATCGGAATTGCAAAAAGACTGGAAGAGATCTATTTCCCGGAAGATCCAATACCCTTATATCTTGATAAAAAGTCTGAAACACTAAAAATTATACAACAACTACGTAACGAGGCCCATCGTTTTGGCATTTCTTTTCATAGAAGCAAAAGAAGTAAAGCGGCAATAAACTCGGAATTAGAAGATATTGAAGGCATTGGAGAGAAAACAGCACAACAACTGTTAAAGCGCTTTAAGTCGGTAAAACGGATAAGGGAAGCCTCTATGGAAAGTTTGGCAGTAGCTATTGGTATGGCAAAGGCAAAGAAAGTATATGAATCTTTTCATTAAAAGCAGCATGAAAAAAAAGGTATTGATCAGTATTGCTGCGCTTTTACTATCGCAGTTCTTTTTTTCTCAGGAGCAACCAAAAGTTGGCCTGGTGTTAAGCGGTGGCGGGGCTAAAGGGCTAGCCCATATCGGGGCGCTAAAGGTCATTGAGGAGGCAGGAGTGGAAATCGATTTTGTTGGAGGGACCAGTATGGGGGCAATAATTGGTGGGCTCTATGCTGCGGGATATTCCGCTACCGAGTTAGATTCAATTTTTCGCAATACCAACTTATCTGAACTGATCCAGGATAACGTTCCCCGAAGTGCCAAGACATTTTATGAGAAAGAGGATTCTGAAAGGTATGCCATTACCCTCCCTTTTAACAATTTTAAAGTGTCCTTCCCCCAGGCAATATCCGGCGGTCAAAATATTTATAATGAGTTTGTTCGGTTGTTGTACCATGTAAAAGACCTTAGCGACTTTAACCAACTTCCCATACCTTTTCTTTGTATCGCCACCAATATCGAAACAGGAAAACCTGTACTCCTGGATCATGGTTATTTGCCCGAAGCAATTATTGCGAGCGGAACCCTCCCTTCATTATTTGAACCTTCCGAGGTAAACGGGCAGATCTTGATTGATGGGGGCGTAGTAAACAATTACCCGGTAGACGAAGTGCGTGCCAAGGGCGCGGACATCATTATTGGAGTAGATGTGCAGGATGCGCTGGCCAAACGTGAAGATCTGGAATCTGCAACTGAAATACTGGTGCAAATAAATAACTATCGCACCGTGAATGATATGGTCAACAAAGTAGGCAAAACCGACATCTATATTAAACCGAATATTTCCGATTTTTCAGTGATCGATTTTGAAAAGGGTAATGAAATCATTCAAAGCGGGGAGATTGCCGCATTGGAAAAACTGGATGTTTTACAAACCATTGCCGAAAAACAGCCCGAATCTCCTTCGCGAGCGCCCCTTAAAGCTATGGACAGCTTAACGATTAATCGACTTAAGATTGAGGGTAACGACGTTTATACCAGGGCCTACATCAAGGGAAAGCTCCGATTTACACTGGGCGACAAGATCTCTTTTGAAAAATTACGCCAGGGTATCGGTAACCTCTCGGCAACTGGAAATTTCAAAGCCATACGGTATCAGCTGGTCTCCAATGGATTGGGCACAGATCTTATTCTCAAATTACGGGAAAACGAAACGAAAATGTTCATTAGAGTGGGAGCGCACTATGACGATCTTTATAAAAGTGCCGCGCTCATCAACCTCACCCGAAAGAATTTTTTCTTTAAAGACGATGTGGCATCATTCGACCTCATTTTAGGGGACCATATCCGGTACAATTTTCAATATTATTTGGACAAGGGTTTTTACTGGAGTTTTGGGATCAACTCTTCCTTCACAGATTTTGATGAAGAAATTGACTTTGATCTTATTCGGAACAATTTTGATGTCCTGGACGATCCGAATATAGGTGATATAAATCTGGATGTTACCGATCTTACCAACCAAATTTACCTGGAAACGGTCCTTAGGGAAGAATTCGCATTTCGCCTGGGTCTGGAGCACAAATTATTGCGATACAGTACCCGAACCTTAAGCAATCTCCCTCAACCGGAAAATGAGCCGTTTACCCCAACAGATGTAGGTCGGGTCTTTTTTGAAGATAGCAATTACTTCAGTGCTTATGGCCGATTACGATTAGATACGTATGACAACAGCTATTTCCCCTCCAAAGGATTATTTTTTGATGGGGACTTTCACGTTTATTTGTTTTCTTCGGATTTTAACAACAATTTCCGGGAATTTTCAATTGCCAAGGCTCGTCTTGGAACGGCCTTTCAACCGTTCAACAATCTTGCGCTAAATATTGAAACAGAAGGGGGGTTCAAACTGGGAACTTCTGATGTTACTTCTTTTGATTTTGTGCTGGGAGGATTTGGAAATAATCTCATTAACAACTTTATTCCGTTCTTTGGCTATGATTTCCTAAGCCTCCCCGGGAACAGTTTTGTAAAAGCCTATGCCAGGTTAGACTACAAGATAACCCCAAAAAATCATCTTCTATTTGCAGTAAACATGGCAAATGTGCAGGATGATCTATTTAGGACCGGAGAATGGTTCACGGCTCCGGATTTCTCTGGTTTTGGAGTAGGCTATGGCCTTGATTCCTTTATTGGGCCTATTCAAATATACTATTCCTGGACCCCTGAAATCGATGAAAGTAACGTTTTTGTTAGCGTGGGCTATTGGTTTTGATCCTTCGTTACTTCAGATTTATTAAAAGAATCAAAAATAATTTTGGGGTAAGTTAAAGTTGGTTAAAAACCATATTCGCTTATGGCTTTGCCCTATCTTTGTTGATGTAAGGGGTGGTTCCCTTACAACTTTAAGTATTGGTTTTTCATAATTTAAAGTTTGGTTGGTTATTTAG
>JANQRG010000045.1 GCA_028284665.1 Croceivirga sp.
TTCGGCAAAAACCGCTTGCAAAACTCCGCGCTTTAAAAAGCTGTCCTTCGGAGCTTTTGCTTCGCTATTCTGCGGAGAAGGAAAGCTTTTATTCAACATCGCCCACCAACGGCCTATTTTCCATTTCGATGTAAATACGAATGTTGTTTTGTCAGCTCATCGAAGATTTTCAAGAAATAATAGTGCTGCCAGCGGAAGTGCGTTTCGCAAAAAAAAAATACCCCTTTAAGCTCCTCCCTTTTGAAAACCTGTGCTGAGCCTGTCGAAGTAGGGAGGTGGATTGATCTGCCAAAGGCAGACCAAGACGGAGGGATTGACCCTATCTGGTAGTTCGGAATTCATTCCCCTCTATTTCAACAGTCTCAGCCACCTCGCAATATAACTTCAACATGGTCACCGAGGCGGTGGTTGAGGCTCTCGAAACCACCGTCCAAACCTTATTCGAAGAAGTGTTGCCTGAGGTGCTATGCTGAGGTGGTCGCAATCCGGGAAGGTAACATCGTCAAAAAATACCCCTGCACCAAACCCCCAACTTTTTTATAGGAAAGCCCTAAATAACCATCAGCATTTTTTAGTAAGTCCATGAAATGTTATTTTGGTGTAAAGATTAGAACATAGTATACTTAATTCAACAAGACGATTATGGAAGAAATAATTGAGAAATTGTTAGAATTCAGAAATGAAAGGGATTGGGAGCAATTCCATAATCCGAAAGATCTAGCTATTGCTTTAAATATTGAGAGTAGCGAGTTATTGGAACAATTTCTTTGGAAAAACTATCACGATGCCAAAGTGGAAAAGGTAAAAAAAGAACTGGCAGATGTTTTCGCTTATGCATTTTTACTAGCTAATTATTACAAGTTTGATGTGAAAGAAATTGTTTTTGATAAAATCCAAGAAAATGGGAAAAAATACCCAATAGGGAAGGCAAAAGGAACTGCCAAAAAATACAATGAATTATAAATGAATTCTATCGACTTAAAAGTCAATCATTACGATTTTTCGGATGAATTATTTGAAAATCTAAGTTCAAACCATTTTGCAAAAGATTTATGGCCAGTAGTATATATTCTGAGTAATTACAAAACCAAAGTAGCATATGTCGGGGAAACCACTGATGTATATTCCCGAATGTCCACACACTTAAAAAATAGAGAAAAAAGTAAGCTCACATCGGTGCATTTATTAGCCGGCGAAAAATTCAACAAATCTGCAACTCTTGATATAGAGTCCAATTTAATCAAATACATGTCAGGTGATAATGTCTTCAGATTGTTGAACGTGAATCTTGGATTAGCCAACCATAATTACTATCAAAAAAAAGAAGTTTACTGGAATATCTTCAATTCTCTCTGGAATCTTTTGCGGTCTGAAGGTATTGCTAAGCATTCTCTGGAGTATATCGCCAATTCGGATTTATTCAAATACTCTCCGTATAAGAGCTTATCAAAAGATCAAACAATAAGCATAGTAGAAATTCTGGGAAGCCTAATTACAGAAGGATTTAGTAATATAATTGTTGAGGGAGGAGCTGGCACGGGAAAAACGATTTTGGCTATTTTTCTATTCAAACTCCTATCTAGTCATCATGAAGATTTGAATTTTGAAGAATTCGGAGAAGATGAGAAATTGGTATACGAGCTAGCAAATCAATTGATAAATGAGCAATCCTTAAATAAAATGGCCTTAGTTGTGCCTATGTCCTCGTTTAGAAAAACCCTTAAAAAAGTGTTTAAAAACATTAAAGGATTAAATCAAAGTATGGTAATTGGACCTTCAGAAGTCAGTAAAGAAAAATATGATTTATTGGTAGTTGATGAAGCTCATAGATTAAGGCGTAGGGTAAATCTAACCAATTATAAATCGTTCGATGACGGATGTAAAAGGCTTGGATTAAATAAATATAATTGCTCTGAGCTTGACTGGATTCTTTTACAATCAAAACAATCCATTCTTTTTTATGATGAAGGACAATCAATTAAACCCACTGATACTCCCAAAGAAAAGTTTGACTCGTTAAAATTAAAAGACAAGACAATTCTCTTAAAGCTAAAATCCCAATTTAGAGTAAAAGGCGGTAACGCCTATGTAGAATTTGTAGATTCCTTACTTTTTAATACTACTCAACCCCACAAATTTGATTTTAAAAATTATGAATTTCTTCTTTTTGACAAAATTGAAGATATGATAACTCAAATTAAAAAAAGAAATGCTGAAATAGGCTTGTCTAGACTCATTGCCGGTTTTTCCTGGAAGTGGAAATCAAAAAACGATAAATCCCTGAAAGACATAAAAATCGAAAATACTGAGCTCATGTGGAATTCAACACCTGATGACTGGATTAATTCCAAAAATTCGATTGATGAAGTTGGTTGTATTCATACTACACAGGGTTATGACCTAAACTATGCAGGTGTAATTTTTGGAAATGAGATATCATATGATTTTTTTAGAAATGAAATTGTTATTAAACCTGAAAACTATCATGATAAAAATGGAAAGAACACGATAGATGATGTAAATATTCTCAAAGAGTATATCGTGAACATTTATAAAACTATAATGCTGCGTGGAATCAAAGGAACCTACATTTACGTGTGTGATTCAAATCTTAAGAAATACTTTAACTCCCATATTCCAAAATTCGAATCTAAAAGACTTTCCGAAACTCTAGGTTTTAAATATGAAAACATTATTCCTTTTGAAAATGCACTGCCATTCTATGATTTGAAAGTAGCCGCGGGCGACTTTAGTGACCAACAAAATCCAAACAGTCGAAAATGGATTGGCTTACCTTATGATGTTAAGCCAAGTAAAGAGTTATTTATTTGTCAAGTCGTTGGAGAATCAATGAACAAAGTAATTCCCAACGGATCATATTGCCTTTTTAAAAAATA
This sequence comes from Croceivirga sp., assembly GCA_028284665.1. Classification (GTDB taxonomy): domain Bacteria; phylum Bacteroidota; class Bacteroidia; order Flavobacteriales; family Flavobacteriaceae; genus Croceivirga. The sequence continues at coordinate 2,898 of JANQRG010000045.1, forward strand.
CACTGGTGGATCAAGAAATGGGCAGATCGTATTAGTAGAATGTAATGAAATACAAGATCCTGATTTTGGTTCCAGTTATACGGTTAAAGAGTATTTCAGTAAAAAAAGCATAGATGAAAATGGCTGGAAACATCAATCAATTGTACTGAAACCATTGTCAAATGATGAAGGTTATAAAAATATTGTACTTGAAAATGACCAACTATCTTCGTTCAGAGTGATAGGTACTTTCGAATCAGTTATCCAATAAAAGATGTTTAATGAAGAAATTAATATTATTAATTATCCTTTTGGTCGCCTGCCAACCCCAACCTTCAGCGAAAGAGAAATCACAAATCCCAAATTCCAAAGATCAAACTACCTTGACCAAAACCTATATCGACCCCGCCCAGGGCTATTCCCAAGCAGTAGCGGTAGAAGCCAATGGGATAAAAACGATTTATATTTCCGGGCAAGTGGGTAGTGGAGCCAATTTTGAAGCCCAGTTCCGGGATGCCCTAAGCAAGCTCTTTACAACCCTGGAGAATTCCGGGGCTTCATTTAAGGATGTCACCAAATACAATACCTATATCGTCAATTACCAACCGGAGTACCTGGATACCTTCCGAAGGATTCGAAAAGAGCTTTTGGGCGATAAAGATATGCCTGCCAGCACTTTGGTGGGGGTGCAGGCGTTAGGATTACCGGAATGGGGTGTGGAGATAGAAGCTACGGCGGTTGTGCAGGTGGAATAAGTTGCAAGATTTACTATTTAGGTCCCCTAAGATTCCCTAATTTTAAACATGCCTTTGGGACCCGACTACTATAAAACCTATCAGGGATGGCCGGAACGCTTGGCTACCCGCTACCCGGAGCTCCCTTTTGAGCATCATTGCTATTTACGTATCGCTTTGGATACTACCCTGGGTGCCAAATGGGATACCAAGATCCGGAAACCGGCCTACCAAAATTTATCCGAAGCTGAATTAAAAACAGTGCTTGGTTATTTTAGGGTATATTTTGAAGATCCCGACCAATTAATGAAGCATCACCAGAGATCACTGAACTATAGAAACCAATGGAAAAGGAAACAACTCAAATTTGCATTGTAGGTGCCGGTATTAGCGGGCTTATCGCTGCGAAAACCTTGGAACAAGCAGGCTATGCTCCGGTTATTGTAGAGCAATCGGAAACCATTGGGGGACGGGTACAAACCGATGTAGAAGACGGCATCCATTTTGACCGCGGTTTTCAGGTACTGCTCACCGCCTATCCCCAGGCACAAAAGCACCTGGACTATAAAGCGCTACAACTACATCATTTTACCCCTGGGGCACTTATTTTTGGCAAGGGAAAACCACAACGTATCGGGGATCCGTTTCGCGATCTTACCGCTTTATGGCCTACGGCCTGGGCCTCCGTGGGAACATTGGGCGATAAGATCAAGATCTTCAAACTTACGCAACAGTTAAAGCGCAAAAGTATAGCTGCAATATTCCTGGAACCGGAATTAACTACCGCAGATTACTTAAAAAACTACGGTTTTTCCGATACCATTATCGCTAACTTTTTTAAACCCTTCTTTACAGGCATTTTCCTGGAGGAAGAATTACGTACCTCCTCCCGCATGTTTGAATTTGTCTTTAAGATGTTTGCCGAGGGGGCTGCGGCCATTCCGGCAGCGGGTATCGGAGCGATTCCCCAGCAGTTGAGATCCGGGTTAAGCAACACCAAATTCCTGATGGGAAAGCAGGTGGCCGAAGTCAACGACAAAGAGCTGGTCTTTACCGATGGCGACACCATTACCGCAGCACATATCATTACCACTTCCCCCCTGAGCCCCGCTACGATTACATGGAAATCCTGCGACAACCTCTATTTTGAAGTCGAGGAGCAAAAATTCACTACCGGTATCATTGGCCTGATTGCAGCAAAAGACGCCCTAACCAATAACCTTCATTACCTTTTTGAACCCCAGGCCGGAGGGAAAAAAGTGGTGTCGGTTACCGTGGTTAAGGAACATGCCCTGGATCGAGAGGCGTTAGCCCAAAAAGTAAGTGAGGAACTAACCAATTACTGCGGGATTACCACGATCAGATTATTAAAGCATTACCGGATCCAGAAGGCGCTCCCCGATATCAAAAATCTCAAAATGAACCGATCGGTATCAGAGTATTCTCCTCAAAAAGGGATGTATACTGCAGGCGACTATTTACTGAACAGCTCTTTGAATGCCGCTATGCGTTCCGGCGAAGCAACCGCAGAAGCGCTTTTTGACGAACTAGAGCATTAGTGCTTCAGAAATCCTTAAAACCTTTTAAAACCAAAGGTTTGCCCCGATTTCGAACGAACTCACAACATAATTTTCTACACCCGCCTCTTCCGAATTACTTTTGATTGATGGGAAAAACCTGGAACAGCGCTGTTTTACTGATCATGGGGCTACTGCTAACAGGAACAGCTTGCCTGGCGCAAAATGTTGCTCCCGTAGCCGCTGATGATTCATACACAGCGGGCTTAAATTTTACCTTACAACCCAATGCCGCCAATGGGCTGCTTGCCAATGATAGTGATGCTAACGGTAATGGTACCCTAAGTGTTCGGACAAGCCCGTTAAGCGGCCCGAGTAATGGTTTGCTTACCTTAAACGCTGATGGCAGTTTTTCCTACACTCCAAATACCGGATTTACGGGTACAGATACCTTCACCTATCAGGTGTGTGATGATGGCACCCCCAACACTGTGGTTTCCCGTTTTGACTTTGACACCGCAACCATAACGGCAGCTACGATTGGCCCGGACGCTACCTCCGTAAACGCTAACGCCGCTCAAACCGGATGTGGCATTCATTTTCCTAGTGGCGCCGGAGGGTCCACTGGTTTTGATATTATTGTTCCCAACGCTACCGGGATCTTTGACTATACTAGCTTTGCAATTTCCTTTGAATATCAGGATCAGGAAAGCACCGCAGATATTATCACCTCAGGGAATGTCAGGATCTATCATATTTCCGGTAATACGATGGGGATCCAGGTAACGGTGATTCGCGGAGATACAGGCGTACAGCAAACCTATACCCAGACGTTGGGGAATTTTATTAGTGGCAATGTGCCCTACACGGTGGCCTATGACGAAACTACCGGGAATGTGACGTATACCGCTAATGGCACCACCACAGTATTTGCCGTGGCACCTCCTTTTTCTCCCCTGGACAGCAGCATCGCTACCGATGTTACCATTGGACGATTTATGGATGGTAGTGGTTCCGCCTTGCCTTCCCTTTGTAGTATGGAATTTGTAGATGCCAGTGCACTTTGTGATGATGCTTTGGTCACCCTTACCGTCACCGCATCCGTGATCACCAACCGGAGGATCACCTATCGGGTGAATCCCAACTAAATATTTTTAGAGCAGGAAACTACGCTAAGTGGTAGGGGTATATTTATGCTCCAGCAGCATTTCAAAAGTGACATACTCCAGTGCCTTTTCATGCGTAGCTTCAAGGATCACCGGAGGGGCCACGTCTTCCAGATAGGCCTCCTTCCAGCGCGATACACAAAGACACCATTTATCCCCCGCCTTTAATCCGGGAAATTGATAGTACGGAATTGGAGTGATCAGGTTATTCCCGCGACTCAAGGTGAATTTTAAAAAGGGATCCGTCATGATCGCGCAAACCACATGGGTGCCAATGTCTTCGGCCCCGGTCTTACAGTATCCATCCCGGTAGTACCCTGTTTTCGGATCAAAACAGCAGGGCTGTAATGCTGTCCCTAAAACGTTATTTTCCATAGCGTCGCTTTCTTATGCAAAGGTAAGGGGAACTGCCTTTGTAAAATCCAGTATCTTTAAACGCATGGTGCTCCTTCAGAATCCGGTTTATGTAGCCGCTGTTTTAGCGCTCCTGGTACTGCTTGCCATGTATGCCGAAAAAACGCGATGGGGAAAACCATTGGGCGCTGCCTTGCTGGTCATCGTATTTACGGCTATCCTGGCCAATTTGGGACTCCTCCCTTCCGCCTCCAACAGTATCCCTTTGTACGACGGGATCTTTTCCTATTTGGCGCCGATTGCGATCTTTTACTTAATGCTTGGTGTCAATCTTCAAGCCCTGAAAAAAGCCGGAGGTCCTATGATCGGATTGTTTGTGTTAGGGTCTTTGGCCACTGTTTTGGGTATTCTCTTAGGCTGGTATCTGCTTTCACCGGAAACCGTTTTAGGCGAAGATGGGAAAATCATCGCAGGCATGCTTACCGGTACCTATACTGGGGGAAGTATCAACTTCAACGCCATAGCCCTGGAATACGACTTCCAGAACAGAGGGGCACTCTATGCCGGTACTATTGCCGTAGACAATGTGATCACTACCGTTTGGATGATCATTACCTTGGCCCTGCCGCGGGTATTGGGCCTCTTCTGGAAGGATAAAAAAGCCACATCCATAACTACCGCTACGGTATCGGACGGTTCAACAGCAATAGCGTCACTGCACTCCCTGGGATGGCTGTTTTTTTTAGGCCTGGGTGCCTTGTTTATTTCTGAGGCAATTTCCCAGTGGTTTCCCGCTGTTCCCAGTATCCTAACCCTCACAACCCTTGGGATTCTTTTGGCCCAGGTGCCCTTTGTCGTTCGCTTGCGAGGTGCACATACGTTGGGGCTCTACCTGATGTATGTCTTCCTGGCGGTAATTGGTGCGTATTGTGAAATTGAAGCAGTGCTCACCCTAAAATCCCTTGGAATAACACTTTTAGCGTTTACCGCTTTAGCAGTTTTTATCCATGGTATGCTTATCGTTCTATTCGGGGGGGTAGTATACAGGGATTGGGGTATGATCGCCATTGCAAGCCAGGCCAATGTTGGGGGAGGTACAAGTGCATTAGCGCTAGCCGAAACCTTTGAACGGAAAGAATTGGTACTCCCCGCTATTTTGGTGGGTACTTTGGGCAACGCCCTGGGCACTTATCTTGGATTTTTAGTCATTCAATTGTTGTAAGTATGAAAACGCTATATTTTTATTTGCTGGTTTTGTTACTGTTGTTGTCGTATCCCCTAAGCGCTCAAAACAGATTTCGTGATCTGGGTGTCGAAATAGGGGTTTTACAGCCTGGCCCCCTAAATACCATCACCGATGTCCCTGGAGTAAAAGTAGGCCAGGCGACCCTAATTGAAGGGGATAATATCCGAACCGGGGTAACCGCTGTATTGCCTCATGGTGGCAACCTGTTCCAGGAAAAGGTCCCGGCAGCAATCCATATTGGAAATGGCTTTGGCAAATTGGCGGGCTATACCCAGGTAAAAGAGCTGGGGAATTTGGAAACCCCTATTGTGCTGACGAACACCCTAAGCGTTGCCACTGCGGTGAATGCAACAATAGGCTATACCCTGGAACAAAAGGGCAATACACAAGTCCGTTCTGTAAACGCTGTGGTAGGGGAAACGAATGACGGCTACCTCAACGATATTCGCGGGCGACATGTAAAAGAAGCGCATGTCCTACAAGCGATCAAAAAAGCGACCGGTGGCCCTGTTCAGGAAGGGAATGTAGGAGCGGGGACCGGTACCGTATGCTTTGGGTTTAAAGGTGGTATTGGCACCTCTTCCCGGGTGTTGCCTGAAAAATCCGGAGGATATACCCTTGGGGTGCTGGTGCAAAGCAATTTTGGCGGGGTGCTCGAGGTAGCTGGGGTAGCGGTAGGAAAACAGCTGGGCCAGTATTCCAACAGTTTCAAATACGCGGTGGATGGTTCTTGTATGATGGTGGTGATTACCGACGCCCCGTTGAGTTCCCGTAACCTGGAACGCCTGGCCAAACGGGCGATGCTGGGCTTGGCCAAAACAGGGGGCATAGCCAGTAATGGCAGTGGCGACTATGTGATTGCTGTATCTACAGCCGAGGAATGTCGTATCCCGTATCTAAGTGATCAAAAAACCGTTACCGTACCTACATTACGCAATGAAGGGATGACGCCGCTATTCCTGGCAGTTATCGAAGCCACGGAAGAAGCAATTCTGAATTCCTTGTTTGCCGCAACCGAAATGACCGGTTACCTGAACCGCAGGGTTAACGCCCTTCCCAAAGAGAAGATCCTTGCGCTGTTAAAAAAAGAAGGTAAATTGAAGGAATAATACCTCCCTGACCATTCCGGTGAAGCGACCTAAGGGGAATTAAATTGATGGAACAATGGATATAACACTTCGAAATGAAATAATAGCATGGCTAACGACCCTGGGATTACTTTTAGTATTCTTTCTGGTGGTCTTTTTGTATCGAAAATATAAGGCTTCCAAAAAGTAGGGAATTCCTTTAGAAATCGCCGGTCAGGTGCTCCGCCTCCCGGATTTTAATAAGACCCATAAGAGTAGTGACAATAGCATACTTTCTTTTCTCCTAAAAATACGATCATTCCCTATATTCTTTTTCCATTTTAATGAAACATTAATAGTTTTAAGGATAGTAACACGGTAGATTTCAAATGAAAAAGCAACAAGAGATTCCCAGGTGGTTACAGGAAGCCCGAAATAAATGGACCTACACGGGAAAAGTACGCCCCCCCTTTGCAGAAACCCCTAAAAAAGGACAGCGTTCGGTATGGGATTTCCCCCGGCCTCCGGCCCTGGAACGGGAACCCCGTGAAATCCTGGTGAAGCATAATAATATTCCACTGGCCTCCACCCGAAACGCCCTAGCCATTTTAGAAACGGCTAGCCCGCCAACCTTTTATATTCCTCCAACAGATATACAAATGGATCAGCTGCAAGCGGTTTCAAAACGAAGTTCCTTCTGCGAATGGAAAGGCAAGGCGGTGTATTGGGCACTCCGGTCAAGTCCCGACCAAATTGTGGGCTGGTCGTATCCCAATCCGCTTGAATCTTATACGCTTCTTACCAATCATATCGCTTTTTACCCACAACGTTTAGAATGCTTTATAGATAATGAATTGGTTCGGCCGCAACCCGGCGCTTTTTATGCCGGATGGATCACCAGCGATCTCTCTGGGCCTTTTAAGGGCGAGCCGGGAACCGGGCATTGGTAAGGGGCAAGAATCCCTTGTAACGAAACCGATATTTTTTACACTAACCTAAAGGGAATAGTACCCTTTTTTCTTAGTTTTAAAATTGGAACAAAAAACAACACTACCATGGATATTTTTGGAAAAATCAAGGAAAAACTCAGCAATGAATTTATTGATATTGTTGAGTGGTTAGACTATACGGACGATACCATTGCGCATCGTTTTGAGCGGTATCAGAACGAAATTAAAAACGGGGCTAAACTGATCGTCCGGGAGGGGCAAACGGCTGTTTTTGTCAATGAAGGCCAATTGGCGGATGTATTCTCCCCGGGAACCTATGATCTAACGACCCAAAACCTTCCTATCCTTGCCACTTTAAAAGGTTGGAAATACGGTTTTAACTCCCCCTTCAAAGCGGAGGTGTATTTTGTAAACACGCATTTGTTCACCGATGAAAAATGGGGTACTAAAAATCCTGTTACCTTAAGTGATGCCCGTTTTGGTTTGGTGGAGATCCGCGCTTTCGGCACCTATGCCTTTCGCATTTCGGATGCCGGAAAGTTCATCATTGATATTGTGGGAACGGACAACAACTTTACCAATTTTGAGATCAATGAGCACTTAAAGAGCCTTATCGCTACCCGATTTACGGATACCGTGGGTGAAGCCAACTTACCCATTGAACTGTACGCCGCAAACACCACTGAACTTTCGGAGACTTGCAAAGAGGTAATGGCACCGGAATTCGAATCGGTGGGCATCGCATTAGAAAAGTTTTTTATCGAGAATGTTTCCATGCCCGAAGATCTGAAGAAGGAAATCTTCGAGTACAGTCGCCTGGACAAACTGGATATGCAGAAGCTGGCCCAGTTCAAAGCGGCTAAAGCTATGGAAGCTGCCGCCAAAAACGAAGGCGGTACAGCAGGTGCCGGCATGGGTATGGGAATGGGCTTTGTGCTCGCCCAACAAATGGGTACTATGATGGGTGGCCCTATGGGACAGCAACAAGGCTTTCCTCAAGCCACCGGAGCTGCTGTACCTCCACCTATGCCCACACAGGTAATGTATTACTATGCCGTGAATGGCACCCAACAAGGGCCCGTTTCCATAGACCAGCTAAGAGCCCTGTTTGCGGGAAGGACCATAAATCGGGAAAGCCTCGTTTGGAAGCAGGGCATGGCCAATTGGGCAGCACTACAGGAAGTTGAAGAGTTAAAGTCGTTCCTGGGAGGGAATACTCCCCCACCGCTTCCCGAAGGATAACCTGTAAAAGCTCCCCTCCTCAGTTGAGGAGGGGAATGAATTTCGACCAAAGTGTCGGAAGAAAGGGGAGGTTGGAAATAAACCACCCCTCCGTCTCCCGCTTTGCGGGAGCCACCTTTGCCCAGCTGGAATGGGTAGCAAAACGAGGAATCCTCAATTGAAAGATTCCCGCCTTTGCGGGAATGACAACATGGAAGAACAACAAATTAAAAACACCGAACTCAAAAAAGCCTGTAGCAATTGCGGGGCAGAGATGCGATATCTGCCCGGCACAAGGCATATTACCTGTGATTATTGTGGGCATCAGGAAACCATTGAAAAGGACGAAAACGGTTTTAAAGAGTTAGAACTCTACCCCTACCTAAACCAAATGGGGGCACTAAGGCACAGCGAAGGGCTAACCCTATTAACCTGTAGAAACTGTGGTGCCGTCCAACATGTGGAAGAAACCTACAAATCGCTCCATTGCGTGTATTGTAGTACGCCTTTAATTCTGGAAGATCAATATAAGGAGGATTGGATTTTACCCGGTGCTGTCCTACCCTTTCAAATTGACAAAAAGAGATCCTACCAAATCTTTCAAAGATGGGTCAAAAGCCTTTGGTTTGCTCCCAACAAGCTGAAAAAAGCGGCACTCGACCCACAATTTACCAAAGGCCTCTATTTACCCTATTGGACCTTTGACGCCCAGTTACAAGCCCGTTATACCGGTCAGCGAGGAGAATACTACTATGAGACCAAAAAGGTACGGAATGCGAAGGGAAAAGTGGTACAACAACGGGTGCGAAAAACGCGCTGGTATCCGGCTTCCGGTCAGATCTCCGGATTTGTGGACGACACCCTGGTAGAAGCCTCCAAACAGCGAAAGGGAAGGGTACCCGCTAAAATAGCACGTTGGAACTTAAAACTATTGCAGCCCTTTAATTCCAGTTTTTTACGGGGTTTTGTCACTGAAAAATATACCATCCCCTTAAAACAAGGGCATTTGGTAGCCAAAAAAGAAGCGGAGCAAATCGCCAGGCGTTGGTGCCGCCGGGATATTGGCGGTGATACCCAACGGATTACGCGGATGGATATGCAATTATCCGATGAAACCTTCAAACATATTTTACTCCCGGTATATATTAGTGCTTACAGATACAACGGCAAAGAGTATAGCTTTTTTGTCAACGGAGAGAATGGTGCTATCTCCGGCACCCGACCTTACAGCTTTTGGAAGATATTCTTTGCCGTATTGCTCGGTATTTTGGTGATAGCCACGATCGTCCTTTTTAGCAAATAACAAATCACTCAAATGAAAAAAGTAGTTTTCGTAGTATTCTTATTCTCAGTCCTTGCCTTTACCCAGACTGCTCCAAATGAGCAAGATAAGAAGGCCATTAAAGAAATGCTGATGGCCCAGCAAAAGGCGTGGAACAATTATGATATTGAAGCCTTTATGAAAGGGTATTGGAGATCGGATGAACTTACTTTTTATGGAAGCGGTGGTGTTATCAAAGGATGGCAAGCTACCTTAGAACGCTATAAAAAAAGCTATCCCACCAAGGATCATTTTGGGAAATTGGACTTTGTTTTTAATGAGATCGCACCGATTTCCGAAGGGGTTTATTACGTTATGGGCGAATACTATCTAAGCAGAACGGTTGGGGATACCAACGGCATCTTTATGTTGGTCGTAAAGAAAATTGAGGGAGAATGGAAAGTCATTGCGGATACTTCGGCTAAAGTGAAATAAGATACTACAACAAGTATGGTAAAAGAGATGCTTCACTTTGTTAAGCATGACAAAACACTAACGGAAGACGAAACCAACTGCGCCACCACCATCAAACCGAATGGTATATTCTAAGTTGCCCTGTACGCTGCCCCATTTAGAGACGGTAATAGCAGTATTCCCCTGATTCCTCACCACGAGTTACTTCCGGAAGTGTCCAACGCGAAATTCCCGGGCCAGGGTTGGCTACTTTTAACTTGATTTTTAGGCTTTTTGGAGTCCCCTTTTCTATTTTTAGGGGATAAAAATTCCACTTGAAGAAATTCATTCCTTTTTGTCTTTTGCTATGGGTAGTTGCCTGTCAACAACCTTCCAACACCGGTTCCTGGCAGGTGGTTTTAAAAACGGACGCAGATGGTAGGGCTATTATAGGTTCTAAGGAGGCATTGATCAATGCGATTCGAAAGGGCAGCGACCTTAAGATTGGTTGGGGAGTACAACGGGAAGACCTGTCTATAGAACATCTTTCCGAACCCATTTGGTTAGCCGTCCTTAGCGAACAAGAGGTAATGGCACACCTCAATCCCCAGGTATTATCCGCTATTGATTGGGACGATCTTAATGCGAACTATGAAGATCCCGCCTTGTTATCTCAGGAGTGGCGGGTGGTGTTGACCACAAAGGGAGATTTTGATGCCGTTTGGTACGATAGAAAAGCAGACACTATCGTCCGGAGATGGCCTCAAAAACATATCATGACCTGGTTTGCCAAAGGAAATACCTCTCAGGAGGTGGTCCCGTTATTTGCTCCGGAATAATACTGTTTCGATCTCCCGCCGAAAAGCCCAATGGTTTCGTGGCAAAAAACACCAGGGCTCAAAACACTTATGGTGCATAGCATTGGCGGTACGTTAAAATCAACCCTTTTAGTGGCATTTTTTAGTACATTTAAATATGCTTAAACCACTTTCCTTGATCACTTTTTTTGTTGTCTTAAACATGGGTATAGGACGCATGTTTCAGGAAAGTTTGGGCATTGTTTGTTTTTCAGAATTATCCATCCTGGCCATCACCAGTTTCTTTTTTTGGAGCCTTTCCGCAAAACAGGTGAAGGAATGGTCTCAAAAATGGGTTATTACAACGCACGGAAGGAATTTTTTCATTCAGGGCGGATTAGGAATGTCTGCCACGGCGCTTAATATTGTGATAGGACAAGTACTGGTCATTTTTGTCATGACCACTGTATATCAGTGTACTTCTCCCAGTTTTGACTTCCTTAATGCCAGCCTTACCAACAATGTAGCGGTAAACCTGCTCTGTTATTTTGCCTTACTCTTCTATTTTACGGATACGAAAAGTACAACCCGGAAACAGCCGTCAGCCAAAAGAACCAACCGTTCCATCAAGGTCACCAAAAAAGGGGCTCAGTTTATATTGGCTGCTGAAGAGGTCATTTATGTAGAAACCAGTAACAATTGTATAATTTTTCATACCGAGAAAGGCAAGTTTGTAAAATATCAAAGTCTCAAATCCCTCTCGGAGAGCCTTTGTCCAACCACTTTTAAACGAATTCATCGTTCTTGCCTGCTCAACATTTCTTTTGTTGATTCTTTTCAAAAGAACAAAAACGGGGATGGCACCGTTCTTTTGAAAACCGGTGAACAGCTGAAGTTCAGCAGGACCTATTTCCGTAATATTTTGCTGAACTAAACAGCCTTTTACCCTCTTTTTTCCGCGACTGACACTGCTTTATTGGCATGTGCAATGATCGAAAATTAGTTTTGGTCAAATGCCAATGATGAGACACTTTTTGCTATTGTCTTTCCTTTTGTTGTCGATCCCTTATGTATTCGGGCAGGAGTATTTACAAAGTAGTGAAACCATTCAAAAGACCAATCACACCCTTGTCCTTGATGGAAGACTGAACGAAGCCTTATGGGAATCGGCAAAGCAATTCAACTTTATGGAGTGGCGTCCCAATTGGGGGGCAAAGGACAGCCTGACTACCCTATACATCACTTTTGATGATGCTTACCTCTATGTGGGTTTGGATGCCAAGGATCCCCACCCGGAGAAAATCATAAGTAGGAACCTTATCCGGGATGGATGGTATGGCGATGATTATTTTGCCTTTCAAATCGACCCGAACCGGACCCAAAAAAATGCATTTGTTTTTAGTATCTATCCTACGGGAGCACGCTATGATATGGCCATCGCCAACAACAATATCCCCTTAGGACGTGCCACGAACAACGTGGCTTATGATATGATTTGGGAAGGAAAAACCCAGCTAACTTCCGAGGGATGGCAGGCGGAATATCGTATCCCCATTTCAAATCTTCGCTTTGAGATACGGGAAGGTCAGGTGACAGCGGCTATTTCCGTACAGCGGACTATTAATTACGAAAACAAACTATTGGTGTATCCGGAGATCCCACAAAACATCCCGGGGGCCAACGGCATGCCATCGCTCAAAAAACCCGTAATATTCTCGGGCTTACAACCCAAAAAAGATTTACAGATAACGCCCTACTTGCTCGGAACAACCAGCAGTGCATATACGCTAAATGACATTCTGGGGTCATATGCCAAACAATCCCTAGAAGAAATAGATGCCGGTCTGGATGTTCGCCTGGGAATTACACCCAGCCTTACCCTGGATGCTACGCTAAATACCGACTTTTCTCAGGTAGAAATTGACGATCAGCTGGTAAACCTGAGCCGTTCCTCTTTATTTTTTCCGGAGCGAAGAAAGTTTTTTCAGGAACAAGCCGGCCTTTTCGACTTTAATCTGGGGATTCTCTCCCAGCTTTTTTACAGCAGGACAATAGGGATAAAAGAAGGGGAACTGGTTCCCATAATCGGCGGGGTCCGGCTTACGGGAGAGCTGGGGAACTGGGATATTGGACTGTTATCACTACAAACGGAAGGCATTCGTCTGGCCGAAGAAGCACTTCCTTCTGAAAACTTTAGTGTACTTCGATTGCGTAAGAAAATGTTTAACGATCGATCCTTTCTCGGTATAATGGCCACGCAGGAAATTCGCTCAAATTATATCAATGCCGCCCTGGGTGTGGACGGTATGGTGGATCTTGGAAACGATAACTTTTTTATTGGCTCCTTAACGACTAGTGTTGAAGGGGAAGACTATACTACCCTCCCATTTGATGTATGGCAGAATTCCCGATTAGCGATAATGATCGATAAACGCAAACAGGATAACTGGTTTTACCGAGCGGCCTATGAGTTTTCAGGTACGGCATTTAATCCCAGCATGGCTTTTCTGTTACGGGAAAACCATCATAACCTGTATCTGCAACTCAACAGGGGAAAATTTAACAACGACCGGGAGGCACATACGTTTCAATACCAACGTTGGATGTTAATCAACTCGGACACCTACTATACCACAAATTTCTCGGATCTGTTGACGTGGTACAACCGTAGTCAATGGAGCGGACGTTTTTTTAACGGAGATGAGATCGCTGTTTTCGGGCAACTGCAATATGAGTTCCTGGAAGCGCCCTTAGAATTCTCTCCCGAAGTTACTATTCCTGAAGGGAGTTATTTCTTTCCCTTCTTTGGTGCCAGTTACACTCCCGGTTCACAGCGCCAAATCAAAGTTCCAATCGCTTTGGAATACGGGAATTTTTTCGATGGGGAAAACCTGGAAATACGATTGTCCCCGGAGTGGAATTTTAACGAACATCTTACCCTGGAAGGCTCCTGGCGTATCAACTACCTGAATTTTGCTGAAAGAAACGTTCGGGAATGGATCAATGTTACCCAGCTGCGCTTGAATTGGGCGTACAATTTGCACCTTTCCGGAAGTGTAACTAGCCAGTACAATTCTATTGTAGATCAGGTGTTTACCGCAATTCGCTTACGCTACAATTTTAGGGATGGACACGATCTGTATTTGGTATACAACCAGGACTTTAATACCGAGAGAATGCTGCAATTACCACGATTACCGTTCTACAATAATCAATTGTTCTCGGTAAAATACAGCTATACTTTTATCAAATAACCGTTTTTGTGGGGATAGTGCCGGGTGCTAGTTTAACATCCATTAACAGGATGTATTGAAAAAATTAAATACATTTCATCCACCTGATACACCAATACATGCGGTATTTCGTTACAATCCTATTACTGCTTTCTATCACTATCCATGGGCAAGACCGCACCTTAACCCAGCTTCCTTTTGAAAAGGACCTTATCCCGGAAGGGATAGCGGTTGATATTAAAAACCAAAAGGTTTTTTTTAATAGCCTTCGGAAGAATACCATCCTCCGATGCAATTTAGATGGCTCCGAGCCGGAGGAATTCCTGGAACCCAACGGCTATGACTACCTATCCGGTTTTGGGATGACGATTCAAGGTGATACCTTGTATGCTTTGGGCAATTCATTACCCAAAAAGAATAACACCTCTATCTTGCTCTTGCTGCATCGGGAAACCGGAGCGCTATTCGATTCCTACAAGGTAAACGATACCACCACGATTTACCTTAATGATCTTGCAGTGGGGGAATACGGAGAAGTGTACATCACTGATTCTGAAAGTGATGCTATTTATTCCTTAAATCATAACACAAAGCAGCTTGAGGTCTTTTTTCAACATCCTGAAATACAGTATTCCAATGGGATAGCCCTTTCGGATAAAGGAAACCTACTGTATCTCGCCTCCTATGCTCATGGTATACGTATCCTGAATCTTGCTACCAAAGAACTCGTAAATGGGGCAAATCAATACAAGGGGATCGATGGCATGAAATACTACAACAACCACTTAGTGGCTATCGTTAATGGAAACCGGGATGGCAGTAAGAACGGGGTATACCGTTACCGTCTTTCAGATGATGGTCAGACCGTTGAAACTGGAGAAAAGATAATGGATCTTGAAGATCCCTCCGATATTCCTACTACGCTGGATATTGATAAAGACGCCCTTTATTTTGTGGCGGATACACAACTGGATAATTTTGACCAGGAGACCAATGAAATTGTAGATTGGTCCTTGCTGAAGCCGTATGACTTGGTACGATTAAATGTGAAAACTATGGTAGATCCTAAGCACTAGTCGCTTTTCGATCGTTTTCTTAGCCAGGGTTAGTTCAAAAACACCAGACAAACCGGACTTCCAACTTCAAACTGACTGGTATATTCTAAGGTGCCTTGTTCGATATTCCTCTTAAATACAGTGATGTTATTACTTCTTTGGTTGGCTACCAATACGTAATTTCCGGTGGGGTCCACCACAAAATTCCGAGGCCAATCTCCCTTAACGGATGTCCTACCCACTAGTGAAATTTTTCCGTTTTCCTGGTCTACCCCAAAAATCACCAGGGTATTTTCTCCACGGTTAGAACCGTACAAAAATTTTCCGTCAGGAGATAAGTGAATATCGGCACAGGACTTTGCCCCGGTCCAATCTGGGGCCACTGTATTTTCTGTCTGAATGGGGGTAAACTGACCTCCACTACCACGTTCAAAAACGGTGATGGTGGCATTTAATTCGTTGATCACATATAAAAAAGACCGATCAGTACTAAAGGTAAAATGCCGCGGCCCGGCTCCCTCCGGTAATTCAAGGAATGCCTGCGATGCCGGAACCCAGCCATGGGGTTGTTGCGTATAGCGATGGATAGCGTCCAATCCCAAATCAGCAGCAAAAAGCCCATCATTATTAAAATATGCTTTATGTACATGAGCTGCTTTTGTAGTATCCAGGATCTTATGATCAAGCAGTTGCCGGCCGCCCAGGCTTCCATCGTTTTCCAAATCAAAAATGGCCAGATTTCCTCCGGTATAGTTGGAAACTGCCAATTGCCCCTTCTCCGAAAGTGTCACGTGGCAGGGATGTGCGCCTCCAGTACCTTTGTGATTAATGGCCTCCAACACCCCTTCTTTTAATGCAAATGCCGAAATGCCACCACCCAATGAATCAAAATCTGCCGTTTCCTGGACGGCATACAGGAATTTGTTGTCCTGAGAAATTGCCAAAAAAGAAGGATTGGGAAGTGCCGCTTTGAGCTCAAGCGAATCTAAACTTCCGGTATTTGGGTTGAATCGTAAGGTGTAAATGCCTTCGCTGGTCCCGTCGGTATAGGTGCCTACAAAGAGCGTGGTGTGTTCTATTGGTTCGGGTTTTTCTGCACAACACATTACGAGAAGGATTGCTATTAAAAAAAGAGATGGTCGCATAGTTCTGATGTAATAAAAATAAATGTACTCGAAATATGCCAATATATAAATTCACTACCTTCATCACAATCAAAAATCGTCCGTCATGTTGCAAAAGACCCTAGGCAGAATTGCGCTCTGTTTTGTATTGTATTCCGCAAATGCCCAACAACCCTATTTTTTACTTGATCCCACATTAACACCGGATGGGAAGACCCTGATCTTTGGTTATGACAGTGACCTGTGGCGTGTACCTTCTGCAGGGGGTACGGCAATGCGATTAACCGCTATGGAGGGGAAGGAAACCCTACCAAGAGTCTCGCCGGACGGAAAATGGTTGGCCTTTAGTAGTACCGCTGATGGGAATCCTAATGTTTATTTAATGCCTATTAACGGTGGAGAGATCATGCAACTTACGTATCATGATGGTTCCGATGAGATGGATAGTTGGTCATGGGACTCCAACCAGATCTATTTTACTTCGAGTCGGGAGAACCGTTTTTCCGGATACACCATATCCCGATCCGGGGGCACCCCGAAAAGGCTCTTTTCCCATTATTTTGACAATACCCACAACATAGCGGCACATCCAAAAACAGACGAAATATTCTTCAATGAGAGCTGGGAAAGTAAGTTTTTTTCCAATCGCAAACGCTATAAAGGAGCCTATAACCCTAATATAAAATCCTATGATCCAAAGACAAAGGAGTACAAAGAGTATACGGAATACAATGGAAAGGATATGTGGCCTTCATTTGATGCAAATGGTACACTGTTCTTTGTTTCTGACGAAGCCAATGGTGAATACAATTTGTACACCTTTAATGATAAGGTCAAAACGCAACTGACCGCTTTTGAGAGCTCTATAGGCAGGCCACAGGTCAGCGCTAATGGGACTAAAGTAGTCTTTACAAGGGATTATCGGCTCTACCTTTACGATGTGGGCACCGGAGAAGCCCAAAAAGTTGAAATAACCCTGGCCAATGTAAATTCACTTAAAAAGCTTCAGGATTTTAATGTGGCCGGAACTATTACCAATTTCTCCGTTTCCCCTGATAATAAAAAGTTCGCCTTTGTTTCACGGGGAGAATTGTTTGTTTCTGACGTTAAAGGGAAATTCGTCAAACAAATCCGGACCAAAACCGCCGAAAGGGTCAAAGAAGTGCATTGGCTTAAGGATAACAAAACCCTGCTGTACACCCGAACCGACAACGGCTACTCGAATATTTTTACCATAGCTGCCGACGGTACACAAGCAGAGCAACAACATACGAGTGATGCCCGAAACAACCTCAACCTTGCTCTGGACAGCGCCTTAAAGCAAGCCATTTACATTAGCGGCAGGGATGAACTTCGACTGCTGGATCTAAAAACCTTTAACAGTGAGGTGCTCGTAAAAGATGAGTTTTGGGCCCTTTATGCGCCACAACCGTATTTTTCTCCTGACGATAGCCATGTGCTTTACAATGCCTACCGCGATTTTGAACACGACATTTTTACAGTCCGTCTTGCAGACAAAAAAATTACCAATTTGACCAATACGGGCGTGAACGAAACTAACGCGGTTTGGTCTCCTGATGCCAAATACATCTATTTTTCATCCAACCTTACCAAACCCTCCTATCCGTATGGCATGCGGGAAGGACAAATCTATCAAATGTCCCTCAACAAATACGAAGACCCTTTTGCCATAGCGGAATATGCCAAACTATTTGAGAAAGAGGAGACCGATGAAAACGAAGAGAAGGATGCCAAGAAAAAGAAGAAGGATAAGGATAAAGAAGATAAGACCGAAAAACCCAAAGTGTCCATTACTGAAGGAGGGCTAATGGAACGCATAAAAAAGATCAGTCCTTCTTTTGGGCTTCAAATTGGCCTAAAGGTGTTGGTGAAGGACAAGGCAACCCATGTCATGTATTTAAGCAACCATGATGAAGGTAAGTTTACCTTATGGAAAACAACCCTAAAGCCTTTTGAAAAGGACAAAACCGAGAAAGTGCTGGATGACGAAATTCGAAACTATACTATTGTTTCCGCAGATGGGTCGGACTACATTCTTTTCAAAGGCAATATCCATACATTGAATATTGAAAAAAACAGTGTTGAAAAGATAGATTTGGACTATACGTTCAGGCGAAATCTGTCTGATGAATTCCATCAAATGTTTTATGAAGCCTGGGCTGGTTTTGGCGAAAATTTCTACGATGAAAACTTTCACGGGGAAGATTGGTCCGCACTTAAAGAAAAATACGAAAAGTACTTACCTCAGATCACAAAACGTTCACAATTACGACTGCTGTTCAATGATATGTTGGGCGAATTAAATACCTCGCATTTTGGTTTTAGATCAAGTGGTAAAGAAGAAACTACCTTTTATAAGTCGGCCACATTGGCAACAGGCATCCAGTTCTCCCGGGAAGACCCGTATACGGTGGCCCGTATTATCAAAGACGGTCCGGCCGACGTATCGGGAAAAAATATACAAGTCGGGGATCGGCTAATTGCCGTTAATGGCATAAAAGTGGATCCTGAGCAAAACCGCGAAAGCTATTTTGTACAGCCTTCCTTAGATGAAGAGATGCGCTTAACCCTGGAAAGAGGCGGTACTTCTCATGAAATCAAGATCCACCCGATACGTTCGAACCAACAACGCGGGCTTTTGTATGATGAGTGGATGGACGACAATCAAAAGTATGTGGATGACAAAAGTGATAAAAAAGTAGCCTACATACACATGAAGAATATGGGAGGGAATGAATTGGAACGTTTTAAACGCGAAATGGTCTCGGAGGCGGCGAAAAGAGATGCCCTAATTTTGGATTTGCGTTATAATACCGGGGGCAATGTGCATGATGAGGTCTTGCGGTTTTTATCTCAAAGGCCCTATTTGCAGTGGAAATACCGGGAAGGAAAACTCGCCGCTCAGCCTAATTTTGCCCCGGCGGCGAAACCTATTGTTGTATTGATCAACGAACAGTCGCTTAGCGACGCGGAAATGACTTCTGCCGGTTTCAAGGAGTTAGGGCTGGGGACCCTTATCGGGACTGAAACCTACCGATGGATCGTATTTACCTCCGGCAGCCGGTTGGTAGATGGTTCTTTTTATCGCCTGCCTTCCTGGGGATGTTATACCTTGGACGGAAAGAATCTTGAGAAGGAGGGGGTACAACCCGACATTTTTGTCAGAGAAACGTTTAAAGATCGTATTGAGGGGAACCAACCCCAATTGGATAGGGCATTACAGGAAATTGAAAGTCAACTAAGCAAAGAATAATTCGGATAGGTTTGAATAATGCAGGGCTCACCCATCATATTGGTCTTAAGTTGTTTGGGAATTGCACAGGCCCTGTTTTTATGTAGTTATCTTTTTACACTAAAAAAAGGGAATAAAAGCGCTTCGTTATTCCTCGGATTGTTGATCCTGGGATTGACCCTACGTATCGGTAAATCCATTTTGAACGAATACCTCCAACTGGACCCCTGGCAACGCAACCTGGGACTGGCCGGTATATTGTTGGTTGGTCCTGGCTTATGGTTGTACGGCAACACCCTGTTTTATCGTAGTGCTAAACCGCTGAAAAGGGAATTCTTCCATTTTATACCGTATGTTCTTTTTAGCGTATTTTGCTTTGCAATCCCCAACCGATTCGATCCCCTTTCTTTAGGGATCTACTATGCGGTATTCCTGCATTTATTGGTGTACATCCTCATGGCTGCACGATTAGGCTTTCAGGCAAGAAAACGAGCACAGAAAACCGTTGTAGCATGGTATCGCAATTTGGTGATCGGAGTATCCATTATCTGGGTATTCTATATTGGAAACGTTTCCGGATTTATCCCTTTTTACATTGGAGGGGCCATCTGCTACACCTTTCTCGTTTACGTTTTTTCCTTCTTGCTACTAAAAAAACACAGCTTTCATTTGGAAAAATATCAGGGCCGACCATTAGACCAACAGACATCACAAAGCCTGATGCATGCCTTGACAACCCTTTTTCAGGAAGATAGGATATACCTCAACCCGCAGATTACACTATCCCAAGTTGCCCAATCCGTAGGAACCCCACCAAAAATGGTATCCCGGGTAATCAACGAGACCACGGGAAAGAATTTTTCTGAATTTGTGAATTCGTATCGCATCGAACGTGCAAAACACCTGTTGTCTTCGGAAGCTTCACAGCATGAAAAAATCGCAGCCATAGCCTACGATTCCGGTTTCAACAATGTTACTTCATTCAATCTTGCCTTCAAAGCCATAACCAAGCTCACCCCTTCCGAGTTTCGAAAGCAAGCCTTGTAAAAAATGATTAAATCGTTTTAAAGATCGCGATTCTTAAAGACGAGTCCCTTGTTTTTTTGCTCCTTTACACCAAAATCTGAGCAATGCGATACGGTAGTTTTCTAGTAATATTTCTATTTCTTTGTTGCAATACGATTCCGGAAAAAGGAACACTACATCAAAATGTTGTCCCCGTCAAAGAAGTAGTGTTCGAGGGTTTGAACAGGCCCTGGAGTATTGCCTTTCTTTCCGAGGAGGAGGCGCTAGTAACCGAAAAAAACGGACAGCTCCTTAAAATAAACTTCAACACCAAAACAAGAAAAGTCATCAAGGGGTTTCCATCAGACTTGACGGATAGCATAGGGGCCATCCATATTGGAGATAACTCCGGGATTTTTGAAGTAGTAACACATCCCGATTTCAGTGAGAATCAAATCATCTACTTTTCCTATGCTGCTAAAAAACCAGGGGTGGGCAAGACCACAAAATTTGTTCGCGCGAAACTGGAAAACGATTCACTAGTAGATATAACCACCCTTTTGGTCGCCGATCCTTATAGCCAAATCAATTACCATTATGGCGGGGGAATGGTGATAGGTCCGGATACTACGCTCTATCTCACCGTTGGGGAGCGTCTTTTCTGGGAACATGATGAACCGGAAATCCCCATTGCCCAGGATATTACGGACAAGCGAGGTAAGATCCATCGTTTTAACCTGGACGGGAGTATCCCAGCTGATAACCCGGATTTTGGACCGGATGCCCCGCCAAGTCTTTTTGCATTAGGGATTCGGAACGCCCAGGGAATTGCTGTACAGCCCAAAACCGGTGTCCTTTGGTTTACCGAACATGGTACGATTCAAGGGGATGAGCTAAATATTCTGGCGCCCAAAGCCAATTATGGCTGGCCCAACCGAACAACAGGCCGACTACGAAGTAAAGACTATAAACCGCCAGAAATAGAAGGGACGCAGTTTACCGATCCTATCTGGTTTTGGCAGCACACAGTTGCTCCCACTGGCCTGTGTTTCTATACCGGCGATGAATTTCCTATGTGGAAAAACAATTTATTGGTTCCGGGTCTGTCCAGGGGAAGCCTTTGGCGGTTTCGCATTGAAGGGGATACTATAAAAAGTGCAGAGGAACTCTTTCTGGATAGTAGAGTTCGTTCCCGGAAAGTGGCCCAAAGCCCAAAAGGCAAACTCTATCTGTTGACCGATGCCGAAGAAGGACAGATCATTCGAATCAAAGCAAAACCTGTTTTAGAATAATTACATATTATGAAAACACTACTTACCTCAGTACTACTTTTGTTTTCGCTTATTGGTTTTTCCCAATCCGAAGAGCAAGCCATTCGGGAGACCCTTCAAAATTATATCAAAGGTTCCTCTTACAACGATATGGAGATGATCCAAGATGCCTTTTATGTGGATGCCGATCTCTTTTTATCCAAGGAAGGGCAGGAAATTTGGGTGTTGTCGCCAAAGGAATATGCCAACCTTTTCCAAAATCGCGAACAAGGGGTTTTCAACGGGCGTGAAGGCAAAATACTGGCTATAGATTATGCGAATGACATTGCCACCGCAAAAGCAGAGATTCGGATCCCCTCCAGAAAGCAACATTTTGTGGATCTGTTTCTCCTGAAAAAACTATCGGGTGAGTGGAAAATTATTAGTAAAGCGGCTACTGTACTACCGTAGTATGACATACCACAACACATGGTACTAATAGCTAAAATTGCAGCATCTTGATAAGGTCTTTTAACTCGAACGGTCATTTAGTTTTTTTGGTCTGGTACCTTCTTGTTACATTGAGCGGAGCCACCAGCCTTTTTTCCCAATCAAAATTGTTGCCGAGTGAACAAATTGATACTTTGTTTTCAACATACTACTCGGAAACCCCAGGCGTTGCGGTGGGTATACTAAGCAAAGGTAATCTCATTTTTTCCAGGGGATATGGTTCAGCTAATCTTGAATATACTATTCCCATTACTCCCAAAACAATATTTCATGTGGCTTCTGTTTCGAAGCAATTTACGGCCTTCGCCATCTACCTTTTAAAAGATCAAGGCCGGATAAACCTTGGTGATGACATTCGCAAATACATTCCTGAATTCCCCGATTATGGTGCTACTATAAGAATACACCATCTTTTAGCCCATACCAGTGGTCTAAGAGATCAATGGGCGCTATTGACCTTAGCAGGTTGGCAGCTAGAAGATATTATTACAACGGAACAAATCGTAAACCTTGCGATTCAACAAAAGGCCTTGAATTTTAAACCGGGTACGGCATTTGGTTATTGTAACACCAGCTACACCCTTCTCGCAGAAATCGTGGAGCGGGTAACCGGTAAAAGTTTTAGTGCGTTTACCTACGAAAATATCTTTATGCCTTTGGATATGGTAAACACACAGTTTTATGACGATTTCCATAAGGTTGTAAAG
The DNA here is from genome assembly GCA_028284665.1 of Croceivirga sp. Lineage (GTDB taxonomy): Bacteria > Bacteroidota > Bacteroidia > Flavobacteriales > Flavobacteriaceae > Croceivirga. The sequence continues at coordinate 25,780 of JANQRG010000045.1, forward strand.
AACCGTGCCTATTCCTATGAATTCAAAGACAAGTCCTACGTTAAAAAGAAGCTTAATTATTCCAACGTTGGCCCTACCAGCCTTTTTACCAATGTTGAAGATTTGGTCAAATGGAGCAACAATTTCGAAAAACCGATAGTAGGCAACGAGAAGCTTATTGCAGAATTTAATGAGGTCTCTACGCTGGATAATGGCAATCCGGTAATCTTCCGGATCATCAATGAAGATACCTTATACCATGCCAAAGGACAGCTTTTAAGAAATTACAGAGGTATTTCAATGCTTAAACATGGTGGTCATGATGCAGGATTTAGGTCGTTTCTGGCGCGCTTCCCAAAAGAACGAGTCACCGTCATTACCTTAAGCAATGATGAGCACTACGAGATTTTCGCCAGGGGACTGGAGATTTCAGAATTTTACCTCAAGGATGAGATGACCGGTAGTACACCGGTACCAACCAGGTTTTTTGATAACGAAAAAGAAGAAAAACAATATGAAGCTGCTTTGAAAACATTTGTTGGTCAATATTCAAGTGAGGAATTATCTACTACCTACACTATACTTGTAGAGGACAATGAACTGGTAATCCATCACAAAAGACTTCCAAATATGACCTTGAAAAGGAGAGGCGAAACAGAATTCTCAGGCAACAATTATTTCGATTTCAAGATAGATTTCTTAGTAGACGATACGCAAAAGGTTAACGGGTTTACCATATCAAACTTTGGGGTAAAGAATTTAGTCTTCAATAAGATATAGTAAAGGAAAAATGTAAGTATTATGGGGTAGTTGTTAGATTTTTTGCAATGTCCTTTCTCAAATACAACCCGGTAACTAGGGTAGCCAGTACATCTGCTATAGGAAAAGAAAGCCAAACCCCTAATTCTCCCAAAAAATAGGGCAATATCAAGACGAGTGGAATGAAGAAAAAGCCTTGCCGCGTTAAGGTGAGCAGCAAGGCGGGAATTGCTTTTCCCACCGCTTGAAAATAGGCCGCCCCTATCAATTGCAGGGCAATGATCGGGGTAGCTGCAAACACCAGGCGCATCGCTAATGGGGCATGTTCTAGTACAAAGGCATTGGTTTGTAATTCTTCCAGGGGCAAATCCAACCGATCACTCAGAAAAAGATCTGCTATTTCTGTAGGAAAGAGCATCAAAATGGCAAACACTACCGAAGCCACGATCGCTGCATATTTGATCGCCGTATAGATGGATTCCTTTACACGATCATATTGGATAGCGCCGTAGTTGTATCCGGCAATCGGCAAAAACCCTTGAGTAACCCCAAACACGGGAAACAAAGCAAACATCAACATTCGTCCGATAATGGCATAAACCGCTACCAAAGGTGCCCCGCCAAGATTAAATAGTATGTTGTTTAGTAACAAGTAGATAACGCTGGTAACCGCCTGCCTTGCCAGCGTTACAAAGCCTAAAGCGCTAATTTCTTTTAATATGGGGCGATCTAATCCAAAATGCGACGGTTTAATTTTCAGCTCGGAATGCCTGGAGAGAAAGAAGTACAAAATATACGAAAGACACAATAAATATCCTGCAGTGGTAGCCCAGGCTGCACCATGCATTCCCCAATCGAATATATAAATGAAAATGTAATCCAAAAGCAGGTTCCCTACGGATGGAATGATCATGGCGATCATGGCAAATTTGGGTTTTCCTTCCGCCCGAATTACGGTATTCCCCATCATGCAAAGCGCTAGGAAGGGCACCCCGTACAAGACGATGATGTAATAGATCTTTGCCGGTTCAAAAATGGCGCCTTTACCCCCAAAAGCAGGAATAAGACTATCTGCAAACTGTAAGCCCAACGCAACCATACTAACAGTGACCAGAAGGGTAAGCGTAATCTGGTTGCCAAAGGTCTTTAAGGCTTTTTCTTTATTGCCCGCCCCAAGAGCGCGTGAGATAATACTGGACCCGCCGATCCCTATGGCCATCCCAAGGGCAGCGATAAAGAAGGAAACCGGTAATACAACATTGATAGCCGCTATCGCAATAGCACCTATCCAGTTCCCGACAAAAATAGAGTCAACCAATACATTGATCGACATGACCAAAATACCTATAGAGGCCGGGACCGCTTGTTTTACCAGCAGCTTTCCGATGGGTTCACTGCCCAATTCTTCTGAAGCTGCTCTGGCCATTAAACGGGTAAGATTTCTTTTTCTTCCCAGTCTTTGATCCACGATGCCATAAGTGACACCCAATCGTCCCGATCGTTAAGACAAGGAATATGTTTATAGCTTTTTCCTCCGGCTTCCAGGAATTCTTCTTCTCCTTCCATGGCAATTTCCTCCAAGGTTTCCAGGCAATCGGAAACAAAAGCAGGGGTAATCACCGCCAACCTGGACTTCCCCTCCTTGGCCAGGCGTTCAAACTCATAATCGGTATACGGTTTTAACCAGGGGTCTCCTGCCAGGCGGGATTGAAAAGAAGAACTTACCTTGTCATCCGGCAAGCCCAAAGCTTTTTTCACCAATTCCGTAGTAGCATAACACTGGTGGCGATAACAGGTGTTATGTGCTACCGAGTTAACGGTACAGCATTGACCGTCAATTTTGCAATGGAATTTGGTAGGGTCCGACTTGCGAATATGGCGTTCCGGTATCCCGTGATAGGAAAAAAGAATATGATCATAGTCAAAGCCTTCGAGGCCTTCAGCTATACTTTGAGAAAGCACCTTTATATATTCAGGGCTCTTGTAAAAAGCAGGAAGGGTAGTAATGCGCATTTTAGGATAATGCTTTTGCTGCTCTTCCAAAGCCTTTACTACCACGGTTTCATAGGAAGACATGGCATAATGCGGGTACAAGGGTACAAGTAATACCTCATCCACCCCTTTTTCATGAAGTTCCTCCAGCCCTTCTTTGATACTTCCACTGCCATATCGCATGCCTAAGGCAACAGGTAATGCGGTGTGTTGCTGTACCTTTTCCTGGAATCGTTTGGAAATAATGATCAACGGGGAACCCTCATCCCACCAGATCTTTGCATACGCTTTTGCCGATTTTTTGGGTCGGGTATTCAGGATAATACCGCGTACGATGATATTCCGCAAGATCGGATTTACATCAATCACGCGCTCGTCCATTAAGAATTCATCCAGGTACGGTTTCAGGTCTTTTTTAGAGGGACTGTCCGGCGATCCTAAATTGACCAGAAGTACGCCTTTTTTCATCTGTTTAAAATTTTGTAATACACTGAAATTAAAGCTATTCCAAAATTTATTACGGATGGAACTGCTTCGCTTTCGCATAAACTTGTTTTAATCATCTTCAGTAGGGTATGCTTAAAAAAGTTTATGCTCATTTCATAGCTTAATTTTGAGCTGCAAAAATACGCTTTGTCTTGATATTCTACCTTTATACACGCTATTACTTGTTTATGAGGGATAGAGATTTTCGATTAGAGCGAAGATTAGTTATTTTACAGCAAACTGTGAACTATGGCCTCACTGTTACTACAAAATCCAACCGATATCGTTTCCAACAAAGCGTTAGTGTATTTGAGCATCGCGCTCGTTGCCATTGCACTTTTATATGGATTGATCTCCCGGGTACTACGAAACTTTGGAAAGAACCCAAAATACCTGCTTCCTGAACGGTCGTTTCGAAAAATTGCGGTCCCGCTATTGTTGCTTTTCTTGTCATTTTTGATCAGAATGAAGGCGCTACGTGAGCTCATTGGCCTGGCGGAGGCAGAATTCTGGTTTAAAAAGGTGAGTGTGATACTCTTCATAGTTGCCATGACCTGGATCGTCATCTCGGTATTGAAAATCAGTAAACAAATCATCATTCAAGGCTATGATGTGAACCAGGCCGATAATCTGAAGGCGCGCAAGATCTACACGCAATTCAATGTGCTGGAGCGAATCGCTATTTTCATCATTGTCATTATGGCATTGGGTTTTGTGCTGATGAGTTTTGAGGGAATTCGTGAAATTGGAATAAGCGTTTTTGCTTCAGCCGGGGTTGCCGGAATAATCATTGGATTCTCCGCACAAAAATTTATCGGTACCATTTTGGCCGGCATTCAGATTGCCATTGCGCAACCCATAAAACTAGACGATGTGGTGATCGTGGAAGGAGAATGGGGTCGTATTGAGGAAATTACGCTAACCTATGTGGTTGTCAAAATTTGGGATAAACGCCGCCTGATTGTACCCACCCCCTATTTCATAGAAACCCCTTTTCAGAACTGGACCAAAACCTCTGCGGACATTCTGGGTACTGTTTTTCTATATACCGATTACAACGTACCTTTCGAAAAGTTGAGAGAGGAATTGACCCGTATTCTCCATACTACTCCCCTCTGGGACGGTGAGGTCAACGTGCTTCAGGTGACAGATTCCAGGGCCGAATACGTAGAGATCCGTGCTTTGATGAGCGCGAAAGACTCTCCAACAGCATGGGACCTAAGGGTATATGTGCGGGAACAACTAATCACCTATTTACAGCAACATTATCCACAGAGTATCGCGAGAACCCGGATACTAATGCAACAACCCCTTGAAGCGCAAAAGACTTGAGGATATCGATGCCCCATTTCGAAAAATTGAATACAACGGCTTTTCAGACGTTACGATTTATAAGTATATTCTAAACCAATTATGAAAAAACAATACCGACATCTTCTCCCGTTACTTTTCACAGCGTTTTTTGTCTTGATTTCATGTTCTGAGGATAGTAGTCCCGAGGAAGAGGGGATGGAAACGGAGGAACAAACCGAAACAGAAGATCAAAACGAAACGGAAGAAGGAAATGAGGAAGTGTCCGATAACGCAGAAGTATACTTCACCCTATCTGTAGATACCGACTATTTTTCAGGTCAATCAACCGGCTGGATCGTGGTCCATGACCTCAATGGAATGGTATTAGATTATACTGCAATTGAAAATGGTTCAAGCGTAAGCTTCGAAAAGCCCGCCGATGAAATTGAGGACGTTTTGAGCATTACTTTTGTGACGATTTCGACATCCAATGGTAATACCTACAATACCATTTCAACCCTTACAGATATTGCTACGGGAAGTAACTGGAAATTGCAAAAAAGCCAAAGTGATCCGACAAATTCCCGGGGAGATGTAATTGGTAACTATACTTTAAACGTAAACGGGCTAATTTCGCCAGCCGCGATAAACTTATCTAACCCGGGCGGCAGTGTTTTAAGTGGAGGGGCGAGCGGTAGAACCGTAAATGGACTAACAAATTATACTTTCCATGATTTAACCATATTTGACAAAAACCGGTATCTACTTTCCGTATACGATGCCTTTGGCAACGGGAGTTATCGGTTTTTGAACGATATCACCGCTGGTTCCAATGTTACAGTAGACAGAACGCAATTGCTTCCTTTTGATAGTACACTAAGCGTTAATATACCTCCGGATGGGGAGTATTTTGCATATGTTTCGGGATTTGAAAATGACGAAGTTTTTAACCCAAATACTGCTTACATTCTTTGTATGATCTTTCCTTTTGACAATGACAAACTAAATTCAAGTGTACTTAACCTGGGGTATCTGGATACATTCACCTCGCATTTCACACGATTCAGTTATGAAAACGAAGATTTCTATTACTCTTATGAGCAGTTTGGAGAAAAGCCGGCAGCTATTACCATCCCTCAGGGTAGTTTCGAGGTCGCTGTGGAAGTTGCAAATGCGTCACTTTCAAATTTTCAGTTCACCAGTACGCTTGATAATCGCTATTTAAGAAAATCTTCAAATTGGATTACTACCTCTGGCACTTTTAATACCGACTTCGTGCAAACCTTGTGGAGCATAGGTGCGGGAACAGCTTCTTATCCTACTATTGGAGCACTCCCGGAAGAGATCTTGCAAGCGCATCCAGGTATTGATATTGAGAATCTAAACTATGAAAGCACCGTCTTTCAATTAGGGAATACAAGCTACCAGGATTATATTGATGGTAGATTTATTAACCCTAATTCCGAAATGCTTAGAAATATAGAATATATTAGAGTTTATAACTGATTACAACTGCCTTCATGCTACAACGTGCTATACATTTCTTTCTAGTACTACTTTTTGTACTCTGCGGCATATCAGGTTTTGGTCAGGTTAGCGCCAGTGCCGAAGACCAGCAATTATTCAATGCTAAGATCAATGCGCTACATTCTACAGAATTAAAGTCATCAGGAGATACCATTGTTTTTATTGGAAAATCATTCCTTGGTACGCCGTATAAGGAAAAGACGTTGGAAATTGGAGCAAAAGAATCGCTGGTCATCAATTTAAGAGGATTAGACTGCACTACTTTTGTGGAAAATGTCCTTGCTTTTTCATTGCTACTACAAAAAAATAGAACCTCTTTCGAAGATTTTACTACAGCCTTGAAAACCATTCGGTATCGTAATGGTTTATTGGATGGCTATTCCTCACGTTTACATTATTTTACAGACTGGATTCGAAACAATAACGAGAAGGGTTTTGTAAAGGACATTACCTCAGATTTAGGAGGAGAAATCGTGGAAAAACCCATCAATTTTATGGGTACCCATCGAGATTTGTATCCTTTCCTGACAGATGAGGCAAACTACCAAAAAATGCTTCAGGTAGAAGCTGAACTAGCGGAAGAAGAATTATGTGTTTTACCCCAGGCGGCAATTGTCTCCGTAGAAGAAAAACTGGAGAACGGGGATATTATTGCCTTGGCCACTTCTATAGCAGGGCTGGATGTAACGCATACCGGTTTTGCTATCAGAATGCCTAACGGTCGCATCCATTTGTTGCATGCCTCCATTTCTGGTGAAGTGACTATTACGGAAGTGCCGCTTATCGATTATCTAAAAAGAATAAAAAACAATATTGGGATCATTGTGGCAAGGCCACTTTAACCCGTGGAACAATGCATGGATCCCTTTGTAGAAGCCTTCCAACTCTCCCATCCTACCTTACTCATTGCACTTTTTGGCCTTGGGGTTTTAGCCTTCGCCATTTCCACACTTTCAGGAGGAGGTGGCGCTTTGATAATGGTTCCCGTTCTCAATACCCTAATAGGCGTAGGTAATACAGCCCCCGTATTAAACCTGGGTACTTTCATAGGACGACCTTCGAGACTGCTCTTGTTTTGGCGTGATATCAATTGGAAAGTATGCCGTTTCTATGCTCCTTCTGCTATTTTTGGTGCTTTTCTTGGCTCCTGGTTATTTTCGCAATTCCAACTGGAATGGTTGCAGTTGGCAGTAGGTTTATTCTTAATTAGTACAGTAGTACAGTACCGGTTTGGAAAAAAGGCACGTTCCTTTGCCATGAAGCTATGGTATTTTATTCCGCTTGGCGTTTTAATTGCAATACTTGGCACTATTATCGGGGCATTAGGACCCATATTAAATCCGTTTTATTTGAATTACGGATTGGAAAAAGAGAAACTGATCGGTACAAAAACTGCCAATTCCTTTATTATGGGACTTTCCCAAATAGGCAGCTACACCTTCTTTGGGCTATTGCACCAACAATATTGGATCTACGGACTTGCCCTTGGCCTAGGGGCTACATTCGGTAATATAATTGGCAAGAGGTACTTGAAGACTATGAAAAGCAGCACTTTCAGGCAGTGGCTCATCACATTGATGGTGGTAAGTGGACTACTCTTAATCTATGGACAGTTGAAATCCTGGGTGTAGCCACTAGAAAAACGTACCATGCCTTTGATGAACTCATTGCTTTTTCAGTCATCCTTCCGATCAAAACACCACAGTATCCCGCCTAACAAATGCTTCCGGAAATCGGGTTCATCAAAAGCGGCCTCCGTATGTCCTCCTCCGGTATAAAAGGCTCTCCCTCCATCAAATTCGTGATACCAGGCAATAGGGTGGTTTTCCCCATTAGTGCCCCCTTCATAGCTGGTTTCATCCAAATTCATAAGGACCTTGATCTCGGGATTTAGATCTTTAAAATTGTACCATTCGTCATTTCTAATCCACTCTTCCGCTAAATGTGCTGTGGCCGGATGATCCTTGACCAAGACATCTATTTTAGCCTGTCTTACATTGGGATCGTTTGGGTGGCCGTCAAAATAGGCGCCGACCAGGCGTCCATACCACCCCCATTCGTACTCCGTATCTGTAGCGGCATGGATCCCCATAAAGCTGCCCCCTTTTTTTATATAGTCTTCAAACGCTTGTTGTTGTCCTGCATTCAAAACATCCTCGGTAGTGTTTAAAAAAACGACCAGTTTGTAGTTCTTTAGATTTTCGGGATTAAAATCCTCAGAAGATTCTGTTTGCAATACAATAAATCCGTTTTCCCGACCCAATTCCCGAAGGGTTTGAACGCCTTTCTCAATACTCTGGTGGCGAAATCCCTCGGTTTTGGTAAAGGCCAGGACCAATTCCGGGATGGGAGCCCCATCCAGGGGTTGTTGCTCTGAATCCTGGGAACTTGCTTGAACGAAAAAAAGGGTAATGAAGAGTAGGCAAAGATGGTGTCGCATTGTGAAGTATTTAGGCTATGGAAGTTACATATTTTTTAGGTGTTGTTCCGTACTTTTTCTTGAAGGAGGAAATAAAGTGGCTGGCAGTACTGTATCCCACTTTAAGTCCAACTTCGTTCACATTGTATTTACCGGATTCCAGTAATTTTCGGGCCATTTCCATTTTATGATCTAACAAAAACCCGTACACGGTGTCACCATAAATCTGTTTGAAGCCTTCCTTAAGCTTTTTAAGCGGCAACCCTATTTCCTTGGATAAAGCGGCCAGGGAAGGAGGCTCCGACATTTGCTCAATGATAATTTCCTTAGCGCGCTTGATCCTTCTAACATTTTCTTCATCGGCCAAAAACGGACACTGTTCCAGATCAGCATCTTCGGTCCTATTAAAATACAAGGCAATGAGCTCCAAAACCTTTCCCTTAAAGTACAGTCGGCGAACAGATGGATGTAAATTGTAGCTCAGCACTTGACTGAGCACTACCGCCATACCTGGCGTAAGTACTTCCTGAGCATAATACTTTTTTTCACCAAAGCTGTCACTTAGAAAAGGGATGTGTCCGGCATCTTCCGAGAACAGTCCATGGAATTTTTGAATGGTCATAATTACAGACAAGATCCACGTTCGCGGAGCCACCATCAAATGCAAGGGAAGATCTTTCTGAGTATTGTAGAGGAGTAAGGAGTTTTCATCGGAAACCGGTAATTGATATGCTCCCTTGTTGAAAATAAAATTGGCCTGTCCTTTAAGCGAAAAGTGAAACTGGATGTAGTTTCGGTCAACATGGTGGAACACTTCCTCTTCTTCCTGGTTATCATTCTGAATTTTAAGAACATACAATCCGTGCTCTAACACTATTCGGTCATACGAACCTTTGGCGATATTTTTTGTCATAATAGGCGATCAGGATTACAAATTTACCTTATTTAAAATAACTCTAAATAAGCTAGTATGGCTATCTATTTACCTCATAAACAAAGAGATTTTTAAAAATACAGAAAAAATAGGTCCATTTTTAATACGATATGATACAAATAGAACCGCTAGCGTTATTTTTCAAGTTTGCAGACCCCTAATTTTGCCTCCGGGTTTGAGCATATGAAGCAATATCATATTTCTAGACATTCTTCTTTTTACGGAATAGGCCTTAGTTATAAAAAGGCGGATGCCACTTTGCGGGGAAAATTTAGCCTGGATCTTTCCAATACCGAAGCATTGATCCTTGCTGCCAAAGCGGAGGGAATAGAAGGGGTATTGGCCATTACCACCTGCAACCGAACCGAACTTTACGGGTTTGCCCAGCACCCTTTTCAGCTGATTAAATTACTTTGCGCGTATACGGAAGGTTCTATAGAGGAGTTTCAGGATGTGGCGTACATCTATAAAAATCACGATGCTATTTCCCATTTATTCCGTGTAGGCACAGGATTGGATAGTCAGATCTTAGGAGATTTTGAAATTATTAGCCAAATAAAGCAAAGTTTTCATCGTTCCAAAAAGCATCAAATGACAAATCCCTTTCTGGAGCGTTTATGCAATTCGGTTTTACAGGCCAGCAAGCGAATAAAGAATGAGACGGAATTATCCAGCGGGGCCACTTCAGTGGCATTCGCTTCGGTAAAGTATATTTTAGACACCATCCCGGAGATCGAAGAGAAAGATATCCTATTATTCGGGACGGGGAAAATTGGAAGAAATACCTGCGAGAACCTGATTAAACATACAGGAAACCATCATATTACCTTAATTAACAGGACTAAGGAAAAGGCGGAAAAATTTGGTGGTAAACTGCAACTGGCGGTTAAAGACTTCGGAGACTTACAGTCCGAGATCCGTAGATGTGATGTTTTGGTGGTCGCCACGGGAGCCCAATTCCCCACAATTACCAAATCCATGATCCATAACAAGAAACCCCTATGGATCCTGGACCTTTCCATACCCAAGAATGTGGATGACGATGTGAAAGAATTAGAAAATGTTGTACTGGTACATTTGGATGAGCTTTCTCAGCTTACTACTGAAGCCATTGCAAAAAGGCGGCGCCACATCCCAAAAGCAGAACAGATTATTGAAACGGTTAAGGCTGATTTCTCCGGTTGGTTGGAGACCCGAAAGTTTGCTCCGGTCATAAAGGCGCTGAAAAAGAAATTAAAGACAATGAAAGAGGAGGAAATAGATTTTCACTCCAGGAAGCTCCAGGACTTCAATTCCCAACAAGCTGAAATGGTATCGGAAAGGATCATTCAAAAAATTACCAAACAGTTTGCCAATCATTTAAAACAATCCGAAGTAGACGCCGAAGAAAGCCTTCTGCTTATCCAAAAGGTTTTCCAACTTGAACCGGAAGCAGAATGAAATCTCCAATACGAATAGGTACACGCGACAGTGAACTAGCACTTTGGCAAGCTCAAAATGTACAGCAACAACTGGAAGCGCTTGGTTTGGCTACCGTTTTGGTCCCTGTTAAATCAGCGGGGGATCTTGACCTGGAGACGCCGCTCTATGAACTGGGCATTACCGGAATATTCACCAAGGCCCTGGACATTGCTCTACTCAAAGAAGAGATTGATATTGCGGTTCATTCCATGAAGGATGTCCCTACGGCATTGCCAAAAGGAATTGTTGCTACTGCAGTGATGCAACGTGCCAGTACTTCAGATGTTCTGCTTCATAAAGGATTAGACTTTTTGGATAGTAGCGCCGGTGGTATTGTGGCAACTGGAAGTTTGCGCAGAAAAGCCCAGTGGTTACATCGCTACCCAGATCATGAGGTAGTGCCGTTACGAGGTAACGTGAATACCCGGCTTTTGAAATTAATTGAAAATAATTGGAATGGCGCTGTTTTTGCCGAAGCCGGGCTAAAACGTATTAAGCTCTTACCCGAAGAAGCCCTATCCCTTGAATGGATGGTCCCGGCCCCAGCTCAAGGAGCAATGTTGATAGTAACTCTCGAAAAAAATGAAGCCACGGTAGCGGCTACCAGCTCCTTAAACCATTCGGAAAGCGCCATCGGTGTTCAAATAGAGCGGGACTTTCTCAAAACACTGGAAGGCGGTTGTACCGCGCCTATTGGGGCCTTGGCTACCATAAAAGACCAAACGGTTCATTTTAAAGGTTGTTTGCACAGCCTGGACGGGAAACAAGTAGTCGAGGTTACAAAAACATGCGCCTTGGATAGCATTGAAGGCTTTGGAGCGGCATGTGCGCTTGAGGCATTGGAAAGTGGCGGCCGCGCCATAATGGAAGCAATTAGAAATGATATCAATTCTGTCCACTAAATTGCTAACCCCCGCTCAAAAATCCTTACTCGTCCATGCAGGTTTGGCATTTGTGGAGTATCCCGCTATTACTATTGAATATCTGGATTTTCAAATCCCCACTGAAACGTATGACTACTTTGTCTTTACCAGTCAACAGGGCGTAAAAGCGTACTTACGACAATTTGATCGTATGCCAAACCACGGGCAAACATCCCCAAAAGTTAAGGCCTTTTGTGTGGGCTCAAAGACCCAAGCCGTGCTTCAAGAAAATGGTATTGCTACTGAGGCCATAGCCGAAAACGCACTTGCGCTCGGACAAATTATTAGTGACAGCTATAACCACTGTACTTTTTTGCTGTTCTCAGGGAACTTAAGAAGGGCTGAGCTGCCCAACGTTTTGAAAGAAAATACCATAAAGTATCAGGAAATTATTGTCTATCATACGCATCCTAATCCAAAAAAAATTACTTCTCAATTCAACGGGATCCTATTTTTTAGTCCCAGTGGAGTTGAAAGTTTTCACTTAGAAAATTCATTTGCAGATGCGATGACATTCGCCATTGGCCAAACCACGGCTGAGGTTCTTGAAAAATATACCAATAAGATTATTATTGCAAAAAAGCCTACTGTGGAAAATGTTATTGTAAAAGCTGTTAACTATTTTGCTTCCCATGATTAAAAACGATTTGTTCCTAAGGGCATTAAAGGGAGAAACTGTGGATCGCCCTCCCGTTTGGATGATGCGACAAGCCGGTCGGTATTTGCCGGAATTCAGAGCGCTTCGCGAAAAGTATGACTTTTTTACCCGTTGTCAGACCCCGGAATTGGCTTCCGAAATCACCGTGCAGCCTATTCGGCGATTTGGAATGGATGCCGCCATTCTGTTTAGCGATATTCTCGTTATCCCTCAAGCGATGAACATTGAAGTGCAGATGAAACCTGATTTTGGCCCGTACTTACCTAGCCCTATTCGCGATCAAAAGGATCTGGATGCTGTAGTTGTTCCGGATGTATCAGAGGCGCTAGGCTATGTGATGGATGCTATCCGAATGACCAAGGAAAAACTGGAGGATACTATTCCTTTGATCGGTTTTGCGGGTTCCCCTTGGACCATTCTTTGTTACTGTGTTCAGGGCCAGGGGAGCAAAAGTTTTGATCTTGCCAGAGGGTTTTGCTTTACCCAGCCGAAAGCAGCCCATGAACTACTCCAAAAAATTACGGATACGACCATCGCCTATCTCAAAGAGAAGGTGAAAGCCGGTTGTAATGCCATTCAGGTATTCGATTCCTGGGGCGGCATGCTTTCTCCCACAGATTATCAGGAATTTTCATTACAATATATGCAGCAGATCACGGAAGCCCTTAAGGAAGAAGTTCCTGTGATCTTATTTGGAAAAGGATGTTGGTTTGCTTTGGGGGAAATGGCAAAAACGGGAGCCAGTGCGCTTGGTGTAGATTGGACCTGTTCCCCAAAAAATGCCAGATACCTTTCCGGAGGGCAAATCACCCTTCAGGGGAATTTTGACCCGGCCAGGTTACTATCCCCCCCCGCTGAGATCAAAAAAAGGGTTCATCAAATGATTGATGGTTTTGGCAAAGACCGCTACATTGTCAATCTTGGCCATGGTATTTTGCCTAATATTCCCGTACCAAATGCTGCGGCCTTTATCGAAGCCGTGAAAGAATATAAAGCAAGCTAAATGGAGATTGCATTTGATAACTACAGTATTGCCCCCATTCAATTAAAAGATGCATGGCGTTTGTGCAATTTTGTCGTTGCCAATGAAGCATATCTTAAGGATGATTTTCCAGAAACCCTCAAAGAGAATTTAACCCCCACCCTTGCTGATCTTTTTGTCGCAAAAAAAGAGAAGCAATTTTTACGGCGCGAGGAATATCTTTTTACCATAAAGGAAAACACCCATCGGGCAATAATTGGTTTGATTTATGTTAAGGAGCTCAACAAAAGACCAGGTCAGGCGGAGCTGGCCTATTGCATCAGTTATCAATATGCTGGCAAAGGCCACATGACCCAGGCTGTTAAGAACATTATTGATTGGTCTTTTACAACGGGAGGGTTGGAGAAATTACAGATCATTGTTCATGAAAGCAATGCAGCAAGTATTCGAATTGCCGAAAAATGTGGATTTGACTATGTCACTATACTACAAAAAGAGCATCGAAGATCTAATGGGGAAGTAGTGGATATGTTGTTATACGAATTGAAAAAAGCAGAATTCAACTCATCCAAATGAATCTTTTTAAGGTCTTCTTGAGAATAAAGCCGCTAGGATTCTGGCGTCTTCTAAAATTGGCCGTTCCAAATGTTGGGTTTTTATGGCCTACCTATAACGCAACCAAAGCCTGTATGCAACTGTCCACGGCACATTTTGGTAGAAAGCACTATCAAAATGGTCAAGCTAACGCTTTCAGGCATGCGTTATGGAATGTGTTAATTGCGAAGTATTGTGCTAAATCGGCCAATGTAGTTGACCGCGCCCTGAATTGGACCAAAAAAATTACCGATTGGCACGAAGAGACTTTTTTCAGCAAGGAATTGCCAATGAAAATGGATTACCATAACAATGCGGTGGGCCGGGATCTATTTAAGAAGTATCCTCAATGGCCACAGGTAGCATTTGTACAGAAGCTAGTATCACTAAGTGATAGGGCCGTAAAAATCAAGTCGGAAACGGACCTAAATCAACATAAAAACCAATTGGTATTCGTTACAAATGACTATTAAAGACCTATTTTACAAGTATATACAGGAACTTCAAGGCAGCATTACTTCAAAATTGGAAGAAGTTGATGGTCATGCTAAATTTCAAGAAGATATCTGGGAACGTCCAGAAGGCGGAGGTGGTCGGACCCGTGTTATCCAAAACGGGGAGGTCTTTGAAAAAGGAGGCGTGAACATCTCAGCGGTACACGGGGCACTACCGGAGAGCATGCAAACCTATTTTGGCGTTACCGATGCTGATTTCTTCGCCTGTGGTTTAAGCCTTGTGATTCACCCAAAAAATCCATTTGTTCCTACCGTTCATGCGAACTGGCGGTATTTTGAAATGTATAACAAAAAGGGTGAAATCGTTGACCAGTGGTTCGGCGGCGGGCAGGATTTAACCCCATACTATCTCTTTGAAGCGGATGCAACGCATTTCCACAGCATTTGTAAGCGGGCCTGCGATGCGCATGATACAACATTCTATGCCCGATACAAAGAAAGATGTGACTCCTATTTCTGGAACACACATCGTAACGAAGCCAGGGGTGTAGGCGGTTTGTTCTTTGACTATTTAAAGGCCGATACCACACGGAGCATGCAAGACTGGTATAACTTTGTGACCGAGGTAGGTAATAGTTTTTTGGAGGCCTATGTCCCCATTGTTCAACAACGGAAGGCCATGGCCTTTACCAAAGCACATCGGAATTGGCAGGAGATCCGCAGAGGACGTTACGTAGAGTTTAATTTGGTGCATGATAAGGGAACCTTATTCGGATTGCGGACCAATGGAAGGATCGAAAGCATCTTGATGAGCCTTCCCCCTCACGTACAATGGCAATACGACCATCATCCGGAAAAAGGAAGCGAAGAAGCAAAATTGGTTGAGGTCTTAAAAAACCCCAAAACGTGGGTTGAATAGCCTCAAAATCAGCAGTCGTTGCTGGCAGATTTAGTTGTATTTTTGATTGGAACAGAAGCCATGAAACAACAGATTTATCAAATTGATGCGTTTACGGATAAAGTGTTTGGCGGAAATCCGGCAGCGGTCTGCATTTTAGATAAGTGGCTGGCAACTGAATTGATGCAGAACATTGCTCAGGAAAACAATCTTGCGGAAACTGCTTTTGTCGTACAAAAAAATAGCAATTTCGAAATCCGATGGTTTACTCCGGAAACGGAAGTTGATCTATGCGGCCATGCAACTTTGGCTTCCGCATATGTGCTGTTTAACTATCATGGTTATCCTGAAAAAACCATTCGGTTGTATTCTTCCAGAAGCGGTAAATTGTCAGTGGATCTAGAAGAAAATGGGCTGATGACCCTGGACTTTCCATCGGATGAATTGGTTGCAATACAAGGGATTACCGAGCTTAACAAAGCTATTGGTTTAACTCCTGCACGAACACTTAAGGGCAAAACCGATTATTTATTGATCTACAACTCCCAGGAAGAGATTGAAACCATTCGTCCCAATTTTCATTTGTTGAGCCAAATGGGCGGTAGGGGCGTTATTGTTTCTGCTCAGGGAAAATATGCGGACTTTGTATCCCGCTTTTTTGCACCACAAAGTGGTATTCCGGAAGACCCCGTAACCGGTTCCGCGCATACTGCATTGACACCGTATTGGTCAAAAGTGTTGGGAAAGACGAAAATGACCGCACAGCAATTGTCCAAACGCGGCGGGACCTTGATCTGTGAATATTTGGGAGAGCGTGTAAAGATCTCCGGCAAAGCGGTTCCCTATCTAATCGGTGAAATTCAAATTTGATATGTACCCACTACTACGCAACAGAAGACTTCGGGCATCAGAATCCATTCGAAAACTGGTGCGGGAGACCGAACTTAACCCTAATGACTTTTTAGTGCCCCTTTTTGTAGTAGAAGGCAAAGGAATAAAAGAAGAAATTCCATCTATGCCCAATTACTTCCGCCTAAGCCTGGATTGCCTGGAAAAAGAGATTCAAGAACTCTGGCAGTTGGGGCTTTGTGCTGTACTCCTTTTTGTTAAGGTACCCGATAATTTAAAGGACAATGCCGGAAAAGAAGCTTTAAATCTCGAGGGGTTAATGCAACGGGCCATTAAAACCGTAAAAAACAGCTGTCCTGAAATGTTGGTAATGACGGATGTTGCCCTTGATCCATATTCCTCGTTTGGCCATGATGGTATTGTGGCCAATGGTAAGATACTAAACGATGAAACCACAGAGGCCCTAGCCGAAATGAGTGTTTCGCATGCCCAGGCAGGGGCAGATTTTGTTGCACCTAGTGATATGATGGACGGTAGGATACTGACTATTCGGGAAGCGTTGGAAGAAGAAGGCTTCACGGACACCGGCATCATGAGTTATTCCGCCAAATACGCGAGTGCCTTTTACGGTCCTTTTCGCGATGCCCTGGATTCCGCTCCTGTGGATAGTAAAGATGTCCCCAAGGACAAAAAGACCTATCAAATGGACCCCGCTAATCGGGTGGAGGCTATCAAAGAGACCCAAATGGATGTCGATGAAGGAGCAGACATTGTTATGGTCAAACCCGGATTGGCGTATCTGGATATTGTCAGGGAAATTCGGAACGAAGTGGAGGTCCCTGTGGCCGTATACCAGGTTTCGGGAGAGTATGCCATGTTAAAAGCAGCAGCCGAAAAAGGATGGCTGGACCATGACGCGGTAATGTTGGAACAACTACTTGCCATCAAAAGAGCAGGGGCCAGTATTATTGCATCATATTTTGCCAAGGATGTGGCAAAACTGTTATCTTAAGCATTGGCCATCGAATCATTTCATTTGTCACCCTGAGCATACCGAAGTGCTGTCGAAGGGTTGCGAAAGATGCTGTTAGCCTACTGAATTCCTACTACTACCCTGCTGCAATTTCAAACATAACCTATCCGGGCGCTTCTCATAAGGTTCAACCCTGATCATTTTCCTTTTTTGATGGGTAGCGGTTTTCTAATGGTAGACTATGGGAAAACGAGAACATTCTTTTTCTAATAGTAAACCTTTCCTTCCAATTGAGAGGCTGGGCGGTCCTTGGCCAAATCCAGTTATTCATGATGATGCTATTTTTGTCTAAGTTTAACGGAGCTCGTCACATAGAAAGCCTAGATTTTGAAACAGGGTAGCAATTGCCCAAACATCCGGGCATTCCGTTTCAACCCTGAAGATGTTATCACAATCTTCCAGGTCAAAGTTCCACCGCCCGTTTTTGTTGATTAACCGATTTAGCGGTTGAGAAAGTTGCCGTACCTCTTTTTCAGTTGCCACGGATGTCTTAAAAACCAAAACCGTCTTCATCTTATCGCTCATAAAATAATGGAGGTGCTATCCCCAGGGCACGCAGGTACACATACCCCTGACCACGATGATGAATTTCATTTTCTATAAAATAGAACAGTGCGGATTGTACGGTTCCGGGGAACTGTCCAAAAGATGTGAATTCCTTCTGGAAATCAACTGCTTCCATTTTCTCCCACAACGCATTGATTCTTTCTGTGGCTTCATCCCAAAACTGCAGAAATCTCGCCTTAGTGTTCCCAAAATCCCGATGCTCGTCAAAGACTTCTGTTTTGCCGGTCACGATTTCACGTAGGCCTGGTTCGGCAATCGCTAGCAACTCTTTCACCATCTCTGCAAAAGGTCGCATCCCTCCAATACGAAACTCAAAGAACGCATCTTCCGGGAATGCTTCTATAACCCTTCTTGTAAGGCTGCGGTGCCCTTGCCAACTTTCCAAAAGCTGCTTTGGGGAAAGTACCTGGTGCCTGTATTCAACCGTTTTTTTCATGATTTGTTTTTAAAACTTGTTGTTATTGAAACCAAAGATACATGGGGGTAGTGACAGCCCTTTGTCAGTAGTAAAAATGAACTTGTAAAAAAAATCAGTTGACATAGGGTTGTCACCCAGGTAGTTTAATTTGCCAGACATTGCTATGCCAAAATGATAAACAAGTGGCCTTTAGACCTTGGTTTGAAATCCTATCTTTGGAATATAGGCCGATTACTAATGGGTATGGATACCGTAAAACGTTTTGATAGGATTGTCGCGATCTTGATCCAGCTACAATCTAAACGCATCGTGAAGGCACAAGAGCTTTCAGACCGTTTTGAAGTGAGCCTTAGAACCATTTATAGAGATATCAGAACGCTGGAAGCTGCAGGGGTACCTATTGCCAGTGAGGCGGGTATCGGTTATTCCATAATGGAGGGCTATCGATTACCTCCGATAATGTTTACAAGAGAGGAAGCAGGTAGCTTTGTTGCAGCCGAGAAATTGATGCAGAAGTTTACCGATAAGTCTTTGGGCGCTTATCATGAATCGGCCATGATCAAACTGAAATCGGTCTTGCGCGGTGCTGAAAAAGATTGGGTAGAAGCATTAGAATCACAAGTGAGTATATTTCCATCCCAAAAAATGTTTAACGATAAAGTGCCCAATGCGCTTGAGGTGTTGTTTGAGAGTATCGCAGAAAAAACCCAGGTATTTCTAAGCTATGAATCCATTCAAGCCGATGAACCAATAGACCGAAAAATTGAACCCGTTGGTATTTTTAATGAAAACAATTTTTGGTATGTGCTCGGCTACTGTCATCTAAGGCAGGACTACCGTCAATTTAGAACGGATAGGATCCACAAGATCCATAGAACCTCGGAAGCTTTTCTTCTTGAGCATGCCCCTGTGGAAGAACTTCGAAATGTGGAATCATCACAGAAAACCAAGGTCAGGATTTTGGTGGATAAGAAAGTTGCAAAATTTATCAAAGCAAGCAAGCAGCGTTTTGGTTTCATTAAGGAAATAACGAAGCACCATGAAGTGGAAATGACTTTTATGGTTGACGATATCGAGGACCATTTCGCCCGGTGGTATTTAACATTTGGGGACTACGCCAAAATAGTAGAGCCGGAACAATTGAGAACCAGGATAGCCGAACTCCTGCAAAAAAACCAGGAAATGCTTCTTCCCTAGCTTTTTGATCCGCCATCCCAGGCAGGGCATTCTTAAATAAATTAAGCGTGGCACCTACCTTTATTATAACTTGTGCTTATCAAAATTAGGTGACGATTTGTAACCGCGATCATGTTTCAACAAAAACCATCCATCCATGAGAAAGATTGAGTTTTCCCTGCTACTGTTGTTTATCATTCTGATCAATGCCTGTAAGACAGAAACCAAGAAGCCCGAAGATTCGGCATCCACAGAAAAAATCAAAAGGTATAGTGAAAACTACTTGCCCCCAGCATTTGAAAACGATCAAAGGACAGCCAAAATCCTTGGGGCTGCGGGTCAAATACAGCGAATTTTTGAAGAAAATGCTCAAAAAAAACACATCCCCGGAGTCAGCTATGGCATTGTGGTCGATGATTCATTAGTACTATCGGGAAGTTATGGAAGAATTGATCTCGATACCGATTTGATAGCCTCAACCAAGAGTTGTTTTAGGATTGCCAGTATGACCAAAAGTTTTACGGCCATGGCCATTCTTCAACTTAGGGATAAGGGAAAATTGGATCTGGATGATCCCGTCTCCAAGTATTTCCCCCAATTGGATAGCCTGGAGTACCTTACCAGCGATTCCCCCGACATCCGTATTAAAAATCTATTGACAATGACAGCTGGCTTTCCCGAGGACAATCCCTGGGGCGATCGTCACCTTGGTGATTCCATAGCCATGTTGGAAAATATGTTAGCGATGGGCCTCTCGCTCTCAAAAGTGCCTTCCTACCAATACGAATACAGCAATACAGGCTATGGCATGCTGGGGCAGATAGTGGCTAAGGTTTCGGGCGAGTCCTATGAGGAGTATATCTCCAAATCCATTTTGCGCCCTTTGGGTATGGCGCATACCTATTGGGAATACGAAAATGTACCCGAGGAACTTTTGGTACATGGCTACCGTTATGAGGACGATACATGGAAACCCGAACCCATTTTGCACCATGGCGTCTTTGGAGCTATGGGCGGATTGATTACGACCATAGAGGACTTTTCAAAATACGTAAGCTATCATTTATCGGCCTGGCCCCCACGTAGCACCGACGATACCGGCCCTGTCAAACGGGGTACCCTAAGGGAAATGCACACCCCCCACTACCCTTATCTGGCCACATGGAACCGGGATTGGAACAACGAACCCTGCCCAAAAGTAACTGGATATGGCTACGGTTTGGGTATTTCAAACGATTGCAAGGGCATTATTCGGGTTTCGCATGGTGGTGCGCTACCGGGATATGGCAGTAACTATTCGTTCTTTCCGGAATACGGCATAGGCATCATGGCCTTTGGCAACCTTACCTATACCGGGCCATTACCTCTTAATGAAATCGCTAAATTGCTTTTTGAAGATTTAGAAATACAGCCCCGCAAAAAAGTGCCTTCGCAAATCTTACGAACCAAAAAAGACCAATTGGTCACCGCTATAGTATCATGGGAGGACGGCTTTGACCAGAGTCTTTTTGCTGACAATTTCTTTCTGGACCAATCCTTGGAAAAGCGTACCCAAAAAATAACGGAACTCAAAAAGTCCATAGGAAGCATTGATTCGGTTGGAGGAATTCGACCCCGGAACCAATTGCGGGGTGACTTTACCATCTATGGAAAAAACGGCAGCTTTAGTGTTTTTTTCACTTTGAATCCTGAAATAGACCCCAAAATTCAACACCTGGATGTATATCAGTAATTACGCTACTTTAATGCTGAACAGACCTATATTCTTCCTGGCCCTTCTTTTTTCAATGGTCCTGAGTGCCCAAAGCACTACGGATTTCCCTATCAAAAACACAGAGGAAAAAGTTGATTCCATTGTAACGATTGCTATACAAAATCAAGCGTTCCCGGGAGCAAATATCCTGGTAGCGTACAAAGGCCAGGTCATCTTTCACAAAACATACGGATTCCATACCTATGACAGTTTAAGACCTGTTCAACCTGATGATCTATACGATTTGGCTTCTGTTACCAAAATTTTAGGGCCGTTGCCTGCCCTTATGAAGTTGGTGGGAGATGAAAAACTCGATGTAGACCGACCTTTTTCAAGTTATTGGAAACCATGGAGAAAATATAAGGACAAAAAAGACCTTACGCTCAGGGAAATACTGGCGCACCAGGCGGGCCTTACACCGTATATTGTTTTTTTGAACAAAGTCCTTAGGAAAAATGGTGAACTCAAACAGCGATTCATAAGGGTACAACCTTCTCGTAGATTTCAAAAACAGGTGTATGAGGGGCTTTATGTCAAAAATCGCTTTGAAAAAAAAGTATTTCGCCACATCAACCGCTCTAAGGTATCCCCCGATAAAAAATACAACTATTCGGGACTGACATTCTTGGTTTTCCCAAAGTTGATTGAACAACTAACCGGAAAGGACTACCAAGCCTATCTGACAGAGGAGTTGTACCGACCCATTGGAGCAGTCTCTTTAGGCTTCAACCCTTTAAAGAACGGTATAACCAACCCTGTTGTTCCTACCGAAAATGATACGTTGTTTCGGCATGCGTTGACCAAAGGTTGGGTACACGATGAAAATGCGGCACTATTAGGTGGGGTATCCGGCAACGCAGGACTCTTTGGAACGGCAACCGATGTGTTAAAAATGATGCTACTCTATCAAAACTTCGGGGAATTTGATGGGAAACGGCTTTTGAAGAAAGAAGTCCTAAAAGAATTTATTAAGATCCAATATCCGGAAAATGACAATCGGAGGGGCCTTGGTTTTGACAAACCTTTAATAGGTAACGATACGTTGATCCTTTCGGAAGCCTATCCGGCTCCGAGGGCAAGCCCTCAAAGTTTTGGCCATGCCGGATTCACCGGAACCTTTGTCTGGGGCGACCCCGAGCATGAACTTATCTTTATATTTTTATCCAATCGGGTACACCCTACCAGGGAAAACCGTGGATTGTATTCGCTGAACATCCGCCCCAAGCTCCACCAATTGTTCTACAGTGCCCTAATCGATTGAACATCCCATCAACAAACTTATTTTGCTATTTTTATCATAAGCAAATAACCTATGGGTCTCCTTATTTTTTACGCTGTTATTTCCATCTTCTTTTCATTTTTATGTTCTATCCTGGAAGCAGTACTCCTAAGTGTGACCCCTACCTTTATCAACATCAAAAAACAAGAGGGAAGGGCATATGCCATTACTTTGGAAAATCAAAAAAAGGATATTGACAAACCGTTAATTGCTATACTTACCCTGAATACTATAGCCCATACGGTTGGCGCTATATTGGTTGGTGGGCAGGCAGAGGTACTCTATGGCGATGGAGAAAACTACGGGGTATTTATCATATCTGCCGTAATGACCATTTTAATTCTGGTCGCTTCGGAGATCATCCCAAAAACCATAGGGGCCACGTATTGGAAACAACTGGCCAATTTTACTGCGAAATCACTTAAAGTGATGGTTTTTATCATGAAATGGACCGGGCTCCTCTGGATCTTACAATTGTTTACCCGACTTATTGGCTCCAAGGGTGAGCATGGTAGTGTATTGAGCAGGGAGGATTTTACCGTCATGACGGATATTGCCGAAGAAGAAGGTGTTTTTGAAGCATCGGAGTCCAAGGTAATTCGCAACTTGTTGACATTTGATGAGATTGAAGCCAAAGACATCATGACGCCCAGAACCGTAATGAAAATCGCATCTGAGGAAACGACGATCCAGGAGTTCTTTGAAGCTAACCGACCGTTGCGGTTTTCCCGAATCCCAATCTTTAAAGACAGAGCAGATAATATCACCGGGTTCATCCTAAAGGATGAAATGTTGGAGGCCATTATCAATCAAGAGGGGAAAAATCCACTTTCCTCCATTCGCCGGGAAATCCTGGTGACCAGCCGTAATAAACCGATTCCTGAGCTTTTTGAAAAATTTGTAGAGCAAAAAGAGCACATATCCTTAGTGGTAGACGAATATGGCTCTGTAAGCGGATTGGTAACCATGGAAGATGTTATCGAAACCCTTTTGGGTTTAGAAATAATGGACGAAAGCGATAATGTGGAAGACCTTCAGGTCCTGGCCCGAAAGAATTGGGAGATACGAGCTAAACGTCTGGGAATTATCCCGGAACAAATTCCGGACGAGGAGTAATGGAGACGGCCTATTTAAAAACTCCTATCGGATATGCCGAATTTCGTGGAGATGCGGATGGCCTGGCAGCAATTACGGTTTATGATGCGGAAAAACCCATTGGTATAATTCCTGATGTCCTACAGGAAGCTGTGTATCAATTCACCGAGTATTTTGAAGGAAAGCGAAAAGTATTTGACCTCACCCTAAATCCTCAGGGCACGGCATTTCAAAAAAGGGTTTGGGAAGAATTGGGCAATATCCCATATGGTAAAACACTATCCTATTTAGAACTTGCTAAACGCCTGGGAGATGTGAAAGCGATTCGGGCTGTAGCGGCCGCAAATGGGCGAAATCCGCTGTGGATCGTTGTTCCTTGCCATCGGGTTATTGGCAGCAACGGGGATCTTGTCGGATATGCCGGTGGACTTCACAGGAAAAAATGGCTGCTCGAACATGAAAGTCCGGTGAAACAGCAAAAGCTTTTCTAATTTCTAAGAATATAGGACGGAAAAAAAGCCAAGGGCACGTTAGCAAGTAAATCCCCGTCCACAGAAATTTGAAGGATACCCCCGCGCGGTAGATCGTTTCCCACAATAGTATAACCAATTAGGAATGTATTTTGGGTTTCGTCAAAAACCTGGGTGGTTATACTAATTGAAGCACCTATTTCCATTTCTACTTCATCTGCAATTGTAAAAAAATCGATAATCCTGTTTTCCTGGGTAGTCAAGTCAAAAATGGCAGGTCCTGAGCCAAAGCGAGCCGGTTGAACGTAGGATACCGAATAGAATAGTTTGTTGTCTTTTAATACCGCGCCCTCTAAAGGGCCGGAGGAAAATCCGGTATTAAAATCCATCAGCTGTTCATCCTGCAGCGCTAATGTGTTTGGGTCGTATAATTCCAAAACAGGGCGAGAGCCGTTTTTGATCACCGCAAGATTCCCGGAGTCATCAAATAGGATACTAATCGGAACACTATTAAAGTTGACTATCGGGCCAATAGTATTGCTTCCAATATCATAAAAGGTTAGCTTATGATCCCCTTGATTGTCTCGATAGGTAATATACAGCTTGTTTTCAAACAGCAAGGGTTGAAATGTTGATGCTACGTCCACATCTATCTGGTAGTCCTGTACGTCTGCTCCCGAAAGTTCCACATCCTGGATAGCCAAATTTCGTGTTCCGAAGGGGCCAAAAAACCCGAAGAACACCTTAGATATCGTATTTATACCCCATGCAATGGATTGGTCAGGATTATCGACAAAAACAGCGGGATAGACCGCATTTGCCCTTGTAGACACATCAATAAAGGTTAAGGAAATTGCCCCATCGGCAAACGAGTAGAATGACAGCAAGTCATCCTCTTGCCGCAGGGTAAGATAATTTGGCAAAACACCGATTTCGCCGGTAAGATCTGTTAGCTGCCCCGTTTCCGAATCTCCGTTAAAGGAATACTGATACACATTTTCAAGGTCCCTTCCAATAACCAAAAAATCCGCAATTTCAGGATCCGGTGGTGGTGCAATGGAACTATCGTCGTTGGAGCAACCAAAACCTGCCAGCATTACAGCCAGTAGTAGTACTCTTTTCAAGGTCAATTTTTTTATCTTGATAAGATAGTATTTAATTGGGATAATTCCCTGAATTTTATTTGGTTTTAGTATTTTGATCCTATGCTCAGCAAATTGGCCCTTGATACTATTCTTTTTTTAGATATTGAAACTGTTCCGGAGCTTCCGGATTTTAATGCTCTGGACGAAGAAAAAAAACAACTATGGGAACAAAAATCCAGGTACCAACGTAAAGATGAGATCACGGCAGAAGATTTCTACGATAGCGCTGGTATCTGGGCAGAATTTGGCAAGATCATTGTTATTTCTGTGGGATATTTTGTGCGTAGAGGAGATACTAAGAATTTTAGGGTTACTTCCTTTCATGGAGATGAAGCAACGCTTCTCGTGGAATTCAAGAACCTTCTTGAGCAACATTTCAGCACCCCTCAACATGTACTTTGTGCGCATAATGGAAAAGAGTTTGACTTTCCCTATATCGCCAGACGAATGTTGATTAACAGCATACGGCTTCCTTATAAACTGGACTTATTTGGCAAAAAACCCTGGGAAGTGCCCCATCTGGATACCATGGAATTGTGGAAGTTCGGGGACTATAAGCATTACACCTCCTTGCGCCTTATGGCGAATATTTTGGGAATACCCTCTCCAAAGGAAGATTTGGACGGCAGTATGGTCCGCGATGTTTACTATGAAGATCAGGATATTGATCGCATCATTACCTATTGCGAATTGGACGTGGTCACTACGGCTCAGGTAGTATTGCGACTCAAAGGGGATGCGCTATTGGAGGAAAACGAGATCAAAAGGGTGTGAGCCGGTTTTTATTTTGTCAACCTCCCTTTTCCGGAACCTATTCCCTCTTAGTTTTTAAAAAACTTAGCGCTTCGTATGCCTTCGTAATCCTGTACCATAAGAATGTAAAGCCCAGACGCTAATTCCGATACATCGATCTTTGCATTCGCGTTCCCGCTTTTGATCGTAGTTCCGGAAGTGGTTATTATGGCATATTGCGCTGCATCCGTCATCTGGGCATCTATTTGAAGTTCATTGGCTACGGGGTTAGGTGAAATTCGGACAGAAATCGTGTCTTCATTGATACTCATAGTAGTTTGTTCTTGCACGACGGTTTCAATTCCATTGAAGGTGAACCACAACTCCTCTGAAAAATCGGAGACCAGGTAGGTAGAACACACTGAACGCACGCGAATCGCATAGGTTGTGCCCAATTCCAATGCATTTAGCCAAAAAGAACTTTCCCAGGAGGTTGCCGTAGACCAGGTAGTTTCGTTTTCACCTTTGTACTGGAGTTCATAAAGGGTTTCGTCTGAAATAGCGGTCCAGGATACCATTGTTTGGTGTTCTTCAGCGATTTGCAATGCTAACCCTTCTGGAACTTCCAAACGACAATTCGTTAGCGCTGCTCCTGTGATGATCAATGAAAAGTTCTGTGAACCGTGATAAAGCTCTCCTTTATGAGAAACGGTTATCGTATATTCTCCCTGAGCATTGGGAAGATCGATACGTTCAAACGGGTCTACTTGATTATCGCCTGTTATCGCCTGAGCTTCAGCTTCACGGGGATTCAATTTCCACGGATAGTATACCTGCCCGTTTTTAGATACCCTGATATCCAAATCATTAACAAGGACTGGTTGCGGAGCATTTAGTTCCCCCCGGTTAACCGTGTTCCCTTCAGGGTCGGTCCAGGAAATAGATGCCGCAAAAGGTCCTTCTCCATTGGCTTTAACAGTATAGGTGTAGGTTTCTCCTGGCACTAATGTTCTTTCTTCAATAACAGTAGAAAAATCCCGGTTACGAATCGTTTCTGCAGCTTTTTTTGTGTTGATTACCCCCCAACCCATTTTATAATCCGGACCTTTTTCCAGGACATCATCCGCAGTATGTAGTGCTAATCCCTTTAAAGTTGCCGACCGCATAAAAGAACCGTGCAGTTCCTGATAGTATTCCTGCAACAACAATAAGGCCCCGGTCACACCTGGGGCTGCCATGGATGTTCCTAACGAGGATTTGTAACTGCTATTACTTGAAGAACTTGTGGAATATATGGTGGTACCATCCCCGGCGATATCCGGTTTGATCCTGCCGTCATCCGTAGGGCCAAAGCTGCTGTAGCCCGAAACTTTGGCTGTTGTGAGTATACCATTACCGTTAACTTTAGCATCGGCTCCCGCTACGACCATCCCGTTTTTAGAAGTGGTAAACCCTACTAACAGGTCGAAGCCATCTTGGGTTTTCCCATATACAGGGAGGTCATTGTCAAATGAATTCTGAGCATTCCCTGCTGCGGTAACCATCAAATAGTATGGGGCATTGTACATGATTTTGTCCCAATCCTGAGAGACTTTAATATAGGCACCAAAATACCAATCAGGGACCCGGTCTGTCTTTATGCCATAAGAATGGTTGGACACCAACAACCCGGAGGCAGCTGCTTCTGCAACTTCAATTTTGTCCCGGGACCAGTCATGCGTAGCAGCTTCTGCGGCAAACGCCACTCCCTTTGCTTTTTCCCTAATCCCGGAAGAGACAATTGTTCCGGTGACCAAAGTGGTATGATTATCTATTTCCTGACTTCCATCCGCGTTCCGGACGCGAGTATCGTATTCCTGATGGGTCGTCAATGCTATTCCAGCATCCCAAACCCCAACTTTCAAGCCCTTTCCGGACAACCCTAAATCTAAAGCTCCTCCTGTATACAAGGTGTTGGCCCTGGATATTTTACTGGTAGGGCCCATATGCGTTGTATAATAGAGTAGGGTGCCATCTTCTCCGATATCATTCAACGCTATTGCGCTTCCGTCCGGTTGCTTTTGGGCAGATCCCCATCGTCTGGTTTTAGCAATTACTTGCAATTTGTTGGTCTTTAGTCCATGTTCCTTTTTAAAAGTTTGGATCAGGTCATATAGTTCTTCTTGTTGGTTAGATGCTGTAATCTCTTCTAATTGATCAGCGGTCTGCGCAATGGAGCAAATACAAACAAAAAAAATGATGATAGTGAGTGGATATGTGCCTATTCCCCGGTTAGGTCTATTGTAATCCATGATGATTTAAGTAAGATTTGGACTACAAATGTATTTCTATACCAAGAAACTGTCGTTAAACGGCGCGCTTCTTTCGACGAATAGCTTAAAAGTTATACGGCTATTGTGGTGAAAGGCAAGATTCCTGTGGTTTGTAGGATTTTACTTTCTATTATCCTCGTTGAAATGCATCACTACGTAAACAGGAAAATGGTCACTATAGCCTCCCAGGTATTTTCTTCCTGCATAGGTCCGGAAGGGATTGCCTTTATATCTTCCTTTCCACTCCTTAAGAAACTTTGGTGCGAAAATGGCAGCTTTATGAAACGTATGGGTCTCAGGTTCGTGGTTTAAAAAGGTATGTGACAATACTATTTGATCAAAGAGGTTCCATTTTCCCTTGTAGCTGGCACTACCGGAATAGGGCGACAATAGTTTTTCCATGGGATTAAAGAACAGCCCGGAATTCATTAGTTGTTGAATACTTTCCGATTTCGGATCATCATTAAAGTCTCCCATCACTATAGTGTGTACTTCTCCCGAACTGGTTTGCGTTATGGCATCTAATTTCCTTAGCAGTGTATTCGCCGCTTTTATTCGATTTGGTCGGGTTTCTTCCAAACCTTCTCTTCGGGAGGGCCAGTGATTCACGAACAGATGGATGTGTTCCCCATTCAGCAGGCCTTCAACATAAAGAATATCCCGGGTCCAATCCCTATCCCCTGTGGTATCTTCTAAGAGTAACGGCAAAGGTTCCGCATGGATCACTTTAAAGTGTTTCCTGTTATAAATGAGGCTGGTATCAATACCTCTTTCATCCGGAGAATCAAAATGAACATAGTCGTAAGGGACATCCCGTAAATGTTTGGAATGCAACAACAGTTCTACAACCTTGCTGTTCTCCACTTCAGCAACACCCAATAAAACAGGAGGGTTAAGAGCTTCATCCTCTCCAATTCTGGATATGGCCTTTCCGAGCTTCTTGATCTTAGATCCTAATTTTCGTTCTTTCCACCGTTTGAAGCCTGAAGGCGTAAAATCATCATCCAACGTATTTGGATCATCAACGGTGTCAAAAAGATTTTCCAGGTTATAGAAAGCAATTGAGCATTTCTTTTTGAGCATATCCATTTCACGTTCTCTTGATTTCATACGTAAGGACAAATTACAAAAACTGAAGTTTTACTTCTACGTTTTTATGGCCTTGTAGTCATGTAACTAAATAACATCAACACTATGTAAAAACCCATTTCCCTTAACACTCATCATTCGCAAAACAAAATCTAAAGCTAATCTCAAGCAATAAAGTTTATGATGCCATGTGAGTTGCGTTGATTTTGAAAGCGAGCTCCTAACCCAGTCTTAAGACTTTCTCCTTCAAGTTGATTAAGCGGCGTCAATTTGCTATTTTTAAGTACGCAAGGCGGAAAACTACTCGAACTGCCATTTTCATTCAAAATGAACGATCGAACGGTGAAGTGAAGTGATGCGCCATACACCGTAAAAAGGGTTTTTCTCGAAATAACTGCAACTAGGTTGAGGTTGGTGAATTACATGTATTGGCTTTGGAATCAATTGGTTCAAAAAAATCTAAAATGAAAAAAATGGTCTTGTACCAGGGTCTTTAGAACGATTGCTGCAACGTAATCTATAGCGTCGGATAGGACAAACAAACAATAATTAAACACAAAAAAACAATAGGTAAACCATGAAAACTTCCACACCAAAATCAATAAAAAACAGGAAAAGTACGCGTAGGTCTTTTGTAAAGAACACCACATTATTTACCGGGGGAACTGTTTTATTACCCAGTTTGCAAATGAATAGCATGGTGAACGTTTTTAATGAGAAAAAATTAAAACTAGCCTTAGTAGGGTGTGGGGGTCGCGGTACAGGAGCTGCCGTCCAGGCACTGAATGCCGATGAGAACATTGAGTTGGTCGCGTTGGCAGATGCTTTTGAAGATAGAACCAGGGAATCCCTTGCCAATATTAAGGGAGCCATGGGGACAACCGAAAAAATAAAGGTGAAAGAGGAGCACCTTTTTTCAGGTTTTGAGGCAGCAAAAAAGGCCATGGATATGGCAGATGTGGTCATTCTGGCCACGCCCCCTGGATTTAGACCTGAGCACTTTGAATACGCCATCAATAACGGAAAACACGTGTTCATGGAAAAACCCGTAGCCACAGATGTTCCGGGGGTAAGAAAGGTTTTAGCGGCCGCTAAGAAAGCTAAGGAAAACAAGTTAAATGTAGTTGTTGGGTTGCAAAGGAGATATCAAAGCAATTACCTGGCTGCGGTTAACCAGCTAAAAAACGGCGCCGTTGGAAAGATCGTGTCCGGTCAAGTATATTGGAACAGCGGTGGGGTTTGGGTCAAAGAAAGACAACCCGGACAAACGGAATTGGAATATCAGATGCGGAATTGGTACTATTTTAACTGGCTATGTGGAGATCACATTCTGGAACAACACATACATAATATTGATGTGGCCAATTGGTTTATTGGGGAGTATCCCGTTTCCGCCCAGGGAATGGGAGGCAGACAAGTACGCACCGGCAAGGAATATGGGGAGATTTACGACCATCATTTTGTTGAATTCACGTATCCTGGCGGAGCGGTAGTAGCCAGTCAATGTAGACACCAGCTGGACACCATGTCCAGGGTTTCCGAGTTCTTCCAGGGAACCAAGGGAACCATTTCCACCGAAGGGAATACCACCGAAATCAAGGATTGGGAAGGGAATACCGTTTTCCAAAATGGAGACAGGAATGATCCCAACCCCTATGAAGAAGAGCATGTGAAACTGTTTGAAGCTATTCGAAACGGCTCGGTGATTGCGGATGGGGAGCATGGGGCAAAAAGTACTATGACTGCTATAATGGGTAGAATGGCTACGTACTCAGGAAAAATCATCGAATGGGACCAAGCCATGGCCTCCAACCTGGAATTGGTTCCCAAAAATCTGAGTTGGGATTCCCCAGCTCCGGTTCAACCCAATGCTGATGGGACCTACAATATCCCTACGCCTGGAAAAGCAAGCGTACTGTAGTCAAAACCATTGAACGTAAAGATGAAGCTAAACAGTAAATGGGGTGTATTACTCGGTATTTTTCTTTTGGGGGCCCTATTGATAAAATGTAAATCAAAGCAATCCGTACCCTCGGGAGCATCCGTAGCAGTCGGAACAACAACAATCAATTTAACGGAAACCGGGACAGCAACCGATACTTTGAAGGGATATACCGAAAAGATCCCTATGACAGCAATCACCTTCGATATGGCGGAGATCCCTTCGGGTTCATTTATGATGGGAAGTCCCGAAAACGAGATAAGCAGGGCTGTTAACGAAGGTCCACAACATAGGGTGACCTTAGATGCCTATTACATGGGCAAGTACGAGGTGACCTGGGAGCTTTTTGAGCTTTTTTATAAAAAAAATCAAGAACTGTTTGTTAAGCTTAATGATGAAACGCTTGTTAAGATAGATGCCATTTCAGGCCCCAGCCCTGCCTATGAAGACCCCAGTTATGGCATGGGAAAGGATGGATATCCTGCTGTAAGTATGTCTACATATTCCGCTCTGGTTTTCTGCAAATGGCTCAGTACGCTAACCGGAAGGTTTTACCGGCTGCCCACAGAGGCAGAATGGGAGTATGCGGCTCGTGCCGGATCTCAGAGCGTATATTCTTTTGGCGATTCGGAAAGCGATCTTGACAAATACGCTGTCTATTCTGACAATGCCTACGCCAAGGTGGGCTCAAAACTTCCCAATCCCTGGGGATTATTTGATATGCACGGCAATGTGGCCGAATGGACCATGGACCAATACCAATCGGATGCTTACGCCAACCATACGGAAAGGAATCCATGGGTAATTCCAAAGGTTATCCACCCCCGGGTGTTCCGAGGGGGTTCCTGGGCTGATGATCCTGTCAAATTAAGGTCCGCCGCACGCGGTGAATCAAGCATGAACCTACAGCGACGGGACCCCCAAATTCCAAAAAGTTTTTGGTGGTTTTCTGATAATGATTTTATCGGTTTCAGATTGGTCAGCCCAAAAAATCAACCTTCCGAAGAAGAACAGGAAAAATTTTGGCAAATGGTTTTGGATGAGGGATAGTGGGTTCAAAATAGAATTGATATCTATTCCGTATTACGTTTAAACCTTTCATTGGTAAATAACACTACTATGAAACATTACATCACTTTACTACTACTTTTCAGTTGCTTAACGGGGCTATCCCAAAAAGAATATTCCCTATCCGGGGAGAGCGCCTTGGAGATTGAGGGGACGTCAACCATAAATGATTGGACTGTTGTG
Organism: Croceivirga sp.; assembly: GCA_028284665.1. GTDB lineage: Bacteria > Bacteroidota > Bacteroidia > Flavobacteriales > Flavobacteriaceae > Croceivirga. The sequence goes on from JANQRG010000045.1 coordinate 58,251, forward strand.
GCTCATACCCTGGAAGGCTCCTTAGAAACTAATGATGGCAGTCCAACGGCTGTTAACTTAAAAGTTGAAGTTGCCGACATAAAGAGTACACACGGTGCGGTAATGGATAAAAAGACACATAATGCCCTAAAAATAGACACCGACCCAACCGTAACCTTTAGTATGGAAAAAGTAAATGAGGCTGCTGTCATGAAAGGTGTCTTACGTATGGCTGGGAAAACAAAAACCATTGAAGTAGCTACCAAGATCATTGACACTGGAACGACTATAAAAATATCGGGACAATATCCTATTACATTACAAGATTGGGATATAGAACCTCCTTCTGCTATGTTTGGACAAATAGTAGTTGGGGATGAGGTTACCGTAAAGTTTGATTTAGTTTTTTCCAATTGAAATCCGTCAAAATCATTTAAACCCGTTCATATCTGATATCCTAAAGCACTATGAAAAGAAGACGTTTTGTTCAAAAAACAGCATTGGGTATGAGTGCCCTTTCCTTTCCCGGTCCAATAGCCTACGGTAAAGGTGTACCTGTTGCCCCACTTTATGAATTCAACCTCAACTATGCGCCACATCTGGGGATGTTCAAAGATTTGGCAGGCGTAGATCCAATAGACGAAATCAACTTTATGGCGGACCAGGGCTTTACGGCTTTTGAAGACAATGGAATGCGAATGCGTGATGTTGCACTTCAAAAACGGATGGCAAAAACTATGGCCGATAGAAATATGCAAATGGGGGTTTTCGTTGCACACGAGATCTACTGGAAAGAACCGAATTTAGCTAGTGGCAATGAAGCGTTGCGAGAAAAATTTTTAAAAGAAATCCGGGCATCGGTTGAGGTTGCCAAACGGGTCAATGCCAAATGGATGACTGTAGTGCCTGGGCACTCAGACCTTAGGTTGAATAGGGCATATCAAACCGCTAATGTTATTGAAACCCTAAAAAGAGCCTGTGAGGTATTGGAGCCGCACGGCCTTGTAATGGTCCTGGAACCTCTAAATTTTAGAGATCATCCAGGCCTGTTCCTCCAAGAAAGTCCGCAAGCCTATGAAATTTGTAAGGCGGTGGATAGTCCATCCTGCAAAATCCTTTTTGATATTTATCACCAACAAATACAGGAAGGCAACCTCATCCCCAATGTTGATGACTGCTGGGATGAGATCGGTTATTTTCAAATAGGAGATAATCCTGGTAGAAATGAGCCTACCACAGGGGAGATCAACTATAAAAATGTATTCAAACATATTCATTCCAAGGGATATACGGGTATTTTGGGGATGGAACATGGCAACAGCATCAATGGTAAAGAAGGTGAATTGGCGGTCATTGAAGCCTATAAAAAAGTGGACGCTTTCCATTGAATCACTGCTCCATCGCACTTCCCTACTAAAAATAGTAACCTGAACACTTCTATTGAGTAAATAGTATCTCTAGTTTTTAAATCCTCATTCAACTGTTGGCTACACAGGGCTGTACCGTAAACGATGGTTTTGGCGTGGAAAACGATTCAAAAAGCAACTGCCTGTCTTGAATTCAATCGCAAATTATTGTTCCTATAAAGAACCCGATCATTGTCCAAATACATGACTTTGTATCTTATCTTTGGCCTATGCTGGAGAAGAAAACTATGGAACATGAAAAGGCCGTGCTTGTTGGCGTGATCAACAAGAATCAAGGCCTTGAGAAGGTGACCGAATATCTGGACGAGTTGGAATTCTTAACCTTTACTGCTGGAGGTGAGGTTACAAAGCGATTTGTACAGCGCGTAGAAACGCCCAATCCTAAAACCATGATCGGTAGTGGGAAAATGGAGGAGCTACAGGGATATGTTAAGGCAAACGACATCGGCTCAGTCATTTTTGATGAGGAGCTTTCTCCTGCCCAACAAAATAACATCGAAAAGCTGTTGCGTTGCAAAATTTTAGATCGTACCAGTTTGATCCTCGATATTTTTGCGCAACGCGCCCAAACCAGCTATGCGCGAACCCAGGTGGAGTTAGCCCAGTACGAATACCTTCTTCCCCGCCTTACGGGTTTATGGACCCACCTGGAACGCCAACGCGGGGGAATTGGGATGCGAGGTCCCGGAGAAACAGAAATTGAAACTGACCGGCGGATCGTTCGGGACAGGATTGCCTTGCTAAAAAAGAAGTTAGAAAAGATTGATCGTCAAATGGAGACACAGCGGGGGAACCGGGGGGCTCTCGTGCGCGTTGCTCTAGTGGGCTATACCAATGTAGGCAAATCCACCTTGATGAACGTGATCAGCAAAAGTGAAGTGTTTGCGGAAAACAAGCTCTTTGCCACCCTGGATACCACTGTACGCAAAGTGGTTGTAGGAAATCTGCCTTTTCTGTTAAGCGATACCGTAGGGTTTATTCGAAAACTCCCCACGCAATTGGTCGAAAGTTTTAAAAGTACGTTGGATGAAGTTCGGGAAGCAGATCTCTTGCTGCATGTTGTGGACATTTCGCATCCCAACTTTGAGGAACATATTGCTTCGGTAAACCAGATTCTTGATGAGATTGATAGCGCCAACAAGCCTACCATAATGGTTTTCAACAAAATAGATCAATATCGTCCTGAAGTACTTGACGAGGATGATTTGGAAACGGAACGGACGAAATTACATTTTACGTTGGACGAATGGAAAAAAACATGGCTTGCCAAAATTGGGGACAACGCCCTGTTCATTTCGGCACTGAATAAGGAAAACCTGGAAGATTTTCGAAAACGGGTCTATCAAGAAGTACGAGATATTCATGTGACCCGCTTTCCTTACAATAATTTTTTATATCCCGAAAATCTGGATCATTTTCAAAAATGATCTTAATTTGGGGACCAAATGCTCATATTCTCTGCTATAGCCCCGCCTGCTTGTGTAAAGTCTCCTCCGACATAGATTTGGTTCCCAAACTCCTCAATAGATAGGACCCTGCCTAAAACCCCACTCTCTAAAATACCCCATTGGGTTCCATCCCATTGCATAATATTCCCGGCCTCACTCCCAACAACATTTCTAAACTCTCCACCAATGTATAGGACACCGTTAATTGTGGTAAGCTCGCTAATACGATTATCCTGATTTAAGCTAAACGCTCTCCCAAAATCCTTAAATTCTATCCCATCCCAGGTGATCAGTTCGGAATAGACGTTACCATTTTCATTGAAGAATCCCGAAATATAGAGCACCCCGTCCATTACAGCCATTTCATTGATATTTCCGGTACCTCTCAGTTCCAAAACCTCTGTATTGCCCAAAGCACTCCAACCTGTACCATCATAAAAAGCGATTTTTTCGGCATTAACACCATCTACGGCGGTGAAGAATCCTCCTGCATACAAATCTGACCCATAAACGGCAAACTCAAGAATTGTGCTATCAAAGGTCCCTACAGCAGACCACTCTGTTCCGTTCCACTTTGCCGCATTAATAGCACTTACATTTCCGGCCATCTCAAAGATGCCTCCTACATACAATTCACTGTTGTATACTTCTAAGGTATATCCAGCGGGGTCATCATTTCCGGTTAATCCACCATCAACTTCATGCCAATTTTGACCATCCCATCTCGCTATATTATTTGCGGGAACACACCCTATCTCGATAAATTCACCGGTTACATAGAGCTCTCCTTGATAGGCAATCATGTCGTGAATGATCCCCTCTTCAAGTCCGCACCCTAATGCAGCCCATACGTTACCATCATAACAAGCAATTTTTTCGGCTTGGATGTTACCGATTTCATCAAAATCGCAAGTGGCATATAACCGATCAGCAACTATAGCAAATCTGGCAATACCCACGTTGGATCCCGGAACTAAATTGGTAAATGTGCCATTAATTTCCACTACGTCAAATGCAGAGACCGTTATCTGGTCCGTATCGTTGTTGTTCCCGGAGACTGTCAATTCGAGCTTGTATTTTCCTGGCACATCGGCCAAAAAACCAGGTGTTGTGGTATCGCTATTCAACAGTTCAGTAGAGCTCCCATCCGGTTTTGAAATAAATTGCCAGGCGTATGCGGTCTCATCGTCCGAACCTGTTGCAGACCCGTTCAAAGAAACTTGACTCTCAACCAAAACATTGAGGTCATCCCCGGCAAACGCCGTAAGTTGCGAGGGCATGGGCTCGGTATCTACTGCATCGGTCTCGGGGCTTGAATCCTCCGAGCTACATGCTAGTATCACTAATAGATTGAACAAAAAAAATACCTTCTTCATAATCCCGTGAGATACGCATTAAAAGAAATAACCTATCGAAAGTTGAAATACCCTATTGCTAATCTTATCGGAATCTTCATCAATATCATTTACATCGGAGCCTAAATAATACCGTAGTCCAAAATTGAGCCCGCTCTCCAATTTATAGCCTAAGCCCAGGGCAAGGCCAATATCCGTAGATTTTGTATTATCCTTTAAATCAATCGTGTCCCCATCATCCTCAACTTCTGCTTTCAGCAAGAACCCCAGTTGCGGGCCTGCTTCCAGACTTAGATTATCTACTAAATAGTATTTTGCCAAAATGGGAAGGGTGATATAATCCAGTTTGACGACCTCATCATCATCGGATTCATCAGTGGCTCCTTGCGCAGAATAGAGCAATTCCGGTTGAATGGAAAAATTCTCCAAAATTGAAATTTCGGCTACTCCCCCAAGGTGAAATGTGGTTCTCGAAGCGGCATCGTCTAGATCCGGTCCGATTGTCGCCAGGTTTAATCCCGCTTTTGCGCCAAATTGAATATCCTGCCCTTGAGCCATAAAACAGGAAAAGGCGAACATCATTGTAAATAGTACTAATTTTTTCATCACTATAGTTTTAGATTATACACAAGGGGAAACTTTGAGATCTCTCCAAAACTACAGGTCCGGGGCACCCTATACTGATAGGATAGTTTCACATTATACCATCAGAGTCTCAAATACTGTAAAAATCAGTACGAAGAAGGGGATACGCCATACAGCTCTTTAAAGCATTTGGCGAAATAGGAGAGATTGTTAAATCCAACTTGATATGCAATTTGGGTAACAGAATCCGCCTTTTTGGATAATAAGTGAGCAGCTCTTTTCAAACGAAAATTTCGAAGTAGCTCTCCCGGAGATTCGTTAGTAAGTGCCTTAACCTTTCTGTGCAGCTGTGCCTTACTAAGGGCCATAACATCTTGCATTTGCGGAACTCCGAAACCCGCATTGGAATGTTCCTTTTCCAACAAATCAAGAAGCTGCTCCAAGAATCGTCTGTCCAGGGATGTGGCCTCTATCTTTGACGGATCAAACATGAGTTGATGCTTACGAATATATTCTTTAAGACGTTGTTGTCGTTGAATAAGATTCTTTACCCTTACAAATAGTTCTTTGGCGTCAAACGGTTTGGTTAGATAATCATCGGCCCCGATTTCCAGACCTTCTATTTTATTCTCTGCACCTGCGCGAGCGGTAAGCAGGATTACAGGAATATGACTGGTCTCTAAATTGGTTTTTAATTCTTTACAAAGCTCAATACCGTCCATTTTAGGCATCATCAAATCGGATAGTATTAAATCGGGAGCATCTGCCAAGGCTCTTTTTAATCCCTCTTCACCATTATTGGCCGCTATTACCCTATAATCTGTGACCAATTGTGATGTAATGAAATGCCTCATATCTTCATTGTCTTCTACCAGCAATATTTTAGGGATTTTGCGAACATCTGATTTTTGCAACTCAAAGGTAATGGGGGTGGTTCTTTGTTTTTCATATTTCCATTCTTCCTCGGAAGCGGATTTTTCCAGGGTCTTTATTTTTTCTACCGGAATTTGGACCGTAAAGAAGGTTCCTTTGCCTTCCTCACTGGAAACGGTGATGGTTCCATCCATGAGTTCTATCAATTCTTTGGTAAGGGATAATCCAATTCCTGAACCTTCCCTTTCCTTGGTGTATGCCCCGTCGATCTGATAAAAACGGTCAAAAATAAAGGGAAGTTTCGCTTCGGAGATCCCTTTGCCGGAATCAGAAACTTGAATTTCCAGTTTCTCATCAATATACTTTGCTTCAAAGGCTACCTTTTCACCATTTTCAGTGAATTTAAAGGCATTACTTAATAGGTTATACACTATTTTTTCAAGCTTGTTACGATCAAATGCTGTCCAAAATGTTCCATTCGGAATTTCCACTAAATAATCCATATTTCGTTGAGCAGCGTGCGAATTGAAGGACGTTGTTGCTGCCCTAAGGCATTTGTAGATATCCCCTTCCGTAGGTTTTAATTGTAGTTTTCCCTGGTCAATTCGTGACAAATCCAATAATTGGTTAACAAGTCCAAGTACTTTATTGGCATTGCGACGTATCATTGTAACGTCTTCAGGGTTCAGGCGCTCGTCGGGGTTTTGCTCCAAGTGTTCTATTGGCCCCTTAATAAGCGTTAATGGTGTTCTAAACTCATGTGAGATATTGGCGAAGAAATTGGACTTGACCTCATTTAGCGCTTGAAGTTCTTTGTTTGATTTCTGTTTAATACGATATTGATTATAGAGCAACCCGGTTAAAAGAAGTACTAGAACTGCAAAGGCGATGATCACATTCCGTTCATTTTCTCTTTTGTTCAATTGCAGTTGCTGTATTTCTTTTTCCGAAGCCAAAAGGGCAATCTCTTTCGTTTTTTGTTCATTTTGATATCTCGCTTCCAAATCATTGGTCACTGCCAACATGTTTTTGTTGTACAGGCTATCGGAAAGTAATTGCCACTGGAAAGATGTTTCGTACGCTTTTTCGAAATTTTGGTTTTTCCCATAGGCTTGAAAAAGCAGTTGCTGCAATTTCACCCGAAGTTCCAGATCCAAATCCGGTTTTTTCCAAAGGGCACCAGCCAACAAAATGGCTTTTTCATACTCTTTTTTTCCTAAGGCCGAAGCCGCTAGTCCATAGGTAATGATGCCATCCTGTTCTTTATCCCCTATCTTCTCTGCAATATGCTTCGCCTCCATAAAGTACACTTCTGCCAGTGAGAATTCCTCCAGTTCATTGTTCAAAGTACCCATATTGCTCAATACCCTGGCCTCGCCCAATTTATCGCCCATTTCCCTTTTTAGTTGCAACGCCTTTTTGTGCAGATCAAGGGCTTCTTTGAATTGTTTTGTCTTCGTATATACACTAGCCAAGTTCGTCAGACAGGCAGATATTCCCCTTTGAATCCCCAATTCCTCTACTAAAGCTAATGCTTCTTTATAATGTTCTATGGCCTTTTCATATTGTTTTTGTTCATTGTAAATACCCCCAATGTAATTCAGGGTTCTGGCAGTGTTATCCTTATCTTCCACTTCCCTGGAGATCTTTAGTGCCTCTAAAAAAAAGGAAAGCGCCTTTTCATAATCGAACTTGGCTTTGCTCAACCATCCGAATTCGGTTAGTACACTAGCCATCATTTTTTTGTCATTTAAGCTGGTAAAAAGTGCTAATGAGCTTTCCAACTCTTTCCGCGCGGAATCCGGTTCCCCAAGATGTGACAGTGCAAAGCTTTTTACTCTGTGAGCATCAGCCAACTGAAAGGTAAGTCCAAGCTTTCTGGAAAGCTTTTCAGCTTCCGTAGCATATTTTAGGGTAGCCTTATGATCATTTCGATAATTATCCCAAAACAGATCAAAATAGGCCTTTACCTTAAGACTATCTTCGACCATCAAAGGCAATTGTTTTAAAATACTATCGGTCTTGCTTTGGGAAACAGCAAAAAATGAAGTGAAAAGTAGTATGAAAGTGACTTTTCGCATTTACCTAAATAACAATACTTTAAAAGGTATGGATTATTATTGGTAAAATAGGAGTGTCCCCTTTTAATCGCAAACACTCTGGTTTCATTTTATAATACTGGCGGTAGCCATGTTTATCTTTTCTGACAGAAAAACTGGAATCTCATCTTAACTCCATAGTTAAAGCTACAAACAAAAAAGCCTTTGAAAATTCAAAGGCTTTTTTGATTTGCTTCCTGAAATCCATTAGAAGGCATAACTAAGACCAAGTGTCCAGTAGGTTTGTAATTCGTTATCAATTGAATCAAAGGTAGCGTCCGTATTGCCAAGCGTATTGACCTGGTAGTTTAATGCTTCCTGTTTGTTACTTCGAAGGCCGAAATCGAACCCCACACCGATCGCTTTCCATAAAGTATAGGCAAAGCCATTGGTCCAGGTCCAGTTACTTAAATCCTCATTTTCATAGCTCGCAAATGCAGAAAGGTTACTTTTAAAGCTCACCTTACCAATTTGCCGGGTATAATCTGCCACTATTTTCGCCCCCGCACTGGAATCAAAAATAGTATCGTCATCAGCAAAAACAAAATTGTAGTTCAATGGATGCACCACAACCACCAAATTGGCTATTGGGGTCCAGGTAACCCCTACCCCAAGATCGAGATAGCCAGGATCATTAAAGTTGTTAAGTAAGGTGGTGCGATACTCCATTAATCCGGATATCGCGAATTTTTCGCTTAGTTTTCTACCGTATAGGGAAGACAGGTTAAAAACGTCTGTTGTGGGTTGAAAACTATCATCATCGGTTGGGTCATCTTTATCGTCGATCTTCACCCAGGTCAAATTCATCGTTAGCGCATTTCTCCAAAAAAACTTTTTCTGTTGCAGATTGGCAAATGCATTACCCGTAATCCCAATGTTTCCTGCACTGTTGTTAGGGGTACCCTGGGCAAACCAATTGTTGAATTCGGAAAGAGAGCCTCCTATAGTCCCAAAAGCGCCGAGCTTCCATCCGGGTAGCGCATCTATCTGTGCCTGAATGGCATCTGCTCTTCCCTGGATAGCCGCGATAGAATCCTTTTTACCCGCCAATTGGGTCTTTAACTCCTCTTCCGTTTGTGCCGTCCCTATGCTTATGGCACAAAACGCCACCATAGCAAAAACTGCTTTTTTCATAATGTTCAGTGTTTAATAGATTTAGAACCGTAAATGTAAGAAGAGTCACCTAGGACGGAAAATATTTATTTCCTCTTGTAGATGGGAACAGCGGAACACGCCTCCCCATACATGACGCTTTTGGCTACTCTTTGGATCTTAGCTGTAGCAAGGAGGTAAGCGTTTTGCGGTACGGGTTTGTTGGAGCATCCCTTGATGATGACGGGTTTTCCTTCGAAGATGGAAAAGTCAAAGGTGTCCAGGAGTTCCTCATAGATAACGGTTTCCAGGGTTTCCTGATTACCATGGATCACCCTTTTTGCGTACGGGGCCAATTTTGAGGCAATGAGCATATACGCCCATCCCGGAACAATAGCATCTGTAGTGCAATTAAGCGCGACGAAGGCATTATCGTACTGTGCCCAATCGTGATCGGCCACACTTTTCCTGAATTCTTTCTCCCTCAGGATCAAACCTTCGTAGAGCCAGTCTTTAATATCGATGCTAACTCTTTTTCCTTCAGGATATAATTCTTCCAGATCAAAAGTTATTATAGGGCTCTTCGCTACTCTATTGATGATTTCCTCTGGCATTTGCTTGTACTTTATTGGTCTTTTAACCAGTGGTGTTCTTAAAGAAGTCCAAGTTCCAGCTTGGCTTCCTCGCTCATTAAGTCTTGTGTCCAGGGGGGATCAAAAGTGATTTCCACTTCTGCATCGCGTATAGCATCCAAAGATTTAACCTTTTCCTCAACCTCTACCGGCAGTGTCTCTGCTACAGGGCAGTTCGGGGAAGTAAGGGTCATCAAAATCTTTACCTCATGCTCTTCATTCACCAAGACGTCATAAATAAGGCCCAATTCATAAATATCTACAGGGATTTCAGGATCATAGATCGTTTTCAAGACCTTGACGATCTTTTCTCCCAATTCAGCGGTATCAATTGTGGTAGTTTCGCTCATTTTTAATTCAGTTGTGTTTGGTAGGCAATGGCGTACAATTTCAATTGCTTTATCATACTTACCAAACCATTAGCTCTTGTGGGGGACAAATGTTCTTTTAACCCGATTTCGTCAATAAATTCAGTGTCCGCATCAATAATATCCTGAGGTTTTTGATGGCTAAAAGTCCTTATCAAAAGGGCAATAATCCCTTTGGTAATAATTGCATCACTATCTGCCGTAAAAACAAGCTTATCATCCTCAAGTTCCGCATGGACCCAGACTTTACTTTGGCAGCCTTTAATAATGTTGTCTTCGGTTTTGTACTGTTCCTGAATAAGGGGTAATGACTTTCCCAGTTCTATCATATATTCGTACCGCTGCATCCAGTCGTCAAACATGGAAAATTCGTCTACTATCTCCTCTTGAATCTCTGCTATGTTCATCGTATTTCCCTTGTTCAAAATATACTTTATAGCTATATTAAATTATAGCCTAAAGTAACATATTTCTTGCTTTTTCAACCGCAGCGACTAATTTGTCAATCTCCTCACGTGTATTATAGAAACTCAAACTTGCCCTTACCGTCCCTGGTATCTGGTAAAAATCCATTATGGGCTGGGCGCAGTGATGACCTGTCCTTACCGCAATCCCCAATTTATCTAAAATCGTTCCGATATCATAAGGATGAATCCCCTGGATATTAAAAGAAATTACCGAAGTTTTTTCGCCAGCGGTACCATAGATAACCAGGCCTTCTATTTTCATTAATTCCGAAGTGGCATACTGTAGTAATTCATTTTCATAGGCGGCAATCTGTTCAAAACCAATCGCATTCATATAATCCAGGGCAGCGCCAAAAGCAATCCCGCCACAAACGTTTGGGGTGCCGGCCTCAAATTTATGAGGCAAATCCGCATAGGTGGTCTTTTCAAAAGTAACTTCTGCGATCATTTCTCCTCCTCCCTGATAAGGTGGCAGCGATTTGAGCCATTTCGATTTGCCATATAACATCCCTATTCCGGTAGGACCACACATCTTATGGGCAGAAACCGTGTAAAAATCGACATCTAAGTCTTGTAGATCTGCTTTAATATGTGGTGCGGCCTGAGCTCCATCCACCAATATCGCAGCCCCAACTTTGTGCGCTGCAGCTATGATTTCCTTGATTGGATTAATGGTACCCAAAGCGTTCGAAATATGGTTGCAAAACACCAATTTCACTTTTTCGGAAAGCATCCCATAATACTCCTCCATCACCAATTCTCCTTCCCTATTCATCGGAATTACGCGCAAAATTGCCCCCGTGCGTTCACATAGCATTTGCCAGGGAACAATATTCGAGTGGTGCTCCATGGCAGAAACCAAGATTTCATCACCCTTTTTTAGAAGGGTGGCAAACCCGTTGGCCACTAAATTGATCCCATGCGTCGTGCCAGAAGTAAAGATCACTTCATGGGTATGGGCAATGTTAAAATGTTTTCGGATCTTCTCCCTGGCGTTTTCATAGGCATCAGTTGCCTGCTGAGAAAGTGAATGTACCCCTCGATGGATATTCGCATTGTAGCTTTCATAATACTCTACAATAACATCAATAACCTGTTTAGGGGTTTGAGAGGTAGCCGCATTATCCAGGTAAACCAAGGGTTGGTCATTGACCTTCCTATTGAGAATTGGAAAATCTTTTCGTATTGTGGTTATATCAAACTCGGTATCTATCATCTCCTGCCCGTCTTGAAAAAACGGTTTACAACTCAAATCCCAAACTAACCCCCAACTTATTCGCGATCAGCTTGTTGATTCTGGTTTTCAATTCGGGAATACGAACGCTTTCCAACACATTATTGGCAAAAGCGTACATCAGCAAAGCTGATGCTTCTTTTCTCGGAATTCCCCGTGTTTGTAAATAGAACATTGCCTCCTCGTCCAACTGACCAATAGTACAACCATGGGAACATTTTACATCGTCTGCAAATATCTCCAATTGTGGCTTCGTATTTACAGTTGCCTGATCGCTAATTAATACATTGTTATTTTGCTGGAATGCATTCGTTTTTTGAGCAATCTGATCCACAATGATCTTTCCATTGAAAACCCCTGTTGACTTCTCCCCAAAAATACCTTTATAATCCTGATGGCTCTCGCAATTAGGTTCAGCGTGATGCACCAGGGTGTGGTGATCTACATGTTGTTTTTCACCTAAAATCGTCACCCCTTTTAACGTAGATTCAATACGTTCTCCTCTCTGATAAAAATTGAGATTGTTTCGTGTTAGCTTTCCACCAAAGGAGAAGGTATGTACACTAACATTACTGTTCCCTTTTTGATCAATATAGGTGTTATCAATCAAGGTTGCCGATGCGTTATCATTTTGCACCTTGTAGTAATCTACCCGAGCATCTTTAGCAGCAAAGATTTCAGTTACTGCGTTGGTAAACACTTCATTGGTGGTTAAGCTTTGATGCCGCTCAATGATCTGAACCTCTGCATTTTCCTCTACAATGATAAGGTTTCGGGGCTGGAGCATCAAGGCCGCTTCATTCCCCGTGGCCAGATGAAGAATTTGTATCGGCTTTCTGGGGGCTTTATTTTTTGGTATATAAATGTAGGCCCCTTCTTTGCTAAACGCTGTATTCAAGTTTGTAAGAGACTCCTCCCTGGAAGCCACTTTATTAAAATACAGCTCAATAACCTGCTTGTACATAGGCTTGGTCAAGGCAGAACTCATCAAACAAACATCCACCCCATCGTGTGTAGTCTCCGATAAGTAGCTGCTGTAAACCCCATCGATAAAGACTATTTTATAGGTGTCTATCTCGTGCAAGAAATACCGCTTGACGTCCTTATATTCAAGTGTCTGTTCTCCTTTAGGGAAAATACTGAAATCCGTTTTCTGCAAACTGTTGAGAGAAGTATACTTCCAGGCCTCCTGTTTCTTGCTTGGAAACCCTTTTCGCTCAAAATTCCGAATTGCCTCTGAGCGGATCTCATGAACTGGAGTATTCACATTTACGTTACTCTCAAAGGCAAGAAAAGAGGAAATTAATTTATCGCTTAAATCCATATCCGGCAGTTTTAGACTACTTCTTCTTGTTTGATCCAATCGTACCCTTTTTCTTCTAATTCAAGGGCTAATTCCTTAGTACCGGACTTTACGATTTTACCGTCAAATAATACGTGAACATAGTCCGGAACAATATACTCCAACAAACGCTGGTAATGCGTTATGACCACAATAGCATTTTCGTTGCTGCGTAACTTGTTCACCCCATTGGCCACTATCCTGAGCGCGTCGATATCCAAACCGGAATCGGTTTCATCTAAAATAGCCAACTTGGGTTCCATCATGGCCATCTGGAAAATTTCATTTCGTTTTTTCTCCCCCCCGGAGAAACCATCATTCAACGAGCGCGAAAGAAACTTGCGATCGATCTCCAACATTTCCGATTTTTCCCGGATGAGTTTTAACATCTGATTAGCGGGCATATCTTCAAGCCCCCTTGCTTTACGACTTTCGTTAATTGCTGTTTTCAGGAAATTGGTCACTGTAACTCCGGGGATTTCAACGGGATATTGGAAAGACATGAATATCCCTCTATGCGCACGCTCTTCCGGTGCCAATTCTTCCAAATCCTCTCCATCTAAAGAAATACTTCCTTTTTTAACCTCAAAATCCTCTTTCCCGGCAATCACTGCAGCCAGCGTACTTTTCCCAGAACCATTAGGCCCCATAATAGCATGCACTTCTCCAGGATTCACTTTCAAATTAACACCGTTGAGAATTTTTTTGTCCTCAACACTTGCATGCAAATTCTTAATTTCTAACATGGCAATCTTTACTAATTGTTTTTAACTATTGCGGAACCTTTAGTGTTCTTCAAAGTCCCGTATTATGCTATAACTACTTTTGTTGTCTTTTACTTCCAAAAGGGATTATCCCACGGAACCTTCCAGGCTTATCTCCAACAATTTTTGTGCTTCTACTGCAAACTCCATAGGCAATTTATTGAGAACCTCCTTGCTGAATCCGTTTACGATAAGCGCTATTGCTTTTTCGGTATCAATTCCCCTTTGGTTGCAATAGAAGATCTGATCTTCCCCAATCTTACTGGTGGTCGCCTCATGCTCTATTTGCGCAGATTTGTTTTTAGCTTCTATATAGGGAAAAGTATGCGCTCCACATTGGTTACCCATTAATAGGGAATCACATTGTGAAAAATTACGGGCGTTTCGGGCTCGGCTGTTCACCTGTACCAAGCCTCGATAACTATTTTGAGATCTACCCGCAGAGATGCCTTTAGAGATTATCGTGCTTTTTGTGTTCTTTCCAAGGTGGATCATTTTGGTTCCGGTGTCCGCTTGCTGATAGTTATTAGTTACCGCAATTGAGTAAAATTCCCCAATAGAATTATCACCTTTCAATACACAGGAAGGATACTTCCAGGTAATTGCTGATCCCGTTTCTACCTGAGTCCAGGAAATTTTTGCATTCTGCTCACACAATCCCCGTTTTGTAACAAAATTAAATACCCCACCGCTTCCATTTTTGTCTCCGGGATACCAGTTCTGCACTGTGGAATACTTGATTTCCGCGTTATCCAAGGCTATTAATTCTACTACTGCGGCATGAAGCTGATTCTCGTCTCGCATAGGGGCGGTACACCCTTCAAGATAACTTACATAACTTCCTTCATCCGCAATCACCAGGGTACGTTCAAATTGGCCAGTTCCCGCCTGGTTGATCCTGAAATATGTAGATAGTTCCATAGGGCATCGCACTCCTTTTGGGATATAGCAAAAGCTCCCATCGGAAAAGACAGCAGAATTCAGCGCAGCATAAAAATTGTCTTTTCGCGGTACTACGCTGCCAATATATTGCTTCACCAATTCCGGATGTTCCTGAATAGCTTCTGAAATAGAACAGAAAATAATCCCTTTTTCAGCAAGCGTCTTTTTGAAGGTAGTGGCCACGGAGACGGAATCCATGACTATATCTACAGCCACTCCAGCCAATTTCTTTTGCTCTTCAAGAGAGATCCCTAGTTTCTCAAAAGTCTCTAACAGCTCGGGATCTACCTCATCCAAACTGTTGTATTTCGGCTTTTTATTTGGTGCCGAATAGTAGGAGATATCCTGAAAATTTGGTTTCTGGTAGGTAACGTTTGCCCATTCCGGCTCTTCCATTTCCTTCCACACCCTAAAGGCTTCCAGACGCCATTCCGTCATCCACTCCGGTTCCTCCTTCTTCTTGGATATCGCAACAACAATATCCTCATTTAACCCCTTTGGGAGTGTATCCGACTCAATGTCGGTATAAAAACCGTACTCGTATTCTTTGGTTTCGAGCTCTTTTTTTAGTTCTTCTTCAGTATACGCCATACCTATGTTTTAAAGTGAAAAACTCTCACCGCACCCGCAGGTACGTTGTGCATTCGGATTATTAAACACAAAGCCTTTTCCGTTTAACCCTCCGGAATATTCCAGGGTAGTTCCTACCAGGTAGAGAAAGCTCTTTTTATCTACAATTATTCGTACCGCATTGTCTTCAAACATTTTGTCCTCCTCTTCCATTTTATCATCAAATTTTAGCTCGTAAGACAACCCGCTACAACCTCCGCTTTTTACCCCCACCCGAACGTACGCCGTGGCGGCATCAAAGCCTTCTTCTCCCATAAGGTGTACTACCTTTTGTTTTGCCGTATTTGAAACTTTGATCATTTGAAATTTGGATTTATTCTAAATAGCACACAAATATAAGCGATGACAGCGGTTTTCACCAGTCTCTAACATTTTTATAACGTATATTCTGATAAACTTTCTTTATAGAAAGGTTAAACAAAACAAATAGATCGTTTTAAAGGGCTGTTTTTTGAATAAAACCTAAGAAATCTTAGGCTTTCATGCTTTTTTACTTTTCTTCTTTCTTATTCGCCGAGCATCATGATTACCAGATCAATTCCTCCCTTATAGGCTATTTCCGGAAAATCCGAGCTAGCGGTTTCACCCACCAGCGCAATTGCACCGTTCGAAAGTTCCACAGCATCATATCCAAAATCCAGGGCAAAACCGCCAAAGGATCTTTGCCATTCCAGATTCCCCTGAGCATCCGTTTTAATCAACCAGATATCATTCTCACCGAAATTCTCAGTTGCATCTCCATTATCACTTTTGGAGTTGCCACAAAGTAAGAACCCCCCTTCTGCGGTATTTCTGACACTATGGGCCGCATCAAAACCAGTACCTCCAAAACTTTTTTGCCAAAGTAGATTACCATTTTCATCAATCTTGATCAGCCAAATATCAGATTCCCCGTTGTTCTCACTTACCTGGGTATCCTGACTAAAAGTGTTTCCCGTTATTACATAACCTCCGTCCTGTGTTTGTGTAATATCCTGAGCCTCATCTATGCTGGTTCCCCCAAAAGATCTTTCCCATTCAAAATTCCCATTTTTATCAACTTTAACTGCCCAAAAATCATAACTTCCCTTTGGTGCTGAAACATCAAAATCATCACTTTCCGAAGCCCCTACGAGTATGTAGCCTCCATCATGCGCATTTACCACACCATATGATCGATCGTTATTGGTTCCGCCAAAATACTTCCTCCATTGCAAATTCCCTTCACTATCAATTTTAGTACCCCAAAACTCCCCAACGCCATGAGCGGTTAATCGACTTCCTTTATCCGTATTTCCATCACCATTGGATGAAGTAACATCCAGAAAGCCTGAAAAGAAAAAGCCCCCATCTACAGTTTCCACCAGATCATAGGAGTGGTCATGGCCGGAAAATCCGAAACTCCGTTCCCATACAATGGCCCCGCTGGCATCCAACCTAAGAATCCAGTTATCATGAAACCCTTCATTGTTGCTGCCGTCACCATCGTCGCTCATGGCGTAACCTGTGATAGCATATCCCCCATCCGAAGTCTGAATTAGTTGTTGCCCCCTGTCATCTTTGCTCCCTCCATAGGTACTCTGCCATTCCAAGTTGCCCAAAGCATCCAGTTTTAGTAGCCAATAATCGTTTACCGCCAAACCCTTCAATGTCAAATCGCCATCAGTGCTGTTGGTAAAACCTAAAATGGCCAGGCCACCATCCGAAGTCTGGATCACAGATCGGGGGGTATCATCCCCGGAACCACCAAAATTTTTTGTCCAAACAACGGCTTGCGATACCATAGGCTCCTGATTGTTCTCCGCACTTCCCTCGTCATCAGAAGCACAGGAAAACAAGCTCATAGCAACCATTCCTAAAAAAACGTTCTTCTTCATCTTAAGGGCTTAATTAGATTTTGTAAGTATGAAAAGTCCGGAATTAATGTCGTTTACCATGATCTTACCGCTGGCTAAGTAGGGATAAACACTCCATACTCCATCAAAACTGGGTGTGTCATTTTGTGGATAGGTATCAAAAAATGCACCCTCCGAAATATTTCTGTTTTCAATATCTGAGATGTCCAGTAATCGGAGACCCGCCGTATAGTTTGCCAGGTAGAATTCATTTCCTAGTACATAGCCATTGTGATCAATAGCTGTTGTGGGACCTATATAGGTGGTATGCAATACCGGATTGTCTAAATCCGTACAATCAAATACCAGTGTTCTAGAGTTAAATCCAAAACGAGTTTCATCCAGCTCATCTCCCAATAAATAGTATCGTTGATCTTCGGTAAACCATCCCTGGTGTGTATAGGCTACTTGTGGATAGTCTAAAGTGGTAATCTCCGAAGGGTTAGACTTGTCAGTAATATCCACTATTGCTATAAGATCTTCATTAGCTCCAATAAAAATTTCCCTTCCGGCGTAATCGGGATCAGGACCGCTGTATAAGAGGACTTGAGCGTCATGGGTATATCCGTTTACGCCATAGCCCCCAATTCCTGTTGGATTCATTGGATTCTGAATATCCACAAAATGCACTCCTCCATTAAAAACATCGTTTCGAGCGGTCCCCACAGGATAGGCGAAGGCGGAATTTTCGTTAATCACGATATTATGAGCAGTGCCTATTGAAGTATAGCGTTCGTCGGCTGTAAAGGTTTCCGGCGGATTGCTCACATTCCGAAGCCGGGTCAGATCAAATATTTGCATCCCGTGGTTTGCAGACTCGGCAACAACGTAGGCATAATTACCAAAAACTTTTATATCTCTCCAGGTACTGGAGTTGGTAGCCGTAGGTAATTTTCCCAAATACAAGGGAATCTCATCTGTGACATCCACAAATGCAGTACCATTATTTAGGCCTACTAAGGCATATTCGCGGCCGGTATCCGGATCTGTCCAGCCCCAAATATCATTTCCCGCTGTAGCTTTCATTACCTGAAGCGGCACCAGGGCTGCCAGATCAAAACCATTGCAGGGAAAATCCCCAGCCATTCCATTGTCGCAGGGGGTGAAGCCCATGATGTTCATTGGTGGGTCTTGGGGAGGGTCTTCCGGCATATCATCATCTGCTGGTGGAGTAAACCCGGTATCATTTGGGGTATCATTGGTTTCTGCCTCGTTGTCCGAACTACAGGCAATAAAAAATGCAAGGATTGCCAAGAGTATATAGCGGGTCAGGTTTCTTAGTAGCGGCAAAGATTCCGTTTTTAATAAAGATACGACTTTCAACAAATGATCTTACTTTTGCGCAATGCTCGAAGACAAAAATCCTTCCCGGACGTCATTAGAACAGTTAGGTGAATTTGGACTGATACAACATCTTACCAAAGACTTTGAACTGAAACAATCTTCCTCCATTATGGGGGTGGGAGATGATGCTGCCATACTTGATTTCGGGGATCATAAAACTGTAGTTTCCACGGATCTTCTGGTGGAAGGGGTGCATTTTGACCTTAGCTACATGCCCCTAAAACATTTGGGATATAAAGCGGTGATCGTGAATCTTTCGGATATCTATGCTATGAATGCACAGGCCACTCAAGTCACGGTTTCCCTGGCTATCTCCAATCGATTCCCTCTTGAAGCCCTGGAAGCGTTTTATACCGGTGTAGCTCAAGCCTGTAAATTATATGGTGTAGATATGGTTGGGGGGGATACTACTTCTTCTACTAAAGGCATGCTAATTAGTGTTACGGCTTTAGGTTTCGCAAAGGAAGAGCAACTTGTCTACCGTTCGGGCGCGAAGGAAAACGACCTTTTGGTGGTAACGGGAGATCTAGGTGGTGCCTATTTAGGACTTCAGGTGTTGGAACGTGAAAAAGCGGTTTTTAAAGTGAATCCCAACAGTCAACCTGATTTGGAACCTTATGCCTACATCGTTGAGCGACAATTAAAACCTGAAGCCAGAAAGGACATTGTTGAATTACTTAAAAAACTGGAGGTGCGCCCTACTGCGATGATCGACATAAGTGATGGCCTATCATCAGAGATCCTTCATCTATGTGAACGAAGCGATGTGGGTTGTAATCTCTACGAGGATAAAATTCCCTTAGACCCCACTGTTATTGCGGCTGCAGAAGAATTTAAAATGGACAGCACACTCATTGCTTTGAGCGGTGGGGAGGATTACGAATTGCTATTTACCATTGACCAAAAAGAATTCCCGAAAATCAAGGGCAATCCTAATCTTACGGTTTTGGGGCACATGACGCATAAAAATGAGGGAGCACACCTGATCTCCAGGAATGGCGCTAAAATTCCGTTAACGGCGCAGGGCTGGAATTCCTTTACCGGGAACGAATAAATTCATAGCTTGTAGTTTTAATTACTTCTTTATGGAAATTGTCTTAAATGCCGGGTTGGGCATTGGTGTTTTCATTTTTCTTCTTCTGTTTTTTAAGAAGGGAAAAGAACAAGGGGATTTCTTTTTCCTGGGATGGATTGGAGTGACTTTACTTCAAATTGCATTTAACCAAATCACTATTTATCACTTTGAATTGCATGGGGTTTGGGCCGTTATGGCCTTTGGATTTCCAATGTTGGGCGCTCCCCTACTTTTTCTCTATATTTTATCCTTGACCGGGCACCAGGTGTCCTGGAAAACCATGGGTTCTCACCTTGGAGTGTATCCGATCTATGTAATTTCTTTTTTTATCCTTGCGAACAAATTCAGTGTTAACCTAACCGCCGTTAACGGATATTTCAAGGTTTTTGAGGATTCTCCTGAGTGGATGCAGTATTATGCAATTCCCCTGGCACTGTCTGGCTTAGTGTATTGCATATGGGATTTGTTCTTGCTTAAGCGTCATCGTAAAAATATAGCCGAACTGTTCTCCTTTGATGAAAAGATCAACCTTAAATGGCTGGAGTATGTTGTGTACTCGTATCTCATTTTATTTGTTTTGGCTTCTTTTTTGATATTCGGCGCTACTCAATTTCAACTTATCCCACTTCAAAATGCTTTTGCCCTGGTTGGGATAACATTAAGTTTAATGTTGATTGCTTTTGGTTTTTATGGTTTTCGCCAAACCGCCATCTTTACCGGGAACAATATGCAGTACAAATCCTTTCTGGAATTGGATACCTCCTCCTCAAAAAAAGCAGCGTATTCCAAATCCGGACTTACCGCAAAAAAAGTGGATACGCTGGGAATCCAACTCATGGAGTACATGCAAATAGAAAAACCATTTTTGGACGAAGACCTTAGTTTATCCCTTTTGTCCGAAAAAAGTGGCATTAATCAATCCCATCTCTCCCAGGTCATCAATCAACATTTTGATTTGAATTTTTATGACTTTGTAAATCAATACCGGGTAGACGAAGCAAAGAGAATGCTTAGTTCCCCTAAGTTCGATCATCTTTCCGTTTTGGGGATCGCTTATGATTGTGGTTTTAAGTCAAAGTCTTCTTTTAACCGGTATTTTAAGAAGTACACCTCCTTCTCCCCATCAGAATTCAAAAAAAAGAAGACCCAATAGGTTTCAGCCAATGGGTTGGGTCGTACGAGCAGCCAACTTCTCAGAGATTTGTTTAACAATTACCAGGGCGATCAAAACGCCGGTAATTCATGATAAACAATAGTATTCCCATGATAGGACTCTCCTTCAAAAATATCATCAGAAAAAGATCAAGAGCCCTACTGATCTTTATTCTAAGCGTGATTTCCGCATTCAATATTTTCACTCAGGTTGCACAAAAAAACAGCGTAAAAAACAGTCTTAAAAAACTGATAACCGAAGCGATATCCGGGCAATATATCATTTACGATTCCGAAAAAAACATCAACGTACTTGAATCACAATTTTCGGACGTAACGCTATTTGAATGGCATTCTCAGGATAGTGCTAAACTGCTGGAAAAAAATCCGAACATCAAAACTATTGAACAACGATTACGCTTTGGGGGAATGTTGTCCTATGGCGAAGAGAGTATGGGTATCCACTTTCAGGCATTGTCCCAAAAACACCTGCAACGCGTTAGCAACATCCTGGATTATAAAGAGGGTTCTCACCCAAAAAAAGAAAACCAGATCATGATAAGCGAAACGTTTGCGGATGAACTTGGGACAAATGTAGGTGACACCCTGGTGGTTTTGGTAAACAACAGGGATGGGTATCTCAGCGACAATCTTTTACAGGTCTCGGGAGTATTCAGAACAATAGGGCCCGCGCAGTTTCTACTCCCTATTGGCTTTATTCATTATAAAAAAGGAATGGAAATTTTAAGGCTTGAAGATCAAGAGGTAATGGAAGTCCTGGTCAATTACCATACTCTTGAGCATTCGGTAAATGGAGCAGATACTCTAAAAAATCAAGTATCGGACATTAACCCCCGTTTGAAAATCGCAGCCTGGGAAAAAACCGCTCCCTTGTTAAATTCCATTCTAGGTGTTTGGGTCAATGCAGGTCACGCTATAAAAACAGTTTTTATTGTTTTTAGCGTCTTGGTATTGGTCAACATCATTATTATGATGACCAATAACAGAAAAAAAGAAATCGGTACGCTGCTTGCGTTTGGTTTTAGGCCCTATAGCATTATCAACACCATAGCGCTTGAGTACATTGTTTTGATCTCATCCGGAATTTTTTTGATTGGAGGGCTATTAAAACTGATTTTTGATCAATTCCTCCAAAGCGGGATCCCTATTCCTTCTGAAGAGCTACAAGCGGCCTACCTGAGCACATCCATTTTCCCCGAACTCTATTGGTCTGAGATTCTCTGGGTTATGCTATTATTTGGAATGGCTTGCTATCTGGCCGTTCTGGTTTCCCTGAGAAAACTTTTCCATACAGAAATAACGACCCTATTAAGAACCACTACCTAACGCAAATAAAAGTTGTCATGGGCATTTTTATAAAAGTAGCATTACGAAATATCATGAGGCATTGGGGTCGGAACACCTTAATAGGTTCAAGCATTGCCTTAGCAACAGGTCTTTTCTTTTTTGTTGTATCAATTTCAGCGGGGATAGAACGGCAAATGATCGGAAATCTCGTGCAGATTGAAACTGGCGCTGTTTCCTTTTCCCTGCCGGATAGTTTGCTAAAAAAGACCAACAATGAACGGAAACAAAAGCTCGTTGACCTTACCATTAGCGTTCAAAATATACCGGAAGTTTCCGGGGTGAGGGAGCGGCTCTACGCCAGGGCATTATTACATGCCGGCAACCAATCAGCAGACATCAACCTAAGGGGTGTAGATTGGGCCAGGGAATCCGCTTTATTCTCTAGCCTTCGATTTGACAGTACCCAAGCAAAGGACAGCTTACAGTCCGGGCTATTGATCAGCGAAAGTGTTGCAAAAAAACTTGGTGTTGGCATAAACGACCCCTGCGCCATTATGCTTCAAACGGTACAGGGCAGCTTAAATCTGGACGAATATCCCATAAGTGGTGTTTACAAGAACATATCAGGGTGGGCAAATACCATGGTATTTCTCAACATAGAAGAGGCTAAGATTCTGATGAACAGTGTCTTGCCTACGCACATCCTCATCGATACCGAAGCGTTGAAGACAACACCATCCATTTTGTTGAAGACTAAAAACCTACTACTGCAGGAATTTAATGATACTATGGAGATAGAAGAGTATAAAGACAGGGCATCTATGGCCTCAACCATTTCCAATGCAAACAAATATGGCTTTTTGAGTATTGTTTTCTTTTTACAGCTGATTTCGTTCTTCGGGATCGGTTTCGTAGTTCACAATCATCTCATAGAGCGTAGCAAGGAAATTGGCACCCTTTTGGCCATTGGCTTTAAACCAAAGAATTTGAGGTTTTCCTTTCTTTTTGAAACCTTGGTCGTAGCCGCAATAGCTTCCTTAGTAGGACTCGTCCTATTTGGTCTACTAACCCTGTTTCTGTCCAGGGAAGGTATCTTTTTGGGAGATAGCGCTACTCTAATCTTTGGAAGCAATGTCTTGAAACCCCATTTCCATTTTCCAACCCTTTTGATCGCGTTGGCCATTGGCCTTGTTTATCCATTGTTGTCGGGTCTTTGGAGTACACGAAGTATCCAAAAAGCAAACCCCATTCAACTGATCTATGATCGATAAGAACAAAAACATAAGCAAATGAAAACCTTACACCGCACAATTTTAGCATTGGCACTAATGGTATGTTCCCATACGATACATACCCAGATACAACCATTGGAATTGCTGGAAAAATTAGACAGAAACTTCTTCGCCATGGATATGGAATTCGTCATGCAAATGCAAATACTCCGTAAAGAAAAGGTAAAGCGCACCTATGAAATGAAAGTCTTTAGAAAGGGCAAAAAACTACGATTGACCATTCTTGAACCTAGTATTGAACGCGACAGAAGAATTTTAAACGATGGGGATAATCTATGGATGTTTTTACCTCGCTCCAGCAAATTGATAAAAATACCCTATAAACAGGCCTTTTTGGGTGGGGATGCTTCCAATAGAGATATCCTAAGGATTTCATTGGTAGAAGACTACGACATCCTTGGCCCGGTCGAAAAAACCGAGAAGCATTTGGTACTCCGTTTAAAGGCAAAGGACCTAAAAACGGCCTACAACCAGGTTAATTTTTACTTGGACAAGCAAACTAAGCTTCCCATATCACAGGAAATGCTGAGTCTGTCCGGTAAGGTCATAAAAACGATCCAGTACGACGATTTCACAAATTTGGGGGAGGTCCGCTTCCCTACCAAACTAACCATTTTAGATGCACTGAACAAAGATTCAAAAACCGTTTTTACGTATTCTGAAATTACCAGGGGAACAACAAAGCAAGCTATTTTCTTCACTACTGCACTATTGAGTAAATGATGTTATTACGTTAAAATGACAGGTTTTGCCAAACATATCGGGCTATTGTTGCATTGGTTTTTTTCCAGTATTCTTTTGTACCCCCAGAATGAGTTTTCTTATCGTGTCATCAACGAAAATGTATTTACGTACAATCTGATTTCGGAAGATACCCCGGTGAACCCAACGAATCTTTTAGCACTATCGGAATTAGAAACCGTAAACCGATTTTTCCCAATAGGAACTTTTAAGCAAGACAGATTAACACTACAGGTGGAACCAAGGATCTTTTTTGACCCCATATCGGAAAACATTGATGTTGCTTTTAATGAGTTCTATGTGCGATATGGACTATCAGAGGCTTTCTATGTTACTTTTGGAAAGGAACGAATTAACTGGGGGACAGGAACCGTTTGGAACCCTTCCAATCCGTTTCTACAGAAGGACCCTTTTCGCCTGGATAACCGATTGGAAGGGGTTTTTCTCACCAACTTGGAATATATTTTCCCTCGTCTCACGCTAAATCTGCTTTTCTCACCCTCCGAAAAAGTAAATACTTCTACGCTTGCTCTTAAAGCAAGTTCCACTATTAAATCATTTGACTATTCATTCAACTATGCTTTTCTGGGCGATGGTAGGCAACAGTTTGCATGTGATTTTAGTCTGGGTACGGACAATTTTACCTTTTACGGGGAAGGACTTTTACGAAATTTTTCAAATACGGGTTTAGTGGATCCTTCCGGAAGCATAACACCAACCCCTGAAAGAAACCGTTGGGAAAATGTACGGTCGGAATTTGTTTTGGGCAGTATGCTCAATACCTTCATCAGAACCATACTTGTGTTGGAGTATCGCTACCGTAGTGACTTCAACACTAAGAACAGTATTGCGAACTTTAGGTCTTTTCTTCCAGGCAACCTGGAATTGTACGACCCTATCAGCATGGGGCGGCATAGCTTTTTTTCACAAATTAGTTATACCGACCCTTACTCCAAATACAATGTAAACACTTCGCTTTTCTTTGATCCCATAACACAGCAGTTGCTATGTTCTCCCGGGTTCATCTATAGCGGTGAAAACATAAAATTGGAAATCAATCCTTTTATATACGGAAACTCCCTTTCCCTTTATGATATTCAGGGAAGGGTAATACTATCCTTCTTTCTTTAAAAACATCAACTATGGAAGCATCTCCTCTTTTAGAACTAACGGACATCTCAAAATCATATACTCTGGGCAAGACCAAATTTCAGGTATTAAAAAGCATTACTACCTTTTTCCGTTCCGGCTGCTTCAGTGTTATTGCCGGACCTTCCGGTTCTGGAAAATCTACCTTACTGAATGTACTGGGATGTTTAGATACGCCTGACCAGGGAAACTATATATTGAACAATAGAACGATCAATTACCACAATAAAAAAGAATTGGCAACTACACGAAAGAATAATTTTGGTTTTGTATTTCAGTCATTTAATCTTATTCCCGTTTTAACGGCAATAGAGAACGTAGAACTCCCAATGACACTGCATGCATTTACCAAAAAGGAGACTCGGGAAAAATCTGAGGAAATATTACATCTTGTGGGCCTTGGTCATCGCCTACATAACAAACCCGGTGAACTGTCCGGGGGAGAGCAGCAGCGCGTTGCCATTGCCAGGGCTATAGTTTCCAAACCAAAAGTTGTATTTGCGGACGAACCCACTGCCAACCTGGACCGAAAAAACACTAAAAATATAGTTGCTTTGATGCAAAAACTGAATGCCGAATACAACATATCCTTTGTTTTTGCCAGCCATGATGAAGCCGTGATTCAAGCGGCAAAAGAATTGTATATTCTTGAGAATGGTAGACTTCAATTTAAAAAAGTGGTGTAAAAAAAATTCCCGAAAATCAAGGGCAATCCAGGTCTTACGGTCTTGGGGCACATGACGCATAAAAACGAGGGCGCACACTCAATCTCCAGGAATGGCCCTACAATACCGTTAACGGGCAAGGCCGAAATTCCTTTGCGACTTAGGCTACCTGTGGCGGAAGTGTCACCCCTCCGGCACGGCGTCTATTGCGCTTTTGATACATGTCTTCCAGGGTCTGATTAATTTCCTGCATTTGTGGGGTCAGAACGGATAATTTGCCATTTTCATTGGTGGTTACCCGTTTTTGACAATGGATGCATCTGTACTCTTTAATGTGCTGGGTCACCTGTTTGGAAACTACGTAGTGATGTCCGAATATGTTGCAGAAAATTCCGGTAAGTTTGTGACCATTGGGAGTAATGGTTTTTTTCATAAGCTTGGAACGGTTTAGATGCATGTTTCGATTTGGGGACCGAATTATGCGTAATTAGTTGGACTATTAGGGGTCTTTTGTTAAAAAAATGTTTGGCTTTGTTTAAAGTGCAACGATTCCAATTTCATCTTTATTTTGGTGCCATGCCATTTTTTTTCACTTTTTCGATGAATGACACAATTTCGACCAAATACACAATAAAATCGATGAACCGTAACTGCCAGAAATATACAAAATTGCAGTATTGCAACAAACATTTTTGAGGTAATGAATCATAAAAAACAGCTTTTTATAGTGGCATTCGCCTTATTCTCCCTTTTTTTTGGTGCAGGCAACCTTATTCTGCCGCCTCAACTTGGATTTAAAGCAGGAAATTCCTGGGGTTGGGTTACCCTGGGCTTTGCGCTTTCTGCGGTCATTATTCCCATATTCGGGATTTTAGCACACGCTCGATTACAAGGAACCTTATTCGATATTGCCAAAAAAGTATCCCCGGCATTCAGTATGGTGTATTGTTATTTGATTTATGCCATTTCGTTGACCCTTCCTGCTCCAAGAACAGCATCGGTAACCCATGAAATGGGTATTGCTCCCTTGTTAACCACTTCCTCCTGGTGGACAAGCACTACATATTTTGCCCTGGTCTTTGTTTTTGTGATCAACCGTTCCCGAATAATGGATATCATTGGTAAATTCCTAACTCCGGGTATCTTGCTCATTTTGATAGCCATCATTAGTACTACCCTTTTTGGTACCGAGTTCTCTTTCGGCCCATCCTCTTTTCCCCATCCCTTTTCTCATGGTATCCTGGAAGGCTATCAAACATTTGATGCTATTGGTGCCGTAGTGGTAGGAGGCGTTATTATTATTTCTGTGAATCTTGAGCATAAGCAAATGGATTATCTTCAAAAAAGAAAATTAATTGGCAACGCAGGTATTCTGGCAGGTTTAGGCCTGTTCCTTGTCTATGCCGGATTGATCCTTACCGGAGCCCTGATGCATGGGGCCTTTACTTCAGATATTTCCAGGACTGAATTGCTTAGTGGTATTAGCATGAACACTTTAGGAAACACTGCTACCCTTTTTCTAAGTGTTTTGGTGAGCCTCGCCTGCTTCACCACGGCAGTGGGAATAGTAACCGGAGCTGCAGATTTCATCAAGGGTCAGTTTGGCAATTCCCATAGTGCCTATATGATCACCGTTGCGCTGGGATGTGTCCTGGGAATACTAATGGGACAATTCGATGTAGGGTACATCATTGCCGTAGCACTGCCTGCCTTAATGTTTATCTATCCGGTCACTATCGTACTTATCCTGCTCAATCTCTTGCCAGAGAAATTCGCTTCCAAACGGGTGTTTCGATGGGTCGTGGGGATGACCTTATTGTTTAGTGTTCCTGACTTTTTGGGCTCCCTGGGTTGGGGTGAAGAAATTATTGGCATTTCCAAATGGATTCCGTTAAGCCAATTTCATATGGGGTGGGTGGTCCCTGCTGTAGTAACGTTTATTCTTATCACCGTCATTTCGAAGGAGCGCAGCGACTGAGAAATCTCTTATTTAGATTTCTCATATTCGTTCGAAATGATAATATGATCATTCCTGCCCCCTACGCTTTTTCTGATAGTAATAAATAGCATACGCGATCCCTACCAATACCACAAAGGGCAGATAGCTGCCAATAACCACCCCAATCTCATACGCCTTGTCGGGGGCTTCCTCCATCTTTTTTTCGATGTCGGGTTGTTGTAAAAACAATAACAATGCTGTCATTTCTCAATACATTCATTTTGTTACCGCGTATCCCTTTAGAGGTCGGTACGCTCTAACATAATCAATTTCAAATCTTTTGGGATACTTCATTTGGGAACTGGCCGTTTCCGAAGATAACGGAATCTCATAAATATTCAACATAAATTGCATTTCATATGCTGGGGATTGTTCTACCGTCCTCACTTTTTGATTGTTTATATAGAACGCAATCCTATCCGGAAACCATTCGGCCGCGTAGATATTGAACGCTGTTGCATCGATTTCAAAAGGCGCTTCAAAAAATTCATTTTCTAAGGTGCCATCTGCAAACGCGCGTATCCCATAGCCATTTATCGCGCTATCCTGCTTTACATTTTCACCCTTTATTTCCATCAAACAAATCTCTCCGGATTTTTCCGGTTCGTCCTCAAAACCGACCATCCAAAACGCACAAACGTTGTTCGGGTACGGAAGGGCTTTTGCCCTGATTTCAAAATAGCCATATTTTGGCGTATACAGTTTTTGTATTTCCTGTTCCTCTCGTACAACACAGTTGGGTGCTATGCGATGTTGGCCTTCGGAAGAACCCATTTTTCCTGAAAAAACGCCTGTTTGCAGGGAAGAGACCTTTACGCTACCATTAAACTCTTCACTCCAGGGCTCCTGATCCCTATCAATTTTTAAAATCAAATGCCCCTTTTCAATCTCAAAATTGGTCGCTGTTTTTGACCTGGAACTCCACTGGGGCAAATAATACGGAAACCAATTTTGGGTGTTTAATGTTGCATCCTCGAACTCATCCTGGAAATCCAATTGATAGCCCCTTTTTTCTAATGGATTCGGTGGAAAATCCTGACTCATAAGCATACACGGACTTAAAATGCAAAAAACGATAACTAAAGGGTTGCTCAAGTGTTCTTCCCAATTTAGCGGTTATAGGCTTGCTCTTTGGGAGATCAACCATTCATCAACTCCTCTATTTCCTCGGCTTCAATGGGGATATTCCGCATTAAGTTGAAGGGTGCTCCGTTTTCCTGGATCACCACATCATCTTCGATACGTATGCCAAAACCTTCGTCCGGAATATAAATTCCAGGTTCAACCGTAAAGACCATATTGGGTTGCATTGGGGTCTTAAGTGCCCCATAATCATGCGTGTCCAATCCAATATGGTGACTTGTCCCATGCATGAAGTATTTTTTATATGCCGGCCAGTTGGGGTCTTCATTTTGCACATCAGCGCTATCCAGAAGACCTAACCCTAAGAGTTCTGAGGTCATGATCTTACCAACCTCCTTGTGATATTCCGCCCAAATGGTCCCCGGAACCAATAGTTGCGTGGCTTCATTTTTCACCCGAAGGACCGCATCGTATACCGCTTTTTGACGTTCCGTAAACCTCCCGCTAACTGGAATTGTACGGGTCATATCACTGGAATAATTAGCGTATTCCGCCCCTACATCCATGAGCACCAAATCACCATCCTGGCATTGTTGGTTGTTTTCAATGTAGTGCAACACGTTGGCGTTGTTGCCGGAGGCAATAATAGGGGTATATGCAAATCCCTTGGAGCGGTTGCGTAGAAACTCATGCAGGTACTCTGCCTCTACCTCATACTCCCATACCCCTGGTTGCAAAAAACGTAGTACCCTCCGAAAGCCCTTTTCGGTTATCGCACAGGCCTGTTGCATTAGGTTGAGCTCTTCGGATTCTTTTATCCCACGGATCTGTTGCAAAATGGGATTGCTTTTTGCCCATTGATGGGCCGGAAAGTCTTTTTTGCATTTTTCAATAAAGCGATCTTCCCGGGTCTGGGTTTCCACTGCCTGACGATAGTGTTCATTGGTATTGAAGTAAATGACATTGGCTTCCGTCATCAGGTCAAAAAACACCTTGTTAAAATCGGATAACCAATAAATTGTTGCTATTCCGGAAACTTCAGTAGCCTGTGCCTTTGTCAACTTAGCGCCCTCCCAAACCGCGATATGGTCATTGGTTTCCCGCACGAACAATACCTCGCGATGTTTTTCATCTAGGGCATCCGGAAACAGGAGCAATAGGGTCTCCTCCTGATCTGCGCCACTTAGGTAAAAAATATCACGATGCTGTCGAAACGGCATCGTGCTGTCTGCACTTACTGGGTAAATATCGTTGGAGTTAAATACAGCAAGGCTTTTTGGCTGCATCTGAGCCATAAACTTTTGACGGTTCTTTTTAAAAAGGGAGTTGGGAATAGAATTATAGCGCATCGTATTATTCGGTTTCCTCAAATGTAGGCAAATACCCGTCACAAATTCATATCTTCAACTGCAACAATAAAATGGCAACCAACACATGAGAATATTCGTTCGATCTTTAGTCTTCCTTTCCTTTTTCTGGAGTTCCGCGCAACAACCTGCCTCTTCAAAAGAACACGTAATAAACGCCCTGGAAAAAAAGGCGGCAATGGCCAAAACTTCTTTGGTTAAAAACCTTCCGTTACAAAATATAGGCCCGTCCATTATGAGTGGAAGAGTAGTAGACCTTGAGGTAAATCCTGGTGATCCTACTGAATTCTATGTGGCCTATGCGTCAGGAGGGCTCTGGCATACCATTGATAACGGGATCTCATTTACGCCTGTTTTAGATAGTTCCCCAACGCAAAATATCGGAGATATCGCGGTAGACTGGAAGAATGCAACGCTATGGGTGGGCACCGGTGAAAATAATGCTTCACGTTCCTCCTATGCAGGGATTGGAATACTAAAATCCGCTGATAATGGAAAAACATGGGAGAATATGGGTCTCGAAGATTCCCATCATATCGGTAGGATCATCATCAATCCCGGTAACCCTGATGAAATAGTGGTCGGGGTAACCGGACATTTGTATTCCCCAAATGCGGAACGAGGGGTTTACAAAACAGAAGACGGTGGTAAAACCTGGAAAAAGACCCTTTTTATTGATGAAGTTACCGGAATCATAGATGTGGCGTATGTGCCAAACAATTTTTCGATCCAATATGCGGCGGCCTGGCAAAAAGATCGCAAAGCCTGGAATTTTGAAGGCAATGGTTCTGGATCCGGGATGTACAAGAGTACAGATGGTGGTAGCAGTTGGACGTTGATCTCAAGTTCCGGTAGCGGATTTCCAACAGGGGATGGTGTCGGGCGCATCGGTTTAGCTGTTTTTGATGAAAACACGGTTTACGCTGTTTTGGATAATCAATACCGAAGAGCTAAAGCCACTCCTGAAGATAAAAAGGGAACACGGCTTCAAAAAGACGATTTCAAAACCATGGATACCGCCACTTTCCTGGCCCTTGACAATACCAAACTGAACGATTTTCTAAAAACCAATAATTTTCAAGAGAAGTACCGTGCGGAAAATGTAAAAAACATGGTCCGTGACGGAATGGCACAACCTATTGATCTGGCAAAATATTTGGAGAACGCTAACACCCTGCTTTTTGATACTCCTGTTATCGGTGCCGAGGTATATCGAAGCGATGATGCCGGTACTAATTGGACAAAGATGAATGACGATTATATCGAAGACCTCTATTATAGCTATGGGTATTATTTTGCCCAAATCCGTGTAGATCCGGGGAACAAAAACAAAATCTATATTGCGGGGGTGCCTTTATTGCGATCCGAGGATGGCGGGAAAACCTTTACTTCCATAGACAAGGAAAATGTGCATGCGGACCACCACGCCTTATGGATCAATACAAATAAACCCGGGCATTTGATCAATGGAAATGACGGAGGTGTAAACATTACCTATAATGATGGAAAGGTTTGGGTGAAGAACAACGCGCCATCGGTAGGGCAGTTCTATGCTATTGCCATAGACCATGAAACACCCTACAATGTGTACGGTGGTTTGCAAGACAATGGTGTCTGGAAGGGGGCGTATAATAATAAGCAAGACAATCGCTGGTATTCCTCCGGAAAGAATCCATGGCAATCCATTATGGGTGGGGATGGTATGCAGGTTCAAATTGACAACAGAAACAGTGCTGTAGTGTATACCGGTTTCCAATTTGGGAATTACTTCAGGCTAAATCTGGAAACAGGAACACGGAAACGTATTCAGCCCAAACATGAACTTGGGGAGGCGCCCTATCGTTTTAATTGGCAAACACCCATTCTGTTAAGTTCTCATAATCAAGATATTTTATACCTGGGGGGTAGCAAATTGCACCGCTCTCTTGACCAGGGAGATCACTGGGAAGCTATTTCTGAAGATTTAACAAAGGGGGGGAAACCGGGTAACGTGGCGTATGGTACCCTAACCACTATTTCAGAATCTCCGTTAAAATTTGGCTTGCTCTATGCAGGGACGGATGATGGGTTACTTCATGTCTCCAAAAATGGCGGGGGAAGTTGGGACGCTATCTCTTCCTCATTTCCCCAAGACTTTTGGGTAAGTGAGGTTGCTGCCTCGCGTCACAAAAAAGAACGGGTGTATACCACTTTAAACGGATACCGCTGGGATGATTTTACCCCTCATGTTTACAGCAGTGATGATTATGGAAAAACCTGGAAAAATATTGCGAATAACATCCCAACTTCGCCGGTAAATGCCCTTGTGGAAGACCCTGAAAATGAAAATCTTCTCTTTGTTGGCACGGACAACGGGCTTTACGTTACGTTTAACCGTGGGGATTCCTGGGAAATTCTTCAGAATGGAATGCCCAATGTTGCCGTACACGACCTGGTAATTCAACCTGAGGCAAAGCATCTTTTGGTGGGCACCCATGGAAGGAGTATTTACAAGGTCGATATTGCCTCCCTCCAAAAAATGACTTCTGATGTTTTACAACAACCCTTAACCCTTTTTCCAATTGAAAACATAAAACATTCTCCAAGATGGGGCAATAGCTGGAGTTCTTGGGCCCAGCCGAATACCCCGGGATTGGATCTTCATTTTTATACTGCTACCGCCGGGCTTTTTGACGCAAGCGTGCAAACTTTGGACGGTATAGAAGTAAGTGCTGTGCAGTTAGAAGCCGATAAAGGACTAAATATTTTGTCATATGATCTGGCTTTTACAAAGGACGGGAAGAAGAATTTTCTTAGGAAGAACAAAACGGAATTAAAGCAAGCCAACAATGGAAAAACCTATTTGTCCAAAGGCGACTACCAGATACGGATTTCGGGCAACGGGGAAGTGAAAATGACAGAGATGACCATAGAATAAAACTTTGTGAACTCCTTTTGCTATGGAAATAGAACTAGGCAAAACGCATCCTAATCATGAGAAAGAGTTACTTGAACTGTATCGGGCTGTGGCCAAAACCAAGGATGGGCTCATCCGAAAACCGGAAGAGATCACGCGAGATTATGTTGCTACTTTTTTGCGACAATCCCTGGAAAATGGTCTTAGCCTGGTAGCCTATTTTGGAGACCGGATCATAGGGGAAATTCACGCTATTACTCCCAATATCTATGCTTTTCAGCATTTGCTGACGGACCTCACCATAGTGGTGCATCCTAACTACCAGGGAAAGCGGGTAGGTAGGAACCTATTTCTTCGTTTTTTGGATACTGTGCAAAACGAGTATTCCCATATCTTGCGTGTTGAACTTTATACCCGTGAGCACAATGAGAGAAATGTAAAGTTCTATGAAAGCCTTGGCTTCGTTAATGAAGGCAGACAACATAAAAAGATCTACCATTCACAAGATAGGTTAGAAACACCTCTTCATATGGCATGGTTTAATCCGCTTTATAACGCTAAATTATGCAGTTAACCCTAAGTATTCCAGCACTTCTGTTCCCAGCCATTTCATTAACGATGTTAGCATACAATGCCCGCTACCTGGCCATAGCCAGCTTAATTCGGCAATTGCATGCCCAGTTTGTTAAAACGCAGGACACCCCCTTAAAGCGACAAATTGAATCGCTGGGAAAGCGGCTAAACATTATAAAAAACATGCAAGCCACAGCCATACTCAGTTTTTTGCTCGCTGCGGTTACCATGTTTTTAATTTATGTAGAAGAAAATGTTCTGGCCAACATCATTTTTGGGATTAGCCTTGTTTTTCTGATGGTTTCCCTAATACTCTCCCTAGTTGAGGTGCAGTTGTCTACCAAAGCACTGGGGATCCAATTAAAGAATATGGAAAACTAAATCTTGCTTTTTGAGAAGAACCCGCCATTCAGGCCTGCCTTTAAAAACGGACTGGATCATAAGCTTTAACCCCTATTTTCCGTGAGATTTTTCATCGTTGAAACGAAACGATTTCTTTAACATTTTCTGCCAAAAGTTTAATACCTTTAAAATTCCAACTTAACTAAATTTTTTTGATCATGAAAAGGGTAGAGAACATCCCTTTTTTTAAGCATATCAAAGAGATACGGGAATATCATTTTGGCAAGTTTTACTTTTTTGATAGCCTTGTAATCGGAGAGCTAAACGAAGGTGTTACATTTGGCTGGAAAATGGGAAAACGCGTCATAGATGCCGCAAAAGAGGTTTTCGGTGATGATATGCCCATAGCCTACATTTCCAATCGGATCAATAATTATTATGTAGTTCCTACCGATTGGGCTAAATTCTACAAGTATCGACATCAGCTGGATTTTTATTGTGTGGTAGGAAATACCAAAGGTAGTTTTGCCAGTTTGGTAATGGAACGTATGTTCTTCAAAAATTCTATCAAACAGTTTTCTGATCTACAAAAAGCGATAACCTGGAGTTTGAAGAGAATAGCTACCAAAAAAGGAAGCTCCAGATTTTCTGCAGAGTTATCTACCAACATGGAATAGGGCATCTCCTTGATTCACTACTGCCTGATGGTTTACACAGAAGACGTAACCATCAAAAGGCGCCTTTATGCTTTTATTTTTCCTGGCATAGGTATCTGCGATGGTTCCTAATTGCTGCCCTTTGGAAATAGCACTACCATTGCTTATCTCCGGCACGAACATTCCGGCTCTTGGGGCCCGAACCCATTTTCGGGTACTAAGATGAATAGCCTTTGAGGGTTTTGGGGGTCTCCCCTCTTGCATTTGCAAGCCAATTAGCACCTTCTTGACTCCCTCAATCCCCAGTTGTATTGCAGTTTCATCAAAGCGCATACTTTCACCGGCTTCATAGACAAGGATGGATTTACCCATTTTGTTTGCTGTTTTACGAAAGGATCCTCTGATCAAATTAGAGGTAAACGAAAACGGAGCATTGAACAATTCCGCTAGTGTTTTACTTTGGGCGTCACCTTCAGTAAAACGAACCTGTGGAAAATTATGGCGCTGTGATCCGCCGGTATGCAGATCAATGCCAAAATCAATTTGCGGCAAAATCTGCTGCGTGTAGTGATACGCAATTCTGCTGGCCAGAGACCCTGTTTTACGACCCGGGAAACTCCGGTTTACATCTTTGCCATCGGGAACATCCCTGGAAAAGTGAATAAAGCCGAAAATATTGAGTATCGGTACGACAATCACGGTTCCCTTTTTAATAGTAAAATCTTTATTCTCCAACATACGCCGTAGGGTCTCTACACCATTAATTTCATCCCCATGAAGACCTGCCTGAACCAGCAGGGTAGGTCCTTCTCTTTTCGCATTAAATACATGAACAGGAATATCGATAAGGGTACCTGTTGGTAATCGGGCAATTTCTATCCGAAGTAACTTACTCTTACCTGGAGGTACTGCGCTTCCATTAATGGTTATCGTTCTATTTTCTTCTTCTAAAGGCATTTTTCTCAACAAATTCAATGATATGTTTAGCAACATTAACCCCGGAAGCCGCTTCAATTCCTTTCAAGCCCGGAGAAGCATTTACCTCCAGGAGTAAGGGTCCTTTGTTAGAACGTATTAAATCTACCCCGGCCACTCCCAAACCCAAATAACGTGATGCGCTAAGTGCAATAAATATCTCTTTTTGTGTGGGAGTAACCCCTTCTGTTTCGCCCCCTCTATGCACGTTGGATCGGAACTCGTCCAGGTCACTTTTTCGCTTCATTGCGGCCACCACCTTGTTCCCCACAACAATCAACCGAAGGTCTTCCCCTTTAGCTTCTTCTACGTACCGTTGTAGTAAAATGCTGGTATCCATTTTATAGAAGGTATCAATGATCGATTTTGCCGACTTTTTGCTTTCAGCCAGAATCACACCGAGGCCATGGGTCCCCTCCTGTAGTTTAATAATCACCGGAGGACCGCCCAAAAGTCGTATCTGATCTTCAATATTATCCGGATTGATCGAAAACAGGGTCTCCGGAATAGGTAACCCCTTTCGCGCCATTATTTGCAGTGTTCTTACCTTGTTTCTTGCCCTTGTGATCCCTAAAGAACGAGCGGTACTGAACACCCCGTTCATTTCGAACTGCTTTACGATGGCAGATCCGTGCCGGGTTACTTTTGTTCCAATTCTGGGAATTATCGCGTCAAACTCTTCTGTAATATCCTCGGCTCCAATAAAAATTTTGGGTTTCCCTTCACCCAGCTTCACCGAGCACTTGGTATGGTCAATCAATTCTACGTAATGTCCAAGTTTTTGCGCTTCCTGCGCAATTCTTCGCGTAGAGTGAACATTTAAACTAACGGAAAGAAGGGCAATATTCATTCAAAAAATCGCTTAGTTGAATATCGCAAAACAATATCGGCTAAAAAAATAGAATCCCGGAGGTTGTGACAAAAAATCTTACAAATCAATTTGTGCTTCTGTTTAGGTTTTCTAAGAATATTCCCGGCCACAACAGCAAGAGCTTCAAACAAATCTTAGCACTTTCTTATAACGCTTCTAAATAAGGTTTTGACGTCGGTTAAAAACTTGTTAAAAACTCGATCGTGCCTTAAATTTGCAGAAATCGCAAACGAATGAGCGGACTCATAAAATCTTCGCTAGCCCGAAAATACGTCATGGCCCTTTCGGGTCTTTTTTTGGTCATTTTTTTAATACTTCATGTAACCATTAACCTTGCCTCCGTTATTAGCCCCGGTTTCTTTAATGAAGCTTCTCATTTTATGGGATACAATCCCTTAGTACAATTTATTATGCAACCTGTATTAATTGCAGGAGTGATTGTCCATTTTGTGATGGGATTTGTTTTGGAAGCACAGAATAGGAAAGCCAGAGGGAGTGTAGGTTATACCAGTTATAAGGGCAGTGCCAATGCTTCCTGGGTCTCCAGAAACATGATTTACAGCGGCCTGGTGGTGCTAGCATTTCTTGGATTACACTTTTATGATTTTTGGATCCACGAGATGACCTATAAATACGTTGAGTTTAATGACCAAGACCCTACCCGCTATT
This sequence comes from Croceivirga sp., assembly GCA_028284665.1. GTDB lineage: Bacteria > Bacteroidota > Bacteroidia > Flavobacteriales > Flavobacteriaceae > Croceivirga. The sequence continues at coordinate 95,519 of JANQRG010000045.1, forward strand.
ATGCGGAAACCGTAGAAAAATTTGCACCATTTTGGAGAACAATACTTTACGTCATTTCTTTTGTATTGTTGAGTTTGCACTTATGGCACGGTTTTGCTTCCTCCTTTCAATCTATGGGTGTGAACAATAAGTACACTCCAGGTATTAAAAAATTTGCAAAAGCTTTTGCTGTGGTGGTGCCTCTGGCCTTCGCATTTATTGCGCTATACCACCATCTTAACCCAATAACACATTAATTATGGCAGTATTGGATTCTAAGGTTCCATCCGGCCCTTTGGCAGATAAATGGACCAAGCACAAAAATGAAATCGACCTGGTTAACCCCGCCAATAAGCGTAATATTGACATTATCGTAGTTGGAACTGGTCTTGCAGGCGGTTCTGCAGCGGCAACTTTGGCGGAATTAGGGTATAACGTAAAAACGTTTTGCTATCAGGATTCTCCCAGAAGGGCACATTCCATTGCTGCTCAAGGAGGGGTAAACGCCGCCAAGAATTATCAGGGAGATGGTGATAGTGTATATCGCCTGTTTTACGATACTATAAAAGGAGGAGATTATCGGTCGAGAGAAGGCAACGTCTATCGTTTGGCAGAGGTATCAACCAATATTATTGACCAATGCGTAGCTCAAGGTGTGCCTTTTGCCCGTGAATATGGAGGACTTTTAGATAATCGCTCCTTTGGTGGGGTATTGGTCTCCAGAACTTTTTATGCCAAAGGACAAACCGGGCAACAGTTGTTGTTAGGCGCTTATGCGGCTATGAATCGACAAATACAGCGAGGCAAGATTAAGTCCTACACCCGACACGAAATGCTGGACTTGGTATTGGTGGATGGAAAAGCGAGAGGGATCATTGCACGGAATTTGGTGACCGGGGAAATTGAACGACATGGGGCTCATGCAGTAGTTTTGGCTACAGGGGGGTACGGCAACTTGTTTTTCCTCTCAACCTATTGCATGGGCGCCAATGTGATGGCGGCCTGGAAAGCTCATAAAAAAGGAGCCTTTTTTGCCAATCCCTGCTTTACTCAAATACATCCTACCTGTATTCCGGTTTCAGGCGATCATCAATCCAAACTCACCCTGATGTCCGAATCGCTAAGGAACGACGGTCGTATTTGGGTGCCCAAGAAATTAGAAGATGCCCAGGCCATTCGCGAGGGTAGACTAAAACCTACAGAACTTGCGGAAGAAGACCGGGATTATTATTTGGAAAGACGTTATCCTGCTTTCGGGAACCTTGTGCCCAGAGATGTAGCTTCAAGAGCGGCTAAGGAGCGTTGTGATGCAGGCTACGGCGTAAATAAAACCGGTGAAGCAGTTTATCTGGACTTTTCTGCCGCTATTATGCGGTATGGCCGGGAAAAAGCATTGACTTCGGGAATGAAAAATCCTGATGATGCTACGGTGCGAAAACTAGGGGAAGAAATCGTAGAAGCCAAGTACGGTAATCTTTTCCAGATGTATGAAAAGATCGTAGACCAGAACCCTTACAAAACCCCTATGATGATCTATCCTGCGGTGCACTACACCATGGGAGGGTTATGGGTTGATTACAATTTAATGACCACCATTCCGGGTTGTTATGCAGCAGGAGAAGCTAATTTTAGTGACCACGGAGCGAATCGTTTAGGAGCTTCCGCCTTAATGCAAGGTTTGGCAGACGGATATTTCGTATTGCCCTATACTATCGGAGACTATCTTAGTGATGATATCCGTACCGGACCTATTGCTACGGATAGTCCAGAGTTTGATGAGGCCGAGCGAAATGTAACCGATCGCATTCAAAAACTGATGTCTGCAAACGGAATCCACTCTGTGGACCACTACCACAAGCGTCTAGGCAAGATCATGTGGAATAAATGTGGAATGGCTCGTAACGCTAAAGAGCTTAAAGAAGCCATCGGCGAAATTGCCGAATTGCGGAAAGACTTCTGGGAGAATGTAAAAGTTCCGGGAAGTGCTGATGCCAAAAATCAGGAATTAGAAAAGGCAGGTCGTGTTGCTGATTTCCTGGAGCTGGGCGAGCTTTTTGCCATGGACGCTTTGCACAGAAATGAGTCCTGTGGCGGGCACTTTAGAGAAGAATATCAAACCGAAGAAGGTGAAGCCCTGAGGGATGACGAACACTTTAAGTATGCGGCTGCCTGGGAATATAGGGGAGATCCCAGTAAATCCGAATTGCACAAGGAGGATTTGGTATATGAGAATATTGAATTGAAAACACGTTCTTACAAATAAGATTGCTATGAAAATATATCTTAAGATTTGGAGACAAAAGAATGCCAATTCCAAGGGAAGCATGGTAGATTATACCCTGGAAGGTGTAGAAGAGGATATGTCTTTTTTAGAAATGTTGGATGTCCTCAATGAGGAGCTGATCTCCAAAGGGGAGGAACCCGTTGAATTTGACCACGATTGCCGTGAAGGAATCTGTGGGACCTGCTCGCTGATGATCAACGGCAGGCCTCACGGCCCCGAATCAAGGATCACAGTATGCCAGCTCCATATGCGTAGTTTTAATGACGGCGATACGATAGTTATAGAGCCCTGGAGGGCAAAAGCGTTTCCGGTGATCAAAGATCTAATTGTAGATCGAACCTCATTCGATCGTATACAACAAGCCGGGGGCTATATCTCCGTAAACACTTCGGGACGACCTGTGGATGCCAATGCTATTCCCATTGAAAAAGAAATGGCAGATAATTCGTTTGCAGCAGCTACCTGTATTGGTTGTGGAGCTTGTGTTGCCGCATGTAAAAATGCCAGTGCGATGCTCTTTACTGCAGCCAAGGTTTCGCAGTTTGCGCTGTTGCCACAAGGCCAGGTAGAGGCGGCCGATCGGGTTCAAAACATGGTGCAACAGATGGATTTGGAAGGTTTTGGAAACTGCACCAACACAGGAGCGTGTGAAGTGGAATGTCCCAAAGGGATATCGCTGGAAAATATTGCCCGTATGAACAGAGAGTATCTTTCTGCTACCGTTAAAGGTTAGCTTTCAAATAACTCAAATATCAAATCCCAAATTCCAATGAGTTTGGGATTTTTACTTTTGTTTCTTATAGTGAAATACAAATTGTTTTGAACAAGTATTAAACTGCCATTTTTATTGACGGGGAATTTTGGCATGGTTACAATTGGGAGGAACGTAGGAGAAAAAATCAAGAGCAATCGTGAATTCTGGATTCCCAAAATCGAACGAAATATCCAACAGGATGCCGAAGTGAATGAAGAACTTAAATGACTAGGTGATACTGTTTTTCGATTCTGGCGAAAAGAGGTGGACAAAGATCTTGAAACCTGTTTGAACAAAGTATTAGACCATTTACAAAGTTATGATTGATCACACCTCAAAATTGCCAAATGTGGGCACAACCATTTTCGCTACCATGGGTCAACTGGCGGCCCAACATGAAGCGGTTAACCTTTCCCAAGGGTTTCCCAATTTTGGCGCTGATCCAAAACTCTTGGAGCTTGTCAATAGAGCATTAAATAAGGGACATAATCAATATGCCCCTATGCAGGGCATTTATTCCTTAAGAGAAAAAATTACGGGCAAAATTGAATCCCTTTATAGCAAAGCCTATCATCCTGAAAGTGAGATAACCATTACTGCTGGGGCTACCCAAGCCATATTTACCGCAATTTCAGCGTTTGTTCGACCAAATGATGAAGTAATTGTTTTTAAACCCGCTTATGATTGTTACGAACCTGCCATTGAGCTTTATGGGGGCACGGTCGTGCCCATACAACTAGGTAAGGAAACCTTTAAAATAGATTGGGAAGTGGTCCGAAGCAAAATCAACGCTACCACCAAAATGATCATCATTAACACGCCTCATAATCCAAGTGGGACCCTCTTGACGCAAAAAGATATGCTTCAATTGCAAACGGTTTTGCAAGGCACCAATATCATTTTGTTGAGTGATGAAGTCTATGAACATATTGTTTTTAATGGTGCATCACACGAAAGTGTAGCAAAATATCCAGATTTGGCTTCACGAAGTTTAATCTGTGCTTCCTTTGGAAAGACCTTCCACGTTACTGGTTGGAAATTGGGATATGTTGTGGGTCCAAAAGTACTTATGACCGAATTTCAAAAAGTTCACCAATACAACGTATTTAGTGTCAACCATCCCATACAAGTGGCTATTAGCAAGTATTTAGAGGATGAAACTAGCTATCGGAACCTCGGAAAATTTTATGAAGAAAAGCGTGATTATTTTCTAAATGGGATTGGGACGTCAAGATTTACTTTCAAACCATCGTTGGGTACCTATTTTCAAGTTTTGGAATATGACGACATTACCAACGAAAATGATGTGGCTTTTGCCAAACGACTTATCAAACAATATAAAATTGCCAGTATACCGCTTTCGGTTTTTAATCTCAATAATGAAGACAATAAACAGCTTCGGTTTTGTTTTGCCAAAACCAATGATACCTTGGATAAAGCCTTGGAAATTATGAATAGGCTTTAGGTTGCCTTTAGGCAAGTGTCTTTTTTCAAATCTGCTTTTTCACCACTTGGTAAAAGCCCTGTATTTCGGAAATTGGGATTTCAAAGTCATGGTATTCGGGAGATGGATTTAGGTTATGGCACAAAATAGTTGCCTTATCCTTAGAAATTGCTGTAACTGATTTACAGAAAATCCGTTCCTTTCCGATTAAAACAAGGGGTTGGTTTAGGAATTTTTTAGGAACGGTCTCCATTTCAGTCCTTTCCACTTCCCGGGTCAGCACCAAAGCACCAGCAGGAATAGACTGAATAGTTCCATCATCCATTGAATTTCCACTTATTTCAAATGCCATATAGTGGGATCTGACAGCAGTATTCAATAGAAATTCTATTTTTGGAAGTTCATCTAATGCGCTGCTAAGATCAAATTTTTCCAGGAAGGCTTTTTGTTTTTCGATGAGCACCAAAGGTGCCCTAACCACGGCTTTACCGCCTGGCAAAAATTTTAGAAATGTCCCTTTTGCAGAGAAAACATCACCTGTTAAATACGGCTCTCGTGCCTCATTTACTTCTTCTATATACAACTCTGCTATACTTGTACCGAAATAGTCCGCAATTTTAGTGAGATTTTTTATAGGGATATTTGCATCTTTCTTCTCGTACAACTGTATCGTTCTCAGGCTTACCCCTATGGCCGTCGCCAAATCCTGTTGCCGTATTCTTTTTTTTCGCCTTAAACGCTTTATGATCTGCAAATGAATATATTTATGTAATTATTTTGCATATATTTATAGTAGTATGCAAAAAAAAGACGTTTGTCTGTAATTCAATTACAAACAAATATAGAACATGTGCAGAAAAAGTTTTATAAATAAATCTTGATGCAATTAAAATGCTTCCAACAAAAAAGTACTTCCTAACTATTCGAAGTGATGCTATGTTCAGTAAAGAAGACTACGGCAAACCCATTAGCAAAGGCTTATCTACTGTTCTTAGAAGGACAACCTCCAAAGATGACCTTGCCAACATTGCGCTGAGAAGTAATGTTAGTTTTTCGACCATTCGAGACGTAATATATCGAACTAACAGCCTCACGAAATCAAACGCAAAAGCAATAGCGCTTTTGGTTCACGTTGCCTTTGAAAATGCCATCGCTACAAAACTGCAGGCCGAAGGAGATATCATTCATCTGGACAAAATGTTACGCCTTTAACGCAACGCACTGTAAACTATTCTCAGGAAGTCATCTACTTTACTGGGTTCGAGCCAACGGGTTACGATTACCAGCTCTTTTTCCTGATCCACTATAACGAAGTTACCTCCAAATCCGGCAGCATAGAAAAGATGTTCCGGTAGCCCCTCCCAATGTCTTTCTCCATTTCGGTTCAACCACCACATGTAGCCATAATTAGTATTGGGTTGTGAGGGGTTGGTAGCCTTTTTTATCCAGGTTTCACTTATCAGGTTTTCACCATTCCAATGCCCCTTATTCAAAAACAGCAATCCAAAACGGGCAAGATCTTCGGTAGAAATAAAAATTCCCGCTCCGGAATGCCCTCCTCCTGTGACCGATTTCATCTGCATGCCGTCAATTGTTGTCCAGGCATGGTCGTAGCCATACCATCGCCACGTAGTGGAGGCGCCAATTTTATCCATTACCCCTTCCTTAACCACCCTGGGTAAAGGCTGGCGCCAAACCTGGGTCAGGGCATAGGCAAGAACATTTACACGAACATCATTGTATTCCATTACCGTTCCCGGGGTATTTAGCTTTCGATATTTCCAATCGTCTACCCCTCCATCCTTTGGAGGGCGATCCGCCCAGTCCTTAATGCCCCAAAGCTCCCCGGACCAATCCGAATTTTGTTGTAATAGGTGTTCCCATGTTATTTTTGAATTGTGTTCCCCATCAAAAGTACCTTCCCAAACATAATCGGCCACCTTATCGTTTACATCTGCTATTAGACCCTTATCCGTTGCAAGTCCCGCAACGGTAGATAAAAAGCTTTTTGTAACACTAAAGGTCATATCCACACGCTCAAGGTCTCCCCAGTGAGTGACCAAATAGCCCTTCTTAAGAATCATTCCCGCGGGTCCTCCCCGTTTTTTAGTAGGTCCCAGAATCTCGTGGTAGGGTTCCCTTTCAAAACCTTTTAAAATCGCCCTGCGGAGATCCCGGGAACCGGAATACTCATTTTCGATAGCGAACTGAACCGCTTGTTCTAACTCTTCCTGACTAAATCCCGCCGTTGTTACCGCTATCTGTTCCCATTTTCCATTTCTTTCGGGAAAATAATTCTTCTGGCCTGCCATACTGGATATCCAGAATATGGGCAGTACTAAAAGGAGTACTTCAGTTCTCATGTAGTTGCTTTTTTAATAACCAGTCGGTCTGTTTGTCATTGCCAATGTAGTAGGGATGTGTGCCAAATTTCTCAAATCCATAACGTTGATAAAACCGCAAAGCGTTAGGATTATGTTCCCAAACCCCCAGCCATAAATACTCTTTATCTTTTTCTTTGGCCAGTTCAGTTATGAACTTCAAAATCTGAGCTCCGATTCCTCTCCCCTGGGCGTTAGCAACCACATAGATCCGTTCCAGTTCCATCCCCCCCGCTTCGTGAAACTCATTTTGAGCTTCATTTTCGTTGAGTTTGAAGTACCCCACCGTGTTCACATCATTTTCCACAAAATAAAAGACAGCATCTTTTTCCAAAAGCTCTTCCTCTATTTTTTCCTTACAAAATGCCGTTTCCAGATACGCCAGGAAATCCTCGGGATTATTGTATTGTTCAAATGCCGCAATAAAGGTGCTTTTGGAAAGATGTGTAAGCTTATCAACATCTGTTACATCACATTCTCTAAATTGAAGTTGCATAACTCCAAAAATAAAAAGAGCCGATCAAAAATCGGCTCTTTGGGTTTTGTTTTGATGATTGGGCTTACTACAGCATAAATAGTTTTCTAACCAATCGTAAAATACCACTGTAAAAATCATTGTGGTATACCTGTATTTCCTTTTCTACCGCTACAGGCTCCGGGTTAAATTCAGCAATCATGGGGTATTAGTTTTATCGGAGTTAATTTGGGAATTTTTTTCAACAATTCAAAACTAAATAACTATCCTTAGTAGTTAAAATTTTTGTTGTGAAGTGTTCTTCTGCTGTTGCCAACACCAGCCAACCCGAAATGTAGTGAAATCCCTTTAGGTTAGAGTGCCATTTCCGGCACTTCTTGAGGTATTATCAGATTACCTTCCGTAGCCTTCTTAATTTCCTCTACAGTAACTCCAGGTGCCCGTTCCAGAAGATGAAAGCCATCTCCCTTCACTTCCATCACGGCCAGGTTGGTCACTACTTTTTTCACGCATCCTACCCCGGTTAGCGGAAGTGTGCATCTTTTTAAGAGTTTGGACTTCCCTGCCTTATTGGTATGCATCATCGCTACAATGATGTTTTCCGCCGATGCTACCAGGTCCATTGCGCCTCCCATTCCCTTTACCATTCTACCAGGAATCTTCCAATTGGCAATGTCACCGTTTTCTGCAACTTCCATTGCTCCCAAAATGGTTAAATGTACATGTTGCCCCCGAATCATCGCAAAACTCGTCGCAGAATCAAAAAAAGAAGCTCCGGGTAGTGTCGTAATTGTTTGCTTGCCGGCATTGATCACATCGGGATCCTCTTCACCCTCGTAGGGAAAAGGTCCCATTCCCAATACGCCATTTTCACTTTGAAATTCTACACTAATATCTTCCCGAACAAAATTCGCTACCAAAGTCGGTATTCCGATGCCGAGATTAACATAAAATCCGTCCTTAACTTCTTTCGCAATACGTTGCGCTATGCCGTTTTTATCTAACAATATTTGACAATTTGAAAATTAGTTAATTTGAAAAGCGAAGTGCCACTTTTAAAAAGTTGAGTGCACATTTCAAACTTATTTCTCGTCCTTAATTCCTCAGAATAATCAATAATTCCTAGTGCAAAATCAAAGGTCTTTTTGACAATTAGATTGTCTTTATCATTTCTCATGTGTTCGCGTTTCAATTTTCAAATCTTCCAATTATGGCATTTTCAAATCAATTCCGAGAACGAACTGTTCGCTGTTCTATTCTTTTCTCAAATCGCTCCCCTTGAAAAATACGTTGCACAAAGATTCCAGGAATATGTATCGCATTCGGATCTAAGCTTCCGGGAGGAAGCAATTCTTCAACTTCTACCACAGTAACTTTAGCTGATCCACACATACAGGGGTTAAAATTTCTTGCCGTTCCTTTAAAGATCAGGTTCCCTGCTTCGTCTCCCTTCCAGGCTTTGACAAAGGCAAAATCTGCCTTATAGGCCTCTTCCAATACGTACATCTTGCCATTAAACTCACGGATTTCCTTTCCTTCAGCCACTTCCGTGCCATAACCTGCCGGGGTATAGAAGGCTGGAAACCCAGCTTGAGCGGCCTTACACTTCTCTGCCAAGGTGCCTTGCGGGGTAAGCTCCACTTCAAGTTCGCCACTTAACATTTGACGCTCAAATTCATCATTTTCCCCTACGTAGGACGAGATCATTTTTTTAATTTGTCGCTTTTGCAGCAATAGCCCTAATCCAAAATCGTCCACTCCAGCATTATTGGAAATACAGGTGATATCCTTAATACCCAAACGTACCAATTCCCCTATGGCATTTTCAGGAATGCCGCATAAGCCGAAGCCCCCCAACATAAAGGTCATCCCATCCCTTACCCCATGAAGGGCATTTTGTACAGTGTCGACTTTCTTATTGATCATAGTACTCCGCTTTAAAAATCCAAATCATCCAGGTCATCTTCGGTATCCGTTTCTTCCTTAATTTCTTCCAAAATTTTGGTACAATCTACATTAATGGATAGTTCTTCAGGTTCAGGGAACGCCTCCAGGGATACCCCCAAATCCTCATTGGCATAATTGGCTTTCATGTAGAGCGCCCAGATGGGTAACGCCATTGAGGCCCCTTGCCCATAGAGTAAATTTCTAAAATGGGTAGATCGTTCCTCTCCTCCAACCCAAACTCCTGTTACCAGATTCGGAACCATCCCCATAAACCATCCGTCACTTTGATTTTGTGTTGTTCCGGTTTTTCCGGCAATGGGATTGTTTAACTCATAAGGATATCCGGTAACCACCTCTTTGTATACGGTATTGTTAGTGTTAAAGGTGTGTCGTAACCTGGCCCCCGAACCATATTCGGTAACCCCTTCCATTAGATTAACCATGGCATAAGCAACATCTTTGCTTAGCACATCTTTGGTCTCTGGCACGTATTCATACAGCACTGTGCCGTTCTTATCTTCTATCCTGGTGATCATGACAGGCTTTACATACACCCCCTGATTGGCAAATGTGCCATACGCCCCTACCATTTCGTAGACGTTAAAATCAGGTGTGCCCAAAGCAATAGAAGGCACTTCAGGGATTTCTCGTGTTAATCCCATATTCTTAGCAATTTCTGCTACCGAACCAGGTCCCACCTTATCGATCAATTGGGCAGTTATGGTATTTACGGAATTTGCCAGCGCATTTTTAAGCGTTTTCATTTCGCCCGAATACTTCCCGTCTGAATTTTTTGGACACCAGGCTTCCGGATTACCATGTTTTAAGGGCTCTATACAATATTGTGAATCCGGGAGAGAATCGCAAGGAGAGTAGCGCAATTGGTCTATCGCCGCAGCGTAAACAAATGGTTTAAATGTGGAGCCTGCCTGTCGTGCCCCCTGAATTACATTATCGTATTGAAAATGTTTATAATCAATACCCCCTACCCAAGCTTTTACATGTCCGGTTTGTGGTTCCATGGACATCATGGCTGTCCGGAGAAAGGTTTTGTAGTATCGGATCGAATCCAGCGGGGTCATTATCGTGTCCTTTTCGTAGGAGTCGCTATTCCAATCAAACACGGTCATTTCAGCCTTTTCACGAAAAGAAGCCCTAATCTGATTCTCTTTAGCACCTTGTCTTTTCATGGCCCTCCAGCGGGCAGAACTTTTCATCGCCCGTTCCAGTATCCCATCAATTTCAAAATCTTCCAGCCCGATAAACGGAGTGGTGGGGTTGCGTTCCACAGTATTTTGCACAAAAAACTCTGCTTGCAATCGCTTCATATGCGTTTCAACGGCCTCCTCGGCATTTTTCTGCATACGGGAATCGATAGTGGTGTACACCTTTAGCCCATCCAGGTAGATACTGTATTCGGTCCCATCAGGCTTCTTATTCTCATCAACCCAGCGGTTCAACCATCGCTGTAGGTACATTCTAAAATAGGTAGCCAATCCTTCACGATGCGATTCCGGATTAAAATTTAGATCCATCTTCAAGCTTTGAAGAGAGTCTTTTTCTTGTTCCGTTAGATAGCCATACTTTGCCATCTGCGCTAAAACCGTATTTCTCCGATTCTTAACCAATTCCTCTCGCCTGATCGGATTATATAAGGAAGAGTTCTTAAGCATCCCGACCAGCATTGCCCCTTCTTCTATCTTTAATTCTAAGGGTTCTTTTCCAAAATAGATCCTTGATGCAGAACGAATACCATCGGCATTGTAGTGGAAATCGTAGATGTTCAAGTACATGGCTATGATCTCTTCCTTGGTATAATTGCGTTCCAGCCTGGTAGCAATGACCCATTCTTTGATCTTTTGGGTAATTGCTTCAAAAAGATTCCTGGAACGTACGCCTACAAATAATTGTCGCGCCAGCTGCTGTGAAATGGTACTGGCGCCCCCCCTTGTTCCCAAAAACACAAATGCCCTTAAGGTACCTCGAGCATCAATGCCGGCGTGATTGTAATATCTTGCATCTTCTGTGGATACCAAAGCATTTACCAAATGCTCCGGAAGTTGATCGAAGGCCACGGGTGTCCTGTTATCATCCAAATAAAATTTCCCCAGGGTCTCACCATCAGAAGACAATATTTCGGTAGCCAAATTGGTCTGTGGATTCTCCAGGCGCTCGAAGGTGGGCATCTCGCCAAAAACGCCCCAGGAAGCGAGCAAAAAGATCAGGACCACTACCAGGATTCCTGAGCCGAACACTATCCAGAACCATTTAATAAATCTACCGAAACCTTTTTTCGGTTTTTTTTTAGATGCCATCTTTAATTCGCTTTTTCGATTTGAAGCCCAACATCCGTTACCCCTTCCAGGTTATCAATTCCTTCTACAGTTCCATTTCTACGCATTGCATGCCGGATGTTTAATGTATATACGCCAGATTTCGGAAAACTGATGTTTTCCTTATACCATAGTTTATTTTCCTTAACACTTCCGGAGCCCTCTCCCAACCAACTTCCATCCGGAAGGGCCATTTCATATTCCAGGGTATCTACCGTGACAATTCCATCAGGGGTTTCCATTTGCAAAATCAAAAAAAGATTGCTGAACTCATAGTTGTTATCGTTCCTAATGTTTAGAAAGAGATCGTGTCGGGCGGTACTGTCAAGCTCTGAAAATGCAAAAGAAATTGTGTCCTGACGCTTCCACATACCGTTTTCCAACGCCACATACTCAGAGAACACCAGGCCTTGGTTACAGGAAATACAGCAGGTTACAAGTAGGGATAGTACGAAGAAGCTATTTATTTTTGACCGCCTGCTGCTTTTTATCACTTTTCTTTCGATTTTTATTTCTCTTTTTCTTCCTTCGCTTGGGCTTGTCAAAACGCGTTAAACTATCCTGCCCAACGGCGTTATCAAAAATTGAAGCATCTTCTATGTCTGACTCTTCCCCGAAGGCTTCCAGACTGTCTATTTTTTGTCCATTTTTATTCAGTTTCAGCACCTCTACCACTTGATCCTTTTGTATAGCGTGCCAATTGGAGGGGTCATTTTTATAGGAGAACCATAGTGTCTCTTTAAAAATATCTACTTTTTGGCAAAAAGCCATTCCTTTTTTTGTATCCAGTTTGCAATCAGTGGGAGGAAAATCATTTAACGCCTCAAGGTACATGTCCAATTCATAATTCAGACAACATTTGAGCTTTCCACACTGTCCTGCCAGTTTATGTGGATTTAGGGCTAATTGTTGGTACCTGGCCGAAGCGGTACTTACTGATCTAAAATCTGTTAACCACGTTGAACAACAAAGCTCCCTTCCACAGGAGCCGATTCCGCCTAATCGCTGTGCTTCTTGTCTATAGCCGATCTGACGCATTTCAATACGGATACCAAAGGCTTTCGCCATATCCTTGATGAGTTGTCTGAAGTCTACCCGGTCTTCCGCAGTGTAGTAAAAGGTAGCCTTTGATCCATCTCCCTGAAACTCTACATCACTTAACTTCATCTCCAATTGCAAGGAAATTGCAATTTCGCGGGAGCGCTTTTTGATTTCCTCTTCTTTCGCTCTACATTTTTGCCAAATGTCAATGTCCCTTTGGGTGGCTTTCCGATAGATCTTAGGGAGTGCCGGGTCATCCATGGCTACTTTCTTCCGCTTCATTTGAACCTTAACCAATTCACCCGTGAGGGTTACTATGCCAACATCATGACCAGACTTCGCCTGAGTAGCCACGACATCTCCTATAGCCATTGGTAGCCCTTCCGTGTTTCTGTAAAACTCCTTTCTACTATTTTTAAATCTCACTTCAACACAGTCAAAGGGTTTTTGACCATTTGGAAGCGACATATTGGCAAGCCAATCAAAAACGGTAAGCTTGTTACAACCATCTGAACCACAGGTGCCATTATTCCTGCAGCCTCGCGGTTGCCCCCCATTACCGGTTGAGCAACTGCTACATCCCATATTGCATATCTTGAATCAATAAATCCTAAAGGATCGCATGATCGGGGTTCATACTCTACTTCGGGTAAAGATAGCCAAATTTAAGAACAGACACCGATCTACTTTTTAAACTTTAGGGCTTCGGAACGTCCTTTCTTGAAGATCTTGTTGCTTACCATTTTTCCTTTGCGAAGTTTTTTGCGCACTTCGAAGGGCAAAGCGACCGTATCCATACATTCTTGTGAGCAGCAATTGTTCATTTTCTCCGCACATTCCTCACATTGAATAAATAATAAATGACAGGCCTCGTTGGCACAATTAACATGTGTATCACAAGGTTTTCCACACTGATGGCATCGCGAGATAATCTCATCAGATATGCGCTCTCCACGGCGATGGTCAAAAACAAAATTCTTCCCTCTGAATTTGTTTTCAAGTCCCTGTTTCCGTATTTGCCGGGTATACTCAATAATACCCCCTTCTAGCTGATATACATTTTTAAACCCTTTGTGCTTGTAATATGCACTGGCCTTTTCACACCGTATACCGCCCGTGCAATACATTACCAATTTCTTGTCCTCTTTGTGTTCTGCCAATTGTTTTTCGATGATATCCAAAGAATCCCGAAAGGTATCTACATCAGGAGTAATCGCATTTTCAAAATGCCCTATCTCACTTTCGTAATGGTTGCGCATATCTACCACCACGCTATCAGGGTCTTCAATTAACGCGTTAAACTGTTCGGCATTCACATGAATGCCTTTATCTGTAACATCAAACGCCCCATCATCCAATCCATCCGCAACGATCTTCTTTCGCACTTTAATCTTTAGCTTAAGAAAAGATTTGTTATCCTGTTCTATGGCAACGTTCAATCGAACGTTTTCTAAAAATGTAATGCTGTCCAGCTGTGCTTTAAACGCTTCAAAATTTTCAACCGGAACAGAGAGTTGTGCGTTGATGCCTTCTTTGGCAATATAAATTCGACCTAATACCTCCAGGGCATCCCAGTGCACAAAGAGATGGTTTCTAAAAATAGTGGTGTTCCCGATGTGGGCGTACTTGTAGAAAGAAATAGTGAGGCGATTTTTCCCCGCCTGCTCAATGAGCAATTCTCTTTCTTTGGCACTTAAAGTATTGTACAGTTGCATGCTATACCAATCTTAAGTTGAAAGAATACTAAAAAAATAGGACGCAAATATAGTCAATTAAAAAAAGCACCCCCGGTATGAGGATGCTTTTCGGACCAGCTAATTCTTCTTTTCCATAAACAACTCGTTGGGTGTGTTCCATTCAAAAGAAATGAAGAACACCAAGGAAATTATTTGAATTAGCTATGAATAGGATAAAGAGTTTCTAAAAAGGTTGCGTGAACCAATTTAAGTAACAAAGAAATGGTATTTTTATTCCCTAATTTTTTTGAAATGAGTAACGAAAAAGACGCAAAACTCAAGGCGCTCAAGCTAACCCTGGACAAATTAGACAAAGCCTATGGAAAAGGTGCTGTTATGAAGATGGGAGAACATGTAATTGAAGATGTGGAAGTAATTCCTTCGGGTTCCATTGGGCTGGATTTGGCTTTGGGTGTTGGAGGGTACCCTAAGGGAAGAGTCATAGAGATCTATGGCCCTGAATCCTCAGGAAAAACAACCCTCACGTTGCACGCTATGGCTGAGGCACAAAAAGCTGGTGGTATTGCCGCTTTTATTGACGCCGAACATGCCTTTGATCGCTTTTATGCTAAAAAACTTGGGGTAGATATTGATAATCTTATCATCTCGCAACCAGATCATGGAGAACAGGCATTAGAGATAGCCGATAACCTAATTCGATCCGGGGCCATAGATATAGTTATTATTGACTCCGTAGCGGCGTTAACCCCAAAGAGTGAAATTGAAGGGGAAATGGGTGACTCCAAGATGGGGCTCCATGCCCGTTTGATGTCCCAGGCACTGCGTAAACTGACTTCAACAATCAGTAAAACCCACTGCACGGTGATCTTTATTAATCAATTGCGTGAAAAAATTGGAGTAATGTTTGGAAACCCCGAAACCACAACCGGGGGAAATGCGCTGAAGTTCTATGCATCGGTGCGTTTGGATATCAGGCGATCCACACAAATCAAAAGTACGGACGGAGAAGTCCTGGGGAACAAAACACGGGTGAAAGTGGTAAAAAATAAAGTTGCCCCACCTTTTAAAACCGCAGAATTCGACATCATGTATGGCGAAGGTATCTCCAAAGTAGGTGAGATTCTGGATCTTGGTGTTGCTTATGAGATCGTCAAAAAAAGCGGTTCCTGGTTTAGTTATGGGGACACAAAGCTTGGGCAGGGCAGGGATGCCGTTAAAGCACTTTTGGAGGACAATCCAGAGCTCATGGAAGAATTAGAAGGCAAAATTAAGGAAGCGATTGCTGTTTTGAAGGAATAATTCCTTTTTCAAAGCGCCATATACCTACTCAAATTACGCAACCTAAGCCTTAAAAGGGCATCTGATCTAAGCAATTACAGTGATATGATGAAAAGGTTTGTGCGATTTGCTGTAGGATTTATCGTTATACTACTCAGTTCCAGTTGTGAATTAGATACAGGAGAGAATTTCCATTTTAGGGCAATGGAAATCACTGAGGTGGATGTGCCCGAAAGCTTTACCTTAAACAGCAGTCATGAGATTGAGGTGTCATTCCTTAGAACAGATAGCTGTACCTTTTTTCAGGGATTCGATGTTTTTGAGGTAGACGGAGGAGTGTTAAATATTGTTGCCATTGGTTCTGTCTTGACCGGAGATGATTGCCGCACTGTTGATGACACTTTATCTTCGGAGTTTAATCTTACAGCAATATTTAATGGTACATACCGACTTCGGTTCTACGCAGGAGATGATGCTGATGGAACGGCACGTTACCTGGAATACGAAGTTCCTGTAGAGACCAATTAATAATTTAAAATTATCTAACCAACAATTTTGAGTCTGGAAGAACTCATAAAACGCTGTAAAGAGCAGAATAGAAAAGCGCAGGAAGAACTCTACCGGAAGTATTCGGGGGTCCTTTTTGGAATGTGCTTGAAATATTCCAGGAATAAGACAGAGGCAGAGGATAGTCTCCATGACAGTTTTATGACCATTTTTGACAAAATTGGCCAATATAACAATAGAGGATCGTTTGAAGGATGGATGAAGCGCATCACCGTAAATACGGTATTGCAAAAGTATAGAAAGGAACGGCATCTGGATGTAGTTACAGAAAATATTGGGGAGGAAGTAGACCTAGATGTTGAAGACAGCTCGATTAGTCTGTCGAGGTTGCTAGGACTCATCCAGGAATTGCCAAACAAGTACCGATTAACCTTTAACCTGTATGTATTGGATGGGTATACGCACAAAGAGATTAGCGAATTGCTTGGGACTTCAACGGGAACTTCCAAATCCAATTTAGCCAGGGCAAGGATGATCTTAAAAGAAAGAATTGAAAAAGAAAATATAAATATTGCTTAACCTAAAGAGATGAAAAAGAACAATTTGGATGACCTTTTTAAGAGGAAGCTGGGCGACTTCCAGGAGGTTCCAGATAACTCCGTATGGGAGAAAATAGCTGCTTCTTTGGATGAAAAGCGAAAGAAGAGGGTACTCCCTATTTGGTGGCAACTGGGGGGAGCCGCCGCACTTCTGGCAATTCTACTCTATCTCGTAGATCCTTTCGCTATTGAAACGGAAACTGCGCTTCCTGTGGTAGGGACAGAGCAACCGGATACGACCCCCGAGGTTGAAGAGAACAGCACCTCCAACGAAAAACTCCTGGATGCTGCTGATACAAATGCTAACTCTCAGCTAGCAGATACTCAGACTCCGGAAAACGATGTCATGCGTAAAGATCAATCCGCAACGGCAGCCTCTTCAAAAAAAGAGGGTTCCTTTAAAGCAACAGATGTTACCACAACAATTGCGAATGCAACAACTGAAAAAAAGGATGTACAAAGTGAAAATCTATTGACGGATCCCTCCTTACAGGAACAACAAGAAGTTGCGATCTCAGCCCCTTTAAAGGATGACGTACTGCCGGGAGATGCAAAGAACACCAAGAATAATGACGTTTTAGAATTGGAAAAAGAAGCGGTTGCTCAAAATGATAAAGACGACAATAAGAAATCCATTTATGACGCTATTGAAGAGCAAAAAGAATCGGAAAAAGATCTTGTTGCTATAGCCGAACCAAAAAACCGATGGTCTATGGGTGCGGCACTGGCCCCGGTGTACTTTAATTCGTTGGGAGAAGGTTCTCCAATTCATTCCAACTTTGCCCCTAACTCAAAATCCGGAAAAGTGAATTTGAGTTATGGGTTAACCGTAACCTATAATGTAAGCAAGAAGCTGAGCATTCGATCAGGGGTCCATAAAGTTGATTTTGGTTACGATACCAATGACATTGTATTCTCGTCTTCTCTGACCGCTTCCACCAATGACCTTATTGACAATATCGATTATGCCCAAACTTCCAGGAACCTGGTAGTAGAACCAAAATCTAATAGTGTTGCGGCATTTAGGGACAATGTCGAAGTAACTGCGGGAGAAATTGCTCCTCTAGAAGGACGTATGGTACAGCAATTGGGTTATGTAGAAGTCCCCATGGAACTCAACTATGCTATTGTAGATAGGAAGCTTGGTGTTCATCTGATAGGAGGTATCAGTTCGCTGTTTCTAGTAGATAATGCGGTTACCCTGGAATCCGAAGATTTGGTTACTGAAATGGGTGAAGCGAATAATGTAAACAGCTTGAATTTCAGCACCAATATTGGTGTTGGCTTTAACTATGAAATTGCTCCTAAACTACGGTTAAACCTTGAGCCAATGTTCAAATATCAATTGAATACGTTCTCAAATGCCGCCGGTAATTTTAGACCCTATTCCATTGGGGTATACAGTGGACTGAACTTTAGGTTCTAAGAAGAAGTTGGTTAGGTAAGTCGCACTCGCGGCATACTAAAAAGCCCCACTTTAAACCGTGGGGCTTTTAATTTTTATTGGTGCTTTACTTCGTATCATTCTCTAAATCCCGTAAAATTGTTCTCCTGACCATTTCCTTTATAACTGCTGAATTTTTCTTTGTCTTGGTGCTCGTTTCTACAATGGGATGTATAATTACCCTTAGTCTTCCCGGCCCGCCACTGAAAAAACGAAATGGGAAACGCTTTTTACAATCCAAAAAGGACATGGGCACAATCGGGATACCATGCGCTATCGCCATTTTAAAAGCCCCGTCCTTGAACGTATCCAATAGAACGTGTTCTTCCGGTACACCCCCTTCTGGAAAAATGCAAATGCCCAGTCCCTGCTGTAACCTCCGTTGCACACTTTTATACACACGCATCCTACTGTTGGCATCATTTCTATCTACCAAAATACAAACCCGCTTATAGAAGAACCCAAATACAGGAATACCGGCCAGTTCCTTTTTCCCAACAAACACAAAAGGATCTCTGCTTATATATAACATTAGCATAATGTCTAACATACTTGTATGATTAGCGACCAACATATAGTTTTTCCCTCGTCCCATTTTGCTTTGCCCCTGCAGTTTGGGCCAACAACCCATTCCCAATAGTATACATTTGGCCCAGATATTACGCGCCAACCAATAAAACTGCGAATAGGTGCTTTCCGATAGCGTGGTCAACAACAGCAGAGGAGAAAAGGCAAGGATAGGCACTGTTACTAACAGGTAAAACCAAATACGATAAAGTACGTAGCCTATATTTTTTGCCAACCAAAGCACGGGTCAAAAATAGCTTTTTTTATACCTCTGGTATTGTTACTTTTATCGCTTAATTTTTTGGCATGGCTAGGATTTTGACAGGCATTCAAAGTACAGGAGTGCCCCATTTGGGTAATATTCTTGGCGCCATCATTCCAGCGATCCGTATGGCGGAAGATCCCGCTAACGATTCATTTCTGTTTATTGCCGATATGCATTCATTAACTCAGATCAAGAACGGGGATGAATTGCGCAAAAATACCTACGCCACCGCAGCTGCCTGGATGGCTTTTGGCCTTGATATTGAAAAAACCGTTTTTTATCGGCAAAGTGACGTGCCCCAGGTTGCCGAACTAGCCTGGTACCTAAGTTGTTTTTTTCCATACCAACGATTAACCCTGGCCCATTCCTTCAAGGACAAGGCAGACAGGCTTCAGGATGTGAATGCTGGAATTTTTATGTATCCTATGTTAATGGCCGCTGATATCTTGTTATACGATGCCGAAGTTGTTCCCGTAGGAAAAGATCAACTACAACACCTTGAGATGACTCGTGATGTAGCATCCAGATTCCACAATAAGTTTGGAGAAACCTTTGTGCTGCCCGATGCGAAACTCCAGGAAAACACCATGTATGTTCCTGGTACCGATGGTGCCAAAATGAGCAAAAGCAAGAACAATACCATCAATCTTTTTCAAACGGATAAGAAGCTTCGGAAGCAAATAATGGGTATTGTGACCGATAGCACCCCTATTGAGGACCCTAAAGATCCTTCTAACGATAATGTCTTTGCCTTATATAGAATTCTGGCCTCCCAGGAGCAGATTGAAGAAATGTCTGCGAATTATTTAGGCGGCGATTATGGCTATGGTCATGCTAAACAGGCACTTTATGAGTTACTGTTGCAAAAGTTCGCCGAACCGCGTGAGAAATTTGACTACTATATGAATCATCTGAATGAAGTGGATGATGCCTTGGCGGTAGGGGCTGAAAAAGCAAAAAAGGTAGGAGAAAAGGTATTGGAAAAGGTACGGAGTAAAATAGGGTACTAGATCGCTTCAAACAACTTTCCGGGTAGCGGGCGAATAACCCCTTTCATCTCCATATTCAACAAGGTGGACGAAGTGGTAAATATGGGGAAACCACATTCCAAAGCAACGGTGTCCAGTAGTTGCTTCCCGTTTGATTGCAGGTAGTTGTAAATCGTTTTTTCGGTATCATCCAGGTCCACAAATAACTGTCTTTGTACAGCGGAAGGGTTATCCTTTTCCAACTGCCATCCCAAAATATAGACAAGATCCGCTGCCGATGTCAACATATGTGCCTTTTGCTGCTTGATTAAGTTGTTACACCCCACACTATATCTGTCAGAAGATCTTCCCGGCACGGCAAAAACATCGCGGTTGTAGCTATGCGCAATGTCCGCAGTCACTAAACTCCCCCCTTTTTCGGCAGATTCAATAACTACTGTGGCTTCACTAATTCCTGCGATAATCCGGTTCCGTCGTAAAAAATTTTCACGATCCGGGGAGGTAGTACTCCAAAATTCTGTGAAAAATCCTCCATTGCGCTCTACCAGAGGTATGTATTTTTGATGTGCTCTAGGGTAGGTTTGATACAATCCATGGCCAAGGCAGCCAATAGTTTGTAAACCGTGTTCCATCGCCACCCTTTGAGCACAAATATCCACCCCATACGCAAATCCACTGACAACTACCGGCTCCAAAGGTGCGATCCCATCGATTAACTCTTCAATAAACCCTTGACCATAGCTTGTTATTTTCCGAGTCCCCACGATACTGATGATCCGTTTCCTTCGTAAATTGATATTTCCCCGCTTGAACAACAAGATAGGGGCATCAATACAATGCCTTAGGAATTTTGGATAATCATCATCCTTAAAAAAGGTATATTGGATACTTCCGGTTATAATTGCTTCAAACTCCTGCTCAGCTTCCTGCAAACAAATCCGATCATGAAGATCGTTTAACGTATTGTATCCTATCCCCTCGATCTTTAGGAGTGCTTCTTTTCGTTCCTTAAAAATCTGTGATGCGCTACCACAACGCTCAAGCAATTTTTTGGCATTAATATCGCCGATATTCGGTATGTTTTGAAGGCGCAATAGCGCAATTAATTCATACTCAGGAAGCGCACTCATTTGCAAAAGTTTTCCACAAAATACCAAAAATCAAATGTTAATAAAAAGTTATCCCGGACTACTCTTCTCCATCCATTTTTTTAAATATTTGCGGTTATGCGATTGGAACACTATATCGGAGAATTGCTTTACCGGCATAACTGTGTTGTGGTGCCAAATTTCGGTGCTTTTTTGGTGAATTCGGTTTCTGCACAGATCGATTCCAAAAAGCAAACGCTCATCCCTCCTAGGAAACTATTATCCTTTAACCAGCGGCTGAGCACCAACGATGGCCTGTTGATATCCCATCTTGCTGAGATCAAAAAGAAGCCCTATGATACGCTACTGGACCAGGTAGAGCAGGAAGCAAAAAAATGGATGGGAACCTTGGAGAAAGGAGAATCCCTGTTGTTAGATGGCATAGGAAAACTATGGATGGGGAAAGAACAAAAGATTTTATTTTCACCGGAGGATACCCCCAATTATTTAACCACATCTTTCGGTCTCTCTACCTTTACCATATCTCCGATTTCCAGAGAAAAACTAAAAGAGGAGGTGGTTGCTTTGGAAGAGCGAGTGCCTTTCAGCATTACCCCTGAAAAGCGTCAGACTTTAGGCATACGTCCTTTTTTGAAGTACGCTGCAATAATGTTATTGGTGCTATCTTCTGGCGTAAGTGCTTACCAGTTCTACTCGAATCATCAAAAACAACAGCAGTTGGCGGTGGAAGAAGAGGCTCGGGAAGAGGTCTCCAGGTATATTCAGGAGGCTACTTTTTTTGAAAGTACTCCTTTGGAACTACCGGCATTTCACCTTGACATTTCCAAAAAAACTTCGGAAGCAAGGCATCATGTAATCGCCGGAGCGTTTAGAGTCCGTGAAAACGCCAACAAAAAAATTGCTACATTACAACAACAGGGGTATAAAGCCCATTATCTTGGCACCAATTCTTATGGGTTACACCAGGTAGCTTATGCAAGTTTTTCGGATGGTAATGAAGCGCTTCAATTCTTAAGAAAAATTAAAGCTACCGTTTCCAGGGATGCCTGGATGCTTTCTGTACGAGAAAAATAAATCTTGCTTTAGTTAATCAACTAATAGCGCTTACCTAACTTTGCCAAAAAAGCATGCGCGCAAAAACTCCAAGTGCCTCTCGCACTGTGATGACCGATTTGGTACTCCCAAGTGAAACCAATCCCCTAAACAACCTATTTGGCGGTGAACTGTTAGCCAGAATGGATCGTGCCGCAAGTATCGCCGCAAGAAGGCATAGCAGGCGGATTACCGTTACCGCTTCCGTCAATCACGTAGCCTTTAATCGTTCTGTCCCTTTAGGCAGTGTACTCACTGTGGAAGCTGCTATTTCCCGTGCATTCCGTACTTCAATGGAAGTGTACCTAGATGTTTGGATGGAAGACCGTATCAGTGGTGAACGCAGTAAGGCCAATGAGGCAATTTACACTTTTGTTGCGGTGGATGAAACCGGCAATCCCACCGAGGTACCTCCCTTGCTGCCGGAATCCGAATTGGAAAAAGAACGTTTTGCCGCCGCACTAAGAAGAAAACAATTAAGTCTTGTCCTTGCAGGAAAGATGAAACCTAATGATGCCACAGAACTTAAGGCGCTATTTGTTGGCGACGAGTAGTTTAAAAATCAAAATTGTCCGGATCCGGGCCAAAGCGCTGCCCCCGGTGCATACTATCCAAAAGATTTACATCCTCTTTGGATAGTTCAAAATCGAAAATATCGGCATTCGCCAGAATCCGTTCTTTTTTTGCTGATTTGGGAATGGTCACCACCCCTTTTTGAAGATCCCAGCGGAGTACGATCTGCGCTATGGACTTTCCATATTTTTCCGAAAGATTTTTAAACTCTTCCATCCCAAAGATCTTTCCTTGCATCATAGGAGACCATGCCTCATACTGAATGGTATTTTCGTTGCAAAAATCGATCAGATCCTGCTGGACTAAAAACGGGTGGAATTCCATCTGGTTTACCATCGGAACCACATCGCACTCACTCATCAAATCCTCCAGATGGTGCTGCAAAAAATTACTTACTCCAATAGCCCTTACTCTCCCTTCTTCATAAATTTTTTCCAGGGCCTTCCAACTTTCTTTGTATTTGCCCGCTACCGGCCAATGAATCAAATAAAGATCCAAAAAGTCCAAATCCAATCGCTTCAAACTCTCATCAAAGGCTCTGAGGGTACTATCATACCCCTGATCATTGTTCCATACCTTGCTGACCACAAAAACTTCTTCCCGGGGCACTCCTCCCTGCTTTAATCCTTCTCCTACCCCTTCTTCATTTTTATAAATTGAAGCTGTATCGATGTGCCTATATCCCGCCTCTAAAGCCCATTGTATCGCATTAATTACTTCCTGGCCATCTTTCGATAAATAAACTCCTAATCCAAAATACGGCATTTCTACCCCGTTATGCAGCGAAAAAGTGCCTTTTATGTCTGTTATCGTTTTCATGCTTATAATTTATAGATCCAATGTTCAGGATTTAGTTTTTTGCTGTCCTGGTAAAGATAAAATTTCAGTTTAGTCGTGCCATTAAACCGATTGGTATATATCTGTCCCAGCTCTTCTTTAGCCGCAACCTTATCTCCTTTTTGCACGTAGCTATTCGCCAGATTCCAATACATGCTAATATAGTTACCGTGCCTTATGAATACCCCTTTGCGACCCATTTTATCTGTCATTACAGTGACTACTTCTCCTTCAAAGATGGCTCTGGCCGTTTCTCCTTTATTCGTGGTAATGGTTACCCCATTGTTCTGATGCTTTATGCCGGGATATATTTTGTCTGCGTACACTCCAAAACCCTGACTTTTTATTCCTTTTTCCACCGGCCAAATTAACTTTCCCTTATTGGAAGAAAAATTGGACGCCAATGCCCTTGCTTCCGGGGTTAGCTCAAAACTCGTAGTACTGGAGCTTCCAGAAGCCTTGTTTGAGCTTACTATTGCACTTCGTATCAATCGCTCTATCTCCCTATCAATTCTCCTGGATTCCTTTCTTTTTTCCTCGATTATCTGAACGTATCGGCTTTCATTGGCACGAATAGTCCTTAACAATTCCTTTTGGGTAGTAATCTCTTTGTAAAGCTGTTGTTTAGCGAGTTTGTTTTCCTCCAATAACGCATTTTTCACCTTGCGCTGCTCTACCAGATCCTTGTTAAGCCTCACCAACTCTTCCGTCTTGGTTTGAATCGCTTCCCCTTGCTGTTTTCTATGTTGCGCATATTGTTTAATATATTGGAACCGTTTTAAGGCCTGAAAGAAATTCTCTGAGGACAGCAAAAACATCAGTCGGTTCTGATCTGACCTATTTTGATAGGCGTGTACAATGAGTTTTGCATAATCCTGTTTTAATAGTTCCAGATCTTCCCTAAGCTTTGATATGCTTCTAACGTTAGTGTTAATCTGTCGATTCAGTAAATTAGATTGCCGATTGGTTACCCGTATTAACTCCTGACGCACATTAATCTTTTGATCCAGCGCTTCCATTTGCTCCAAAACCGTTCCTTTTTCTTCTTTTTCTTCTGAAAGCAAGCGATTCATTTCGGCAATTTCTTTCTGAAGCGAAGCTCTTCTTGCTTCCAACGCCTTTTGTTCGTTAGATTGCGCAAACAAAAAAGTCCCACTTAACAGGAGGACAACCAAAAAAAGAAGTCTAAATCTCTTACTACCTATCATCTTAGCGGGAGACTACGGATTTAAAACCCTTGGGGATTTTGTATGGAAAATTTAGCGTTTTATCAAACTCGATATTCTTGAAGTCCAACTGAATGCTTGTCCTATCCTTACTGTTAGCCGCTTCAATCAATACCATACTTGGTGTGGCTTTGCCATCAATATCCTGATAGGCGTAATCCATGGTTAAAATTCTGTTTTTTTGTGGTTGTGTTAACTCCTGGCGCTTGGCTCTAAAAAAACGAGGTTCCAAAGTAAAAAACACATTGTAGAGTTCCTGTTGCGATCTCGGTTGCAGCCTATAACTATTATCGGAAACTGAGGACACGTAGCGCTCTTTTCTCAGATCTAACACCGTATTACCCAATAGTAGATTTTCCATCTTCTCAAAATCCATTTCTGTCCCCAGCAAATCGCTTAAAAATTCAAAGTCGCCATCAAAATACTCACCCTCAAGCTTGTTGTAAAAAGATACCCTGTTTGGCGTGATATAGGCCTTGAAAATTCCCAAAGGGGCGCTCACCCAGATGGCTTCATCTTTTTTCATCCTGAGGTTAACGGTAACGCCCTGCTTTTTGTCCCCGTCAAAATAATCTATCCTGACCCTTCCGCTTAAGGTTCTGAAGTCCGGAGCATTGGAATAATGACTTTGGATTATCTTTTTTGTGGTGAGCGCAGTATTGACTTCTCCCAATACCAAGGACTTTTTTCCCTTACAACCCACCAAAATGGCGGTTATCAGGAACACCAGCAGCAACTTCATATGGAATCCTCTAATTCCTTTCATCAGGAACCTGTTTTGATTTTGTTGGCATACATATTGGCCTTCGATGAGTTACCTACTTTAGTAAACGCTTCAGAAAGCGTTTTGTAAAATTTATTTGCCAAAAGTTCATCGTCAAAAAGATATTCCAACCCTTCCTCCAAAACCGCAATAGCCCGATTTACTTCGCCCAACTCTAGTAGTGCGGCGCCTTGAAAGTAGTAAAAAAAAGGTTGCAGCGGGTAGGCTTCCCTGGCTTCCCCCGCTTGTGTAACAGTTGCGGAAAAATCCTCTTTTAAGAATAATTGCTCAATATCTTTTTTGTAATTGGATAGTACCGTATCCGCAGTACCATCATCTTGCTCTTCCTGGTTTGCTATTTCCAGCTTTTGCGTTGCTGCTGCCAAGGAAAGGGAATCATTGATTTTCCTGGCCAGATCCTTTTTAAAGAAAGAGCTTTCGAGACCGTTAAGTAGTTTTAACGCCCTGGCATAGGCTTCCTGCCTAAAATAAATTAATGCTAAATTCCTTCTAAGGGTAGGATTCGCATAGGGAATAGTGTTTTTAATATCTTCAACTTGCTCTCCTTGCGCTTCCAAAATAGTGGTCAAAGTGTTCAAATACCAATAGTTTTCAGGAACTGACCCTAAGGCTTCCATGGCATGAGTTTTGGCATTGGCATATTGCTTTTCCGCCAAGTAGGCTTTCGCCAGTTCGTGCGCTATTGTACTGTTGCCAGGATCCATTTCGCTACACTCCAATAACAGATTAATCGCTCTGTCATGGTTTTGAATACCTTTCTGCTTCAATGCTTCGAAAAACTTTTCCTGAAACTCATCGGTATATTCCTCTAAAAAGACTTCGGAACTCTGTTCAACCTGAATTTCCTGATCCTCCTGTGCGTAGAAAGGCGGGGTTGTTAGAAATAACAACACTACCGAATAGCCGAGTACAGCATTCCTTTTCAATATAACCGATTGTTTATGATGGCCTTCCTGGCCATAGTTGGGCTATCCTAATATTTAGGATAGTTATTCTAGCACCGAGTAATCGCCAATGCTAATTGTCTCAAAGTTACCATTGTACTTTACATGGTTTCCCACCATAGCATTCTCTAAGTTCGCATTTTTGATGATGGTGTTACTTTGAATTAAGCTATTTTTAACGATTGCATTTTCGATGATGGTATCGTTTCCAATGGAGGTATACGGCCCAACGGTTGCATTTCTTAGCACTACATTTTCCCCGATATAACAGGGTCCTATAATTTCCGAGCTTTCCTTTGAAACCGTACTGGCCACCAAGGGCTCTCCGTCTTCCTCAAGGAAACGCAACATCTTTCCATTGGTGTCTACGGTAATTTCTTTATTCCCGCAATCCATCCATTCCTTTACCTCTCCGGTTACAAATACCTTGCCATTGGCCATCATTCTTTTGATCCCATCATTGATCTGATACTCTCCTCCGTGAACAATATTGTTATCGAGCACATACTGTAATTCATCTCTTAAAATACTTACATCCTTGAAGTAATAAATGCCAATAACCGCGAGATCTGAGACAAATTCCTGGGGTTTCTCCACAAGTTCTACGATCCGATTTTGGTCATTTAGTTTCACTACCCCATAGGCTTGAGGATTTTGTACCTGCTTTACCCAAATAACGCTATCTGCATTTTTGTCCAAATCAAAATCTGCTCTGATCAAGGTATCGGCATAGGCAATCACCGCAGAACCTGTTAGTGAAGGTTTAGCGCTCATTATGGCGTGTCCCGTACCCAAGGGTTGATCTTGTCGGTATATCGACGCTTTAGCACCTATTTCCTTTGCCAAAAGCTGTAGTTGTTCTACAATATCCTCACCAAAAAAGGCGGGATCTCCTAAAATAAATGCTACTTCTTCAATGGGTTCTCCCAGGACCTTGGCAATGTCGCTTACCAATCGATGAACAATGGGCTTCCCCGCAACTGGAATTAACGGTTTTGGCACGGTTAAGGTGTGGGGCCGTAATCGAGACCCCCGACCTGCCATTGGAACAATGATTTTCATATATTTTGATA
Source organism: Croceivirga sp. (assembly GCA_028284665.1). GTDB lineage: Bacteria > Bacteroidota > Bacteroidia > Flavobacteriales > Flavobacteriaceae > Croceivirga. The sequence continues at coordinate 123,141 of JANQRG010000045.1, forward strand.
TACGTAATTAAGACTCTACTGGTTGTTGGGCATCAATTCAAGCCTGTACTGCCAAAGCCTCCACTTCCCCTGGAAGTCTCAGTAAGCACCTCTACCTCAATCCAATTGGCCCTCTCATGCTTAGCGATAATCATCTGAGCAATACGATCACCGTCTTCAATTACATATGCTTCATTCGACAAATTAACGAGGATAACCCCCAACTCTCCCCTGTAATCTGCGTCAATAGTTCCCGGGCTATTCAATACCGTAATGCCTTTTTTTGCTGCCAAGCCACTTCTCGGTCTAATTTGAGCCTCATACCCTATAGGTATTTCCAGAAAAAGACCAGTTTTAACAATAGCTCTTTCTAAAGGTTTCAAGGTTATCGTTTCCGTAATGTTTGCCCTTAGATCTACTCCCGCTGAGCCTATGGTTTCGTATTCCGGCAAAGGATGCCCTGACTGGTTAATGATCTTTACTTTCACTTTTTAAAAAAATGTTCTTTAGCTTGTCGCCTTCCAATTTGTAAATCAAGCCCAAAAATACAAAAAGCAAGAGGGTGCCTATTATTAAGTTTCGATTAAAAACATAAAAGGAAATTATCGAAAACAAAATAGAGACCCCTCCATAAAAAATGATTTTACGCATGTTATAGGGAATAGGGTAGTATTTCTTACCGAAGTAATACGATAGCCCCATCATTGTTCCATAGGCCGCCAAGGTAGCTATTGCAGAAGCCATATATCCAATTTTTGGAATAAAGGCAAAATTAATAACCAGGGTTAGCACAGCTCCAACGGAAGAAATGAAAGCCCCATATCGGGTCCTATCGGTGACTTTATACCATACTGATAGGTTATGGTAAATTCCCAGGCAGAAACTGGCTAAAAGTATGATCGGAACAACATTCATTGCTTCCCAATAGACTTCATTTCGTACGAAAAGCAATTTTAACAGGTCGGCAAACACCACCACTGCTAACAGAATACAACTTCCCAGGATTACAAAATAGGTAGTGATCCTGGCATAGGTCTTTTCCGGAGTTTTGGAATTGGAATGACTAAAGAAAAAGGGTTCCACCCCAAGACGAAAGGCTGTTCCATATAAGGTCATAAACAATGCCAGTTTATAGCATGCGGCATATTTTCCCGCTTCCGCATCTGAAACCATCTCCGCCACTAAAATTTTATCCAATACTTCATTTATCGTAAATGCGATCCCTGCAAACATAACCGGAATGGCGTATTTCATCATTCGCTTCCAAAGCTGAGTATCAAAGGTATATTTCACGCGGAAATAGGCCGGACTAACCATTAGTAATGTGATCCCGCTGGCAACGATGTTGGAAATGAAAATATATGGGATCTCAAACCCGGGTCGATAAAGCCCTCCAAAGAATCCTTGCTCCTCCTGTCCAAGACGTGGCAGTAATAATAAAAAGAACACATTTAACCCTAGATTGATCCCCACGTTGATCAACTTCAGTATGGCATATTTCATAGGTTTCTCCCTGGCTCTAAGTAGGGCGAAAGGGAGAATGGCCAGTGCATCCAAAGCAAGAATAAACACCGTGTACTCAAGGTATTCTACCTTAATTCCGGTAAAATCAGATAATACTCCTTTAAACAGAAATGCAAGAATCCCAAAAAGGGTAGTAGAACTCAAAAGGGAGATAAAAGCAGTAGTTACTACTGATGACTTTTTATCCTCTTTTAGAAAGAATCGAAAAAAGGCGGTCTCCATACCATACGCCAGCACTACGTTGAAAATGGCGATCCAGGCGTATATTTTGGTATACTCTCCATAACCATCTGCGTTTTCAAAAACCTCGGTATACAAGGGTAGCAACAATACCGACAGTACTCTCGGCAATACTGTTGCCAAACCATATATAAAGGTCTGCTCAAATAGTTTTTTAAGCGGGCTCAACGGAAAATGGTATTAAAACAAACCCCGAAGTTGAACTTCGGGGTATACTTTAGTAAAAGTAGTTAAATTATCTACTATCGGTAAATTAGCGGTTTCTTCTCCTGTACACCTTCTATCCTGAAGAATTTCTCGGTATCCCCCTCCATGTAGCTAATCACACATTGATCTTGTCCCAGTTCAAAAGGAAACTTTACTTTAGGCTGCGGCGGCCGATTTCCTACTTCTTTTTTTGGATCGGCATGCATTATGATATCCGGCTTGTCCAGGGTTTGATCCAAAAAGTTAGCTTTGACCAACCAGCCATCTTCTGTGTCTTCTAAAGTGAGGTCTGCAACTCTTTCTCTAAAATAGGCTTTCCTCAGCTGCATTTGTTCCATGTTTTCTCCGGAAACAGGAATAGTTAATAGCATTCCGGAGCCACCTTCCGCCCTACCGCCTGTCCACGATTGACAGCTCGCATCTCCTAACTCAAAAGGGGCTTGGGTTTCGAATTTCTTCTGAGAAGAACAACCAAGTAAGGAAAACACCATGGCCAGCAATATATAAGGATATTTTCTCATTGAAATATGCTTGAATTGTAAAGATATAAAACCAAAATTGATGCCAAAGCTTAAAGGCTTTTCAACAGAAGTGCAATTTTGCTATCTTCAAGGAAAACATCCCACAAAATGAACTTTCTTAAAGCATATACACCCTATTTTGTTTTGGCATTATTGTTTACATCTTGCACGCAACACAAGGGCATTGACAAAAAAGTTTACCAAAGGCCTAACATTCTATTCATCATGTCGGATGATCATGCTTACCAGGCTATAAGCGCTTACCAAAGTCATTTGATCAGAACTCCAAATATTGACCGAATCGGTAAAGAGGGGATACTATTTACCAATGCCTGTGTTACCAATTCCATCTGTGCGCCTTCAAGAGCTACTATTTTGACAGGAAAGCATACACATATCAATGGTAAAACAGACAACTCTCGCCCATTTGATACCACACAGGTCACCTTTCCTGAGCTTTTCCAGAAAGCGGGTTATCAAACGGCAATGTTTGGCAAACTACATTTTGGCAATAATCCCAAAGGCGTAGATGATTTTATGATCTTACCTGGACAAGGAAACTATATCAATCCTGATTTTATCACCAAAAATGGAGATACTACCAGGATGGAAGGCTATGTTACTGATGTCATCACAGATTTAACGTTGGATTGGATGGATAAAAAAAGGGATACGTTAAAACCTTTCATGCTCATGTATCTGCATAAGGCGCCACATCGCCCCTGGTGGCCCAGACCGGATAAGTTTGAGGAATTTATGAACAAGAAATTCCCCGAACCGGCAACCCTTTTTGATGATTATCAAAACAGAGGTGCCGCCGCCCGAACAGCCGAGATGAACCTTCTTACCGATATGATGTACAATCATGACAGTAAAATCCGACCAGAACTGTCTAAAAAAATGCAACCTGAGCCGTTTGTCCCTGAATACAACAACGGCTTTCATGGACCCTATACCGAACGGCTTACCGAGGATCAAAAGGCACTTTATGAGCCCATTTTGGATAAAATCAACCAAGACTTTGAAGAAAACTGGTCGACAATGTCAAGGGAAGATAAAATGCGCTGGAAATATCAACGCTACATGCAGGACTATTTAGCGTGTGTTTCATCCGTGGACGACAATGTGGGTCGGGTTTTGGACTATTTGGATGAAAACGGCCTTTCCGAAAACACCTTGGTGGTATATACCTCAGACCAGGGTTTTTACCTGGGCGAACACGGCTGGTTCGATAAGCGGTTTATTTACAATGAGTCTTTTAAGACGCCACTATTGGTACGCTGGCCAAATGCCATTGCCCCCGGCATCACGAACGAAGAAATGGTTCAAAACCTTGATTTTGCCCAAACTTTGTTGGAAGCAGCTCAAATTGAGGCTCCTGCAGACATGCAGGGAGAAAGTTTGATGCCCCTCTTGACTTCAAATGAGACCCAATGGACAAGAAACGCGGTGTATTATCACTATTATGAGTACCCGGCGGTACATCAGGTAAAACGACATTATGGTATAGTAACCAAGGAATACAAGCTGGCTCATTTTTATTACGATGTGGACGAATGGGAGTTGTACGATAGATTAAATGATCCCAACGAAATCAGAAATGTTTACGAGGATCCTAAGTACGCTGACGTTGTTACGAGGTTAAAACAACAGCTGGAAGCATTACGTAAACAGTACGGGGATTCCGATGAACTAAATCAAAAGTATATTGATATCCACTTGGAGAACAGTATTGACTCTCCTTTGAAGCAAAAGGGCTCTTGAAAAACGAGGCAGTCATCACCTCAACGGATTGCTATTCTATTCATTGCAATTTTTGCTAAAACAAAAGCAATCAGCAACAAAAAGCCTGCAAGTGCAAAGGAAGCACCAGGAAAGTAACGTGTTGTCTCCGGACGCACAAAGAAGTAGAACACCGGGGCAAAAATCAGCTGCCCTAAAATGGCTGTAACACTCACTAAACCCGTTATTGAGCCCTGAAGGTTCCCCTGCTCTTTTTCAGAAACCTGGTTGGAAATTATGCCCTGCACGGTTGGACCAGCAACCCCTCCAAGGGCATAGGGTATTAAAAAAGCATACAGCATCCACGGCTCTGAGGCTTGCGAAAAGAGAAACATCCCTAAGGTCCATAGCAGAAAGCCGAATGTTACCACGTTTTGTTTTCCGAACCACTCAATAGCTCTTCCTACTAGAAATCCCTGGACAAAAGCCACCAAAAGTCCAACTACGACCAGGGAAAATCCTATTTGTTTTGGACTCCAATCGAAGCGTTCAATACAGAAATACGACCAAACGGAAGGTAAGGCTTGCCCAGCCAAATTGGCCAGAAAAAAAGCTCCTATCAAAAGTAGTACACCTTTATAATTCCTCAGGGCCACAAGGGACACCCCGGGGATCATCTTTAAAGTGTTTATGGGCCTTCTGTTTTCTTTGACCAAAGACTCCGGAACTACAAACCATCCAAACAGAAAATTGGCAAAGGTAAGCCCGGCCGCAATATAGAACGGCAAGCGAATACTGATATCTCCAAAATATCCTCCAATACCCGGACCAACAATAAACCCAAGCCCAAATGCCGCCCCAATTAAACCAAAGTTCTTGGCTTTTTCCTCCATTGTACTGATATCGGCAATGTATGCCGACGCCACCGTAAAACTCGCTCCCGTTATTCCTGCCAGAAAGCGTCCCACAAAAAGCCAGGTGATCGTAGGCGCCCATGCATGAACTAAATAATCGATACTTAACCCTAAAAGGGAAAGCAATAGAATAGGTTTTCGCCCATATTGATCAGAAATTTCCCCAAGGATGGGGGAAAAAAAGAATTGCATCCCGGCGAAGGCTGTGGTCAACCACATTCCATAAATCACGGCCATGTAATTTCCCTCTCCGGTTAGTTGCATTATAAAATCGGGAATTATAGGGATAATAATTCCAATACCTATAACATCAACCAAAATGGTGATGAAAATAAAAAGTAATGCAGTTTTCTTCGATTTCATTTAAAAAATTAAAGCCTCACGTCGTGAGGCTTTAAGGATTGTTTATAGGATAATAAAATATCCGTATTAATCATTCAACGCTTCGGCTCCTCCAACAATTTCCAGAATCTCCCCGGTTATAGCGGCTTGTCGCGCTTTGTTATACGTTAGGGTTAATTGATCCTTTAGTTCGGAAGCATTATCCGTCGCTTTGTGCATTGCGGTCATCCGTGCCCCATGTTCACTGGCAAAGGAATCTCGAATGGCCTTGTACAACTGGGTTTTTAGGGATTTTGGAATTAGTTGTTCTACAATTTCCGGTTTGGAGGGTTCAAAAATGTAATCCGCCCCGGCATTGGCATCGCCTTCCACCGGTACAATGGGGAGAAACTGCTCTGTGGTAACAATTTGAGTTGCTGCGTTCTTGAAACGGTTGTAGACCAACTCAATTCGATCATATTCCCCTTCAGTAAACCTGTGCATTAAATCCTCAGCGATGTTAGCAACATTCTCAAAGGTCAAAGCATCAAAAATCCCGCTCTGATTGGCCAGGATGTTAAACTTCTTTGCCAAAATATCATTGCCTTTCTTTCCAATGGTCATAAAGTCTACCTGCTTCCCTCCGTATTTCCCATGGTACAGCGAAACCGATTCTTTGATAACATTCGAATTAAACGCGCCACAAAGACCACGATTAGAGGTAATAGCCACCACAAGCACTTTTTTTACCGCTCTATTATCGGTATACTTTGCGCCAACGTCACCATCAAGGCTACCACTCAGGTTCTGCAATAGCTCGGTTAGCTTATTGGCGTAAGGACGCATTGCGGTAATGGCGTCCTGGGCCTTTTTCAACTTAGCAGCAGAAACCATTTTCATGGCACTGGTAATTTGCATTGTTGATTTTACCGTAGAAATCCTATTTCGTATCTCTTTTAAGTTCGCCATTTTTCTATTTTGTCATTCCGCACTTGATGCGGAATCCATTTTGTTCTTGATTCCTGCGGTCGCAGGAACGACAAGAATTTAAGCTTTGTACTTGCTTGTTAGATCCTTACAAACTGAGGTCAGCGTTTCGATAACCTCATCGGTAAGCTTACCTGATTTTAAAGTGTCCAAAACACCTCTATGTTGCGCATTTAAGAACTCAAGAAAATCGCGTTCAAACTCTTTTACCTTATTAACAGGAACATCTCGTAACAGGTTCTTGGAACCGGCAAATATAATGGCTACCTGATCCTCCACAGTGAAGGGGTCGTTTTGAGCTTGCTTCAAAATCTCCACATTTCTGCGCCCCTTTCCGATGACATTCATAGTGGCCGCATCCAGGTCCGAACCGAATTTGGCAAATGCCTCTAATTCGCGGAACTGTGCCTGGTCCAATTTTAATGTTCCCGCCACTTTTTTCATTGCCTTTATCTGTGCTGATCCTCCTACACGCGATACCGAAATACCAACGTTGATCGCGGGGCGTACCCCTTGGTTAAAGAGATCCTGCTCCAGGAAAATTTGGCCATCCGTGATGGAAATTACGTTTGTAGGAATATAAGCAGAGACGTCACCCGCCTGTGTTTCAATAATAGGTAAGGCCGTTAATGAACCTCCTCCTTTTACTTTATCCTTCAAGACATCAGGAAGGTCATTCATGTTCTGGGCCACTGCATCATCGTTGATGATCTTTGCTGCCCGTTCCAACAGTCTGGAGTGTAAATAGAATACGTCTCCTGGATAGGCTTCACGCCCAGGAGGTCTCCTAAGTAGAAGCGATACCTCGCGATAGGCAACCGCTTGTTTTGATAAGTCATCGTAGATGATCAAAGCAGGACGACCTGTGTCCCGGAAGTATTCACCAATTGCTGCGCCGGCAAAAGGGGCATACACCTGCATAGGAGCAGGGTCTGATGCGTTCGCAGCTACAATTGTGGTGTAGGCTAAAGCTCCTTTATCTTCAAGGGTTTTTGCAATGGCTGCAACAGTGGATGCTTTTTGACCCACTGCAACATAAATACAATATACCGGCTCGCCTGCATCGAAGAATTCTTTCTGATTCAAAATAGTGTCGATACAAACGGTTGTTTTTCCGGTTTGACGGTCACCGATTACCAACTCACGTTGACCACGTCCGATCGGAATCATCGCATCAATGGCTTTTACCCCGGTTTGCAAAGGTTCGTTAACAGGCTGACGGTAGATAACTCCCGGCGCTTTTCGCTCCAAAGGCATTTCATAGGTCTCCCCTGCAATCGGGCCTTTTCCGTCAATAGGAGTTCCCAAAGTATCAACAACGCGGCCTACAATACCTTCCCCCACATTAATGGAAGCGATAAGCTGCGTTCGTTTTACCGTGGCGCCTTCTAAAATCTCTTTAGATGGCCCCAATAATACGACACCAACATTATCTTCTTCCAGGTTCAATACGATCCCTTGCAGGCCTCCATCAAACTCCACTAACTCACCGTATTGCGCATTTGATAATCCATATACCCTGGCAATACCATCCCCAACCTGAAGCACCGTACCTACTTCGTCCAGGGAAGCAGTTGCTTCGAAGCCTGATAATTGTTTTTTCAATATTGCTGAAACCTCAGCTGCTTTTACTCCCGCCATTTTATAGACTTTTTGTAAATTCTCGTTTTAATGTATTCAGTTTGTTTGCCACACTGGCATCGTATTGTAAATCCCCTACCCGTAGGATGAATCCCCCCACAATGCTTTCATCAACTTTATTTTGAAGGGATACTTTATTCCCTGTAAGCGCCTCCACCTTCGTTAAAATCTGTTTCTCCAAGGCTGCCGTTAAAGGCACTGCCGTGGTAACCGTAGCCACATCTTCCCCTTTCATCTTTTCATATTGGATGATGTACTTGTACGCCACTTCTTGCAACAGATCAATGCGCTTATTATCGGCTAAAGTGTTGATGAGTCCCAGTGAGATTTCGTTACTTCCTTTAAAAATCTCGGTGAGTGCACTTTTCTTCACCTCGTTCTTGATGATCGGGCTTGACAAAAGTTGCTGAAGCTCACTGTTGTCTGAGATGGTCTCCGCAACTTTTCGCATATCAGCATCTACCTTTTCTGCCGCTTTCTTCTCCACCGCAAAGTCTAAGGTTGCTTTTGCATACCGTAAGGCTACCCTACTTTCGTTCATGGGTTGGAATTAGTTGAATTTTACATCGCCTAACATATCCTCTACAACTTTTAGTTGCTTTTTCTTGTCAGACAATTCTCCTTGGATTACTTTCTCTGCAATATCAACAGAAAGTGTTGCTACTTGCTCCTTAATATCAGCAACAGCTGCTTTCTTTTCACTTTCAATAGCTGCTTGTGCCTGCTTTATCATTTTGTCTCCTTCCACTTCCGCCTGTTCTTTGGCATCTGCAATCATCTTTTCCTTGATCTCCCGGGCTTCCTTTAACAACTTTTCCCGCTCGGCACGTGCCTCTTTTAACAGATTCTCGCTATCCGCAGTCACATTTTGCATCTCCTTTTTTGCATCTTCTGCTGCCTGAAGTGCATTTTTGATGCCTTCTTCGCGATCATTTACCGCTGACAATATGGGTTTCCATGCAAATTTCCAAAGTAGCCACAGCAACAAAAGGAATAACAGTGTTTGCCAAAAAAACAGCCCTAATGAAAACTCCTCCAATAATTTTTCCATGTCTAATCCTTTATTTCTTAATTTTTAAGAAGCAAAGGCTGCAACCAACCGTTGCAGCCGTTTACTTTTAGATGACTGATTACACTGCGAAAAGAGCAGCAAAACCAATACCTTCAATCAATGCAGCAACAATCAACATTGCTGTCTGGATTTTACCGTATGCTTCGGGTTGACGAGCGATGGCTTCCATAGCGGATCCACCAATTCTACCAATTCCCAAACCAACACCGATAACTACCAAACCTGCACCTACCATTACTGGAATTTCCATGTCTATCTAGTTTAAAAATTAAAGATTCAATTTTTTAAAGATGCGCCAACTCGGGCTCATCGTCATGCCCATGGTCGTGCTCGTGTTCTTCGGAAGCAAATCCGAAATACAACGCGCTCAACATGGTAAAAATATACGCTTGCAGCAAAGCCACCAGCACTTCAATCAACATAATCGCGAAAGCCAGGCCAAACGACAACGGGCTTCCTATCCAACTCTTAAAAATGAACATCAGACCAATTAAACTCCCGATAACAATATGCCCAGCTTGCATGTTGGCATACAATCGAATTAACAGTGAAAAAGGTTTAATGATTAGTCCTAATAATTCTATAGGAACCAAAATAATGTACAAGGGTATTTTCCCGTACCAGGGTAACGCACTACCCAGTGGGTTGAATTGGTGCATCCAATAATCCTTGGTCCCTGTAAAATTTGTAATTATAAAAGTAAGTACCGCCAAGGCCGTTGTAATGGCAATGTTTCCAGTTACATTAATTCCAAGCGGCGTCATACCAAACATGTTCAAAAACCATATGAAGAAAAATATGGTTAGTAAAAAGGGCATATATTTTTTGTAGCGTTTCTCTCCTATATTGGGCCGTGCAATATCATCCCTTATATAAAGTACAATGGGTTCGAAGAAACGCCCCACTCCGGTAGGTATACCGTCATTTTTAGCATATGACCTTGCCAGACTTGAAAACAGCCATAACATTAACAGCCCGGTTATAATGATCATTACCACGTTCTTGGTAATGGAAAAATCCAGCGGTTTAACATTCGTTGGATGATGTTCTTCATCATAGGTGATGGTTCCTTCGGCATCTGTCCGATAGAGCTTCCCGTGATAAAGTTTGTAAAAATTTCCACCTGCCGCTGCTACCGTTTCCCCGTGATGTAACTTAGAAGAAGAAAATACCTTTAACCCATCGTCCCATAGAATTACGGGTAATGGAAATCCCACATATTTGTGCTCCCCGTTTTCCTTAGTATAGGAGAATAAAGAAAAGTCATGAGAATCCTGCAGGTGATGAAGGATGTATTCTTTAATTTCTGTCTGAAGGTCTTTTCCATGACCCTCCTCCCCGTGTTTTTCCTCCTTTTCTTTGGAGAAGGAAGTTTGACTTAAAAGTAGTGCAGTAAAAAGAAGAAAACTCCTCAAAAACGTTTTTCGCATTTCGCTAGAACTAACGGTCTCTAAAAATCGGTGCAAATGTAAGTCATTCAATTAAAATCAGAAAAGCTTTAGTGCTTTATTTTAAGTGATTTGGAACGAGCTTGGGAAATCAGGAATCAGCCATCTGATTCAGCATTTTAGAAGCGAAATACGTTTCTACTATTAATGCCAATACATAAGGCACAAAAAAAGCGGCAAACTCTGCGTTTTGAATGTCCCCGTCCGCTTTATAGTCTGGATAAAAAACCACAAAAAAAACGGCAAACTTCAAAAAGCTGCCCCCCATGAATAAAAAGCCTAGTGTATTCTTGAGTTTTTTTCGTGCCAGAAAGAGCCCAACAAAAATAACCGCAGCTAAAAGAAAGTTGATACCATACCCCGGATAGAGTAGTTCAGGGGTACTGAAATCCTTGTTAAACGCGTTGGAATGTGCCAAAAATGCAAGTAAGAGGACAAGAAACAGGGTGAAGAAAAAATTGATCAATAGTTTTAGTGGACCGGTCAATTGTTTAGTCTTTTCAATTGCTGCAAAACTAGCCAAATTGAAATAGCCACACCCAGGAGTGTGGCTATAACCGTAAAATACTTTTTTTCCGTCTCGTAATGGGCATCCAACCAATTACCTCCTTTAACCGCTAAGTAGATGATCACCCCCATTTCAAAAGCAATGCCCGTTAAGGCAAGTGCATTTTTTAGGGGATCCTTTTTCTTAGGAGACTTTTGCGGGTTCATTCACTTTAGGAGGCTGTTGTAGCTTATGTGTTGAGGGGGAAGGAACTGTTCCTTTTCCCATAGTACAGGATGCGTTAAAAGTAGCTCCGGGTTCTACGGCCAACTTAGCTACGTTTACCGTGCCTTCAATTCTAGCCGAGTTTTTAAGAGAGAGCAATTCAGAAACGTAGAGTTCTCCATTGAAGCTTCCTTCAATATCTGCATTTACGCATTCTACCTTTCCTTTGATCAGTCCATCTTTTCCAATTACTACCTTACCGGAGGTCTTTACATTCCCTTCCAGTTTGCCATCAATTCTGAAATCTGCTTCTGAGGTAATATTCCCCTTGATAATCGTGTTCTTTTCTATTCTGTTGGGTTGTCCTCCAAAGGTTTCCATAGGGCGTGGTTTTTTGTTGTCTGAAAACATTTTGTTCAGGGTTTTGGGGTTAACATTTGTGCCATATAGGCGTTTAAATTCTTGTGAATAAGGATGGTCTGGTAGTTCTGCGATAAAATTACAAAATTCTCATCCTTAATGCGGTAGTCTCTATTATTTTTTATAAGCTCGGCAAAGCCTAAAGCAAAGTCTTTGGATTTAAAGCCATGTACAACAACAAATTGGTTTTCTAAATCGTAAATGTCTTTAGAAACCACATTTTTATATCGTAAGTCTTCAATGGCGTCTTCCAATCGTTTTATCAGTTTTTCCGGTTTTGAACTATCTTCTCGTGTAAAAGGAAAAACAACTTTCCAATTTCCGGTTCCTTTACTGCCTTCCTCGGGAGAAAACTCTTTAGATGCCATTTTTGGCAGTTGTTCGGCAACTATCTGTTCGGCCTTCTTGCCTTCGGGGTTATTCGGATAGGTTAGGGCCACATAGTTCAGCGCTTCTTTATACGGCTCAAATCCTTGCAACCTTCCAATGGCATTGGCCTTTAGCATTTCAAACTTAGGCACGATAGGGTCTCCGGTATAGGTGTTAATGAGTTCCTGGGATTCCGTTATCACTTTCAAAAAGCGCTGCGCTTCATACGATTGATATAATTGTTTGTACTTCGCTTCCGGACTGTCCAGGTTATCCGCCAAAACCGCCTGAGGATTCATCAAGATCTCGGTATAACGGCTATCGGGATGGTTCGCAATAATATTTGCACGCATATCCCGGGCGAGTGGACTGCCTGATTCCTCATAGATCTTATACAGGTTATATTTTGAAGGAAGTATCAAGCGCTCTTCGGGCGAATTGGCTAAAACCGCCTCCAATTTTGATGCCGCCAGCAGATTTTCCTTAAACTTCTCCTTGTAAATCAATCCCAGTTGGTAGTTGGCGAAATTGCGTTCTATGGCCATACTATCGATAACCGATTGCTCTTTAGGAAGTTGCTCCAAATAATACTCCACGGAGTACTTTTCCTCTTCGGAAATGGGTTGCCCTGACGCATCCGCCACTGCCTCCCCTGTGGCCTCAGATGGCGCTATTCGTGTCTTAGTGCTCCAACGCCAGTCGTCCTCCAGGGGTCGTTCCCCCCAGCGCGTTTTAAAATCAGTCTTTCCATACCCCAAACTGGTAATATTATAAAAATAAAACTTCCCCTGGTTTTCCTTACCCCCCTGGGTAGTTGCAAAAGCTGCATAGCCGGCACTTGCCTTTTTCTCCTTTTCAGCTTCCAGGGCCGCTTCTTTTTCTTTTAATTGATTGATATAATCTTCAAAATAGGAAATGCGCTCCTCCTTCGGCATTTGATAGAGGGTTATCACACTATCGGTATGGCGTACTACTTCTTCATAGGCTATGACATCTTCGAGATTATCGAACTTCTTTTTGATGCGGCGATATTTCTTAGTGTTTTCTACCAAATTGGTCAACGTACTGTCATAGTAGGCTCCTGCAGTTTTATATTCCTTTAGGTTGAAGTTGTATTCGCCAAGGATCTCATAATTCTTTGCATTCAGTTTCCTGTCTTGCTGGGTGGCCCTAAGGGATTTGTTATAATAGGCCAATGCCGTACTATCTGATGCTATTTCTAAGTGATAATTCGCAATCTGGTGGTAGATCTTATCCAAAAACGGGCGGTTTTCCCGATTCTCTTCCAAATCAACCAGGTATTCCAGTAGAAACTCCTGATTTTCGGAAGTGATCTGGGTATTCTGGATTTTCTTCAGATGCGCATTGATCATATATACCCTTGGCGATTTTCGATTGAGTTCAATGACCTTATCAAATGCATAATTAGCACTATCCTTGAAGCCCAATTGATTGTATAACTGACCGATAATAAAAAGATAACGCCCCCGCTCCTCGTTTTTTCTTGTATAGGCCTGGGCAATCTTCAGTTGTTGGATGGCTGTATCCGGAGCGTTGAGATTCAGATAGCTCTGGGCAAGAACAGCATAGGTGTCCGCGTATTCCTGGTCTTTTAGTTGCTCAAATTTTAGCAAACGCCTCAGGTTTTTTATGGCCAATTCAGGATTGTCAAGCCGCATATGGGTCTTCTCCCGCCAGATGGTAGCTTCATTTAACTTATTGCTTTGTTCATATTTGCGAAGTATGTAATTAAATGACTCCAAGGCCGGTATATAGCGTTGATCAAAATAGCGTGCTTTCCCCAAAAGCAAAAAAGCCTCATCCGTTTGAGGATTGCGTTCTATATCTTCAATGTCCATACTGCGCTTTTGTATGGCTTTGGTGGCTTTTTCTTCGGCAATTATAAAATTGGGGTTGTTGTTTTCCGAGTCCAGTTTAATTTCATCCGTTACTTGAAGACGCTCTACAGGTAATACTTCCCAAAAATCATCACGATAGGCGTTTCTAAGCTCCTCTCTCCCTTGATCGAAAGCGATATTCCCATTGTACAGTACGTTGTATTTGGTGTTTAACGCATGCCAATTCCGGTTAATAAACGCGTCTTTCTTGGTAGAACAGCCTAAACTAAGTAAAATCGCCCCCAGAGCGATTGAAGAAATCTTAAAATGGCGTTTCAACAGTGACAATCTTTCCTAACTAGGATAACTGTAAAAAACCGTGTTTAGTATAGGGCTCATCGATAAAATACTATTCTAAGGAAAAGGAGTGTCCCCTTGCGTATTTTTTTAGTGTTTACCATGAGCTTAATGTTTCAAAATGTACACTCCCCCGATTGTATTTCGCCTTATAGGCCACCGGCGAAAGACCCACATGTTTTTTAAAAATAGTGCGAAAGGCTTTTTCGTCAGAATACCCCACCAGGAACATTACTTCATTTATGTTTTGCTGGGTAGTTTCCAGGTTTCGTTTTGCCGCCTCAATTTTTACCCTTTGAATATATTGCGATGGGGTATTCTGAGTAGCCTTCTTAAACCTCCTTACAAAATTACGCCGGCTAATTGCGAATTTTTGGGCCAATGCTTCAACCGATATTTTACTGGGAATGTTTCCCTCAATATAAAGCTGCGCCTGGCGAATGGCTTCGTCTTCATGGTCTTTTTGGCCTTGAAAGATCGCAAATTGATGCTGGTTGTCACGATCAATATCGATTTCGAAAAACTTTGAAATATAAACTGCTGCTCCTCTGCCACAGTATTTCTCTACCAAATGTAGCATAAGGTTCAAAAAAGAATAGGCTCCGCCACTGGTATAGATACCGTCTTCCTCGGTTACCACTTTGTTAGAAACCAAATGTACTTCGGGAAATAATTGGCGAAATAAGTCCATCGCAGCCCAATGCGTTGCACACTGCTTTCCATTGACCAGGCCGGTCTGGGCTAAAATAAATGCGCCTATACACATGCTAGCCACCTCAGCGTTATGGTGTATCCGCTGTTTTACAATCCAGGAGATATAAGGATCGTTTTTCTCCAGATCTTCAATAAGATTATCCGGCCGTAAAGCAGGAATTATAATCAAATCCGTTTTTTTTATGGTGTTCAATGTACTATCGCAATGAATACTGAATGCCCCTTCATAAAGGGAGCTGTCCCGGTCTATGCCTACCAGATGTATATCAAAAAAATTAGCTGTTGCACCACCTACTTGTTGTAAAAACCGATTCGTCGCCATAAGAATCTTATAAGGGCCTACTATGCTGCTCAAAATGGCGTCCCCTTTAGGTACCAGTATACTAATATGTTTCATGATTGCTGCTTTGTTCCAAGGTAATCATACTATTTGGCACAATCAACCCTTTAAAGTGGCTTATTTGCCCTTTCTGGGCCTTCTTGTGCTTTTGTAGTTTTGGAAGGATATGGAATTCGACTGCTTTGAAGACATCCGACAAGGTCTTTGCGCGAAATATGATGAAGTTACAGAAGGAAAGATGATGCATTCACCAGCGATTCATTACAATGGGAAAGTTTTTGCCTTTTTCTCCCGAAAGCTCAAAATGGTGGTGAAGTTGGGGAAAGAATTCCCACTGGAAACTTTAGAAGTGGAAGTACAGGAATTCAGTCCCTTTAAAACCAAAGCGGCTTTATCCGGATGGTACGAAGTAGATTTTCTATACAAGGATGCCTGGCTAGCAATGGCGGACTTGGCTTTTCATCTTGCAAAAAACCAAAATCGCTAGGATGGGTGTCCATTATTACAAACGCTAATCGTCTCATCAAAAATTAACAGGATGATCACCAAGGGATTCAGCAGTTTTTTCAAAGGATTGGAACAAAACAATACTAAGGAATGGTTCCATGCTCACAAAAAGGCGTATGAAGCAGAGGTTAAGGGACCTTTCCTTCAACTTTTGGAAAAAATACTACCAAATCTGGTTGCGTGGGACCATCGTATCCTTGCTGACCCAAAGAAGGCCTTGTTTCGTATTAATCGTGATCTTCGGTTTACCAAAGACAAATCGCCCTATAATACCATTATGAAAGCCGGTTTTTCTCCAGGAGGTAAAAAATCGGAACTCCCCGGATACTATTTAGGCATAGATGCCGAGCACGTTCATGTAGGTGGTGGGTTATTCATGGTACAGCCTTCAGAACTTAAAATAGTACGAAACCACATCGCTGCTAACCCTTCACTTCTTTTGGCAATTGTGGAAGCGCCTGAGTTCAAAAATACCTTTGGAAGACTAAGAGGGGAGAAGGCCAAAAGGCTGGATAAGGCGTTTCTTCCCCTAGCCGAAAAGACAGACCTCATCTATCATAAACAGTTCTACACTTTTGCAGAATTTCCTTTGTCCCGTTTTTACGGATCGGAGTCCCTAAAAAATGAAATACTTGAACATTTCGAAATTCTAAAGCCATTAAACGATTACTTGGGCAAAGCCCTTGAAAAGTAGGAGTATTATTTATGAATCAATAAAAACGAAAACACATGACAACACAAGAAGTTGCCGACAAGTTAGTCGGATATTGCAGGACAGGCCAATTTGAAAACGCGATGAAAGAACTTTACGGTTCCAATATCGTCAGTATTGAGCCCAAAGGGGCACCCATGGAACGGGTTGAAGGCTTTGAAGAAGTGATTAAGAAAGCGGAATTTTTCAACAATATGGTGGAGGAATATCATGGTAACGAGGTGTCCGATCCCATAGTAGCCGACAATTTTTTCTCTTGCCGCATGAAGATGGATGCCACTTTTAAACAAGGGGGGAGACAATCAATGGAAGAAATCTGCCTGTACAAGGTAGAAAATGGAAAAATCACCCAGGAAGAGTTTTTTTATACTCCGACCCCTACGCCATAAAACCCTTATATACAATTATAAAACAAAACCATTATGACAACACAAGAAGTAGCTGAAAAATTGATTAAGCTTTGCAGGCAAGGAAAATATGATGAGGCTTATGGCCTTTACGCAGAAGACGCCGTTAGTATAGAAATGCCTGGAGTTCCCAATGAGCGAACCGAAGGGATTGCCAATATCTTAAAAGGATTTGAAAATTGGGCAAACAGCATCGAAGAACATCATAGCGGTACCGTTGGTGACGCTGTAGTTTCCGGAAACCACTTTGTGGTTCCCATGACAAGTGATGCAACCTTTAAGGATATGGGACGCTGTAAAATGGAGGAACTTTGCGTTTACGAAGTAGAAAACGGGAAGATAAAGACAGCTTCCTTTTTTTACGATCCCTCTGTCTTCAACGGATGATTGGTGCTAAATTAATTATAGTTATGGGCGATGTTGTAGGAACATCGCCTTTTTCTTTCAATATTAAATGTATATACCTCTCCCTGTAAACATTCCCAATCCAAAAAAAGCCCTTTTGTGTTTTTATGACGAATTGCGCGCTTTTGATTAAGCTAGCTATTTATCTTACTTTTAGAATGTAGTGTTCTAATTACGAGTTAATTAGTATCCCATGAAAAAAGGTTCGATCATTCTGCTTTTCTTTTTGGCCTTTCAATGGGCCATTGCCCAGAACATGTCTTCACGATTTGAACATCTCACCATGGAAGATGGTTTATCACAATCTTCCGTGACCTGCATCATTAAGGACTCACAAGGGTTCATGTGGTTCGGAACCGAAGATGGTCTTAACAGGTACGATGGTACAAGCTTTACAGTGTACAGACATCTGCCGAAGGATAGTACCAGTCTGAGCAGTAGCTATATCAATACCCTTGTGGAACATGAAGATGGATTTCTATGGGTGGGGACCAAAAACGGACTTAACTATTTCAACCCCTACACCGAAACATTTACAAGATACCTCCACCATCCCAACGACATCCATAGTCTATCAAACAATAGTGTAATCGCTTTATCTATCAATACAGATGGGTCTCTATTGGTTGGTACCATGAATGGGCTCAATTTTTTTGATAGGGACGGTGGTTTCAAAAAATATTATCCCGAAGAACCAAAAGGCAACTCTGTCATATGGTCTATTGTCGCAGAAGGTAAAAACCATTTTTGGGTCTTGAGTTCCAAGAGTTTGGAAAAAGTAAAGCTCGAAGACGGTTTGTTTGTTCCTGTTCTAAAAAAGCCTTTGAACAATCCATTTTGGGCGAACATGGTATTAGATTCATCTGCCCTTTGGATTGGCTCCGGTAGAGGACTTTTGAAATACAATCCTCAAACCAGTGAATTGCACCCTACCACGTTTTATGATAAAAACAGCACTTTACCTTCCGTTAGTGGTGTGTTATCCCTTATCAATGGGACTAAAAACACACTTTACATAGGAACAAGAAACAAAGGGCTTGTTCTCTTTGATCGTTTGGATCACTCCTTCAAGGCCTTACCTCATAATCCCTACAATGCTACTGGTCTTAATTCAAGTTCAATTCGATCGGTATACCAGGATGCTGAAGGAATCCTATGGATAGGTACGTATGGTGGTGGTGTAAATAAATATGACCCGCGTCAACCTCGATTCAATCACTACAAACATATTCTTGGGAATAACAACACCTTAAGTGAAAATACTGTTCGCAGTATTTTGTTGGACAAGAAAAACAGACTTTGGGTGGGCACCCATGGAGGGTTGAACCTCATGAATAGGGAAGCGGAAGAAGTAACACTGTTCACCCATGATTCCAAAGATGAACTATCTATTTCCTCAAATACCGTTCGGTCTATTTGTGAGGATCCAGCAGGGATAATTTGGGCTGGCACCTGGTTGAACGGGTTGAATAAGTACGACGAAAAAACAAAAAAATTCGAAAGTTTTTATCGCCTGCCAGGACAAACGGATTCCATAAACCAGGTACGTGCTTTAGCTGCCGGTCCGGACCACAATCTTTGGATAGGCAGTTATGGGTTATGGAGGTTCAACACGGCAACCAAGGTCTCCAAAAAGTTCTTGTTCGAATTCGATAATGGAAGGCCACTTTTGGCAAACTCCATTAACATCCTCTTCTTTGATAAAAAGGGATTGCTCTGGATAGGTACAAAGGACGGCCTCAATTGTATGGATACCGCTACAGGCATTATAAAAAGGTATTTACCGGATCCTGAAGACCCAAAAGGTTTGAGCCATAAATACATCACCAGTATTGCCGAAGATAAAAAAGGCCGTTTCTGGATCGGTACTTATGGCGGGGGTCTCAATCAAATGGATGTCACCACAGGAACGTTCAAGCACTACAATACCCAAAACGGCCTGTTAAACGATGTTATCTATGGCGTACTGGTCGATGATACGGACCGCATTTGGTTTACGAGCAATGCCGGCCTTGGTGTATTTGATCAAGCTTCAAAAAAATTCAGGCATTTTGATGTTCACCAAGGCCTCCAGGACAATGAGTTCAATGCAGGAGCCTATTTTGAAAGTGTAGCCGGTGAATTTTTCTTTGGAGGGATTAATGGTTTCAACGCCTTTGATCCACTCGCTTTTGGGCAAAGAACAAAAAGCGCCCCAATGGTATTCACTGAATTTCAATTACTTGATGAGGAAAGCAATCATATGGCCCCCAATTTTTTAGAAACCCATATTTCAAGAATAGACACTATACAACTACGTCATGACCAGAACAACATGACTTTCTCTTTTGCCGAATTGAGTTATGCCGATTTAACAAACAGTCAGTATGAATACCAGTTAATAGGGTTAAGTGAGGATTGGAACCCATTGGGTAAAGAACAAAAAATCACTTTGGGCAATCTAGCTTCGGGCAACTATGTGCTCAACGTTAAAACCACCGATGATCTTACCAAGAAAGCTTCAGTTGCCTTAATCATTTCTCCTCCCTTTTGGAAATCGACCACAGCCTATGGTATCTACTTGGTAGCAGTAGGTGTTTTGGGCCTATTTTTGTATCGTCATTTTACGCATCTTCGCCAGACAAGGCAACAGTTTGAATCGAAAATACACGTATTACAAACCGATTTGGCCAAAAATCAAAATAACCCTAACACACTGCCTATCAAACGCTTAAAATTCCCCGCAGAGCATCAAAGAATTATTCAACGGGCATTGCAAATTGTTGAGGAACATCTAAGCGATTCCAGTTTTGACATCAGCTCTTTTGCCGCAAATATGAACATGAGCCGATCGCAATTGTATCGAAAATTAACGGCCTACACCGGTTGCTCCCCAACAAAATTCATTCGTTTGATCCGCTTAAAAAAAGCCGCACAACTGTTAAACCTTGGTGTAGGCTCGGTTGCCGAAGTAGCCTTTAAAGTAGGTTTTGAGAATGTGGGCTACTTCTCCAAATGCTTTAATGAAACCTTTGGGGTACCTCCCTCGCAATACAAATCCTGATTTAAAAGGACTTGTCAGACCCATACGTGTAAGAAATTGAACCATAAGTAGCGTTTCCCAGCCACCTTACTTTATAGTTTTAATCTCCCACTTTCCGTGTTTAACAGATTAAAAAATTGAGCTTCATATAGAAAGCCCAAGTCTATTTTATGCACAACCTTAAACCGATATGAAGAACAGTGTTATCGTTTTCGTCTTACTCCTTTTTGTAATAAAAGGTCTTGCACAGTCCGAATCCGGAGACCATTATAAGAAGGCCAAAATATACTTGAGCGACCACCGAATCCTAAAGGCCCGTGACGTAAAGGTCAATCAAGTAACAGCTCAGTTTGTGGATTCGAAAAACAATGAAGAAATCGTTCTGCCATTAAAGAACATTTCACTCATTAAAGTTCCCAAAGGAAATCATCTATTGCTGGGAACAGCATTGGGAACGGCAACATTATCACTTTCTGCACTTGTTATTGATTTGGACACGGATCCTTTAGGGCAGCCCAGAAAAAAGGAAGCAGGATTTTATTTGGCAATGGCGGGCAGTGGTGCAGCATTGGGTGCGTTAATAGGGGTTTTGGCTCCAAAATGGAAATCAATACCATTGAACACAAAATCGCTTGGTTTCCGAATGCCCATTAATCTGGATATCCATGCCCAAACCAACTCACTGAACCTAAAA
Organism: Croceivirga sp.; assembly: GCA_028284665.1. Classification (GTDB taxonomy): domain Bacteria; phylum Bacteroidota; class Bacteroidia; order Flavobacteriales; family Flavobacteriaceae; genus Croceivirga. The sequence continues at coordinate 144,214 of JANQRG010000045.1, forward strand.
ATCACTATGAGACTATGATGCTATTGAAACAAACAACCGTAGCATTGCTAATGTGCGCGTGTCTTTCGGGCATTGGGCAAAAGTGCAAGAATTCTTCAAAGGGTATGCGCAAGGCGAATAAACACTTTACAGAAGAAAAAATCATAAAGGCAACCAAACCGAAAGCTTTGTTTTCAAAATTCAGCCAAGCTGCCTCAGCAAATTTTGTCAAATCATCTGAGCACTACTACCTGTCATTGATTCTTGTACGAGAGATGGGGAGAAGGATAGACATCTTAAAAGATAATCCTCTGGTCATACAATTTGAAAACGACCAAATTGAAACCTTATATCCGGACAGAACATTGATGGGCAAATTCACACTGCCCGTGACAACAGAAATCAACAAACCTTACTACAAAGTAAGTAATGAGCAATTGGAATTGTTCGCCCAACACCCAATTGCCTATGTTAAAGTCTATTTTTCTTCGGATAAAACTATTGGGGAGGACAAATTTGGCACTGATGATTTGGGGACATTTTTCGACTACGGAATACGTAATGAAAACCTCCGATCAAGCCTGATGGAGCCTGCAAAATGTATTATGAAATAACCAATACCCAAATACCATGCGTTTTTTTAAGCTTCTGTTTTTTTCTTCTGTATTATGTTTTTACGCTTGTTCTTCCGACGATGAATTGGGTAGTTGTAGTATTAGTTGCGGTGGTTTTCGTACAGGTCAACCCTTTAGCTTTACCAATCATGCTTTTGTTTCAGAATCAAGATGTGTAGAATTGGCAGAAGAAAGGGAAGGGGGTGCCTGCAAGGCCTCGTACTGTCCTCCTACCGGCAACGATGAAGATTGTTATGAAGTGTATCCGTAGTTAACCTGCAAAAAAGGTTTCCAACTCCTTTAGCGTTTCCGTTGAGGTTTGGATGTCTTTTACTATTTCGCCCTTGTTCAAAACCACTATGCGTTCACAAACTTCGGTCACATGCATCAAATCATGGCTAGATACCAAAACGGTTACCCCTTCTGTAGCTGCCAGTTCCTTAATAATGGCTTTAAGTCGGATTTGGGTAGTGGGATCTAAATTGGCAAAAGGTTCATCCAGGATAACCACTTCCGGACTGCCAATAAAACTGGCCACAATACCCACTTTTTTTTGGTTTCCTTTTGACAAATCCCTTAGGTATTTTTTCTGTCCGAGAATTTCATCGTGAAAAAAATCCTCAAATTGTGATAATAGGGTATCTACATCGGCTTTGTTCCTCCCGCGAAGTTCCCCGATAAAATAAAAATATTCTTCAGGTGTTAGGTATCCTATCAAAAACGATTCATCAATAAAAGCCGTGGTAAATGGTTTCCATTCTTCGCTTTTATTTACCTGGATATCATTGTTTTCTATATGTCCAGTGGTTGGAGGAATCAAATCTAACAACAAACTGAAGAGCGTAGTCTTACCGGCGCCATTATTCCCTACAAGACCAAAGCTTTGTCCTTTTGGGATTTCCAAAGATTCAATATTCAAAACTGTATTTGGGCCATATTTCTTTGAAAGATTATGAACTGCGATCATGATTTGGTATTTTCATTTTATGTTGATTATCCATTTTTCTGTTGAAACCCTTGAAGCATTGCATGTTTTTTGTTCGCATATTGCTGGGTTACAAAATCCAGTAATTTGCTTTTAAAGGCATAACCCAGGATCCCCAGTGCCAAAAGAACTGAAACAGCAAGTTCAAAGGATATCAAAAAATTCAATAGGGTGAATACCAGTATAGGTAGGCCAAGCACCGGAAGCATGACCAAAAATTGCACAGCGCTGGTCCCCTGCATATTACCGAATGGGCTTTGATCCAATTCAATCCGCTTTTTGTTAAACGAACCAAAATAGAGAATGACCGGAATATTTACCCCCAGATTATAAATGGCACAGACCGTGTTTACCACAAAGACCTTCCAACCAAAATATACATAGGGAATGGTCAAAAAGAACATGACAATTACACTAACGGTTATAAGGAGTGCTTTGGATTCCAAGTACTTCCGCAATGGAATGTTTTGAGACATCATCATCCCGTAATAGGCACTGTCCCATGCCGGTATGAACTGACCAAAATTTGCTAAAAAGATGCCGGTCATAAAAATGCCCAAAAATACATGCATCCCTACCATATTGGCATAGACCTCTTGCGTATAGAAAATAAGGCCATAGAACACAAACAACAAGGAAATCCACACTTGTGTTTTGGTGCGTTTATTCCGCCAGATCAATTTTAGGTCTAGTTGAAGGAAAGGAGCCATTTCCCCGAATCGCTTTGTCCAGCTTAACTCAGTAGCCTTGGCTGCTTTGACCTTACCCCGTAACGCCCCATCCAAGTAAAGTACATTCTTTAAATATTGAAAATTTAAAAAATAGAGGACTCCCAAAACAACTAAGGGAATTAAAATTGTTAAAGGATAGGCGTAGAGTCCGTTAAAAATCGGGCCGAAAAAATCTCGAATAGAGAGTAAGCCAAAATATTCCAAAGCCCAAAAAGAAACCAGTACCGTTAAGAGAAGCCCTAGCGCGATATCACTTTTATTGATAAGAAAGTTAAGGAAGTTGGAACATAAGGTCATCACAACCAAGGCCCCCAACCAAACCAAAACATTAGTTGCCGGATAACCTTTAACCAGCAATACTATACTAAAAGGGACAAAGGTGACCAGGGTAAATAAATTAAATCCGGAAAAAATTGATCTCCACAAGATATAATGTAATATCCTGGACTTTGGGATATTGTTAACCAATAGTGGCTTAATGTTCATTACGGGCAACTTCTGCATGAAGTATCTAAAGAACAATTCAGCTAAGATCCAGTAGATCAGAAATTGGTTAAGGACCCACATCGGATTTTGAGTAGGTTCCAATTCTCTCAAGATAAAGTACAGCGTTCCTCCCAGCAGTCCCAAGGAAACCAAGAGGTAAAGGCCCATAAACGCCATAAAGATCTTGATGCCAAGACTTTTGCCAAAGGATGCAGAACGGAAGAATGCCTTCCATTGCAACCACACAAATCTTCTGAACATGGTTGGTGCAATTTTTTGAGTTAGTATCGAAAATAACAGATTTGTTACAATTCTGTTTGTATCAACTGTTATTAACCGCATTATTCTGTGTACAATCCTTAGTTTTGCAAAAATTTTTGCTATGCCCGATTTCCATAAATTGCAAGTAGCGGCATTGGAACAGCTTACACCTAATGCCGTTGCGCTATCTTTTGAAGTTCCCAAAGAATTAGATGATAAATTCAAGTTTACTGCCGGACAGTACATTACCCTGGCTACGGAAATTGACGGAGAAGCGGTCCGACGTTCCTATTCTATTTCCTCTTCCCCTTCTTCAGGGAAATTGACGGTAGGGATCAAGAAAATTGCAAATGGGACGTTCTCCAAATATGCCAATGAGGAGCTATCTGTTGGAGATGTTATGGAGATACTACCTCCGGAGGGACGATTTGTTTTTGAGCCAAACAGCAGAGCTCAAACTATTGCTGCATTTGCAGCTGGAAGCGGGATTACCCCGATTATGAGTATCGCCCGAACCGTTTTGGAATCGAACAAGAGCAGTACTTTTGTGCTGGTATACGGAAACCAGACCCCCCAAGAAGCCATGTATTATGATGCGTTAAAGGCTCTACAACAAGAATATAACGATCGTTTTTTTATTCAATGGGTATTTAGCAGAAGTTCTGAACCTGAAGCCCTATTCGGGCGTATAGAACGTTCTACCGTCAACCTCATTTTAAAAAACAAGTTCAAAGAATACGATTTTGATGCATTTTACCTATGCGGTCCCGAAACCATGATTGAGGTGGTTTCCCAAACGCTCAAGGAAAATGGTGTTCCCAACGAACAAATACTGTTTGAGCTCTTTACGACCTCAGATACTACAGATGATTTGGCCAAAGATTTGGAAGGCAAAACAAGCGTAACTGTGCTTTTGGACGATGAGGAACATCAATTGGTAATGGACAAAAAGGAAATTGTCCTTGATGCTGTCCTTAAGCATGATATCGACGCGCCGTACTCCTGTCAGGGTGGTGTATGCAGTTCCTGTATCGCCAGGATTACCGATGGCCAGGCGGAAATGGTAAAAAATCAGATCCTTACCGATAGCGAGGTGGCCGAAGGACTAATCCTAACCTGTCAGGCACATCCTTTAACCCCTTCTTTAAAAGTGGACTACGACGATGTTTAAATTGCCAACTGTTGGATCCTAGTGCTTTCAGAAAGTTTATCGGCAATTATGTCTTTCTTCCGGAAAAGGATTGGGACGTGATTTCACGATATGTCCGCTTAGGAGTGGTAAAGAAAGGTGATTTTGTATTGCGCGCAGGTGAAGTTTGCAACACCTTTTGGTTTTTAGAGCAAGGACTGTTGCGGTTTTCAGTCTTAAAAAACGGTGAATATGTAACTAAGTTTTTCACGGTTGCTCCTTATGCTTTTACTTCTCAATACAGTTTTTCAAACCGCCTTCCTGCACAAGAAAACATTGAAGCGCTTGAAGAGAGTATCCTCTGGAAGGTCTCCTTTGAAGATAGCAATACCCTGTTTTGCCTGGAATCCTGGAATACTTTCGTTCGTAAGCTTATACAAGAAGTACAGCATTTTACCGAACAAATACTGGAGGAAGTCCAAAACGAAACTGCGGAAAATCGTTATTTACGGCTTGTTGAAAACAAACCCGGGTTAGTACAAAGGATCCCCTTAAAGTACTTAGCTTCTTTCCTGGGAATTACTCCTCAGTCCCTAAGTAGAATACGACGCAAGGTCACAGAGTAGCGCATTATTTACCATAGGGTAAGTGTTTTCATCAAATCCCAGCTTAGGTTTACCAAAAAAAGATGAAAAACATTATTTGCTGCTTACTACTAACGCTCTTGCCATTTTACAATTTTAGTCAAGTTATGGAGCAGACCGACAAGCATTTTTGGAATACCTTACAAACGACTGCTGCACCTCAAAAGATTTGGGCTATTTGGACGGATGTTCCAAATTGGAATACATGGGATACAGGATTGAAGGACGCTTCCATCCAAGGTGATTTTAAACGCAATGCTAAAGGCATCATCATTTCTTTGGAGAATCGAACCTCAAGATTTAAAGTGGTCCATTTCGAAAAGGGGAAAACATATACCTTCAAAACCAGGCTTCCTTTTGGTGCCCTTTACGTTAAAAGGTATCTAGACGTGAAGGAAGGAGTTACCCACTTTACCCATGAGGTTCGGTTCACCGGATTAACGGCGGGTATTTTTGCAAAGCAATTCGGTCCTGAGTTTAGGCGATTATTGCCAGAGGTAATGGAAAATGTACGACAATTAGCAGAAAAATGATCGGACTCCACCTTTTTTATGCTGCCAATATTGTTGTTGCCGGATGGATTAGTATCTCCTGTATGTTTTATCCCATAAAGGCGGTCAGCACAGTTTTTTATAATGCCTTTGCTTATTCAGATGCTATCCGTTTAGTAGGGGCACTTTGGGCTGGTATATTCGTACTTTCAGTTTTAGGGATGTTCTTTCCCAAAAAGATGGTACCAGTATTGTTATTTCAACTTATCTATAAGGGTTTATGGTTAGTGGTTGTAGCCATTCCGGCAATTATCGGCAAAAAGGAATATCCTGAAGGGATGGCGGTTTTTTTCGTTATTTGGTGCCTGCTACTTCCTTTTGTGATTCCCTGGAAAGATATTTTTCTATAGCCCTGGAACCATGATCGTATCCAATGGTAAATGCCTTTTCTATATTCTTTTTGTCAAAAACCCCTATTTTTTCAAGTGCTTCAGGTTCTATAAAAATATCACAGGTTTTCAGTTTCCCTATACTAGAGGCATAAATAGCAAGGCTCGTAACTCTTGTCCCCAACTGCCAGGAATTCTTAAGGTCTTTCTTTTGTAGATTTCCGGCAATGGTGACATTGCTCCCGATCAATACATCACAATCCGTTTCCACATATTCCTTGGGAAAATTGTTCATAATACCACCATCGGAAAAAAGAATCCCATCGATCTCTACCGGACTAAAAACCGGTGTTAAGGCAGCAGAAGCCAGTAAGGGGCGGATCAAATTTCCTGAATTAAAAACCACTTCCTTTCCATTCATTAAGTCAGTTGCCACCACATAGAGCTTTTTATGCAAGGCTTCAAAGCTATTTTCAGGGAAGTGCTTCTTGAAAATATTAATATACCTATCGGTATCTATCAGTCCTGGTTTGTTAAAAGTGAAAAAACTATATTGAAATAATGGCGTCTCCTTAAAGAACTGCAGCATCTCATCTATTCCGTTGCCGTTGGCATACAACGCCCCAACTAAGGCCCCAACGCTTGTACCTGCTACTACCTCTGCTGTTAAGCCATGTTGCTGCATCGCTTTGATCAACCCAATGTGGGCCATTCCGCGGATACCTCCTCCAGAAAGAACCAATCCGATGGTATTTGATTGCTGATTTGTCATGGATAGATAGTTGTTTTTCAAAATTATACTCTTTACAAGGAACTTTTTGTAATGTTTTCTCAAATTTTCGACTAAACGTACTCGGTAATTTTATCGTAAGTTTACCTAAAGCTTATTATTCTTTTGCAATTGCCCAGTACTAACAAAACCGCTGTTCTAATATTCGCCAATTCCTCTGGCACGGATGCAGCTCGCAAGGGCATTCCTCAGTCGAGGGTACTATTCCAGGCCTTAAACGAAGAAATCGTTCGAAAGGTGAAAAAAACGGGGCTTCCTTTTTTTCTCTATACGGAAGAACTACAAATTGGGACTGACTTCGCAACAAGATTTACCACAGCTATTCAATCTATCTTTTCCAAAGGATATGACCATATTATATCTGTAGGAAATGACACGCCAAATCTTTCAGTGGGTACGTTGATCGCATCTTATGAAAATCTCATTCAGGGCAAAACGGTTATCGGTCCTAGTACTGATGGAGGAATATATCTTTTAGGCATTCATAAAAACCGATTTGATGCAGTCAGTTTCCGCCAACTCCCCTGGCAACAACAAAACCTTTTTCAGGAAACCGCTCGTCTCTTTCTAAGAAGGGGAATGCTTCATCAACTGCCCAGGCTTACTGATATCGATTCCGTTTCAGATATTCAAGCGGTCATTAACGATAGGGTATCGCTTTCCATTGATCTATTGCGTCTGCTTATTGCCATTACAAGAAAGCAGAAGCTTAGCAAAATGATTGCCCCAGATGTGTATTCCTCCTACCATTCCACCCAACCCCATAACAAGGGGTCGCCATCTTTTCTTTAAGAAATCCAACTCGAACTTAGATCGTTCAAGCGTATTCTAGTAAGAAAGTTGCTATGTCCTAAGGTTTGGACACTGCAGCCATTATAACAATTCATTACAACTTAAGTATTAAAGCACTATGGCAAATTCATATTATGATCCTGCTGATTTAAGAAAATTCGGCAACATTACAGAATGGAGTGAAGAACTGGGAACGAAGTTTTTCGACTATTACGGAAAGGTTTTCGAAGAAGGCGCCCTTAGCGCAAGGGAAAAATCCTTGATCGCTTTAGCAGTGGCTCATGTAGTCAAATGTCCTTATTGTATTGATGCCTACACCAAGGATGGTCTACAGCGGGGAATTACAAAAGAAGAAATGATGGAGGCAGTGCACGCAGGTGCTGCCATAGAAAGTGGAGCTACACTGGTGCACGGTGTGCAAATGATGAACAAGTACAATAAATTATCGATGTAACGCTGAAATTCATGTCACAAAGTATTTTACCTGAGCTAAAAAAAGCGGCCAAGAAATCCCTTAAGGCACGAGATGGGGCACTCGCTTCGGTCAACGCACAATTGGAAATCTTAAATGGCAGCCTGTTCTCGGATGGGGAGCTCCCCTATTTTAAGGATAAGATTGCTCCCTATGGGCATTTCCCTTTAAAGCCCAAAAAACTGGAAATCCTTCAAATCAATGTCGGCTACATGTGTAACCAGGTTTGTGAACACTGCCATGTTGATGCCGGACCGGACCGTAAGGAAATCATGACGAAAGAAACCATGCTGCAATGCCTGGAAGTCATCCGGAATACCGGTGCTCATACATTAGACCTGACAGGAGGTGCCCCTGAGATGAATCCTAATTTCCGTTGGTTCGTTGAAGAAGCTGCCAAAGCTGGAATACAAGATTTTATCGTGCGCTCTAACCTTACCATTATTAGGGCTAACAAAAAGTATCATGATCTTCCTGAGTTCTTTAAAAAGCACAATGTACACGTAGTTTCCTCGATGCCGCATTATACGAGAGGTAAAACAGATAAGCAGCGGGGTGATGGTGTTTTTGATAAATCCATTGAAGCCTTGAAGCAGCTCAATTCGGTTGGTTACGGCATGCCTGGAAGTAATTTGCAGTTGGATTTGGTTTATAATCCTTCCGGCGCCTTCCTTCCCGGAGATCAAGCCGCTTTGGAAAAAGATTTCAAAAATGCATTGGACGAAGACTTTGGCATTCAATTTCACGAGCTTTTTGCAATTACCAATTTACCTATTTCTCGCTTCCTGGATTATCTGGTTGCCTCAGAAAACTATGAAGACTATATGTATGCGCTTGTGGAAGCCTTCAATCCAGCAGCTGTGGCCAATGTAATGTGTACTAATACTATCTCCGTTAGCTGGGATGGGTGGCTTTACGACTGTGATTTTAATCAAATGCTGGATCTTAAAGTAGCCGGGAAAATAAAACATATTAAAGCGTACAACGAAGAAGTTCTAAATAACAGAGAGATTGTTATTTCGCAACACTGTTATGGATGTACTGCCGGTGCCGGAAGCAGTTGTCAAGGAACTGTTGCATAATGACTTAGGATAATAGGTTCCTTTTTTCCGATAAAGGGGAAACATACATGTATTAAAAGTGGTATATATGGTACTAAATGTTCGTTACGTCGAATTTTGGTGTCTTTTAGCCTATAAGATTTATCCTACATAGGGCAAGCGCTAGATTTGTAAACAGATACCGGGAATAGGGTATTCTAAATTCCAAATCTTATGCAATCTACGCTACAAGACAAAAAGGCGCTTTATTTTATGTGTGCTAAAGGCCTTGAGCTCTTTAATGAGAAAGGGTATACCAGCACCACACTAAAAGATATCTGTGACAACTTATCCATTTCAAAAAAGGCTTTCGAACACTATTTTACTTCCAAGGAGGACTTTTTTATTCGGATCGCACAAAATTTAATCCTTCGCAATACCTTCGACCTTCTCATAGAACCGCTTTCGTACCAACAAAGTCCATTCCCTTTGTTGTTGGATAAAATCGGAATGGAGCTGGAAAAAGCCGTAAACACACCCAATGACCAGGGCTTCTTACTTGGGAACTTTATCAATGAATTCAAAACAGGGCATCCAAGAATTAATAAATGCCTTAAAGACATTCTCAAGATCTGGGAGGTTAACCTCACCGCCTTATTGCGAAAAGGGCAGTTGGATAATTATGTTACCTACAGTGTGGATTGCGAAGCCGTTGCTCGTTACGTTATTTCTTCTTTCATCGGAATCAGAATGCAGATGGTCTCTGGGGATGCCCGTCGCTTAGCGGATCAATATATGGATCAGCTTCGCTATTATTTCTATGGTATCTCCAAAAACTTTACGGCTTAAGCTTAGTATTTCGTTGTAATATCTTCTTTACCCTTTCTACAATAGTATCAGGAGAAATGGTATTTATTGCGTTCTCATAGTCCTGGGGGTACTTATTGCCATACACGGAAGTGGGGATAAGCGGATAGTTGTCTCTATCCGGCAATAAAGAGTTCTCCATGGGTTGTTTGTAGGGTAAAAATCCCGTGTAGGGATGTGTAACTCCCCAAATGGTTACCACAGGAATGCCGTAATTGGCAGCCAAGTGTCCATTGCCACTATCCATGGCGATCATCACGTCCAGATTGGAAATAATCTCCAGTTCTTCACCCAAAGTTACCCTTCCGGCCACACGAACTACTTTAGCACCTAAGTGGCCTTCCAGTTGTTTCAACTGGTCAATCTCCTTTTTTCCTCCACCAAATAGCAATAGCATGCAATCGGAAGTGTCCAGCAATTTACGCATCACCTTTTCCATCAATTTCAGATCATACATTTTACTGGAATGCGCAGCGAAAGGAGCAATTCCTATTTTGGTCAACCTTGTTTTCCCAATAAGTGAAATTGCCTTCTTGGACAGTGGTTCAACAGGTAAAAAACTATTAGGTTCTCCCTGTATTGGCAGCCCCAAACCGGAAAAAACCTGTGCATAGCGATCCGTTGTAGATAGCAAAGGGAGAAAAACCTTGTTTTTTCTTCTGGTAAGTAACTTTTTCTCCTTTCTTCCTTTGTTTATTTGTCCTATTCTTACCCCCTCTAACCTAAATAGGATTGCGAGCAAATTACTCCGGAGTACGTTATGTAGATCTGCAACCGCTTCAAATGGTATTTTCCTTAACTGCTTATATAATCTAAAAAGTCCTAATATCCCCTTGTGCTCGTTTTTTACCGCTACAGGAATAACTACAACACCCGGCAAAGTAGTAAAGATAGGGGCATAGTTGGCTTTGGTAAGTACAGTTATACTCAGTTTAGGATATGTGCGCGCAAGTGCCAATAACACAGGAACGGTCATTGCAACATCTCCCATTGCCGAAAGTCGAATCACAAGAACATTCGTATAATCAGCCTTTTTGGCCACGCAGGATAGGATTTAATTCCTCGTCATTATACATTTTCATTTGCTTATAAACTTTCATGTATTTTCTGCCGGAAGCAATATCTTCAAGAAGTTCATCAATAGCAGTAGCCAGATCTTTTTGTTGTTCTAACAGAACTGACAGTTTTTCGGAACACGCCTTTCTATGTTCTTCCGAAGCATCTTCTCTTTCTACCTCTTCCTGCATATGGTAGATTTTCAACGCTAAAATAGAAAACCGGTCAATAGCCCAGGCAGGGCTTTCGGTGTTAATCCCTGCATCATCCCGCACCACCACCAAGGCATATTGCTGTAAAAAAAAGCTGTCAATATACTCTACGAGATCAGTCCTGTCCTGATTACTGGCATCTATCTTCCGTTTTAGCAATAGCGCCTCCTCAGGATCAATATTTGGGTCTCTAATTAAATCCTCATAATGCCATTGCACCGTATCGATCCAGTTCTTAGCATACAATAAGTGTTCAATTGTACTTTTGTCATAGGGATTTGTAAAAGGTTGGTCCACAGTATCAAGTACATGATACTTAACTATACTTTCTCCAAATATTGCAATGGCTTTATCACTAAACATTTCGGTTTTTCACAAAGATAGTTTATTGAAATTGAGCATACACGAAACCAATCAAGGGTACTACAATTGAAAGGGTTAAAAAGAATTCCTTAAAACGATCTTTTCGAATGGTTTCCACAAAATTTCCCAAAAAAACAGCCACGGAAAAAAAAGTTAACAACATTGCATCCTGACCAGGATTATTTGTGAAAAGCCTAAGAAAAATAGCTAGAATAAGATAAATCAAGATAATCCGTAGGGATAAGGTACGGCCAAGTCTTCTATAACCAAGCTTCCAGAAAACCAATACCACTAAAATCAGCGATGTTAGTAGGTAAATAAAAACGCCATAATCCGGACGTGTAAACGCCTCTAAGTGCATTTTATATTTGAAGTGTTCTAACAAGAATTGTGTGTTGTCTGTTAAAAGCAGTACGGTAAACGCAATTGCCATTACGCATATAAAGGCTGCCAGCGGCATCAACCACAGGCGTACTTTATTCGTATCGAAAACGAACATTGTGACGTAAATTGGGATAAGGAACAACACTGCCCATTCATAGAAAAAACTTGCCAAGAACACGCAAAGCGAGGCTTCAAATATCTTCTCCTTTATCCTTTTGTCGTTTTTGATTGCTAATACGCTATGGGCGGATAGTATTAGCAGTAGGTTACAATAGATCAGATCAGCGCTTGTAAAAACCCTGGGGTACGTTATAAGCAAGGCGACAAAAAAGAACATGGTAAAGGAATTTGCCCCTGTTAACTTGTTTGCTTTTGACATCTGTCCAAGCAAATAAATCGCTGCCAGCAGGGCCAACATTGCTATTGAAAAACCCGGTAGATGTTGTAACAGTATTTCAAAACCTTTATCAACTGTAATAAAAAGCCAAAAAAACAATAAAACGGACCCAAACAAAACCGCATAATTGATAGGTTTTGTTTTACTAAGAAAATTTGAAATCATATTTCCAGAGGGTCAATTGAATGGCTTTTATTATTTTTGTACAGTAAATATAACCCAGATGAGCAGTTTTTTTTACGGTATAGAAGACTTGTTTGTAAATTATCTCTTTTCGCCTTACGACTTTTTCCGGTTTATGGAAAGCTGGTGGGCTTCTAACACTATAAACTGGTTGTTTTTTATCATCGGTCTGGTTGCCATGGTGTATTGGATGGGGCAGCTGAAAATTTTCAACGATAGAGGGGAAGAGGACAAAAGTATTTCCTCTCATTCTTATCTATGAATCCATCTGAGTTCACAAAATTAGCTGCAAAAACATCTTTTGCGTCCATATCTTGCTTTTTCGCTTAAATTCCATGCACTCAGACGGGTTCTATAGGTCAAACCCTATATCCTTTCTGAAATATTTTCCTTCAAAACTAATTTGCCCAGCAGTATCGTAAGCAATACTCAGTGCTTCTTGCATCGTATTCCCAAACGCGGTAAGTGAGATCACCCTTCCACCATTGGTAAGTGTTTTTCCATTTTTTCGCAATGTGCCAGCATGAAAGGCAGTAGCATTGCGAACGTCTTCCAATCCCCGGATTTCCATACCCTTTTCATACCCTTCCGGATACCCCCCTGATACCAACATTACTGTAACCGCTGTACGTTGATCAATTTTCAAGTCTACAGTATCCAATTCTGTATTGGCCAACGCTTTAAACACTTCAAGAAGATCATTTTTTACCCTGGGGAGCACCACTTCTGTCTCAGGATCTCCCATACGAACATTGTATTCTATTACTTTTGGTTGGTCTCCTACCTTTATCAGTCCAATGAAAATAAATCCTTTATACGATATTCCGTCTTTCTTAAGGCCTTCTATAGTGGGTTGTACGATTTGTTCTTCTATTTTACGGTGAAATACTTCATCTACAAAAGGAACAGGGGAAACCGCTCCCATTCCACCAGTATTCAGTCCTTTATCGCCTTCTCCTATTCTTTTATAGTCTTTGGCATACGGTAATATCTTGTAGTGCTTTCCATCTGTTATCACAAAGCAACTCAACTCTATCCCCTCTAAAAACTCCTCTATTACCACCGTTTTACTGGCATTTCCAAACTTGGAATTCAGTAACATTGCTTCCAATTCTCTTTTGGCTTCTTCTACATCCTGAAGAATAAGCACACCTTTGCCAGCAGCCAGGCCATCCGCTTTTAAAACATAAGGCGCCGTCATTTTTTCCAAAAAGTGTTTCCCTTCTCCAAGGGTTTCCGAAGTAAATGCCTGGTACTTTGCCGTCGGAATGTTATGCCTGTTCATGAACTCCTTGGCAAATTCTTTACTGCCTTCGAGAGTGGCCGCTTCTTTTTGCGGACCAATAACCGGAATAGTTTTTAAAGTTTCGTCCTCCAAGAAAAAATCGTGAATACCTTCCACTAAAGGGGCTTCCGGGCCAACTACCACCATATGGATCCCGTGGGATAGTACGGCATTTTTAACCGCTTGAAAATCCGAAATGTCAATGTTAAGATTTACGGCTATGGCTTCCGTACCGGCATTCCCCGGGGCCACAAAAAGCTTATTGATCTTGCTACTCTGAATGAGTTTCCAGGCAAAAGTGTGCTCTCTTCCTCCTGAACCGATTATCAGTACGTTCATTGGACGAATTTAGGTAAATGTGCTAACCTTTATCACATTATTTCCGGTTATGTCCGGTAAAATCCCGATGCTCTGTTTTTTCAAGGTCTTCCCTTGAAAGGGTTTTAAAATATTCGAAGGTTTTCCGCATCCCCTCTTCGCGACCCACTTGAGGTTCCCATCCCAGCATTTCTTTGGCTTTTGAAATATCCGGTTGACGTTGCATTGGATCGTCCTTGGGGAGGGGCTTATAAACGATTTTTTGGTCCGTTCCGGTTAACTTGATAACTTCTTCAGCGAACGCTTTGATGGTTATTTCGTGTGGATTACCAATATTCATTGGCAAAGTATAATCACTCATGAGCAAGCGATAGATTCCTTCTATTTCATCATCCACATAGCAAAATGAGCGTGTTTGCGAACCGTCACCAAAAACCGTGAGGTCTTCTCCTCGTAACGCTTGACCCATAAATGCCGGAATAACCCTGCCGTCGTTCAAACGCATCCTCGGGCCGTAGGTGTTAAAAATACGAACAATACGGGTGTCCAACCCATGAAAACGGTGGTACGCCATGGTAATGGATTCCTGGAAACGCTTCGCCTCATCATATACCCCCCTAGGACCAATGGTATTTACATTGCCGTAGTATTCTTCTGTTTGAGGATGCACCAAAGGATCACCATAGACTTCGGAAGTAGAAGCAATCATAAAACGAGCCTTCTTTTCTTTAGCCAGGCCTAACAGATTGTGGGTGCCCAATGCACCTACCTTCAAGGTTTGGATTGGAATTTTCAAGTAATCGATGGGGCTCGCAGGGGATGCAAAGTGAAGGATATAGTCAAGCTTTCCCGGAACATGAACAAACTTTGTCACGTCGTGATGATAGAACTCGAACTGTTCCAACTTGAAAAGGTGCTCTATGTTTTTTAGATCACCAGTGATCAGGTTGTCCATACCTATCACATAATGTCCTTCTTTAATAAAGCGATCACACAAATGTGATCCTAAAAAACCGGCGGCTCCGGTTATTAGTACTCGTTTCATGATTTGGATGTAATTGGCGCATAAACAGCTATAAAAATAGCATTTCTATACCATCAAAAATTCATAATTCTGATTATCTGTCAATTTGTGCGGTAATCGGATTAATACGCCTTATCCTCACCCCTAAAAGCATTAACAATTGTTTGTACTATGATTTTTAAATCCAAAAACAAAGACCAGTTCTCGATATAGAATATGTCAAATTTTATTCGATTTTGAATATCCGTATTATTTTCGATTTCACCACGATACCCTCGTACCTGTGCCAAACCAGTAATTCCAGGTTTTACAAAATGACGTACCATATATTTATCCACCCTGTCAGAATACTCATTAGTATGCTTCACCATATGAGGTCGTGGGCCAACCACGGACATAGTACCAAAAAGTACGTTGTAAAATTGTGGAAGCTCATCAATACTGGTGCTTCTGATAAACCTCCCCACTTTTGTAACACGCATATCATTTTTACTTGCCGAAAGTTTATCCGCATTTTTGTTAGGTGCCATGGACCTGAATTTGTAACAATAAAATTCCCTATTATCAATACCGTTCCTGGTCTGCCTAAAAAAAACCGGTCCTTTGGACTCTAAGGTAATAATGATGGCTAACAAAGGGGTTAACCAAGAAAGCAGTCCTAAAATTACTACAAGGGAAAAAATGATATCAAAGCTTCTTTTGATGAAGGCGTTTATCGGGTCATGAAGGGGGATATCCCTTAGAGATAGTATAGGAATGTAATCGTAATATTCGAACTTTAATTTTTTAGCAAAAATGTTTTTATTGTCAGGTATAAACTTGAGGGTTTTCAGGTTGTTATCCGCAAAATTGATAAATTGAGTGACCTCTTCGTTTTTTAATTCCGATATAGAACAATACACCTCATCTATGTTTTCATTGATAATAAAGTCGAAGCATTTGTGCAGATTAAACTTTTTACCACTTACACTTGAAAATTGCTTAACAAATCGATATCCATACTCCGTTCTTTCTTGGAAAACATTCACCAATTGGTCTGTTTTACTATTTTTCCCAACTACAACTACATTTCTAGTATTGCCCTTTACCCTTTCACGATATCTCATCAAAAGGATATAATTCAGCATCTTGATTGTGAAAATTGTCAGAGAAACAAATACAAAATACTGACCTAATGCCAACCTACTGATGATCGGTTGCTTGAAAAAGCCAATGAACGCATAAAGGATCAGGAAAAAAAACACGAACTGAACGAAAAGCAGTCTTAACACAAACGCCACTTTGGCATAACGATGCACCTTATAAAATTTATTCCGAATAGAAACTACTACCCATCCTAATGATATATAGGCATGGAACAACAATGGAGTTTGAAAGTTTATTGGGAGAAAATAAAGAAACAAATTAATAACCAATAAGTCGATAAGGTATGACATCGGGGTAATCAGGTCAAAATATTTGTTCTGTGTAAAAAACATTACTTCTAGGGCAACCTAAACTTATTTTTAGATTTTTGCAGGTCCTTCATATTTCCGAATCTTAACCCTTTCATTTTTGTAAACGGTTGTTTTTAAGTCAAAAAGAGTGGTTTAGTCAATTATTTTGAAACTGTGTTGTTGTTGCGAAGTACCAATAGGTTCCTTTTGTGATCCTATGCCGAGTGAGCACAAAAACAGTGTCCCAAAAATGGCATAATATTCAATTCCTTTGATTCTTACCATCATTGATTCAGTAAGATTTGCCAGAAAGAATGTAAAGAAAATAAACGTAAACAAATGATCTCTCTTATAAATGCTCAATAAAAACAAAAAGGCTAGTGCAATTGCATAAACAAACCCGCCTATTGCCCCATTTGTACTCAGATATTCCAGAAACTGGTTATGGGCGTTCAGCTCATTTGCCGCCGCTAAAGAATAGCCTCCTTCTTGATACTTTTCTTTTCGCACCTGTTCAATATCATGATATCCTACTCCAGTAAACGGGCTTTCTTTAAATATTTGGTATGACACCTCCCATCGTTGTACTCTTTTTTCATCGAATATTGCGTCCACAGAGAACATTCTGCTCTGCATATAATAGCTCTCAAAGGCCCAAAAAAAAGTAGTGCACAACGAAACACCAAAAACCAGTACAATTAGTTGTTGTTTGTACTGCTTGATATTGCTGACCGCAATATAGAACAAAAACAGAACGAATAAGAGCAGGGCCATTTTACTAGCCAATTGGAAGAGCCCAAATAAAAAGATTATCAATAAGGTATACCTAAGGGTCTTATTAAGCTGTCGGTCCTGTATCAAAAAGAGTATAGATGTGACCAAGAATAGACTTAGATAGGCAGGATGGGTATCAGCAGTTTCGGTAAAACTATGAGCAAAGTACCGGTCCTGAAACCAAACTTTTAATGGTTCTCCGCTCTTGATAATCTCCAAAGTAAGATTGGTATAACAAATAATTAAAGTTGCCAAACACCCCCATATCAATGACATAAAAATTCTACGCTGGTTCTTTATATACCGTTTATTTTCAGACAACATCAAAAGCGGCACAAACAACAACGACCAATGCGTTTCCAAATACTTGATATTGTCAATTTCCAAACTCCTAAATGAGGCAAGCACAGATAAGGCGAAAAACCCAATAATGGGCCAGCCGTAGGTAAAATATCTTTTAAAATTCAACTTCTTTGACACAAATATGATGTCGATAAAGCTCAATATTATGAATACCCCCAAAATAAAATTATTGAGTTTCATGTACATGGGCAATGTAAAGACGACTGCGTACATAAGCCAAATCTTATATTTGAATACGGTTTTCAAGACAAAATTTATTCTATAACAGGTGATAAATTAAACCATGGGTTGAAAATACATAAAATCAACTCTAGACAAAATCTAAGCAAGTGATTCTTTACAAAACGAAAAAAGAATTTTGATCTAATAAACTACCCTCCACATGAAGGACCTATTGCCCCCGGCCTTGATGTTTCAAACTTCAGACCAACTTTACCAGCTTACCGTATTGAAGAGTTTCCTCTGATTAAAATTCATAGAACAATTTATTGAAACTACGTATGGGAATAACACTCTTAAGACTTCCCTAAGCGGTTTCTTTGAGTACTTCGAATTTGGAGGCAGGTAATAGAGAAGATTCTGAATTTGTCTTCATTATATTCTCCCATCTACTTTTCAATTGTATGGAAATATAATCGATATTACGGACTAAAAGTCTTCAGGAGCTTATGATTTCCAACGGCTTAAAGCCCCGTAGAAATTATAGCGGAACTTAAACTTTTGGTCTCAGAGTTTTCCGTTTTTTGTGCCATAGATTTTCCATAGGGTGTAATACTGCTAGTAAAACACATATTCTCTATTCCGGTTTTCCGAGCGAGATCGTTTACGTGGTAAGCCCTGGAATATTCGTATTTAATAGTCATGCCTGGGCTCCTTGTGAATAGCGATCAAATTGAAAATCCAAGGTTGCTGTGGGCCTATCTCCCTGTCAAACTTTAATTCTATTGGCTTTCTTACATCAATGAAATCAAAGCTTACTCGAATGTTTTCTACAAATCACGAAGACTCAAAAAGTTTTTCTCTTACCTTATCAGCGTATGAACCAATTGTACCTAAAAGGTCACTAAAAACCTTACAGAAATTTTGCTTAAGTACCGCCAATTCCATTTAAGAATAAATTTCCAGATACTCATTATATTCCAAAAATTATATTTCCCAAAAAGTTTTTTGGAACTACTTTCATTTAGGTTATGGTAAATATATGAGCTCGACACACCTATTACCTTCATTTTTTTTTGATGTGCTTCAAAACAGATATCAATATCTTCACAGTATAATCTATATCTTTCATCCAATAAATTATTATTCTCTTTCAACAACCGCCTAGATATTAACATACATGCTCCTAAACACCAATCTATTTGAGGACCAACCATTTGAATCTCGGATTTAGCTTTTAATAGCCCAGTTCTTTTTTTTATAACATTTAAGAAATTTGGAAATTTTTTCCATGTCACTTGAAGTGTGCCATCAGGGTACTTCATCAAAGGCGCAATAATACCTATATCATCTTTAAGTTTTATTTTCAAATATAGATCAGATAAGAAATCAATATCAAAATAAGTATCTGGATTAAGTAAAAGAAAATATTCTGACTTCAAATTAAAATGCCTAATCAAATCATTGTTGTTTTTGGAAAAACCTTCTAAAATGGTTTTTTCCAATATTCTGTTATGAAAAGGACCGTTTTTTAATTTATGAAGTGTTTTGTCAGATGATTTAGCATCACAAAAATAAACGTTCTTATAATCAAATTTAATAAGGGAATCGATCAGTTTATCGATGTAATCTGAATGATTGTGCGTGACTATCAAAATACTCACTTCATCTTTATATCCCATATAAAATGATGTTTTCAATGCTTTTTATAAAATGTGGAAAAGAGTAGTTTTCTTGATAAGCAATTCTAGCATTTTCCTTCTGCTTTTCTAATAGTTGAGGAGCATCAACAAACTTCGTAATAATTGACTCAAAATTTTCCGTATTTTCATTTAGAATATTTGCAGCACCGTAATTCATCAAATCGTTTGACACAATCTGGTTCGTAGTAATAATAGAGAGACCAGCCATCAATGCTTCTATATATACAAGAGGATATACCTCATACTTTTCATTGCTTAAAAACAGCAACACATCATTTCTGGATAAACAGTCGTATTTTTCCTTATCTTCTGATATCACACCATGATACCTGAAAAAAATATATTTGCGATCTAGTTCGTTTATTATATCCCTAACATCTTCTGACATAATACCTCCATATACATTTAGATTACATTTAATTTTTGCCACAGATATTATTTCCGCAATCCTTTTAAGTCTATAAGCGCCCTTTTCTTTGGAAACATTAGAAAGATAGATTAAGTTTAGTTCTTCTGTCGATCCTGCAGTTTTAGGTTTTGCTTTAAAATAATCTGGCAAAGAATTCGGAACCAAAAAAGTACGGAGCCCAAGTATATCTAATTTGTGTTTTTGATCTACGTTAATAACAATAATCTTTGGCTTGTAAAATAAAAACTTGTTGTATTTTTTTATTTTTTTTTCAAGTCCATTAGCATGTATGTGAGCAGTAATGTTTGTAGTTTTTAAGCTGCATAAAACCAGTGTAATAAAATCTCGGTAAAAGGCATATCCTTTTGGGGTAATATTCATATACACCATATCAGTGCGCTTAATTGTAAATAGTTGTTTGAAAAGCTTAAAAAAGTAAAAAACTTTTTTAACGCTAAATTTTCCAAAACTAGAAAAATCAACTGCTTGTGAGGTATCTATAACGGAGACAGTGATTGATTTGTCATTACTAAAAATGGCGTTTTTTATAAGGTCAGAAATGACCTTAACTCCATTATTGGGTCCTGTTATTGGAAAAATGAAAAATAAAGTCTTCATCCCAATATTAAGCTGGTTGTAAATTCTTATCTACTTTCCTCAGTTCAAAACTGAAATAAATGACAGATCCAAAATAAGCGAAAAAGACAATTCCTTTATTTAATTCTAAAATAGTCTCAGTCAACGATGTCCCAAAGACAATAGCAATAAAAGCCAAACCTATCTTACACCTATTTTCCTTGTATTTCGCCAACATGTATAGTAAAAAAAAAGGATAAATGATACCAAGAATAATACCATGTCTTAAAACGTCGGACAAAAATTGGTTATGGGGGTTAAACATTTTACCATTCTTTTCCATCATATATAATAGTGGTCCAAAGTTGTTTTCTTTGTAAGATTGGATTAAATTCTCTTGAACTGCTGTTGAGGAACCATATCCAATTACTGGTTTATGTTCTATTAAATCCAAACAGCTCTCCCATATCATAGCTCTAATACCTCTACCTCCCCATACTTGATCAGTACTGTACTCCTTGTTATAATTAACAGCTTCCTTGAATCTTTCTCTAAGAGGAGTTACTGCATAAAAGGATGATACAATTAAGACTAAAAACAGGACTCCAATATAAAAGTGTTTCTTTAGGAATCTTGCCTTTATAACTAAATAAATTCCTCCAAAAAAAAATAAGACCAATAAAATAAACCAAATAATTCTGACCCCAAGTAGTAAAATATAAATTATGCATAGGGAAGACAAAACATATATCATAACAGTAGCAACTTCATTCTTGAAAGATTTAAGTAATACAAAAGGATAAACCAAAGATAGTAGTAGGTACATACTTAAATAAGTTGCATGTAGTCCTATTTGTCCGGATAATTGGTGATTGACATAATTACTGAACTCAAATGAATCAATAGACAGCAAGAAAACCTTCAACATAGCAAAGGTGGTTACCAATACTCCCGTAAAAAAAAACAACTTAAAAATCAGCTTAATATCTTCTTTGTTTATTTTGATTAAACCGATTGAAATTGGTAATATGACAAATGATAATTTCTTCTCTAATCCCTTTAGTACTCCAACTTCAGAAATATCATACAGAAACCCCAAAACTAAAATCAAATAAAGCAAAAGAAAAAAAAAGACAAATCTTCTCTGAAAAACCTTGTAAATTTCAACACCTTTAAATCTAACGACGCAATAGAGGAATAATAATATTGATATGACGTTTGTAAAAATCATAGGCAGGTAGATTGCTACGGCAAATAAATACAGCAAGACCTTACCGTAATTGATATTATTTAATCCAGGTGCGAACCGCAATATCCAATTTTTAATAAATTAATAAACAGTTGTTATGTTTTTCTCTGAATTACGCTTTATATCAATTAATAAGAGTAGTTCAAAAATTATTATAACTGAGAAGTATTCAAACCAATAATCCAATAAAAAAAATCCTGCAAGTACGATTACTAAAAATTTAGAATAGGTTAACATCCTCCATTTTTTAATGATATAACCTAAATAGAGAAAAATAAAAAAAAGTAATCCTATTAAGCCGTATTCACCAATTATCTGATTGTAAAAAGAGAACGGCTGGTTAGCGGTATTATTTCTATTATCCCAGGGATTGTTAAAATCATGTGTCCAGATATCCAGGTGATATTTTTTAAATTCTTCCGAAACGTAGTTTAAAGAATCGGGAAACCATCCAACGTAATCACCTGAGGTTATAAATGCAACTCTGGATGAAAAATTGCCGCCTCCAGCTCCAAAAATAAAGGATCCGATGGATGAAGTCCAGTATTCAAATGTTTGATAAAACGATTTTATCTTGAAGGGCGCGTCATGATCATTTTCTATAATTCTATAAATGTATCTGGTCGCATAGGTCACGTTACCGGGCGCGAAATAATTAAAAAACAAAAAGATTAAAATGACACCTAAAATGATAAGAGCTTTTTTCTTAATCTGAATTCTTGAGAATAAATAAATGCCAACAACCATGGCCCCCAAAAAAGTAACCAACCCGCTCATATAAGTTGCCATTAATAAAAATAATATTGCCAGTAGCCCAAACCGCCATTTTCTTCTTTGTAGATACATTATAGAAAAGAAGGACATTATTATAAAATTTACTGAAGAATTCGCGTAAAGGGATTTAATAAAATCTCCTGCCGAATTTGTAACACTATATGGATTTAATGACCCATATAATAAGGTAGTATTTACAAACTGATATGCGATCACAATAATGTTTATTACAAAAAAGGCATCAATAGTCTTGTATATACCTTCAGCTGGGTTTACTTTAAGGAAGTATAGAATTTGAGATAGTGTAATGTAACAAATTGACCAAAAAGCCAAACAGAGCAAATAGTTGGGAAAATAAAAAACGGAATTAAAGACTAATAAGTAAATTCCGAATAGAATATGATATAAGATTATAAGAAGATAAAATAAGCCAAATGAATGGACATACAGATTTGCATTAAATCGGAGAATTGAAATCAAAACTATGCCAATTATCTTTAAAAAGACACTGCCTTGAGTTACTAAGATTAAAAACAATAAAAACCTATAATCAACGCTACTATTTGAAGATTTTAGTAAGTTAAGTTTCAATTTCAGGCTCAAAGGCATTTTTGCAAGTTAGCTTCAAATGGGTAAATAGGTAGATACTTTGATAATATTGAATTTTTATTGCCGGTATACAATTTCACCCCAGAGTTTTGAATGAAAACATCATCATATATCTTAAAATACTTATCCATCTTTATCCCCGCTCTTTTTCTCATTAAATCTTCATCTATGGTAGGATGTTTTGAATTTTGATACTCATTTACTTGTTTAAAGTGTTTTTTTCTCAAGACATTGATGTAATCATAGGAATCTATATCGGGATAGATTTTACTTTTTATTTTTGAATCTGTGAAATATTCACCTCCATTAAGGTCTATCCCTAACATAACAATGTTTTTATATCCTAAAGCTTGAGCAAACATAACAGCGCATCCTATATGACTGTTGTGATGTATTAGATTGGATAATTTCACTCCATCAACCGCTTTACTATCTTTAAAGTATAGCTTCAATATCTCGGGGTAAATAGTCGGAAAAAGATGAGGAATGTGTACATAGGTTCTGTTTTGGAATTCATATTTGGATAAATCAAATCCACTTTTGAGTATATGTTTGTACTGGAAGAACATATCAACATCGGAATACCTTTTTGATGTTTCCTTACAGAAAAAGTCCTGCATTTCCTTGAGCGGAATCATTTCCATAAAATGATAATCCGGAATTATTGGATGAACAAAAGAGTAATTCAGTCCAATTATGTTGTTATGCCTTATTAAATCCCAATCGTTATTCGTTAATTCATTTATAGAATCCCCACTTCCCAAAATAAATACCGTGTCGGATTTCTTTTTTTTGTCGATATATTTATCTACTAATTCATGCCCTTTTAAAAAGGCATGAATTCTAAAAAAAATCAATTTTATCTCTGACTGCGCATACATTTGCAGGTACTCATTTCCTTTTTCTGTCTTAAAAATGTGAGGCTTTTTCAGGATTAAGAAAATAGAATAAACAAATCCTAGATATTTAAAAATCAACTCTTTCATCTAATTTTTTTAATTAATCTAAAGACATTCACACTGGTGAACGCGAGCAAAATTACGGTTAATATAATTTTTGTGAAGTAATTAGCATCTTTAAAAAAGTAGGATATGCTTATCAACAGAATTGTATAACATATCCACCGTAGAGGATAGAATTTTTGCGAGTACAGTTCATTAAACTTAGTCGTATAGAACCCAGAATAACCAATAAAAAGAAATGATGCGAAAGTGGTTAACACAGCAACTTTAAATCCGAATATGGGAATAAATACTACATTCAATACAACGTTTATGAGGCCGGCGATAAAAGATATTTTCCAAAATTCTTTGGTTTTCTCGTAATAATAAAATACCGTTGCCATTGCAGTATACATCGGTTTATAAACATAGGCCATTGTTAATACTATTCCCATATTATAAGTTGTTCTTAATTCATCATTGTTTACCATTAAAGAAAAAATCTCCTTTAACCAAATTGCGATTGCAAAGGATACAAATGCAACGACGTAGCTTTCGACGAATATTACGTTTCTGAGCAATTCGCTCTTTTGATTTTGTTTGAAGGATTTTATGAGTAATGGTGTAGATGCCTGATGAATACTTTCTGAGAACACCCTGGCATAACCCGCAAATTTATACGCGAAATCATACAAACCTATATTGGCTGTACTAACTCCCATTTTGAGCATTACCAATCGATCTGAAAAATCCAATAAAAAAAAAGCACTCGTGTGAGGCACTAGGGGAAGTCCTATGTTAAGGAGTTTTTTCATTTTATTCCATCTAAAAAAAAAATTTGGATACAATCTTTTTTTTATCCAGAGAGGATATAAATAAGACGAGAAGGTTAAGGTTTCGGTTATAAACATGCTCCATATCCATCCCATATAACCAATTTTTGAGTAAACTATCAAATAATAACTTAAAATAACAGTGAGTAATCCAAAAACCAATGATCTCACACCAATCTGTATTGGCTCTTCTGCCATTTGATAATACTTTAAAGAGATAATTTGAAGGGACGAATAAAGCATTATAGGCAGTACGGTTAAAACAATTATTGAGTATTTATTATTTTCAGCTTCACTTGGTAAAATAAGATAAAGCAATATTGTCACAAGAAACCCTAAAATACACGACCAGATAAAAATAAATCCTTGGATCTCGTTCCAAACAATTTTATATCGGTCACTATGAGCATGGTGGATATAAGTGTTCATTAAAATTACATCTAACCCAAGCGTTTTTATTACTGTGACTCCAGTAACTATTGATAAAACTATACCATAAATGCCGTAATCAATATTGGATAAATAGGGTGTAATTAAGGGTAAAATCACAAATCCCAACAAAATTGGCAATTTTGGAAGTACTGCATAAATGAGTGAGTGATTTATAATTTTTTTTATCAACACTTAATCCTGATTTAAACCTGCAGTTTATATTGTAAAAGTATCGAAAGAGTTTATGTAATTTTCGCATTTTTCTTTTAGGATATTCGAATTATATCCGTAAAAAGAAATGTTATTCACCAGTGCAGCTTCATAATCGTTGATAGAATCTCCTATTAAACAGGTGTTTTCAGTTTCATAGCTGTTCTTAAAAAGTATATCCTTGACCAATTCGTTTTTAGGTGTAGGTGAGCCTTCTATGGTAAAAAAAAAGTGATCAATTTTTAAACAATTGCACAAATATCTCAGTTCTTCGCCATCCGAACCAGAAACAATATGAAATCTGTATCCTTTATGATGCCTTTCTATAAAATCTATAGTTTCTTTGATAAGGTTGTTCTTGTCACAGAGTCTTTCTTTCATTAATGTCGAAAAAGTATTGGCGTATTGCAGGACGACTTTTTCAGAAATTTTCTCTCCGAGTATCACCTCAAAAAAGTGTCGGATTTTCACATATCTGGATAATCCTCCATTGTTTTTATGAAACTGAATTAGGCGCTCAACCTTAGTCTCATCAAAATCATTAAATATCGCTCTAAACCCATAGTCCCTAACGGCCATTGAATCTAGGATAACACCATCAAAATCCCATAGTATGTTTTTGATTTTCAATTATTCAAATATTTAAATATTAGTTCAGCTAAATCAAAATCATGCGGCCAATCAATGTCGAAGGAAGCATACCCTGCGGTTTCAAAAAACATAGGTGATTGACCGATTCTATCTCCAAACTTAAGATAGTTCGCTATGGAATTTAGAAAAATACCGCTATTAATCTCATAAACATCTTGAATTGTCTGTGTTCGAGGCCATTTTTCCAAAGAGCGGTCGTAGTTAATGCTCCCCTTGGAATCCCATAAAAAGGATTTTACTTTATTAACGCTCATTAAACTGTCGTATATCCCTTCCTTTAGTAGTAATTGGTAATCTTTTATGGCTTGTTGGTAGTGTGCTTCTGTCAAGAAGGGGGAAGTAACGTGGGTCCAGAGGACATGTCCCTCATTTATTATTGTAGGTACATACTTGATTAAATCATCCGTACTGGTGCTTGAGGAAGCAAGATACTCGGGTCTTATATCAATATTTATCTTATCGCTGATTCCTTTTGCAATATCGATTACCTCATCATCATTGGTAGAGAGTACAATTTGGTCAACCATCTTAATGTCCAAAAGTTGCTTCAGTTTAATCCTTAAAAGCCCTCCTTCTATTCCGCAAAAACTTCTGGTGTTTTTTTTTGGAATCCTTTGACTGCCGGCCCTACAGGGTAAAAAAACCGTAATCATGAAAGATATCTATATAATGATACTATTGGTATACCCTTATATTTTGTAGGAGTAAGTGAGGTAATTTCAATCTGCTTCATATTCATCGCATCATTAATTATTTCTTGGTTTTCTTGGGCAAGAACAAATTGGATTCTGTCAATTGTCGCATCATAACCATCAAAGCCCGCTAAGTAGATCTTCTCTGCACCAAGGTTGACTGCGGTTTGGACACCTATTGCCAAGGGTGAATCGCTAGATGCAGTTGTAAATTCGATATCTTCCAATTCAAAAGAAGAGCTTTTTAGCTGTTGAGGTATAATGGTTCCCATTTTTCTTGGAAAAGGTGGAAAAACACAGACTCCTTTAAATTCTTCTTCGGATTCATTAGAAACCAACAACCTATTACCTTCAAAACCGGAAAGCACTAAATACTGAGTAGCTCCTGTAGTTCTGAATTTTGTAATATGTTTTAATCCTGAATGGATTAAACAAGTAGTATTAGATTTTTCCAATAGTTTAGAAATCCCCTTTTCATTTGTATCTACCGAACCTCCTCCTCCAATTAATATAGCTTCCTTGAACTTAGATTCTTTTTTTAGTATCGGAAGTTTTAAATTATCATTCACCTCTTGTTTTTGATTACTTAAGGCATTAATAATGGTGTCTAAAGAATATCGATTCATGCCTACCCATTCCATAACTTGCTTTTGAGGTAAAGAATTTGCTCCCGAAAACATATAAGGAAGGTTTGTTCCCCAATTGTACTTTGCTCTAAGTGTTTCAAAACCTGCAACTATAGTGCTGAGATTATTATAATCCAAAGTCAATTTCTCTCTACTCTCCAAATAAGCGAGAAGCAGTTCTGTTCTTAAATTTCCTGCCCCTCTTCCCATACCAGTAATCGTCGCGTCAACAATTGAGCATCCCGATCTTATAGCTGTTAAAGTATTAGCCAAAGCCATTTCTAAGTTATTATGTCCATGAAAACCAAGGGAAACTGTGGTTCTTGCTTTGACCATATTTACAATTTCCTTCACGTCTTCAGGAAAAACCCCTCCATAAGAATCAACCATGTAGAAGTAATCAATTTCATTTTCAAGTCCCTTCAGTAGGTCTAAAAAATCTTTATGCTCCTTCCACGTAGACATGTACATCACATTGAATGCCACTTTAAATCCTAAGCTTTTCACAGACCTTGCTAAAAGGAGTGCTCTTTTAAAATTTATTGGAGCGACAGCAATTCTTACTAGATCGATGTAGGTCATGCAAGGTGTCAAAAGATTGGGGACATCCTTTGGTCGAATGTCCTTTTCATTTAGGATTACTGCAAGCTTTTTTGAAGGCATTCTCTTCTTAAGGTCTTGCAAAACAAAAACAGGACAATAAAAAAATCTTCCTAAATACCCATTTAGAGGAATACTTCGGTAGCCTATTTCCACATAATCAATAGGCGAAAGCTCCATAGTACGGCAATAATCATTTACCAATTTTTCATCAAAATCCCAATTGGTATAATATCCACCATCCCTTAGAGTACAATCTAAAATACTTAACATAGTCAATCCATTAAAAGGAACACAGCGGCTTCCGGGTTAATCGAAATAAAATACAGGTCATACTTCCCATCGATGACCTTTGTTTTGAAATTATGGTTTTAGTTCTCATATTTTATGGACTTTTTTGACCTATATAAGCGGAGAAAAAGGCGTTCTGTAAAAAAGGAATTGTTCTTTGTCATATCAGAGAATAAGACCGTAAAAGATTCTTTCCCTATTAAAATCATTTTCAGTATGAATTATTAGTCTAGTTTATTTTGTTAGGAATTTTAAATTAAATTTTATAATCCAATTTCCATTTGTGTTGAATCTTTACCGCATTATTGTCTAAGCACTTCTCTCCAAGTTGTTTGAAGAATAAAACAAAGATGTTATTTTTCACTATTTCAACTTAAGGGAGAATTTCAAAAAAATCCCTCTACAAAAAGCGTTGCCCTTCATCAAAACCACCACCAGAATTATTCATTTATGAAAAAGAATAAGTTTCCAAATAAAACCACTAAAATCCTCAATTCAATCAGTTTTAGGTTTAACTATAAACTCGTGTTAAGACTCAAAATCCAGGTTAACTGTTTTAGCCTAAATTATAGCCTGTTACCAAACGCATGGACTTACTTGACTATTACGCCATATCTGGCCACTACAAAACTACTGGTAAAATTTTCATGTACAAATTCATTGTTTAACATATAGTTAGAAGCGAACACTATCTAAGTCGGTGGCGTTTTTTGATCTTTTGAGGGACCATTTCCTAAATTCTGTCTGGCAAAGTGCTAAATGAGGGCAATTGCTTGTCTTTAGAGGACACTATTATTTTATTAGTATTTAATTTCCAATCAATATTCAGAAAACTGTCATTAAATACTATTCCGCTTTCTGAATCTTTATCATAATAGTTGTCGCACTTATAAAAAAAATGCACCTCTTCACTCAAAACCACAAAACCATGGGCAAAGCCTCTCGGGACAAAAAGCTGCTTTTTGTTCTCCGAGTTCAGTTCTATGGAGAAGTGTTGACCATATGTTGTCGAGTTTTTCCTCAAATCAACAACCACATCCAAGACCTTTCCAAACAAAACTGATACCAATTTTGCTTGGGCAAACCCCCCTTTTTGAAAATGCAAACCCCTAAGTACCCCTTTTGTTGAATAGGACTGGTTATCCTGTACAAAGTTTACTTGATATCCTAGAACTTCTTCAAACCGTTTTTGACTAAAACTCTCAAAAAAATGCCCTCTATTATCTTCAAATATTTTGGGGTGTAATACCAAACAGCCCTCAAGTGGTGTTTTTTCAACTTCCATTCTCAATTATTTAAAAGCGCTAAGAGGCTTTCACCATAGCCACTTTTCATCAAAGGTTTTGCCAAAGCGATAAATTCTTCCTTATTTAAATATCCCATTTCATATGCTGCGGCTTCGATAGCGCCTATTTTGAGTCCTTGTCTTTCTTCGATAACCTCAATAAATTGAGATGCTTGCATCAACGATTGGAACGTTCCGGTATCTAACCAGGCCGTACCCCTATCTAAAATACTTACGTTTAATTTGCCATTTTCCAAATACGCTTTGTTCACATCGGTAATTTCAAGCTCTCCTCTGCGACTCGGTGAAATATTCTTAGCTATTTCAATTACATCGTTGTCATAAAAATATATTCCGGGCACAGCATAATTGGATTTAGGATTATCAGGTTTCTCCTCAATACTAATTGCTTTTCCTTGCTTATCAAACTCTACAACCCCATACCTTTCCGGATCATGAACTCTATAGGCATAAATAATCCCCCCATCTGGATTATTATTTGATTGTAGAAGTTTTGACAACCCCGAGCCATAAAAAATATTATCGCCTAAAATGAGTGCCACTTTATCATTTTCGATGAAATCGGCTCCTATAATGAATGCCTCAGCAAGACCATTTGGAGCCTCTTGCTCAGCATAAGAAAAAGAGCAACCAAACTTTTTGCCATCGCCCAAAAGGCCCTTAAAAAGTGGCAGATCTTTCGGCGTAGAGATGATCAAAATCTCTTGAATACCCGCATACATTAGCGTCGATAGCGGATAATAAATCATAGGCTTATCGTAGATAGGCATTAACTGCTTACTTAACGACAATGTCAATGGATATAACCTAGTTCCCGAACCTCCAGCCAATATTATTCCTTTCATTTGTAATTGGTTAAATGCTTCAAAAATGAATTAATCTAGGAATACATTTTATCGTAATAGTCTTGATATTCTCCGGAAGTAACGTTATTGAGCCACTCTTTATTAGCCAAGAACCAATCAATGGTTTTTTCAAGACCTTGTTCAAAAGTAACCGAGGGTCTCCATCCTAATTCTTTGGTTATTTTGGTGGCATCGATTGCGTACCTTAAGTCATGACCTGGACGATCTTTAACATGAGTTATGAGTTTTTGTGAGGTTCCTAGGGTTCGCGCTAATTTCCTGTCCATGATATCACATAATAACCTCACTAAATCAATGTTTTGCCATTCATTGAACCCGCCAATATTATAGGTTTCATGATTTTTACCCCTATGAAATACTAAATCAATTGCATCCGCATGATCTTCTACGTACAGCCAGTCTCTTGTATATTTTCCATCACCATAAACCGGTAAGGGCTTATTTTCCATAATATTATTTATGAATAAGGGTATGAGCTTTTCCGGAAAATGATTTGGTCCGTAATTGTTTGAGCAATTGGTGATTACATAAGGCATATTATAGGTTTCTCCATATGCCCTTACAAAATGGTCTGAGCTTGCCTTCGAGGCGGAATAAGGTGAATTTGGGTCGTAGCAGGTGGTTTCCGTAAAAAGTCCATCAGGGCCCAGAGAACCATAAACTTCATCTGTACTTATGTGATAGAAGCGTTTTCCAGTACTATTATCCTTTTCCCAAATTCTTTTTGAAGCATTTAAAAGATTGACAGTTCCAATAATATTTGTTTTAACAAATGCCAGGGGATCTTTAATTGATCTATCAACATGAGATTCCGCGGCTAGATGTACTACCCCATCAAAATTTATCTCTTCAAATATTTTATTTACAAATTGTTCATTGACAATATCGCCTTTTATAAAAACATGGTTTTCACAGTTTTCAATATCCTTTAAGTTTTCTAAATTACCCGCATAGGTAAGTTTATCAACATTATAAATGTTATAACTGGGATATTTAGTTACAAATCTTCTAATAACATGTGAGCCAATAAACCCCGCCCCACCAGTAACAAGTATTCGCATCTGATTTTTTAATTTATTTATAAGGCTCGAGCTGCTCTATCTAGGTATTTGAGAAAAGACCATGCGAAAAATCCTCCAACTAATATCAAGGGTACCGCCACCAAAATGTCTTCAAAAAAAGGCTTTTTGACTTCTTGGGGTTGTCCAAAATTGATGACTTTAATAGCATTTTCCCTTGTCTTTAGCTCCAGATTCTTTAATTCAATATCTTGAATTAATTCATTCTTCAAATCAAAGAGTTCTCTGATATCTAATTGCTCTTCATTTTCCAGGACAATACGGCTCTCACTTTTCCTGTTTTCTTCTGCCGCCAGGTTGGACGAATATTGGGTAATCAATTCATCCAATTGTTTAATTAATGCTTTATTTTCCTGAATTCGGTTTTCAGCATTATCCAGATAAACCTCAATCAACTCATTGAAATAGGGATTGGAATTAATGTATTCCATTAATTTCTTCGCACTTTCGTAACCAAGGGCGTTATCCTTATAGGAGAATGTAATCTTATGATTTAAGGAATTACGACTCAATATTTCATTGCGTACTACGTCAGAAACCGCACCAGAAACATCCAATCCTCTAAGTAACTCCAGGTACTTCAACTCATCTTCAAGCTTGCTTTTCTTATCTCCTAGTGAAACAACCGTTATCTCAAACCCTTTAAGCGCTTCAATTTCGATATCCAAAGGCTCAAAAAAGGCTTTGTTTTTTGCTTTAATGTTGGCCTCTATTTCTGCCACAACATCGTAGAGATAATCCTTACTTTCAATATTAGGACGAACA
This sequence comes from Croceivirga sp., assembly GCA_028284665.1. Taxonomy (GTDB): domain Bacteria; phylum Bacteroidota; class Bacteroidia; order Flavobacteriales; family Flavobacteriaceae; genus Croceivirga. The sequence continues at coordinate 176,450 of JANQRG010000045.1, forward strand.
ATTACTTCCGTCTTCATCTTGGCTGAAGATATTTGCTTCAATCCATAACCTGCTAAAATCCCCAAAACCCCGAGCCCGATTAATATAAAAATGTTCTTTTTAATATATAGAAAAAATCTAAGGAGACCAATAAAAATTCTATTGAACCCCTTTCCTATCAATTTAAACAATTGCCCCAGATCAATCTCATCGGAAGGGTTGTTTTGCTTGGGTGTATTTTGTTGTTGTGATGGTAAATTTTCCATATGCTATGAATTGAAAATCTGCTCTAAGAATTTGTCCGTGATCAAATAGGTGGGTTTTACTCCCTGTGTGCCTAAGCCTCCAGAGGCCAACGTACTTCCAGTCTTTAATGGATTATCTGAAGCGTAATAGGCATATCTGGTTTTGACATCCTTTCGTATACTCTTACGTATCTTTGAAGCCGATTGGATGGCCTTCTGATAATGTACTCCTTCCATTTCCAATCCAATTACGTTCCAGGTGCTGTCATGAAAGAACTTTAGGATATCCTTGTTTTGCAAGGACGTACCCAAAACAGTTACCATAGTGCCTTCCGCCACATTCAAACCATATCCTTCGAAATCCTTAGCAGAGAGTTCATTGGAGAAAGGGTAGTTATCTGCAGTTCCTTCGAAGATATGGGCAGAAGGAATCATTAAATCGCCTTTTCCCCCATCTAAAATTCCCGCCTTTCCCATTATCGATATTGAGCAAACTTCCAGATACGTTTTTTCTCCATTTACCGTGTAGGGTTTCAACAGCTCGTCAATGGTTTCATAGGCTTGTTCCCCAAACGCATAATCCATTACAAAGATAATTGGTTTTTCGGCTTTGGGCTTTTCCTCCTTGAAAGAATAACAACAGGCAGCATCATTAAACTTTTCGGTATCAAAGAGTTGTACGTCTATATTGGCCCCCGATGTATCATCAATAAAAGCCATGCCGTTATTCTGTGCTACCTCATTTACTTTTTTTCTCAAACCACCATTTTTCGGTAAACTTAAAGCTTGGTAGATATCTATAGCTTTGCTGTTAGGAAATTCCTTTTTTAATGCGTTTCTGGCAAAAAGCGTATTCATAACACTATGCATATTAGCGCTGATAATATGAATAGGCCTTTCCAGCAAATCCAATTCCAGTAATTTGTCTTTAATGGCTATTGCCCAACGTTCTCCATGAAGATGATGCCCTAAGCGTTCCCGGAGCAAGGGGCTAAAAGTAATTGTTCGTTTAACTCCCGTGGTTACCTCTTCAATAGACAATTTTCCCAACCAGTAAATAATCTCCAAAAACCGGTCTGGTTTTTCCTCATTTCCCAGTTTTTTGTGGATATCCACCACTTCTTCAAAAGTCCTGCTCAGAATGTTAGCCACGTGAATTAGTGCCACTTCACGTTCGGCCTCTGTTTTCTCCTCCTTTTGTATGAAAGCTACAAGCTTATCCCAATCGCGCACCGTGGTTTGATCTTCTTCAATCAAAACCCGATCGCAGATTTTGTTGGCCTCAATAAACAAAAAGGTAAGGTGGGTCAGGATATCGTAGATATCGGATCTGCCACGGGTGATCTCAATGTTCAGTTGCTCTTCATCTATACGGTAACAATTTCTTCTCCTTTTGGGGGGAATAATGGGTTTTAAGTGGGACTTTGAAAATCCTTCATCTGAGGTAAGATTAATGAATCTACATTCTTCAATACCCTCGGGAAGTCGTTCAAGAACATATATCAACCCATTGAGTTCTCCTTTTTCCTCCGCAATGGATCCATAAATCTCAGGTCTTAACACCAATAGCGCATTCTTCAGGGCGTTTCCTGAAACTCCCGAAGGCTTATAAAAGCCCCTATTAAGCAGGTGTCGCATAGTGATATACAAGCGCTCAATTGCATTTGTGGACTCCTGCGCTCTTGTAGTTTCCTTGATCTTGGTAATCATTGTACTATTTCGGCACAAAAATACATGAAAATATACTATAGAAAACCAAGAAAACTCCTAGGTGGCTGTCCCAAATGCGCTTAACCCTTCGGCTAGTTTCCGATCGTTGGACAGGCGCTGTACCTTGTTCTGGCCTCCCAGTTTTCCCATAGATTTCATGTATTCTTTAAATCCTCCTATCTGAATTGGGGTGATCTTTAACCGTTGCAAGATTTTCCCATCGATCAAATCAAAATAATAGCTGTTTTGCTCTTGAAGTGTTTTGTCTAAAACTTCGGCAAACTGATTTAAATCTTCCGGAAGGCTCTCAAATTCAACCAACCACTCATGATAGGGAAGTTCCCCTTCTGAAGGATTCGTATGTGGTGCTACGGTAAACTCGTTAACCACTGCATTCGTCTGTTCTATTCCTGCTTTCATCGCTTCTTCTACTTCTTTCGCGATCACATGTTCTCCAAAGGCAGAGATGAAATGTTTAATTCTTCCGGAAACAATGATTTTATAGGGATCCAAAGAAATAAACTGAACGGTATCTCCTAGGTTATAGGCCCAAAGTCCGGCATTAGTACTTATGATCATTACATAATTTGTTCCAAGAACTACCTCGTGTAACAGTAATCGTCTGGGACTATCTTTGAAGAACTCATCGGCGGGAACAAATTCGTAAAAAACTCCTGCGTTGAGCAGTAATAGCATTCCCTTTTCTTGTTGTGAATTTTGATAGGCAAAAAAGCCTTCGCTGGCCGGAAATAGTTCTATACTATCTACTTTTTTTCCAATCAGGTTTTCAAATTTGGATCTGTAGGGCTCGTAATTGACCCCTCCATAAATAAAAAGCTGGAAATCCTGGAAAAGCTCACCAATCCGTTTTTGATGTTTATGCTTTAGTTTTTCAAAATACATTTGTACCCAGGAAGGGATCCCTGCTATAACGGTCATGTTTTCGTTTTCTGTCTCCGCTATAATAGCATCCACTTTGGTTTCCCAATCCTCAATACAATTCGTTTCCCAGCTGGGGAGGCGATTTCTTTGAAGATATCCCGGCACATAATGCGCCGAAATCCCTGAAAGCCGACCCACCTTAATTCCTCCTTTGGTATCAAGTGTAGGACTCCCTTGAAGAAAAATCATTTTCCCATCTACGAAACCGGAATTCCCGGTTTCATGGATATAACTCAGGATAGCGTCCCGTGAAGCGTTGACCTGACATCGTATCGATTCTTTGGTGATTGGTATATATTTTACTCCTGAAGTAGTGCCCGAAGTTTTGGCAAAATAGCTTGGTTTACCCGGCCAAAGAATATCTTTTTCCCCTTGAATTACCAATTCCACATAAGACCTTAGTTCCTCATAATCACGTATCGGAACTTTTTTTACAAATTCCGCATGTGTTGAAATCGTTGAAAAATCATGATCTGTTCCAAACCTGGTCAGGCGAGCTTTCGCAATGAGCGATTGAAATACCTTTTCTTGAGCAGCGATTGGATGGTTGATCCACTTCCCATTTTTCTTGGCCATCCAATATGCAAAGACCTTTGCGGCAACAGCTTTAAGGGACATCATGTTTAATTAAAGTCTATAAAATCTAATGGGTTTATCGGTTTACCATTTAACCAGAGTTCAAAATGAAGATGTGGTCCCGTGGTGAGCTCTCCTGTATTTCCGACAGCAGCGATCACTTCTCCAGATTTTACTAAATCCCCTTGCACTTTATTAAGGGAGCCGTTATGCTTATAGACAGATAACAAATCATCTTTATGTTCCATGATCAGCACATAACCGGTGTCTGAGGTCCAACCTGAAAAAATTACCGTTCCGTCGGCCACCGCTTTTATGGGCAACCCTTCGGATGCGGCCACGTCAACGGCATAATGTTTCTTTTTAGGATCATATTCCTGAGAAACAACTCCTGTAAGGGGGGGGAATAGGGCGTTTGTTAAATCCTGGAGGTTTCTTTCGAAAAGATTGTATTTGTCTTCTAAAGCTACTTCTTTACGCAATTCCAAATCCTCCCGGATGGGAGTCAGGTCTATGTTGGCCGGGTCAAGCTTGTACTTCTCAAATAAGGAGTCCCGGTTACTTTCATTATTTTCTATCTCGCCCCTGAGTACCATTCGTACATTGTCTAAATACCGATTGGTATAATCTAAAACATTCACCAACGAATCCGTTTTATATGTCAGCTCCGTAGCTTGCCTTTTCAACCGTGTTGAAGAATATCCGGGAATATACTCCCGTAAGGGAGTAAAGGCTATGAGCAATGTGGTAAGCCCTATTAGGGCAATGATGAACAGGGTGCCTGTCACAAAAACGTTCAATCTGCTTAACTTAAACGAAATCTTTTCTTCAAAGGTATTTTCATTAAGTATCACTAAGCGATACTTATGCAAAAGCTTCTTTTTGATTTCTTTTCGCTTTTTCGTTTTTTTAGCCATTACAGCAAAGATACTTTTCAAATTGATTTCTAGAACCTCTTCCCTTCTTTTGTGAAACTTTTAGCAATACTCACATTTTTTGACCCCTTATCGCAATGAACTGGACTAGTCTACGTTGTTTTAACAGCATTACCTAAGTGTTTTTTGTATTTTTGAACTCTATCAAGAATAAATTAATAATATGATAACCCTCTCTTTTTTCCTTGGCATGTTAGGTCCCTGGCAGATTGTCCTCATTGTTGTTGTGGTGCTTTTGCTATTTGGGGGTAAAAAGATCCCCGAGCTAATGCGCGGCCTTGGCAGTGGCATCAAGGAATTCAAGGATGCCTCCAAGGATGATGAAAAACTTACAGAAAAGAACGAGCCAGAGGCTTAACTCTTAGGCGTTTTTCCTAGTAAATTTAGGATTACATTAGCTTCCAGTTCCTTTTTACAGCAGTATTTTTTCATTTCACAACAAAAATTAATCGCTTAACACCTAAGGCTATAATTTCGCCGTTATGGTTGTTATGCCTATCGTTTTGGGCTTGAATAACCGCTCAAACCTTTTTTGTTTGAAAACCCAGCCAATCCAAGGTTATGAAAAAACACATCTTCATAACATTTTTTCTTATCTGTATAGGGACGCAAGCCCAGGATATAACTGTTATAGAGTTTGATGAAGGAAAGAAAAACATTGAGCGTAAGGTCGCAGACTCTGTTCAACAGGAAACAACACCCTTACCACCATCCGGAATAGCAGGAACTACCTCTAGAAACAGTCAGACAGATCGACTTTTGAAAACCGCTAATGCGTATTTCGATAAGATGTGGTATGCAGAGGCTGCTCAAATTTATGATAAGGCGTTAAAGAAAAATCCTGAAAAGCACACTATTCAATTGCTGCAAAATGCAGGAGATGCCCATTATTTTAGTGCCAATATGAAAATGGCTGCGCATTGGTATGGGATATTATTCGAGCGCTATGAAGATCAGGCCTCCAGGGCGGACCTGCTAAAATACGCCCATATTCTTAAGGGCATTGGGAGGTATCGAAAAGCCAAGAGATTGTTGCGCGTATTGGAGGACAATACCGCAAATGCTTCCGAAAACGCTTCTTTTAGGAACAAACTGAAAGAGGATAGCGAAAGCATTAAAGATTCGTTGCTTATTAAGAATCTTGCATTTAACAGTGCCTATTCTGAATTCTCCCCCTTATTACTTTCGGATAACACTATGGTCTTTGCTTCAGCAAAGGATTCACTAGTTTTTAATACCCGAAAATATAAATGGAACAATCAACCCTATTTGGATCTTTATACGGGGAATTGGGATGAAGCTTCGAATGCACTAAATGATGTGAAAAAGCTTTCTAAGAAGATTAACACCAAGTACCATGAGGCAGCTGCGTCTTTCTCTCCGGATAACCAAACCATATATTTTACACGTAACAATTATGGGAAAAGACTAAAGCGAGGCAAAAATGGTGTTAACCATCTCAAGATATATACATCGAAAAAGATAGATAATGAGTGGTCAAAGGCGGTTGAGTTACCTTTTAATAGTGAGGATTACTCCTGTGGGCATCCTGCGGTAAGTCCGGACGGCAAGAAACTCTATTTTGTGTCAGATATGCCTGGAGGCTTTGGCAAGACCGACATCTATGTAGTGGATATTTTAGAAGACGGCACTTTCTCGCTGCCCAAGAATCTTGGGAGGACGCTGAACACCTCAGAAAAGGAAATGTTTCCTTTTGTTACGGAGAATTCCATTTATTTCTCCTCAGACAGGCCCTTTGGTTATGGTGGTCTGGACGTTTATAACGCTACGTATTCCGACAATGTTTTTAATGTGGCTACGAACATGGGAATGCCTATAAATAGCAATAGAGATGATTTCTCTTTAACCATTAATGAAACTAGTAATTCGGGTTACTTTGCCTCTAACCGACAAGGAGGCAAGGGGGATGACGATATCTATTCGTTCAAGCAATTACGAATTGAGCAACCCAAGGAAAACACTACCGCCATACTAGGCTTTGTAAAAGATCTGATCTTAGGAACGGTCCTTCCGGATGCTACTGTTGTCCTCTTGGATAAAGATACCAAAGCCTTGCAGGAAGTGGTTTCAGGAGCTGACGGTAGTTTTGTTTTTGAAGATCTCCCCGAAAACACAGCATACACGCTGGTAGCTAATGCCGACGAATATTTGGAAAACGAACATCCTATTCAGACCAAAAGTGGTGCGCCGGTAGCAGCAGAAATTCTACTAAAACCTGTAGACGATATTATTGTTTTGGAGGAAGGAGAACGGAAGCTAAAAACCGATGCTATTTACTTTGATTTTGATAAACATACCATTACCAAAGCTGCTGAAGAAGAATTGAATAAATTGATACAGGTATGGGAAAAATATCCAAACATGGTCATCAGAATAGAATCCCATACCGATTCCAGGGGACCACGGGCTTACAATCAACTCCTCTCGGATAAACGCGCGAAAGCCTCGAGAGACTATCTTATTTCAAAAGGAATTCCTGCGGATCGAATAGCAAGTGCAATTGGATATGGGGAAGAACGCCTTTTAAACGACTGCGCCAACGGAACTCCCTGTTCTAAAGCTCAGCACAAGCAAAACCGTAGGTCAGAATTCGTAATTGTGGAAATGTAGTTCTTTGCTACTATTTGCAAAAGTAATGCTTGAGACTAGCCGATACTGCTAATTGATAGGCACCCCATTTCCTACCATTCGTCGAATTGATCCATCGATAAACGTCAGTAGTCGCTTTGATGGTCGTCGACAAAAACTAACCTCTCAAAGATTATAAATTTTAAAACAGTCGCTGATCTCTTTTTTATGACTGTTCGTCCTTTTCTTTTTCAGGTAGGCTGGTAAAGCACAAAATTTGTCTCTAATACAAATCTAAAAATGCTTACTTATGAAAAGATTTTTACTTGTTAAAGAGATTTATTTAGAAGCTTTCAGAAACCTTGGCAATATGCTTTTGCAACGTTCTTTTAAGATATTTTCATGGTTTTGTTTTATAATGTTCTTTGTTGTGCTTTATGCCTTTGTTTTTAGGGTAGTTACCGGATTCCCATTTGACTAGGTCAAATAGCACCCGGCTTACTTAAAAAAGCTAGAACAGTTTAACCCGGAAAGTTGGCAGAAGGTACTTATTAGCAAAGCCCTTATTAAGGGACTTAAAGTGCCTTTTCGAACTTGAGTGTCCTAAGGATGGCTTCAAGTTCGAACATATAGTCCCGTTTCTGAGTGGAAGGAGCAAAAGTAAACCCTTCTAATACGAGTTTTCTGTTGTTTTCCTTGTCGTTAATAATATAAGTTAGGAAAGGGCCTGCCATAGGATAGCCGTTTATTTCCCAAATTCCTTTGGCCTGTGCAGCTTTCTTACCGCCAATCTCCGCTGGAAACACATAGGGTGCAAAAGCCTTTTCGGTAATCATATAAGTATTGTTTTCCGGACCTGGCACATATTTTTTTCCAATGGAGTCACGCATTGCAACAATGTCTCTTACGAAAGTAGAGTCATTTGTAAAACTATTTTCCGGCATTGCATAGGCGATAATATTCATGTTGCCCTTAGGTATTTGCCGGTCTAACCAAACAAAATTCTCTTCCTGTTTTCCAACACGATAGGCCGAGGGTATTGTTAAGGAAATTCCCAGGGTTTCGCTTAAGGCGCTTTCTTTGTTTAAAGAACGCTTAAAGCGTTTTTGTGCTTCTTGCATTTCCACACCCCTGTAGGCTGCAATTCCTTCTTCAGCAACAGTTTCCAAACCTCCTACCAGCTCCCCGTAGTTTGTGCCCTTAACTACGACTACTTTTTGGGGTAAAGCATAGACATTGGTTTTAATGTGACTGATTGCAAGAGAATCCTGTTGCACATAGAGAATAGAACGAGAATGCGTAACAGCGCCTTTAAAAACCTGAGGGGGTATTTGCGTTAGCGTTAAAATAGGTTGCTCAGGGGTAAGTGCTAAAGCCGGTTGAGCAAACAACTCCCGCACTTTATCACCAACCGCACCTTGCCAAAGGTCATTATCCATAACCACCATTAGGGAGTTAACACTACCTGTGGAAGGAGGCAAGAATTTTTGCCGCTTCCCGGTTTCATTACAGGAAGCAACTACTATTACTAGTATTAGTAACCAAAGTGTTCTCAAATTTCTCATGATAATCCTAAGTTAAGACGAACATTCACAGAGTCTCAATTTTGTGCCGGGTTTTAAGTTATTACCGCGAATACCGTTCCATTTTCTCAAATTTTCAATAGTAACCCCAGGATATTTTCTTGAAATAGTCCATAACGAATCCCCTGATTGTACCACATGTATTTTGGAAGGGTCCTTTGGTAGTTGCACCGGTTTTTGTTTTATACTAGGCGTCTTTTTTCCTGTATTTGAGGCTGTTACAACCGGTTTTCTTGGATAAATTGTAAGTCGTTGTCCGATGCGCAAATTGTTGCTTCTTAAGCCATTCCACCGCTTTATTTGGCTGACACCCACTCCATATCTTTCCGCTATTTTTCCCAAATAATCCCCACTTCTTACTTTATACCGGATTCTATCATTACTGTTGACAAGCTGTGGTAGGGGTTTTTCCCTTTTATTCAAAGATTCCTGTACATGGTTGTAAATAGCGGTTTCATTAGTAACAAATTTGCCCAAATGCTTCAAGGGTAAGCGCAGGGTGTATGCTTTTCCGGCTACCTTCGGAATAATGTTCAATTTATACTGGGGATTCAGGACCTTAAGTTCCTCTACGGAAATATTTACGAGTTCTGAGACCTGTTCAAAAGTGATCAGGTTTTTGACCTGTACCGTATCCGTTTCAAAATAAGGGCGTTCTACCAGGGTTTTTCGCAGTCCGTGTTCTGATGCGTATTCGAAAATGTACATGGTAGCCAGGAATGCAGGGACATACCCCGCTGTTTCACGTGGAAGATACCTTCTTAGATTCCAATAATTCTGATATCCCCCTGATCGGCGAATGGCTCTATTCACATTTCCGGGACCGGAGTTGTAAGCGGCTAATGCCAGGTCCCAGTCGTTGAAAATTTCATACAATTTTGAAAGGTACCGGCTTGCTGATTTGGTTGAAGCTACAGGGTCACTACGCTCATCCACATAACTGCTTACATCCAAGCCGTACATTTTTCCAGTAGAAAACATAAATTGCCACAATCCCGTAGCACCCACTCTTGATTTCGCCCTGGGATTTAACGCAGATTCTACAATGGCAAGGTATTTCACTTCCAATGGAATGTTGTGATTGTCGAGTTCCTGCTCAAACAGCGGAAAGTAAAATTGACTTGTGGTAAGCATCCGTTCCATCAAGTCTCTTTTTTTTGTGAGGAAGGTATGAATCACTCTTTCCAAAGAAGGGTTGTACGCAATGTTAAAAGGTGTCTTTTCATTCAATTGTGCTAACCTTGCTTTCAAAGTATCCGTCGGGAGACGTAAAGCTTCAAGTGAATCGATGGAAGGTTGTGTGACTTCTGCGTACATCTCCTGAGACAACATATTATTCCGCTCCAGTTCTCTCAGCCAAAGACTGTCATAGGCGTATGCGGCTTCCAGATCTTCAAGTTTAAGCTGCTGCACGGTGTCCAGAACAATCGGTGGTTTTTGTGTCTCCGTTCCCTTAGTTTTACTTGCTAAAGGGGATTGTAACGCACTAAGTGAATCCGGCACAGATAAAGCGGAGTCAGGCGTCTGAGCCAAAAGCGCCGAACTTAGCATGCAACAAATAATGGGTAATAACCAGTAGCTATTTCTTCTCATTTGGGTTTGGTTTAGTCCAGGACGTACTAAAATGCGCCATTTTTTTCAAAAAATGAAACCATTTTTAGGAAAACGCCAAAAATTTGGATAGGTCTGTTAGTCGATAACGTCTTGATTATCCTAATATTGCAGCAATACCCGGGAGTGTCTTCCCTTCCAGGCTTTCCAACATTGCTCCTCCTCCTGTAGATACATAGCTCACTTTATCCTGAAACCCAAACTGTTTTACCGCCGCTACAGAATCGCCCCCTCCAACCAGGGAGAAGGCCCCTTTTTGCGTGGCTTCATCCACAAAATTGCCAATTGCAATAGTTCCATTGGCAAAAGGTTTCATTTCAAAAACTCCTGCTGGGCCATTCCATAATATCGTTTTGGAATTGATGATCACCTCCTTAAATTTTTCCAAAGTCTGTGGCCCAACATCCAGCCCCTGCCAACCTTCGGGGATTTGATCAACCGGTACGATTTGTGTATTTGCATTTTCATCAAAGGCATCTGCAGCCAGGACATCTGCCGGTAAATGCACTGCTACCCCCTTATCTTTTGCTAGCCTCAAAATGTTCAGTGCCAATTCAAGCTTATCATCCTCACAAATGGAACTCCCCACTTGACCTCCCTGCGCTTTAACAAAAGTATAGGTCATTCCTCCTCCTACGATAAGATGGTCCACCTTATCCAAAATGTTTTCGATGATCGTTATTTTAGAAGATACTTTGGCTCCCCCTAATATTGCAGTGACCGGTTTTTCTCCCGTTTGCATAACTTTTTCAATGGCCTTTATCTCTTTCGCCAACAGATACCCAAAACACTTTGAAGTTGGGAAAAAATCTGCTACGATGGTTGTGGACGCATGGGCTCTGTGTGCTGTACCAAAAGCATCATTTACATAGACATCCCCAAAGGTTGCCAGTTGTTCAGCAAAATCCCGATCTCCTTTTTCCTCTTCAGCATAAAACCTGAGGTTCTCCAGTAATAACACTTCCCCATCCTGCAAATCATCATATGCTGCTTTCACTTTTTCACCGACAGAATCATCAACAAACTTCACTTGAACACCAATAATCTCAGACACTTTTTCACTGATATGACGTAACGACATTGCCGCATTCCTTGTGCCTTTAGGCCTCCCCAAATGACTCATTAAAACAGCGCTTCCTCCATCTTCCAGTACCTTTACTATTGTAGGCTTTGCGGCTTCAATCCGGCTGGTATCCGTAACCTGGAAGTCTTTATCCAGGGGAACATTAAAATCTACCCGAATAAGCGCTTTTTTATGTTCAAAGTTATAGTCGTCTACTGTTTTCATGTGGTCTCGTTTTAGTTTATCAAATGTAGTTAATTCCCTAGCCTTAGAAAACCGATTTCAGGGAGGATGCCTGGATTTAATAGTATACTTCAAAAAGTACAAATACCCTATATTTGGGAACATGCATTTTCGTGAAATTTTAGGACTGCAGCATATTAAGAATCACCTGCTCACAACGGCCAGGGCGGGAAGAGTCCCACACGCCCAACTATTTATAGGCCCGGAGGGTAGTGGTACTTTACCTATGGCCCTTGCTTACGCGCAATATGTGCTCTGTGGTAATTCCGGTGATGAAAATGAGGGGGAGAATAGCGCCTGTAATCTTAAGTGCGCAACAATGACGCACCCGGACCTGCATTTTACCTTTCCGGTAGCCACTTCGGACAAAGCAAAAAGCCGGCCTGTAAGCAGCATGTATTTGGAAGAATGGCGGGAATTTTTAAAAGAACAACCCTATGGTAACTTATTTGACTGGTACCGCCTCATTGGCGTTGAAAAGAAGCAAGGCCAAATCGGAGTGGATGAAGCGAATGACATTGTAAAGCGGTTATCACTCAAATCTTACGAGGGAGGCCACAAAATATTGGTGGTATGGATGGCTGAGAAAATGAATGCTTCTGCCGCAAATAAGCTTTTAAAACTTATCGAAGAGCCCCCTGAAAAAACGGTCCTATTGCTTATAGCGGAAGAGGAAGAAAAAATAATTCCAACCATCCGTTCCCGCTGTCAAATTTTACATTTTTCACATTTACCTGAAGTCGTAATTGCCAAAGCATTAGAAAAAAGAGGAGTCCATCCTTCCAAAGCGCTTCCATTAGCTCAGGAAGCCCACGGAAACTTTAACAAGGCGTTGGATCTTTTATTCCAGGATTCTGAAGATCTCGTATTTGAGAAATGGTTTGTGCATTGGGTACGAAGCGCCTTTAAAGCAAAAGGCAACAAAGCGGTAATTCATGAGCTCTTGCAGTGGAGTGAGGAAGTGGCTAAAACAGGGCGGGAAGTTCAAAAAAAATTTCTTCACTACTGCCTTGGTATTATGAGACAGGCCCTACTACTCAATTACAATATGCCTGAGTTAGTGTATTCCAAAATTCATGTTGAGGGATTCCATTTTGAGAAATTTGCTCCATTTGTGCATGAAAACAATATCTTCGAATTGGTTGAAGAGCTGGAAAATGCAGCGCTGCATATAGAACGCAATGGTAATTCCAGGATCATATTCGCCGACTTATCGATCAAGCTTACCCGATTATTACACGTTAAAGCCCACTAAATTCAAATAGCATGCACTTACATTTCTACGACAATGCCGCCGAATGTCTTCTTCTTGCTTTTTTGGTCATTGTTTTTCTACAAAGCGGAGCCGATAAAATAATTGATTGGTCCGGAAATCTCTCCTGGCTAAGAGGTCACTTTTCGAAATCGGTTTTTAAGGACATCGTACCGCTTCTACTAGGTATTGTCCTGGTTATGGAGGTGGTATCCGGGGTGGTATCTTTACTTGGATTGGCGCATCTCATCCTATTTAATGAAACGGTATTTGCCTGGTATGGCGCCTTGTTTTCAGGAATAGCCTTGCTTATGTTACTTCTTGGGCAGCGATTGGCCAAAGACTATGAGGGGGCAAAGACCATTGTCATTTATTTAATGCCAACAGTATTTCTGCTGTTTTTGTTGCAGTAGCTTTTATGCCAATGGCTCTCTTAAAATCAATTTGTTGTTAGGACGATACTCTTCTATTTGTTGTACTTATCGTTTAAGATGGCTAAAATTTCGCTGGTAAGGTCTTTTCCTTCTATACCGTACAATACGCTTCCGCCTTCGCCCCCTCCCAGGATATAGGTATATCCATTACTCTTTCCAAAGGCAGTGATCTCTTTCTTCACTTTGTTTACAACACTATCCATTTCTGTCTGTCCAGTGGCCTGCAGTTGTTGTTCTTCCTGTTGCAGTTGTTGTCCCATAAACTGAGCGCGCTGTTGTATTAGCCCGTATTCTTCCTGAGCTTTCTGCTGTGATAGACTTTGTGCTTTTGTTTGAAAAGCTTTCAACTCCAAATCAAAGGCCTGAGAAATACTATCTCTTTTTTTTGCTAGCGCCTCAGCTTTTGTTTTGTATTTGTTTTCGACATCAATTTTCTCCTTATAGCCGTCCATTAATTGAACATTGTCTACAAAACCAATTTTATCTTGTTGACAAGCCATAAGTAGTAGCATACTACTTAAAACTAAAAATTGTTTCATCACGTACTTTTTATGATTCGGCAAAAATAGGGAAAGCATTTAACGCGATTACAGCTCACACTATCTAAATTTGAAGCTATAGACAAAACTAATAGTGAAACTATAATCAAATAGCTCGAATCTATTGTTTAGCACTCGTTTAGCGAGGCGCTACTCGCCGTTTAGGTGTTTCCCCTGTCTATTCCATATGAGTATTGCATATCGCCTAAGGAAGGCCTTTAGAATGATTTTTTTGCCTTCTGAAGTATATAAATATGCGAAGACCATTCTTTTGACACCAGAGCATTAGCGTTTGACCTGCAACCCATCCAGATCCCTCTTAAGAAAGGCCACCTGGATCCCCTGTAACGTTCGGAAAGTATACCGACATAGTAGGCATCCAACCACATGGGTATGGTTTTGGTCAAGTGGAATCCACGGTCATGAAAAAGTTTTTGAATCGCCTGTCTGGAAAAATGCCAGACATGTCTTGGTACATCATAAGCCGCCCAGTACTGCCCGTAGTAGTTCGCATCAAAAGATTTAAAATTGGGAACCGCAACGATTAATGTTCCCCCTTCCTCCAGTAGTCCGTCGATCTTGGCAATACTTTCCTCCAGGTTGGGAAGATGTTCCAGCACATGCCATAGGGTGATTATCTGAAAAGACTTCCCTTGTAGTGCATCCAGTGTAGGGTAGACATGAATTCCTTTAGCAGCCGACCTTTTTACTGCTCGTTCATTAGGTTCGATGCCGGTAACCTCCCAATTCTTTTCTGCCGCATACAACAAAAAGTCCCCTGTGCCCGAACCCACATCCAACAGCGACTTTTTTCCCTGACAATACTTCCTGGCGTAACGTTCCTTTTTGCCGAGGCCATATCGTTTTGCCAGCTGGTATAGTCTATCGAATAGCGTTTTGTTCGCATCAGTATGGGAAATATAGGCTTCACTATCATAATATTTATCCAAATTCTTTGGAATCGGATGCGTATACAGCAACTCGTTGTTGCCGTCTCGAAGCAGCTCAAATTCTTCTTGCGAAACCGAAAAATCCTTAGTTTTTAAATACAACTTCATTGTAGTTGTCCGTAGCGAGGTACTCTTCCTTTAAGGTTCGAAGATACGCTAAAATAGCCTTTTGATTTTGATACTTGTCCTGCAAACAATCCGGTTCAGTGTTTGAAAACACCTCTATGGCGATATAGTGGTTGCTATTCTTTACGGTGCTATTCTCATCTGTAGTCACATAGGTCTCAAAATCTTCATTCCCCAACATCGCATTCACCGTTGCATCCACTAATATCGGGAATACGTTAATTGCCTTATCTGAAATATGAACCTCATAAAAAGAAAAGAAATAGTCATCACCTTTCAACTGAAAGGGAACCTCAACATCTACGTAATGGTCATTAAGGTCAAACTTCGTGTTGATGTAATCATAAAACTGGTATTCTTCTTTTGGATCCTCAAACACGAAAACCCTTTTTTCCGGAAGTCCTTTCCTAAAGCGATTCCCTTTGGTGATCTTATAGTCTTCCACCTTTGGCGCAATTCGTAAAGGGATGCACGATTGAAAAAAAATGGCCAGCAACAAAAGGTGAAACACGCTTTTCATATTGGTTTCGATTTAGCTAAAAAGCTAGGTGCAAAAATCGAGCCAGTTATCCTATTGTTCCACGTGGAACACAGTGTTGTTATCTGCCTAGAAACACTAAAAGTACACTTATGTCTGCAGGAGAAACGCCGCTAATTCTTGAAGCCTGTGAGATGCTAACGGGTTGTATCTGTTGTAATTTTTCCCGAGCCTCATAGGATAGTGATTTCAATCTTGAATAATCAAAGTTTTTCGGTATTTTGATGTTTTCCAATCGTTGCAGCTTGTCAGCATTGTTGCGCTCTTTTTCAATATACCCGGAATATTTTACCTGGATCTCGGTCTGTTCCTTTGCCTCATTATCAATTTGATGTTCCTCCACGAAATTAGACACTGCAGGTAACGTTAGCATATGATCCATGGTAACCTTTGGCCTGGAAAAAACCTTGAACATTTTATCAGACTGCTTAACCGTTGCCGAATTGATCGACTCCAGTATGGGATTAATTTCCTCCGGAACGAAACTCGTTTTCTTGAAAAAACTAATAAATTGTTGCGATTTTTTTTGCTTTTCCTCCATTCTTCTTAGACGTTCTTCCTTTGCCAATCCAATGGCATATCCTTTTGGTGTAAGCCGTAAATCCGCGTTGTCTTGTCTAAGCAAGGTTCTATATTCTGCTCTTGACGTGAACATTCTATAAGGTTCTTCTGTTCCTTTGGTGATTAGATCATCGATTAATACCCCTATATAGGCTTCGTCCCGATTCAGGATCATGGCCTCTTTTTCGTTGATTTTAAGATGCGCATTAATCCCCGCCATCAATCCTTGAGCCGCTGCCTCTTCATATCCGGTCGTGCCATTAATCTGGCCCGCAAAAAAGAGGTTTTCCACTAACTTGGTTTCCAGGCTGTGCTTTAATTGTGTAGGCGGGAAGTAATCATATTCTATCGCATACCCCGGCCTGAAAAACTTTACATTTTCAAAACCTTTAACCGAACGTAAAGCGGAAAACTGAACATCTTCAGGCAAGGAAGTAGAGAAACCATTGACATAAACTTCAACAGTGTTCCACCCCTCTGGTTCCACAAAGATCTGGTGCGTATCTTTATCAGCAAAGCGGTCTATTTTATCTTCAATTGAAGGACAATATCGCGGCCCTATGCTTTTAATCCTGCCATTGAACATTGGCGACCTATCAAACCCTTTTCGCAACAAATCATGGACAAGCGGCGATGTATGCGTCATATGGCAATCGCGTTGTTCCGTAAGTACCTGACTCTGTAAATAGGAGAATTTCTCTGGTTGGGTATCTCCTGGCTGCGCAGTCATCTTGCTGTAGTCCAGAGAGCGTCCATCTACCCGAGGTGGCGTCCCTGTCTTCATTCTGCCACTGTCAAACCCATAATCCACTAATTGCTCCGTGATTCCCGTAGCCGCACGCTCACCAGCTCTACCCCCTCCGAACTGTTTCTCCCCAATATGAATCAGTCCATTAAGAAACGTACCATTGGTAAGTACAACTGCATTGGCCAATATTTCAATTCCAAGTGAGGTTCTGACACCCACAATTTTACCACGATCTACCAAAAGCCCAGACACCATCTCCTGATAAAAATCAACATTAGGCGTGCGTTCCAAAGCAAGGCGCCACTCCTCTGCGAAGCGCATTCTATCGTTCTGCGTCCTTGGACTCCACATTGCGGGTCCCTTAGACTTATTCAGCATTTTAAATTGTATCGCAGATTTATCGCTAATAATTCCGCTATAGCCTCCAAGAGCATCTATTTCTCTAACGATCTGTCCCTTGGCTATACCTCCCATGGCAGGATTACAGGACATCTGGCCAATAGTCTGAAGATTCATTGTAACTAACAAGGTCCTGGAGCCCATATTGGCAGCTGCTGCAGCAGCTTCCGCGCCGGCGTGACCCCCGCCTACTACAATTATGTCGTATTTCTTTTCAAACATCTTCTCTAACGTTCCACGTGGAACATCTGGATTTTTTCATTTTCCCTAACCCTCATTTTCCCGCGGTCTTCATCCGTCTTATCATTATACCCTAATAGATGCAACACCCCGTGTACCATTACACGCATCAATTCATCCTCGAAAGTTACTTCAAAAAGTTTAGCATTTTCCCTCACCCTATCTGTAGAGATAAAAACATCTCCTTTGAGTGTGCCCGTATCGGAATAATCAAAGGTCACTATGTCCGTATAGGTATCGTGCCCCAAGTACTTTAGATTGATTTCCGCCAGGTATTCATCATCACAAAACACATAGTCTAACTCCGAAGTTCTTCTCCCTTCAGATAGTAATACTCTATTTAACCAATGGGCATACTCCTTTTCCTGGTCTAGTTCAAAATCTCCCTCATAATGAAAATTAATAGCCATTCTTGAAGTACCGCTTAACTTTATCCTGATAACGCGGCTGCAAAGGTAAGGCCTGACGATTTAAAATCTCAATAGTTGATTTCCTATTCTTTAATAATTCCGGTTTCGTTAATACCGGATTTCCAAACTCCCCATCGGCACTGTTACTCTCCCTTTCCTTACGTTCCCCTTGTTTAAGAGCAGCATTTTCAAGTTTCAGCAACTGATGCTGTATACGATTCATCCGATCCACAGTTCTTTTCGTAATACCATTCTCGAGCAACTCCCGTTCAAAACGTTCCATCTCCAGCGTCAGCTTTTTAGCTAGCCCCCTTTTATCTTCATCAATTATGTTCTTTAATTGCTCTTCGAGTCGCTCCCGTATGGTCTGCTGTTCCTTGTAGATCTCATATATTTCCTTAAGTTGTTCCTCAGAAAAATCATTGCCGTTACCCCCTTCGCCTCCGTCTTGCCCCCCTGAAGATTGCCCTTTCTCTCTACCCTGATTTCCCTCTCCTTCAGCTTCGGTCCCTTTTTCTCCTCTCCCGTTCGATTGCTCCTGACCTTCCTTTCCTTCCGTACCTTCTCCGGATTTCTCCCCGCTAGATGAACCCTGACCTCCTTCCATCTTTTCCTGCAACTGTTGCTGGCTTTTTATAATGTCCGGTAGTTGAAAACCCCCTCCTTGTCCCTGACCTTTTCCCGACATCATACTTTGCTGCATATTATCCAGAATGTCTGCCAAAAACTCCGCCAGCGCATTCGCAGCCGTGAAGGTATATTGCTGATACGAAGCGGCCTGATAAATTTGATTCTCCGCTATACCTTCAAGGGACTTATCCATATTGTAATATACCTCTGTGATCTGTTCGTTTACAAATTCCGCAAGCTCCGCTCTCCGCAAAGAAAGTGCAAACAAACTATCATCGATGTGTCCAAATAGCCCCTGCAGTTCCTTTTGCTTTTTTATAGTTCCGGAAAACTCCCGTAACTCCATACCATCCTCTTCAACGCTGTTGAATAGCTGTTCTTGTTCAAAGGAAAACACCAAAAGATTATCCAATATCTGTCGTAACATCTCAGCATCCTCTGTTATGGAAGATCCTCCTCCTCCTGAGCTCGCTCCTTGTTGCATTTGTTCGGAAAGTTCCTTCATCTTTGATGCAGCCGACTTTTGCCTATCAGAGGCCTTGTTAGCTGCCTCTTTGCGCTGCTGCTCCATCCCGGTTTTCTCCATGCCTTCATGCTTCTTGATCTCTTCGAGGGCTTCTTCCTGATCCTCCGCTATTGATCTTTGCTTGTCCTTTTCTATCCCCAGTTCCATTGGCTTTTTAAGATCCTCATTGTCCCTTTTAAGCTCCTCCAACGCCTTTTCCATTGCTTTGTACTGCTCATTTAAAGCATTTTGTTCTTTCTCCGTAAAATCTTCATTTACAGTTTCATCCGAAAGCTTCTCTTGCTTTTCAGCCAGCTCCTTTAATTGCTGCGCCAACTGGGCCGCCTTTTCCGTTACATAATACCGCTTCGTCAACTCCACCAACTGTTCCAAATTCCGCACATTGGAGCTTTGTGACTTTGCCAGTTCCTCCAACTTCTTTTGCAATTTTTGTTGCTCAATTTTACTGGCTACCTCATTCAGTTTCTCCAACAATTCCTGATTCTTTTTAGCCTCCATCTCCTGACGTGCCAACCGTTCCAATAATAGTTTATCCATTTCCGATTGCCCCTCCCTTTTGGCTATGTTTTCCTTTAGTTCCCGGGTGAATTTTTCCATCATCCCTTCCTGCAGCTGTTGCTGCTTCAGATGCTCCTTTATTCTTTGTTGATCACTGAAATCCAATTTGGAGTTTTGCCGTTGTTGCTCGTTCAGTTTTTCCAATTTTCCCTGCTGTTCCCGTTGCTCTTTTAAGTTCTCATTTAACCCTTTAATTAAGTCCTCTTGGTTCTCCAATCTCCTATCTTCCAGCTGATTATCATCTAAAACTTTAGTTCTAAACACCTGACTACGGGTTATCTTCCCCTTTCTAAAAGGATCATTGTCCCTAATCTCAAAATACAGCTCATACTCCCTTCCTGCCTCAATGCCAAAGCCTGTCGGAAAGGTGTAATAAAACTGCTGCACCGTAGTTCCAGGCGCCATAAGCTTTATTTGATTAGCCTCTTCCGGCTGACCGGTGGGATAATAACTCATCGTGATCTCAGCAATCCCGTGGTCATCTGACCCCAGACCTTCGTAAAAAGAAAGATTAGGATTCAACGAATCCAACTGTTGAACCACTTTCAACGCTGGGGATTCATCTTTTATAACCTTAAGAGTATAGGTAAGCTTTTCAAAATCCTGAACTTGTTCGTTGGACGTTGACAGCGTATACACCAAATCTTTAAACGCCGATTTTGTGAAAACAAATTCATTCCCTTCCTTCCCAAATTTTACAACGCTATCTCCCTCAACAAAGTCAACTTTACTGGTATTTATTCCGTTTAACTTCCAACTTATCCGGGTACCTTCCGGAACACTACCATTCCCGGTACCTGTAACCTCCCTATCCTTACGATTCAGGTAAGCCGGATAATCCAGGTGCATTACGAAGTTGGTGATTACCGGGATTCGAATTACACGGACATCATAATCTCTTGATCGCACTTCATTCGCTAAAAAATGAAAAGAAAACCCCTCTGTAAGCGGTTGCATCGTATACTCAAATACCCCTCCGGACTGCTGCATGGTCAACTGTTTACCTCCTACAACAATTTCTATACCTTGCGGCCGAACTTCCCCTTCTGTTGCAACAGTAACCGTCAACCGCTCCCCCTCAAGAATAGTCAGGCTTTCATTCCTTAACTGAAAAACAAAAGGTGCGGGAGGCGTATAGGCTAAATCATAGTGTACCACCCTTTCATAGGATCTAAAAAAATCCGATACACTCCCAGAAATCCAAATTACCCCCAACAGTAACAAGGGTGCCAACAGGTACTTAACGTACTTATACGACTCACGGAATTTGACAGCCTCCTTAAAAGAGATAGGGCGCATTTCCTGGGAACGTTGTTCAATCGCAGCCAGCAAAAGTTCAGAGCCCCCAGGAGCCTGTTTCAACTCCAGAAGATTCTGCAATTTATCCCCCACCCCGGAAAAATGCTTCCCTATTAACCGAGAGGCATCTTTGGGGCTAATACCTTTTTTGATCTTCAGGAGATATAATATTGGTACTAGTAAATAATAGTACGCCAAAGCCAGGCCTAATAGCAAGAGCACCAAAAGCAAAATAAGCCTTCCCACCGATCCCAGCCAGAAAAAATACTCCACTCCGGTAATCAAAAGAAAAAGTAAGGCACCCCATGTAATAAACAGCAGCAATCCCTTTACCAGCAACTTGGTATAGTACTTCCTGGTAAACTCTTCTAACTTTACTACAATGTGTTCAAAGCTACTCAACAGACCATTATTTATTCCAAAATAGCCATAACCGAAAATATCAGGTTCCAATTTTATGTTAAATCGTGGAATGATAATTTAAAAACCTCGATTTTCACTTAGCGGCTTCAGCTATATTTGTAACTCAAACGTTAAAAGTGGAAGAAAAAGTACGCGTTCGTTTTGCGCCCAGCCCCACGGGTCCCTTACACATTGGTGGTGTTCGCACCGCTCTTTTTAACTATTTATTTGCCAGGAAACACAATGGGAAATTTATTTTACGCATAGAGGATACCGATCAAAATCGCTATGTAGCAGGTGCCGAAGAATATATTATCGAAGCATTGGAATGGTGTGGTATTGCTTACGATGAAGGTCCCGATAAACCTTCCTCTTATGGTCCGTATCGGCAGAGTGAACGTAAGCCATTTTACCAAAAATATGCGGAACGTTTAATTGCAAAAGGGTATGCCTACTATGCTTTTGACACTGCGGAAATTTTGGATTTTCACAGAAAAGACCATGAAGCCAAGGGCAAAACCTTTATCTACAACTGGCACAACCGCTTAAAACTCACAAATTCCCTTTCCCTTTCAGCAGAAGAAGTGCAACAAAAGCTCAATGCAGAAGAGGAGTATGTGATCCGGTTTAAATCCCCTCAAGACAAAAAACTCACCTTGCACGACGTGGTTCGTGGAGAGATCACCATTGACACCAATATCCTGGACGATAAGATACTTTTCAAAAGTGATGGTATGCCTACCTACCATTTGGCCAATGTTGTGGATGACCACCTTATGGAAATCTCACATGTTATCCGTGGTGAAGAATGGTTACCCTCTTTGGCCCTTCATAATCTTTTATATGACGCTTTTGAATGGGAAAAACCCGTATTTGCCCACCTGCCCCTTATTCTGAAACCCACAGGAAAAGGAAAATTGAGCAAGCGGGATGGCGAAAAAGGTGGCTTTCCTATTTTCCCACTACGTTGGGATACCTCCCAGGGCTACAGAGAAGCCGGTTATTTCCCCGAAGCTGTGGTTAACTTTTTGGCCTTCCTGGGCTGGAACCCTGGTACCGAACAAGAACTGTTTTCTCTTGAAGAATTGATCGCTGCTTTTTCTCTTGAACGTGTTATCAAGTCCGGTGCACGTTTTGATCCCGAAAAAACTAAATGGTATAATCATCAATGGCTACAAAGAATGCCTGATAGTGTGCTTGCCCAATTCTTAAAAAATGAGGCAATTCCTGCCTCACTCAAAGAAGATAACTCTTTGGAGAAAACCATCTCCTTAATAAAGGAGCGGGCCGATTTCCCCCAAGATCTTTGGACACTTGGCACCTATTTTTTCATTGCCCCTTCAGACTTTCCGGAAAAAGCAGTGAAAAAGCACTGGAAGGAAGACACGCCTGAAATAATGCAGCAAATCATAACCCTCCTGGAAGCTATTGATGATTTCTCCTCAACTCATGTGGAAATGGCCATTAAATCGTGGATAGAGGAACAAGGTCTTTCTTTCGGAAAGGTAATGCCTCCTTTACGGCTCATGATTGTTGGCGATCTGAGAGGCCCACATTTGTTCGACATAATGACCACCTTAGGCAAGGAAGAGTGTATCTCCAGAATGCATACCGCATTAACCCGACTTCCCTGAATTTAAAATTTCCCTCCAGCTTGGCTCCAGGTATATGGCCACAATATCCCCTTTTTGAACTCCCATGTTTGCCCCAACACCGCTCAATCCAGGGATCTTCTTTCATGACTACTATCCAGTCTATAATTGCACATTATACTCCTAGAGCATCCCAGTGATACAGAAGGTTGAAAGCAACGCAACGTGTAACAAAATATAAAAATCTGCGACCTATATTTTCCTTAGACTTTTGTAATTTCCCTTTTCAACATTATAACACGCATACTATGGGTACCTTCCTTTTAATACCAATCATTTTTTTCGGACTAATATTATTATTTGCCTCCTTTTTTATCGTAAAACAACAGACCGCTGTCGTTGTCGAGCGCTTCGGGCGATTTAACAGCATTCGAAACTCCGGGCTACAGATGAAAATTCCGCTTGTAGACAGGATTTCCGGCAGACTCAGCTTAAAGATTCAGCAGCTCGATGTTATTGTCGAAACTAAAACGCTAGATGATGTTTTTGTGAAATTAAAGGTGTCGGTACAATACGTTGTAATACGAGACAAAGTATACGATGCTTTTTATAAATTGGAATATCCCCATGATCAGATTACCTCGTTTGTTTTCGATGTGGTACGCGCAGAGGTTCCCAAGATGAAGCTGGATGATGTCTTTGTAAAAAAGGACGATATTGCCATTGCCGTAAAACGTGAACTTCAGGAGTACATGTCAGAATATGGGTACGACATTATCAAAACCCTCGTAACCGATATAGATCCCGATGCCCAGGTAAAGGCCGCCATGAACCGAATCAACGCCTCGGAACGTGAGAAGATCGCGGCACAGTTTGAGGGAGATGCTGCCCGAATCCTAATCGTAGAAAAAGCCAAGGCGGAGGCGGAGAGCAAGCGTTTACAGGGCCAGGGAATCGCAGACCAACGTCGGGAAATTGCCCGCGGACTGGAAGAATCCGTCGAAGTCCTTAACAAGGTAGGCATCAATTCCCAAGAGGCTTCTGCGCTTATTGTGGTAACCCAGCATTACGACACCCTTCAGGCCATCGGTGAAGAAACCAATACCAATTTGATACTATTGCCCAACTCACCTCAGGCGGGAAGTGATATGCTCAACAATATGGTGGCTTCCTTCACTGCTAGTAATCAGATTGGTGAAGCAATGAAGACACAAAACCGCAAAAAAGATCGTGGTGAAAATGCCTAAGCTTTTCGCCCTGGTTTTATCAATCCCTTTGTTCTCTTTTGGACAAGAACACCCATTTCTTAATCCGGGGCAGCTTTTAAGCTTTGGTACGGCATCCAACCGAACTGCCTCGATTGCTTCCGGGGATATTGATAGAGATGGGGACCTGGATGTGATCACCGCAGAAGGCCGCCACTGGCCGACCGCAAATTTTGTCTTTTACAATGCAGGTAATGGCAGATTTCGTACTGCACGCCCCTTGGATGACGAATGGTCCTCCTGTTATGCCGCCGAACCCGGCGACCTGGATGGTGATGGGGACCTTGACATTATTACGGGCAATGACCGTCACCCTAACATCTGGTATCGCAATAACGGCAAAGGTCTATTCGAGCGGGTTGGATCTGTAGGTGGTAACGCCACGCCTACACGAAACGTAGGGGTAGGAGATCTTGATGGCGATGGCGATTTAGATATTGTTTTTACCAATCGCGGGGCGCCCAACGAAATTGCCCTTAACAACGGTGATGGCGTATTTGACACTATTGTTCCCTTTGGTAGTCAGGAAGATGCTACCATTGCCATTGCAATTGCCGATATGAACCAAGATGGCACCCCCGATTTGGTCTTGGCGAACCGAGATCAACAGCAGAACTACGTTTATCTACAGCGTAACGTTTTGGATTTTACCCAAAAAATTCCGTTTGGTACAGGGAAAGATGAAACGCGTTCCGTAGCTGTGGCGGATTTTGATAAAGACGGGTATTTGGATATCGCCACCGGGAATCTTGAAGGAGCTAACGTTGTCTATTTCGGAAACGGAACAACCTTTCATAGAAGCCTGATATATGAAGCCAATTCGTATGCTACAGCATGTGTTGCTTTAGCCGATTTAAACAATGACGGTTTCGTGGACATCGTAAACGGTAATTCTGAAGCCGTGAATTACGTATACCTAAATATTGAGGGAAAATCGTTTAAAAAAATTGCACTGAACGAAGAGCGCAAAATGGACACTTATGATATTCATTTAGCCGATCTTAACGGTGACGGTTATATAGACATATTGGAAGCCAACTCGGATGATTTGAACCTCTACTACCTAAATATGTCAGGAAGAAACAAAAAATCGAAATAACGCATTTTATACAGGGTTTTAACAAAAGACGAAGGGTTATCCAAAGAAACATTTTTAAAGGCCCATAAAAGCGCTTAAAAACAGTCTGTTTTCATCAAAAATACCGATCGATTTATTCTTCAAAATAGAATACTCTTATAGTCGGAATTTTCAACACCCAAGCCCAGTAAAAGGTCTTCCGAAGTCTTCAAAGTTTAGTTACGCGTTGTTCACCAATTTCGCCCAAGTATCTCGTAACGGAACGGTTCGATTGAATACTAGCTCCCCTGGTTTCGTGTCTGTGTCCACATTAAAATAGCCAAGGCGCTGAAATTGAAAACGGTCCCCCGCTTTTGCTTCCTTTACACTAGGTTCCAAAAACCCTGTAACGGTTTTCAAAGAATCCGGGTTTACAAACTCCATAAAATCCTTTTCTTTATGTCCGTCCGGGGTGGGATCTGTAAAAAGTCGATCGTACAATCGCACTTCCGCCTTTATGGCCTGGGCCATAGCCACCCAATGCAGCGTTCCTTTTACCTTCCGCAAACTCTCTTCCGTGCCGCTACCACTTTTACTTTTTGGGTCATAGGTACATTGCACCTCGATAATGTTCCCTTTCTCATCCTTTGTGCAACTCTCCGCTTTTATGATATAGCCATTTTTTAAACGGACTTCCCCTCCCAGTTTTAATCTAAAAAACTTCCTGTTGGCTTCTTCCCTAAAGTCATCTCGCTCAATATAAAGTTCCTTTGCAAAGGGTACCTTTCTATAACCGGCATTAGGATCTTCAGGATTGTTCTCCGCTTCCAGCCATTCTTCCTTCCCCTCAGGGTAATTGGTGATAACCACCTTTAACGGATCCAGTACCGCCATAATTCTAGGCGCTATTTTGTTCAAATGGTCCCGCACGTGGAACTCAAGAAGGGAAACATCCACTACATTATCCCGTTTGGCAATTCCGATAGTATCCACAAAACTTCGAATTGCTTCTGGTGTATAGCCTCTTCTACGCATCCCGGAAATCGTTGGCATTCGTGGATCATCCCACCCGGATACGTATCCTTCTTCAACCAATTTGAGCAGTTTACGTTTACTTACCACCGTATGGCTCAGGTTTCTTCGCGCAAACTCTCGTTGTTTTGGGCGCAGTAAATCAGAAGATACCACTTGGTCCAAAAACCAATCATAGAGCTCCCGGTGGGGTAGAAACTCCAACGTACATAGGGAGTGGGAAACTTGTTCTATGTAGTCGCTTTCACCGTGAGTCCAATCATATAATGGGTAAATACACCAATCGGTATTTGTGCGGTGATGTGCCCGGTGCAGCACCCGGTACATAATGGGATCCCGCATCAACATATTTGGTGAAGCCATATCGATTTTCGCACGAAGTACATGTTCGCCTTCACCAAATTCCCCATTTTTCATGCCTTCAAACAGCCTCAGGTTTTCTTCAACAGAGCGATCACGAAAAGGACTGTTTGTTCCCGGTTCAGTAGGGGTTCCTTTTTGTTTTGCCATTTCCTCGGAAGATTGGCTATCTACATAGGCTTTACCTGATTTGATCAGCACAACTGCCCAGTCGTATAATTGCTGGAAATAGTCTGAAGCATAACATTCGTTGGCCCATTCAAATCCCAGCCATTGTACATCCCTTTTTATCGCATCGACATATTCCTGCTCTTCTTTTGTAGGGTTAGTGTCGTCAAAACGCAAATTTACAGGCGCTCCATAGCGAAGTCCCAAGCCAAAATTCAGACATATCGCGCTGGCGTGTCCGATATGCAAATAGCCATTAGGCTCAGGTGGAAAACGAAATCGTAAATCGGTTTTTACATGTGAATCAGACAAGTCTTCCTCAATAATGTGCTCTATAAAATTGAGGGATCTCTCCTCTTTGGCCATATCCAAAAATTAATCCACAAATGTAGCAAAATTGGGAAGTTTGTTGGCCTTTTTCACCTGATCATCATACGAATATGCTCATTTCACAACAGAATATACCTCTAGCACAACATTATGTTTACGCTCTCCCGAATTAATAAAATATTTGTTTAAGGAATACTGTATGAAATAGCCTTTGCAAAAAGGAAAACCTACTAACTAGAAAAATGCGTGATGACATCCCCCAAAGTGTCATCCACTTAAGCTAACATACCATGAGACCTAATTTGCGAAACAGTATTCTTTATGTTGTGATCTGCGCGATCGGCATTCCCGTGATGAACGGTCAGGTTTTAAACAAACCTGAGCCCGCAGACAACCCGAACCTACCTGGCAACTCTGCCTGGACTGCTGCCTGTGCTTCTGATGACTTTAACGAATATTATGTCAATTTTACCTGGAACCCTCCTGTAGTTAATGGAGATAACGAATTTATACTTGAGCTATCCGACGCCCAAGGAAACTTCGCTGATCCCACAGAACTGGATAAAGTAACCGACAAAAACACCACATTCGATTTTGATTTCTCCTTTTCCTTACCTACTAATGTTCAAGGAGGTGGGCATAAATTCCGTGTGCGAAGTACCAGCCCAGCAATGACCAGCCCTGAGTCAGACGCTTTCACGATGTACTTCATTGGATACAACAGCCCGATCCTTATAAGCCAAAATGGAAGTGGAGACATCCCTTCAGGTGGAATTTTGCAAACGTGTGATGGTTCCTCCATCACTTTGGCGACACACAACGTACCCAGTGCACAGAATTACAATTATAGCTGGTATCGTAGTGGAACACCACTTTCCGAAAACAGCAATTCGATAACCGTTAATCAGGCCGGCATCTATTTTGTTGAAATAGACTACGGTAACTGTAGTGGGTCGGCAAACACACTTTCTAACTCCATTGAGGTACAAATTGGCACCAACCAGGGTATTGCCATTACACCTCCTGCTAAAACGGCACTGTGCGCCGGAGAAACGGAAACGCTTATAGCCGATATTGTGGGCCAGGGTTATGATTATACCTGGTACAAGGATGGTAGCCCCATTGCGGGACCCGCTTTGGAAGGAAGCTCGTTCGTAGTTGATGCCAATACCGTGGGTTTTGAAGGAAGCTATGAGGTTGAGATTTCCGGGTCTGGTATTTGCACGGAGCGTTCTTCTGCGGTAGCCATTACCAACGCCGATAACTTTACCGTTTCCCGGGATAATGAAGCAACTATGGTCTTGCTTCCTGCTCAAACCAAGACATTAACAGTAAGTACTACAGCAAACAGCCCTCAATATCAATGGTATAAAGACGGAGCTCCGGTTTCAGGCGAAACTGCCCCAACGCTACAGGTAAGTGAAGTAGGCGATTATTTTGCCCGAATTACCCAAACCGGTGGTGCCTGTGCCTCCTCTACTAAAGATTCGGAGATCACTACCGTGGTAGCTCCCAATTCCTTTGAGTTTGCCATAGAATACGCGACGGCCTACACCGCCTGTGGCGTTTCGGAGGTGACCCTGGGGTTGGCAGAGATCTTAGCTGTGGCTACGGATGGTAGCAGAACCGACGTTACCGCAGATATGCGTACCGTTTTTTCATACCAATGGGTATTAGAGGGGGCCGATATAACTGGAGAAACAAATAACTCCCTGGTAATTACAGATCGTACGAATAACGGAGACTATCTTTTGCAAGGGGATATCGGGGGGAGCTATAATGTATCCTCCAATGTGCTCGCGGTACAGCTACGTGAAAATGCTACCATAACAATTGAAAGTGATAATCCTGTATTGTGTGAAGGTGCTAACGACGCGCGATTGACTACCGGTTTCGATCTGTCCGGTGCCAGTTTCCGTTGGTTGCGTAACGGACAGCCTACGGGATCCGTCACTGAAGTGCTTACAGCCAATCAATCGGGTGACTATCAACTGGAAGTTACTTTGAATGGATGTCCAATAACTTCTAATACCGTACAAATTACTGATTTTGATACCTCGATCTTAGTGCTGGATAGCGAAGAGGATATTATTATCCCTGAGGGACAGTCGATCACGGTCACCGCCAGCGGGGCTTCAGAATACGAATGGTTCGACGCCAACAACAATTCCCTGGCAATCGCTAGTTCCTATACGTTCTCACAGGAAGGTACCTATACTTTATTAGCCACCGCCGGATCCTGTCAGATCACCAGAACACTAACCGTAGCTTTCAGAGATACGTTCCTGGTTCCCAATGTAATTACTGCTAATGGAGATGGTATAAATGACCTTTGGATACTTCCAAATACCTATTCCAACGATCAGGATATCCGTGTAATCATCTTTAATGAGAAGGGTGAGGAAATATTGAACCAAACGAGCTATCAAAACAATTGGCCACAATCGTCAACGGCCTTTAACAAAAAGAACCAAATCTTCTATTACAAAATCAGAAATACCAACGAGACCTTAAAACAAGGGACCATAACTGTTATTCGTTAGAACCACAATGCAAAAGTATAACCACTTCATAGTTTTCCTCTTTCTCACCTTCGGCCTGCTTAATGTACAAGCCCAGGAAGAAGAGGTTCCATTCATCGCCTATGATGTACCTACTCAAAATCTTTTGAAATTCAACAGATTTCTGTTGAATCCAACGTTTTCCACAGTACGGGAGGACAAGTCGTACATCAACCTTTTTCATAGAAACCAATCGGTTTCTTTTGATGACAATAACCAAACCTATTTTCTGAGTTATAGCGGTAGAATAGGGGATCGAAGTGGTCTGGGTCTAAGCTTGTATACCCAAAGGGAAGGGCTTATTGACAATTTTGGTGTTTTGGCCAACTACGCCTATGGGGTTCGCCTTAGCGAAAAAAGCAATTTTACGTTTGGTGCTAATTTTTCGTATTACAACAGTGGCTTCAACAGGAACCGTGCTAACCCAATTGATGACGACCCTTTGTTGAACAGTCTCGATAATAGCGCATTGATAACTTTTCAACCCGGATTTAATATCTCCTATGGTGCTTTTGATTTTGGTGCCTTTGCTGAAAACCTGTTTGACTATAACCTAAAAACCAGCGAATCCATTACTGATTTTAGCGAAAAAACCTATACCGGTCACTTACAATATACTCATCAGTTTAAAAATGCTTCCGGAATCCTGGAAAGCGGGCGACTAATGCCCTTGGCCAGGGTAAGCAGCGTTGCCGGGGAAGACGTTGTCCTGGGGGGTAGTTTAATACTAGATCTACCCAAACTGGGTTGGTTGCAAGCAGGATACGATGATTTCTATGGGGCCGCTGCGGGAGTTGGGTTCAATCTCAACCGGAGGATTTCTTTAGGTTATACTGTGGAACAAGGCCTGTCCAATAATCTTGATGACTTTGGTGTCACCCATGAGATCTCATTGGCCTATTCATTTACGCCTAATCTTACCGAAGATCGGGTAATGCTGGAAAAAGACAATGAAGACCTAGTAAGCAATCAAGAAGAAGATACGCCAATAGAAGAGCTGTCGTTATCCGAGAAAGACCTAAAGATTGCCGAGCTAGAGCAAAAGCTCGCAGAAAACGATGCCATCCTGGACGAGCTGTTACTACGGCAAGATTCTATTGAACGGAATCGGGAAAACGATTTGGAAAGAAGGTTTGCAACGGTGATGAAAATGGTGCGGAGGGCAACGCAAGACCAAAATCCCGAAATTGAGCAGAAAGCCCGTGATATCTACTTTGCCGATATGGACAGCGTAGATATGCTGGCTTCTGTTAATAGCAAAAAACCAGTATCTAACGATGGGCTTAGCAACACGTCCGCTACTAAGGAAATCATTCAGCTTACCACACAAAAGCAGTCCCTCAACCCGGTAAATACTAAAGAACGCGCGGTAACCCAAACCCGGCCAAAAGCAAAAGATGCCGTTCGGTTTAAAAAGTCATCAGGTAAATTCAAGTCGTTCAGCATTGCCAATATTGAAAGCGGTCATTATTTGATCGCAAATGTGTACCGCGGCACAAAATACATGAACAAATTCATTGAAGAGCTTAAAGCACAAGGCATTGAGGCAGATTACTTTACCAATCCTCGAAATGGCCTGAACTATGTTTATCTGAAAAACTATGATGCAAAGGAAGATGCCGTTGCGGCCTACCGATCCGGTCTTAATGGTACCTACAAGGGTGATACCTGGGTGATGAAGGTAAATGGCACACGAGACTACAGTGATTTGGCCAGCCGATCTGAAGACACTGTTAACTATGATGATTCCGTATTACAGAAAAACGTTCGGACGCCTCAGGAAAAAGTTGCTGTAAGTTACAAAACTCTGGATGTCAACGGTATTGCATCTGGCTTTTACATTATCGCCAACGTATTTGAAAATCCGGCCAATGCCAATCGCTTTGTACGATTCCTAAACGCCAAAGGCTTAAGTGCGAGCTACTTTATTAATCCCGAAAATAAATATCGTTATGTCTACCTAAAGAAACATGACGATTGGACCAAAGCTTTAACCTCCTACTACTCCAAACTAAATGACGCCTACCACGATCCTATATGGATCATGCGGGTGAAACCAAACCAAACTAGTTAGATGAAACATCGGAAAACCACCTATTTTCTATCCGTACTATTTGTCTTATTTGCAATAACCCTCAAAGCCCAGGTAGAAGTTCCTTTTACGCCAAGGCTGGATAACTCTTACATTAATATTAAGGGAGATTATACCTTTTTATCTAATGGGATTCTTAACCGGGTAAATTCCAGTAGTACCGCTAACGATCCTTACAATGGAGGGTCAAATAATAATGGGTTCCACCGGGATTATATTGATATTGACGGTGACCCCTCAACCTTCAGTTCCAGTAGTTCCACGTTAACGTTGCCCTTCTGTTCCAGGATCTACTATGCCGGGCTGTATTGGTCCGCAAACTATCAGCAAGAAGTACTAAACAACTCCCAAATACCGACTTTACCGGCCAATGATACCCAACGACTGGATTTTACCACAGTAAAATTTCGCGTGCCCGGGGGAACCTATGTAGACCTTACTGCGGATAACGATCCCGATCCTGCTGGGGAGGAAGACGATATTATCCATGATGACGTAAACTTCAAAGATTCGCCGTACACCTGTTACAAGAACGTAACCAATTTGCTTCAGGCCTTGCCAGACGCCAGTGGGGAATACTTTGTAGGAAACATTCGGGCTACCCGAGGGCGAAGTGTTGGTGGCGCTGGGGGTTGGACCTTGGTGATCATTTACGAAAACCCCACCTTATCCGGAAAATACATCTCCGTTTTTGATGGTTATGCCGGGGTACGAGGGAGTACTAGTGCAGACATTACGGTTTCTGGTTTTAACAGTATCCCTGTTGGTCCGGTACGGGCCCGGCTTGGTGCAAGTGTTGTGGAAGGGGATAGAAGTATTTCCGGAGATGCTTTTCGTATTGAAACGCCAATGAATCCCGGTTTTACCAATCTTTCCAATGGGGCCAATCCGGCGAATAATTTCTTTAATTCCAATATTACCATTGATGGTGCAGATGTAACTACCCGAAACATCGCCAGTACGAATACCCTCGGTTTCGACTCAGATATCTTTGAAATTGCTAACCCTGCCAATAGTATCATTGCCAACGGGGAAACCGATGCCACATTACGACTCTTCACGCAGGGAGATGCCTTTGGCGCTTTCCTGGTCACCTTTGGGATAGAAATTATTGAGCCCAATATTGTGCTGGAAAAAAAGGTGGAAGATATAGGGGGAAACGATATTACCGGGGCAGGAGTAAACCTGGGACAATATCTGGATTACGTTTTGTCCTTTGTAAACACCGGAAACGATGATGCTACTGGGGTGGACCCTACAAGTAGCGATCCGTATCAGCGGTACTATACCATTAGAGACGTACTTCCTACGAATACTACTCTGGATGAATTGAATATTACTGTACCCTCAGGAGTGGTGTATAACTTTGATGCCGTAAATAACGAAATCACGTTTGCTGTTCCGGACAATCTGGTAGAGGTTGGGGACCCCATATCCGAAATACGGATGCGGGTACAGGTCGCTGAAAATTGTTTTGACTTTGTGGATGCCTGTACGGATCTTATTGAAAATCAAGCTTTTTCCACGTATCGCGGAGTGATTTTTACCGATATTATTACCGATGATCCCAGTGTATCCGATTTTGACGATTGTGGTTTTACTACTCCTGGAGCGACTAATTTTCTACTCGATGACCTGGAAAACTGCAATTATACAAGAACCGTACAACTATGTGGTGAAGATGTATTGCTGGATGCAGGGGATAACTTTGATGCCTATACCTGGTATAGGGATGAGAACGGCAACGGAGAGATAGATGCCGGAGATACTGTTCTTAACGATGGAGATCCCGATGGTGACCCCAGTACCCTTTTGGTAGACGAGACCGGCACCTTCATTGTGGACAAGGAAGTGGCAGATCCTTGTAAAGGATTTCAGGAAATCATTATTGTAGAACTCTTTGGAGCCACCCAAACCAATCCAATCACGGCCTTAATTAATGATACCACGAACACTGTAGAAGGGGAAATTGTGGTTTGTCCGAACGACGGGGAAGAACTCCCACAGGTATTCCTTTGTGGATTGAATGATACCGAACTCATCCAGGTAAACATTCCCGATGCCGATAGTATAGTGTGGGAGCAGTTGGATGAGACCAGTTGCCCGGCAGCTACGCAAGATTGTGCCAATACCGATAACGGTTGTACCTGGAACACTGTAGCCAACGGGAATGATTTCACGGCTGCAGATGCCGGACAGTACCGTTTGGTGATCAACTATCAAAACGGGTGTTTTAGCCGCTTTTATTTTAATGTCTTTAAAAATCCGCTAGATCCTCAATTCAACAGCAGTGATATTATCTGTAACACTCCCGGAAATATTACCGTCACCAATATGCCCGTGGATTACGAATTTCAGCTTGTTGATACTACCAACGACAATATTATTACAGCCTACAATTCAAATCCTAGTTTTGATATCACCACCAATGGAGCATATCGTGTAGAAATGCGACAACAAGGGGTTGTTGATGGTTGTGTTTTTATCTTAGACAATATTGGTATCCTGGAGCGAAACTTTCAGGTAGATGTCACTACTAAAGACACCGATTGCAACGGGCTGGGGGAGATCTCGATTTCTGTGCTGGATGTAAATCCGCAGTACTACTATGAAATCTCACAGGGCGGCACTACTGTAGATACTTTTGGGCCGTCTGATGATAATAATTACACCTTTGCCAACCTCAATGACGGGGTGTATGATATCCTGGTAACTACAGATGATGGTTGTAATTATACGGGTCAGGTTACTATAAATGATGTTACTGACCTAGATGTGTCCGCGGTGACGACAAAACCCATTGACTGTACTGAGGGGGTCATCACCGTCACTGGAACCGGAGGCTTTCCAAATCCTGATTATGTTTATGCTATTTGGAGCTTCAACGGTGTAGACCGTTATACGGATGTAGCGAGTATCCCAGGAAGCGCATATCAAATTGATAGCGATTTTCTTATCCCGGATACGGAAGCCGGAGTGTATGAGTTTATTGTAGTAGACGGAAACAACTGTACAGCCCTTTCCAACCCTGTAACTATTGAAGTAGCACCTGTTGCTGAGTATACTACTTCGCAAACGGATGAAACCTGTTTTGGAATCGCAGATGGCACCTTTACGGTCAACGTTACCAATAGCAATGGGTATACCTTAACCTATGAGCTTACCTATCCCGATACCTCAACGGTAAACAACACTTCAGGAACATTTACCGGTTTACCGCAAGGGGACTATTCTCTAACTATTGCGCAGACCCAGGGTGCGGTTTCCTGTCCCTATATCGAGACGTTTACTATTGGCGGTCCTGTCGATCTCCCTTCCGGAGATGCGGTGTTACTTCAGGACTACACCTGTTTGCAGCAAGCCACTATAGAAGTGCAAAATGTTGCCGGAGGAACGGCTCCTTATGAATACAGTATTGATGGGGTGAATTTTGTCAGCGGTGCTGGCGCAGAAACCTTTACCAACCTAACGGATGGTACCTATTCCATTACTATCCGGGATGATAACGATTGTACGTTTATTACCAACGCAATTACCATTGATCCTTTGGTTCCTCCAAGTGATCTGACTTTCACTGCCACCGCTCCTAATTGTCCTGCCAACACCTCGGATGTAACCGTTACCGTAACGGACGGAGAAGCACCTTACGTTTTTGAAATTATTGCGCCCTCCGCAATTGCTGCTACATCCATCACAGGAAATACTGCAGACTTTAATGGCTTGGCTCCCGACACCTACATCTTCCGGGTTACGGATGATAAAGGGTGCGTATATGACGAATCCTTTACGATTGATCCGGTTACCCCTATTAACGTAGTAGGGTCACTAGTGAGCAATGTGTCTTGTTTCAATGGCACGGATGGGGCGATCGAATTTACCGTTTCAGGATTCAGCACAGATTACAATTACAACATTACCGGTCCGACCACATTCAACGGGAATAATGAAACCGCTACAACGCAACCTTTCTCCGGTTTAGGAGTGGGAACTTATACTATTGAGGTAACCGACAATACCACCAATTGTATCGCTACTACTTCAGTAGATGTGGAAGGCCCTGCGGCGGCTTTATTTGCTACCGCCACGGTTACACAACCCACTTGTCCGGTGCCTGGTTCCGTGCTTATTGCGGCCACTGACGGTTGGGGAGGGTATACTTACGAAATTACTGCAGGACCTGTTGGATTTACACCTCCAGCTGCACAGAACAACGGGCTCTTTAACAACTTAACCTTAGGGGGACAATACACCTTCAGGGTTACGGATGTTAATGGGTGTGAGTTTACAGATACTTTCGATATTATCGAAGCCGTTGCTCCCAACTTAGCAATTGTTCCTAATGACCTTTGTTATGATGCTGGGGTTGGCTTAACCTTAACGGCTAACGTGACTTCCGGTGGAGACGGCAATTTTGAATATCGTTTAAATGGTGGAGTATATGATACCAATAATGTCTTTACCGGGCTCGGGCCGGGCACCTACACCATAGATGTCCGGGATGGCAATGACTGTGCCGGTACTGCATCCATTACCATCAATCCGGAGCTAACCGTAGTAGCCTCCGCCCCAAATATCACGGCTTGCGGTACGGATACCGATATCGACATCACAGCCGGAGGAGGAGATGGGAATTATGTGTTTGCTATAGTAGGAGACGGTGTATCCCCAACTCCGGGTGATTTTGGCACAACAAACCCTATAAATGTTACCGGAGCCGGGGACTACGATGTCTATGTTCGTGATAACAATGGGAATTCGGGATACTGTGAAGCTACATTCGACATTACGATTGCCCAGGATGCCCCTCTTGCTTTAAATATAACAAATACCCCTGTGCTTTGTAGTGGGGAAGCCCAGGCGACAATTACCATTGCTGCCTCCGGAGGAGAAAGTCCTTATGAATACAGTATCGACAATGGCGCTACCTATCAGCCTTCCGATAGCTTTGTGAATCAACCTGCAGGGAGTTATACGATTCGCGTACGGGATGCCAATAACTGTGCTATCTCCGAGGTCTATACAGTTTCCGAACCCCTAACCTTATCCGCTTCTGCTGCAGTGACCCAATTGGCGGAATGTAATTCCGGAGAGGCAGAAGTACGAATTACTAATGTGTTGGGAGGAACGGCTCCTTATGACTATAGTTTTGATGGAGGTACAAATTATGGGGCCAATGCGATAGCACTCCTATTGCCCGGAACGCATACCGTCTACGTTAGAGACGCCAACAACTGTACCTTCCCCATGACGGTTACGGTTGATCCTGAACCGACACCCCCTAATGTAGCAGTAGGCATAGACTACAACTGTGAAGGGGACGGAGTAATTACCCTGACTCCGGACAGTTCCGATTTTGACTACACCTATGAGTTAGATGGCACTCCAAATAGCCCTCCTACCTCCAATATATTTACTGAAGGCCCAGGCAACTATACCGTTACTGTGAATTATACCAGTAACATTCCCCCTTCAGCTAGTGTATTATTATTGGAAGATTTTGGGGTTGGTCCCAATACCCCGATTTCAGAAATTGACGGAGATTACTACTGCTACGATCCTCAAAACGGTACTGCTACGCCCTGTGCGCCTCTGGATGGTCGGACTAACAATAGTCCAAACTCACGGATCAATGACCTGGAATATTCTGTGACCAATTATATTGTTGCCCCTTTTGGGTCCTGGGAACGCCCTTTAGATACTTCCGGTATCCCTGACGCGAGATATCTGGTCATCAACGTGGGCAATCCAGGAGTAAACACCATTGTGTATGCTAAACGGAATATTGAAGTAGTCCCGAATCGAGATGTCGAGGTTTCGTTACAGGTGTTCAACTTGCTGCGCTCCGGAACATCCGGTTTAGATCCCGATATTCTTATCGAATTAGTTGATAGCGGAGGCTCGGTAATTGCTAGTGGTACTACAGGATTGATCGCAAAAAATAATGGCCAACTCGACTGGATTACGCCACCGCCAATATCCTTAAATCCTGGAGCAAATTCAACAATCGATATTGTAATTCGAACAATAGCTTCCGGGAATAATGGCAATGACATTGCTATTGATAACATCCAGGCCGTGCAAATTCCTGAAGTTTGTGCGGGTACGATTGATATCCCGGTAACTATTGATTCTGGCTATGCTTTTAATGCTTCTATTACCGCTTTTTCTGATATCAGCTGTGCTTCCTTTACCGACGGTAGTATCACTTTTGAAGTTGAAAATTTTGGGGCCGGTGGATTTGAATACAGTCTTGATGGTTTTACCACCACCCTGGGAAGCTCAACTACTTCCCCGATAACAATAAATGCTTTAAGTGCAGGTAACCATACCTTGACCATAAGGGATGTGGACAATCCCATTGCGGGCTGTACCGTAGTTCTTAACCAAACCTTGACGGCGCCTTTGGCGGTTACGCCAACAGCTACTGTTACCACTGCGGCTACTTGTACCGATGGAGGGGTTATCACAGCATCCGCTATGGACGGAACTCCGGGTTATCTCTTCCAGTTGGAAGATACCCTTGGCACCCCAATTGCAGGCTATGATTTTGCTGCCAACGGGGGGAATACGGTATTTAGTGGAATAGCGCCTGCCGATTATGTTGTACGGGTCAGAGATGCAAATAACTGTGAAAATACGGCAGCAATAACTGTTGATCCTCCAGCAAATATTGCCTTTACCGTAACGCCAACGACCTGTTTTACGAATGCTAATGACGGTGTTCTACAAATTGATGTTACGGCTGGAAACGGTAATTATCAGTTCAACATAGACGGAGGCCCATGGATGACTCCAGCCCCCGCCACAGCAACAACCTATACTTTTAGCAACCTGGCTGCCGGCACATACGCGGTGAATGTCAGGGATCAGTTTGGTTGTGAGGGTACTGCAATACCTGCTACTGTACATCCTCAACCAAGTGCGCTCTTAACAGCAGATCTAACCTGTTTAGCCGACGCTTCCATAACCATTACTCCGGATGATGCCCTTGGAACATTTAGTTATGAATGGTCTAATGATGGTGGTGCAACCTTCTTTACCACTGGTTTTTCAGGAGCCAATGGCAACATCTTTACAACCAACACTGCCGGCACCTATATCTTCAGGGTAACCGACACTGCCCATCCCCTGGCATGTGCTGAAACCACCAATACTGTTATCGTTACACCCAATGAGACGCCTGTTATTTCATCCGTGACACCAACGCATATTATCTGTAATGGAGGTGCCAACGGCTCCCTGGATGTAACGATAGACACTACGGTAGGACTTCCCCCTTATGTAATTGAAGTCATTGAAACCAATACCTCAACGAATTACGGTGCCCAGACCGCCGGATTACCAGCCGGAGACTATTCAGTAACCATAACTGACGCCAAAGGATGTGCATCCAATCCATTCCTGGTAAGTATCAACCAACCAGATGCCATCAGCTATACAATAAACCTACAGCCGATTACCTGTGATGCTTTGGGTGGAGGTACCGTTCCCGGTTCCATAACCGTTGAAAATCTTAGCGGAGGTACTGCTCAGTACACCTATCATCTGACAGGAAATAACGGTTATACAGGAAGCTATACAACAACCGCTGGTGGTGAAGATCATACATTTGCCATATTGGAGTTTGGAATTTATGAGGTAGACGTAGTTGATAGCAATGGGTGTTCTTTATTAACAACTAACATCATTGCTTCTCCCCCAGATGATTTGGATATTGATGTTTCTGCGGTAACCGCAAGTTGTGCGGCTGGTGGTACGGCCGTAGTTTCCGTTTCACCTACTGCCACCGGGAGTGGAAGCTATCAATTTGCTATACTGGAGACGTATGCAGCTCCTTATTCTTCGAGTTATGTTGGTCCGGACCCGCTACCAGTTGGCAATACCGATACAGCTACGTTTACCGGTCTAATTCCTGGAGTTACCTATACCTTTGTGGTTTATGATACGGTAACCATGTGTTACTATTTTGAGTCAGCAGCTGCGCCAATTAATTCTCCGTCCAACATGACCGTAACATCATTGACGGAGGCAAACATCACTTGTACGGGGGCGGCAGATGGTAACGTTACCTTCACTTTTGATAATTACGATGCGCTGGCCACTGACGTTTCCTATGAGATTTTCAACGCACAGTCCAATGTTTCCACTACCATTACGGGAACCGTTAGTGTTAGTGCCCCGGTTACCCCGGTAACAATTTCAAACTTGGGTCCTCTAGATCAAGGCGTTTACTATGTACTATTGCGCGAAGTAGGTGGACCCTTTGACGGTTGTAGTATAAGTTCGCCTGATTTTACAATTACCCAGTCTACAAATTTGTTACAGGTTACGGCTGCTTCTCCAGTAAATGATAATTGTAATCTTAACGCCGGACTAATTACCGCAACGGCACAATTTGGTACTCCTCCTTATGCGTTTCAGTATTTATTGGATACCGCTACGCCACCTACTGCCACTTCTGCAGGTTGGATTATGGACACCTCGGCTAATGTAGAATTCGGAGATTATATTGTCTATGTAAAAGACGCCAACAATTGTATTCAAAATGACCCCGTCACTGTGGACGAAGATCCACGACCGGAGTTCACCTTGGCGGTCGTAGATGAGTGTGTAACGGAAGGGCAATTTGAAGTGCTTATGACCCTAACCAATCCTGGGGTAGCTTCCCCGCCTTTTACACTAAGCATAGATGGTGGGCCTAATCAGAGTATCACGTTTAACGGTTCCAACCAATACACAGTTACCGGTTTAAGTTCCGGAGCTTTACAAAGCCTTGCATTATCGGATATTAACGGCTGTACAGATACCGATACCTTTAGCATTGTACCTCCGCTACAATTTAATGCTAGCTTAACCACCTTACTGGATTGTGAGCCAGCACCTGCCGATAATGCTGAGATCACCATAAATGTGACCTCTGGTTCCGGTAACTACGACTATGAGATCACAGGTCCCGTAAACCAGGCCAGAACAGCTATAGTAGGCTCTTCTGTTGTCTGGGCAGACGCCAGTAGTGCTGGTAGCTATACCGTTACTGTTTATGACACTGGCACTTCGGCACCTAATTGCTTACGCAGTATTGTAGTTGATGTTCCTGCAGCCGTTATCCCAAATATTACTGTAGATGCTTTTCAAAACGTGAGCTGTAATGGCGCGGATGACGGAACAATTACGGTTACCAGTGCCGATGTTGGTATTGGTCCGTATGCCTATGAGATCGTTTCCGGCCCCGGAAGCGGTGCTACCTTTCCTATTACTTCACCGGCTACGGGTACCACTGCCGAGTTCACAGGCCTAGAAGGTTCAACTG
Source organism: Croceivirga sp. (assembly GCA_028284665.1). Taxonomy (GTDB): domain Bacteria; phylum Bacteroidota; class Bacteroidia; order Flavobacteriales; family Flavobacteriaceae; genus Croceivirga. Next base: position 217,305 of record JANQRG010000045.1, read on the forward strand.
GTGGAATTACCTATACCATACGAATCACGGCAGCGAATGGCTGTTTTGCAGAAGCTACGCAAGTTATTACAGAGCCTGATGTCATCAGCAACGTAAATGTTGTAGTAGATCAATTTGGTTGTACTCCTACTTCCGGTAATAATCCTGAAAACGCTTCTATTGAGGTACAACCTGGTATCACAGGAGGATCAGGAACATATGTAATATATGAATTTGTTGAGGAGGATGACCCTAATACTGTTCCCATAGAGGCCCCTGCCATAGTACAATCCGGAAGTAACCCTACCTATATTGAGACGGCACTTGAAGGCGGAGTATATACTATCAATGTCTATGATGATAATGGTTGTGTAGGCAGTACTACAGCCACGATCCAACCTTTCGATACGTTGCAATCTGCCAGCATAGCAATTGATAATGCTGCTACTTGCACCTCTGGTGAGGACATTACCATTACGGCAACCGGATTGTTGACCAATTCGACTACGGATCCCGCAAATTATGAGTTCCGTGAGTTGCCTTCAGGTAGCTTCCAGGCTTCGGGAAGTTTTACTTTGGCAGTAGGCACCCATAATTTTGAAGTT
>JANQRG010000027.1 GCA_028284665.1 Croceivirga sp.
TGGGGATTATTCCGTAAACCTGTTCACCCATATTGATTATCACAGTGACCCACCTACCAGATCGCTTTTTGATATGGCTGCGGTTGCCATTGTCAAAAACCCTAAATGGGCACGTGCTACCGAGATTCCATGTCCGGTCATGGTTGATAAGGTATGGATCCAACGACCAGAGAATCCCAGAAAGATTATAATCTGGGAGGATTTTGACAAAGAAAACATCGTTAAAGACTTTTACAAGGGGTTAAATAAATTCAATTGATAAAAACAATTTTGGGAGCGTAAAAAGAAGCTTCTCGTTAGGCCAGAGATTGACTTTAAATCTATTCCGTCTCGAAACCGACAAAAACGAAATATCACTTTTCTCAGCTTACCACTAAGATCTTGAAAATTCGCACTGCGATTAAAAAGACACAATAAAAATATTAAAATGAGGAATATGGTGAAGAAAATGTCTTTCTACTATTTTGCCCTGGCAATTTTTTTGTTGACTCAAGCATGTAATACACCTCCTTCTTTTGAATGGGACTTTAAATCGTTTTATAAACCAAAAGAGAACCCTATTGTTCGCGCTGATTCCTCCTTTACCTTTGCTTGTCCTGTAAAAAAAGAGGTTGTACAGTGGCAAAAAGCGGATGTATTCAATCCCGCTGCCATAGTAAAGGACGATAAAGTGTACTTGCTGATACGATGCGAAGACAATCCTAAAGCCCATCTTGGAGGCCGTACTTCCAGAATTGGTTTGGCCTACAGCGATGATGGAATACATTTCACAAAACATCCAACACCGGTCCTTTATCCTGATCAAGGTGAATTCATGCAATATGATTTTCCGGGGGGTTGTGAAGATCCAAGGATAGTTGAAACGGAAGATGGTTTGTATGTAATGACCTATACTTCATGGAACCACAAAATTGCAAGGTTAAGTGTTGCATTTTCGAAAGACCTTATAAACTGGGAAAAAAAAGGACTTGCATTTGCAAAGGCTTACGATGGAAAATTTATGGATTATTGGTCAAAGTCAGGTTCCATTGTCACAAAAATGGAGAGTGGCAAACAGACTATCGCAAAAATAAATGGAAAATACTGGATGTACTGGGGAGAACACTTTGTCAATCTGGCTTGGTCTGATAACTTGGTAGACTGGACGCCTCTATTGAATGAAAGGGAAGAGCTCAAGGTAATTCTCGGTGCTAGGAAAAATAAATTTGACAGTGCACTGGCAGAATGTGGACCGCCTGCCTTGATAAATGATGGAGGTATCGTACTATTCTACAATGGTAAAAACTCTGATGACAACACACTTCGGGACATAAATTTACCCGCAGGGACCTATTCGCTGGGAAAGGCAGTTTTTGACGTGAATAATCCTGAAAAACTGCTTTTCCGTTCTGATACTTGTTTGCTTAAACCAACATTGCCCCATGAAATTACGGGTCAATACAAATCAGGGACGGTATTTGCAGAAGGCCTGGTTCATTTTGGGTCGAAATGGTTTTTATACTATGGAACCGCAGATTCATATGTTGGCGTAGCTATTTCTGAATAGGTCGGACAACCTACAATGTACTATAAAATAGTTATCGGATAGTATAAAAACTGAGATTGTGCAATTAAAAACAAAACATACAATGAGAAACAAAACCATAACTCCAACCAGATTATTTAAAATGATGGGTAGCTTTAAGGTTCTACTATTTGTTTTCTTTTCCACTGCGGTCTTCGGACAAGAGGATGTTTATCATGGAGTAAAAGAAACTGTTCCGAAAATCCCGCCTAAGGATGAAAAAATCCGAACAATCATAGTAAGCGATGCAAAGAATGAGATTGATGATGTTTGGGCCATTGCATTGGCCATACTTTCTCCAGAAAAATTCCAGATAGAAGGTTTTGTGGGAAGTAATTATGATCATGTTTTTGGAGTTGGGTCAAAAAGCATTAGGGAATCGGTAAGGATTATTGAGACTATACTGGACAAAGCCGGTCTAAAGGGGAAATATCCAGTTTATGAAGGCTCACATCCCATGCAATATCAATTTGAGCCAAGCCCTTCAAAAGGTGTGGATTTTATTATTGAAAAAGCGATGGAGGGATCAAAAGAAAATCCCTTATGGGTCATTGGTTTAGGTTCTGCTACGGATTTGGCATCTGCTTATCTCAAAGAACCTAGAATTGCGGACAGGGTTATCTTCTTTTGGCATGGTCGCACGGAAAATACCTGGCCTTATCGTGCACATAATTACAATGTGAAGGGAGATATGCATGCGGCCCGGATACTATTTCATTCACCTGTTCCATTCGTAATGTTTGATACGGGCACGAATCTATCGGCAGGGACCATGGAGGAATCCAAAGAGAATATTGAACCCTTTGGGGACCTTGGCAAATACCTTTATGAGTATCGTTTTAAAAGTGACTATTGGCAAAGCACCAAAAAAGGTTTTTTTGACCTTGGAGACATAGCTGTTTTAGTCGATCCCGAACTGGGCGAATGGGAAGAAACCATTTGTCCCACTATCAATACGTACATGGACTATAATTTTTATAAAACAAACGGCAAATTTTTGCGGTGTAGAAAAGTAGACCGTGATGGCACCTTTGAAATGTTGTATGAGAAGTTAAAGGTAAATTGGGCAGTGAGAGAATAACTGAATCGAGTTCGGAATTAGGTATTTGAAATTTAAATAGTACAGAAGAAGTCGTGAAATTCTCTAATCTGATTGGAACTGAATAAGATTGAGATACCATTTTTAGAGGTTTGGGACTACTTGTAATCTGACATTCTAGTTGAGAAAACTTAAGTTATTCCTATGAAGAATTTACTTCTACCTGTTTTACTTGTCCTATTTGCCCAAATGTTGCCCGTAAATGCCCAGATGAGGATACTGAATTTTCAGGGCGACAGTGGTTACGAACATGATTCAAAAGATGAGGCAAATTCCCTGATCGAATCCCTTGGCACCAAAAATGGTTGGGAGGTATTTTCCACCCATGATGCTAATGACCTAAGTGCACAGGTGCTTTCCACTATGGATGTGGTCATCTTCAATAACAATTGTGGTACTGAAGGGGCCATTTTCTCCCAATTACAACAAAGAGCACTACAAAACTTCATAAGAGAAGGAGGAGGCTTTGTCGGAGTGCATTGCGCAGGCGCAATTTGGAATGAAGAGGTCAATTTTCAAAAATGGTATGAACAACTTATCGGCACGCGTCTGGTAGGGCATCCAGAAGTTCAAAATGCTACTTTGACAATCGAAAATGAAGACCATATCAGCACAAAGCACCTTCCTAAAAAATGGCAGGTAAAGGATGAGTGGCACTACTTCTCAAGTAACCCAAGGGGAACCGTCAATGTCCTGATATCCTTGGAAGAGGACTCCTATCACACAGATACCAACTTAAAAATGGGAGGGGACCATCCCTTTACTTGGTATCAATACTTTGACGGTGGACGTTCATTTTTTACCTCCTTGGGGCATACGGAGGAAATTTATTCGGACAGTAATTTCCAAAAGCTTATCGAAGGAGGCATTGTATGGGCGTCTGGAAACGGCTCCAAGGAAAACTTTAGTACCCATGGCCTAATTTTGGACTTGGATGCCGACTCATTGGTGGTCACGAACAAAAAACAGGAAGTAATACGGTGGACCAATAAAATATCCGTCTTTCCCGCAAAACATTTTGAGCCCAATGATTATGGTGTAAGACTAATAAAACCAGGCTCTGGAAGGCCTAGCTTCAAGAAAAAAGTCTCTCAGATAAATAATCACAATGTCCTTGTTTTCAGGGAAGATGAATTAATCAATAAAAAGGAGGATGCCTTCGATTACCTAATTAAGGGAAGTGGATATACATGGTTTGCCGTACTTAGACCCTACAATACCCAAAACAGTAAAATAAAAACCGAGTTTGGACAGGGCAGATTAAAGGATGTCAATTCTTTCCTGGGCAATTTGAAAAATGGGGGCAACTATGAAGGTATATGGGGAAGCTTGGAAGATGATCTAACGATTTGGTGTGGTTCCAGAAACGGAATCTCTTTTGGTCGTTTTGACAACAACAACCCCAAAGTTCGTGGCATTGGACTAAATCCCGACAGCTATTATATTGTCGCTGCGAGGATGGGTGCCGGAGTGGATACGGTAGACATCGAGCTATTTGTAAATGAAGCAAAAGCCATTGCCACAAGGCCGACCTTGATTAATGCAGATTCCAATTCTTCCAAGTTGGCAATTGGAACGGAAAGGGACGCGACCAATCACCCTGGAGCTGAATCCTTTGATGGAGAAATTGCCCGTTTGTTGATTTATGAGAGACCCTTAAGTGATGATGAATTAAGAAGGACCATAAGCTATTTGTCCGTCACTTATGATATCAAAAAATAAGTGCTTGAACGGTCCGATTCATTGATAAGTTTTTCCTTTCCAATACGCCCTATTTTATTGACCCTGTATTGGCATCAGCCTTCAAAGCAACCGAAGAAGCCCAATCTTTATTTTGAAGAATGATTCTAAAAACAAAAGTTGGAGAAAACAATTCATATTTTGTTAAATAAATAAATATGGACCCCCTATAATGTCATTATTAAAAAAATATTACCTAAAAATAGAGGGAATCACAAATCGGCTTCGTCTTATTTATATACTAAGCTCAAAGAATGTCTACTCACAAATTTCAAAAACTCATTGTGAAATATCTCACGAGACAGGCCAAAGCCAAAGAAATGGCAGACTTGCTCGAGTGGTTGAACAATCCCCAAAACCACGTTTTGTTTAATGAATTTGTAAAGATTCAATTTGCCTTAGATTATGCTATGAAAAAGTACGACGCTGAAAAGACCAAAAAAGAACTGTTAAAGAAAATCAAAAGAGACAAGAACATATTTCGCAAGCGACCTACAAGCTTGTTTTGGAGATATGCAGCCATTGCGCTAGTTTTTCTTGGATTGGGATACTTCTTTAGAAACGATTTGTTTAATGAAAATGACAATGAGCTCCTTGTACCTGATGAGCAGTCAATTACGCTGGAACTGGAAAATGGTAGCATCCAAATCATTAATCCTTCTGATACAAAAGAGGTCAGAGGCCTTAATGGCAAATTGATAGGAAATCAGAAAGGAAATACGATTGTTTATGACACTAATTACGAAATTGATGAACTGTCGTACAACACTTTGAAAGTACCTTATGCTAAAAGGTTTGAACTGCAACTGTCTGATGGCACGATGGTAAGTCTTAACGCAGGATCATCATTGAGATATCCAGTAAAGTT
>JANQRG010000003.1 GCA_028284665.1 Croceivirga sp.
TTAGAATTCAAATCATTGTAAAGTTTGTCCTGGCTTGAAGATTATGCAGGGTAAAATATCTTATCGCGATATCGAAAAATTCCTTTGGCAGGTGGTATTCATGTTTCCTATCTTTATTGAAAGATTTACGCTTTATATGGATTTAGTAATAGGAATAGACATCGGTGGTACCAAAACCAAAATTGGCTTAGTAGATAAAACGGGGAACTGTTTAGAGAAAACATTTTTTCGAACCAAGGAATATCCGGATTTGGAGGCCTATCTGGAGCAGGTAAAGCTTGCTTCCGAAACACTAATCGAAAACGTAGGTGCTAAGGGAACCATTTTGGGTTGTGGCATCGGCGCGCCAAATGCCTCCAGCAAAAATGGAACCATTGAAAATGCGGCCAATTTGTTGTGGAGAGGTACGGTTCCTATTTTGGAAAAACTCAGGAAAAAAATGCCAATGCCAATGCGAATAATGAATGATGCTAGTGCTGCAGCCCTTGGCGAAATGCTGTTTGGCAGAGGTAAAGACATGACTGATTTTATTGCAATTACCCTTGGGACAGGATTTGGTGCTGGAATAGTGGCTAATGGGCAATTGATTGACGGGTATGATGGTTTTGCCGGAGAATTGGGTCATGTGGATATGACCATAGGAGATGGCCGGCTTACGGGGCTTGGAGTGCAGGGGGGGTTAGAAGCCTATGTATCTGCTACCGGATTGAAGCGAACAATTCTCTATATGCAGAGCATGTATTTGGATCAAAGCCGGTTTAGAGATGTAGCTTACAATGATCTGCACGGAGAAGATATCACCAAAGCTGCTGAGGAGGGAGATGTGATCGCACTAAAGGCATTTGATTACACGGCGAAGATCATGGCGCTGGCGTTGGCGAACTTTACAGCGTTTACACAGCCGGAAGCTTTTATCCTTATGGGAGGACTTGTCAACAGCGGAAAGTGGATTTTGGAACCGCTTGAGCGGTACTTCAATGATTACTTACTGGAAGTATATAAGGGTAAGGTAAAGATCCTGGAATCCGGGATGCCCGGAAAAACGGCTGCAATTTGTGGGGCAGCAGCATTAATTTGGGAGAAGCATCGTTAAAAATAATTCTTTGGTTATCTTTGTCCTGTTGTGTTGTGTTCCGGGAAAACCCGGAACGGTGTTGCACTAACAGTGCAAACCAATGAAAGGCTTCCTTTTCGGAGGCTTTTTTGTTTATGGGAATTCAGAATGGATAATCTTGTGAATGAGTGAAGCCGCTAGTTTTGCCGTTCTTCCGTCCAGATCAAATTCCGGGTTCATTTCTGCGATATCCAGACTTATCAGCTTCCCCGATGTAATTATGGTTTCCAGGCTTTCCAGGACAATATCCGGGGAAAAACCCATAGGTGAGGCGGCGCTTACCCCGGGGGCGTATGCGGAGGAAAAGCCATCCAGATCTATGGTAACATAAACATGATCTACCGTTGCGATAAAGGCCTTGATCCAGGTGTTGATCTCTTTAACGAACTCAATCCGAAAGGTATTCTGAAGCACATAGGTAACATCCATTTCCGCTGCGGTTGCAAAAAGAGTTCGGTCATTCGCATCCTTTCGTATACCCAGGCATAGATAGGGAAAAGGTTCATTTTCATTGGCCAGCTGGTAAAATGGGGTTCCTGAATTTGAAAGGTCGTGATCTTCTCTAAGATCAAAATGGGCATCGAAGTTAATAATCCCAATAGCGGGTCTTTTCCTTTTTGAAAGCAAGAATTTTTTGATGCCATTATAATGCCCATAGGCTATATCATGACCTCCACCTAAAAGAATAGGGAAGGCATTTTTATGCAATAGCTCATATACTTTGTTGCAAAGCATTTCCTGCGCTGCCTCCATGGCCCTATCAGCACAAAAAATATCTCCAATATCAATAAGCTTTTGACCATCCTCAAGGTGATTAGGCATTTTTGCCAACGCTTCACGAACCACTTTCGGCCCCTTTTTTGCCCCTGTTCTGCCAGAATTTCTGCGAACCCCTTCATCACAGGCATACCCCAGGAGAGCAAACTGATTTTTGCCCTTCTCTAATTGATCGATCGGCAAGCAAGTTACTTTTTCGTGTAGATAGAGCTGTTGATCCGACATCCTACCGGACCAGTTTTCTTTAAGGGGGAACACATATTTTGCCATATCAGAACAAATTATCCAATAGTGAAGGATCAACACCGTTGGGTAGGGTCACTTGCAATTCAGGAGTACGTTCCATCTCACGATGTATTGCAAAAAGCGCTTCTTCGTTTCGCGCCCATGCCCGTCTTGCAATACCATTGTTAACGTCATAAAAGAGCAAATGTTTTAAGTTATGTAGGGCATCTTCGGAACCGTCTAACAGCAGGCCAAATCCTCCATTGATAACTTCTCCCCATCCTACACCACCACCGTTGTGAATGGAAACCCAGGTAGCACCCCGAAAACTATCGCCAATAACATTATGTATGGCCATATCTGCGGTGAACTTACTACCATCATAAATGTTACTTGTTTCCCGAAAGGGAGAATCCGTACCACTCACGTCGTGATGATCACGACCCAATACCACTGGAGCGGAGATTTTCCCTTCGCGTATGGCCTGGTTAAATGCAGTTGCTATCGCAATGCGTCCTTCAGCATCAGCGTACAGTATCCTTGCTTGAGAACCTACTACCAATTCGTTCTGTTCCGCTTGTTGTATCCATGCGATGTTGTCCTGCATTTGCCGACGGATTTCCTCAGGAGCTGAACTTGCTATGGCTTCCATTACGTCCAGGGCAAGCCTATCGGTTTGTTTCAGATCGTTAACAGCGCCGGAAGTACATACCCAGCGGAAGGGGCCGAATCCGTAATCAAAACACATTGGCCCAAGAATATCCTGTACATAGGAGGGGTATATAAAGTCAACGCCATTTGGTGTCAAAATAGCTGCTCCGGCTCTGGACGCCTCTAGCAAAAAGGCATTGCCATAATCGAAAAAATAGGTGCCGTTCTCAGTATGTTTGTTAATTGCAGCCACCTGTCTTCGGAGGGACTCTTGTACATTACGCTTAAAATTTTCGGGATCTTCGGCCATCATCACATTGGCTTCCTTAAAGCTAAGATCCACCGGGTAATACCCACCGGACCAGGGGTTGTGCAAAGAGGTCTGATCCGATCCCAAATGCACAAAAATCGCTTCTTCGTAAAATCGCTCCCATACGTTCACAATATTGCCTATAAAGGCAAGCGAAACAACCTCTTTCTGGTACATAGCCCTTTTTGTTCGTGCCACTAAAGCCTCCATATCTTCCAAAAGCTCGTCTACCCACCCCTGATCGTACCTTTTTCTGGCAGCTTCCGGGTTTACCTCGGCACAGACTGTAATACATTGGGCAATGTTTCCTGCCTTAGGTTGGGCTCCGCTCATACCCCCCAATCCCGAGGTCAAAAAAACCTTTCCTTGGGGGGAGTCTTCAGGAGAAAGCACTTTTCTGAAGGCGTTCATTACTGTTATTGTAGTGCCGTGAACAATCCCCTGGGGACCGATATACATATAGGAACCTGCCGTCATCTGTCCATATTGGGTTACTCCAAGGGCATTGAACCGTTCCCAATCATCAGGTTGGGAGTAATTAGGGATCATCATCCCGTTGGTAACCACTACTCTGGGAGCGCCGGGAGATGATGGAAACAAGCCCATGGGATGCCCGGAGTACATATGCAGTGTTTGGCTTTCTTTCATTTCTGCCAGGTATTTCATTGTAAGAAGGTATTGTGCCCAATTTTGGAAAACGGCCCCGTTCCCACCATACGTAATGAGTTCGTTAGGGTGTTGCGCTACAGCCGGATCAAGGTTGTTCTGGATCATTAGCATTATAGCTGCCGCCTTAGGTGTTATGGCGGGATACCAATCAATGGGCCTGGCAAAGAGTTTGTAATCCGGTTTAAAACGATACATGTAAATGCGTCCAAATTGCTGCAGTTCCTCAGCAAACTCTCCTGCCAATTCCTTATGCCATGCTTCTGGAAAATACCGTAAAGCGTTTTGAACTGCTAGTTTTTTTTCCTCAGGGGAGAGGATAGCCTTTCGTTTTGGCGCTGTATGTTCTTCATGCACCAGAAGCCTTTTTGGAGGGAGTTGCTCCGGAATTCCCTGAAGAATTTGGTGCTTGAAATCAGTGATTTCGGCCTTACTCATTTTACAAAACTTTTATTCCATTTTTCCATACAGCGCATGGCTGCAGTTGTCCCTGATGATAGGTGATTTCCCGATAATCGGCTGTAGGAAAAGCAATGATATCCGCTTTATTTCCTTTTGCTAATGTGCCACGATCCTTCAGACCCAGGGCGGCAGCGGCTCTGAATGTTATACCGGCCAGTACCTCCGCGTTGGATAATTTTTGAAAAGCGCCAAGAATACTGGCTTGTGCGAGTAAATTTCCCATTGGGGCAGAGCCCGGATTGTGATCGCTGGCAATGGCAAGGGCAGCTCCGGCATCCAGCAATTTACGGGCAGGTGTAAATCCACATCCCAGGCCAAGAGAAGCGCCCGGTAGTGCTGTAGCGATTGTAGAACTTTGCGCTAAGCGTTCAATTTCTTTGGAGGAGCTTGCTTCCAGATGATCGGCGCTAATAGCATTATACTTTACGGCAATTGCACTTCCCCCGGCGGAAAATTGATCTGCATGCACCGTAATATCAAATCTCATAGCAGAAGCCGTTTTGAAATAAGGTTCGATCTCTTTTTGGGAAAAGGCACTTTCTTCTACGAAAGCATCTATTCGATTGCTAAGCTTTTCTGCTTTTATTTGGGGGAGCAATGTCTCACTTAGTTGTTGCAGATATTGTTCCGGAGAACCTGGTTGATCCTTTGGTGGGATATGCGCCGCCAGACAGGTAGGGATCAGGTCCACTACGGTTTTTGCATTTGCCGTTTTAATGGCACGTAACATTTTTAGCTCTTCCTCTACTGAAAGACCGTAGCCGCTTTTTACTTCCAGGGTGGTAACGCCAAGTTGTAAATGTTCGTTGGCCCTCATTATTACCCCTTGACTAAGATTGGCCGCTGTGGCTTCTCTTGTTTTTACCACGGTATCCCAAATACCTCCTCCCGATTTAGCGATTTCCAAATAGGTCTTCCCAGAATTGCGAAGGGCATAGTCCCGGGCACGGGATCCGCCAAAACAAATATGGGTATGAGCATCTACAAAACCGGGTGTGCCAACCACTTCCTCATCCAACTGATGCACCTCGTCAGCTTCCGGTAACAGATCTTTAAAAGGCGCAATCGTAAGGATTTGCCCTTCAGAAATAAGGATGCCGCCTTGATCTATAACCGCTATTACGTCATCTTTGAGGGCTCCTTTTACGGGAAGTCCGGACATTGGCAGCAATTGGGTGAATGGGCCGATCAGTGTTTTGGTTGCCATCTAAAAAAGTTCAAATTCGCGACTGTAGGGAGTATCCCAAACAATATTCTTCTCCTGCATCAGGGTTTCTATTAAATTGATGATTTCACCGCTTCGGATGATGTTTATAGTGGTATCAATATCGTCTGCAAAGACCCGATCTTCTGCGGCAAAAGGGACTTTGGAACGCAAGAACTGGTGCACCTGATCCAGGAGGATTCCGGATTTTAAAGGTTTACGGTACTCAAATGCCTGTGCTGCAGTGAGCAGTTCAATGGCCAGGATCTTCTCTACATTTTCAATAATGGTAAGGGCTTTTCTTCCACTAATGGATCCCATACTCACATGATCTTCCTGCCCTAATGAGGTTGGTATACTATCAGCACTGGCCGGGAAACACAGACTTTTGTTCTCACTGACCAAAGCTGCAGAAGTATATTGCAACATCATGTAGCCGGAGTTAATACCGGTATCCTGCATCAATAGTTGAGGTACCCCATAACCTCCTTCCAGGGCCAAATAAATTCGGCGGTCCGATATGTTTCCTAATTCGGCGGCGGCCACAGCAGCATAGTCCAACGCCAGTGCGAGGGGTTGGCCGTGAAAATTTCCTCCACTAATGGCCGTGGTACTATCAAGGATAACCGGATTATCCGTGACCGAGTTTAGTTCCGTTTGCAAAAGTGCTTTGAGATGGTGCCATGCATTTCGGGAAGCCCCATGTACCTGGGGAATGCAACGTAAGGAATAGGGATCTTGTACCCGTTCACAGTCAATATGGTGCTCCAATATCTCAGAACCGGCTAATAAAGTCCGGATCCTGCCAGCTACATGTTGATTCCCCATGAAAGGGCGTAATTCGTGTAATTTCTTGCTAAAAGGACGTATGGAACCTTGCAGGCCCTCCAACATCATTGCGCCAATAACATCAGCTTGTCTTAGGCAGTTATGGAGTTTCTGAAGTGCCAGCACGGCATGAGCAGCAATGAATTGTGTACCGTTAATGAGTGCCAGACCTTCTTTTGGACCCAACTCCAGGGGAGTGAGCCCGGTTTTTTGAAAGAAACGTTCTGTGGTTAGGGTTTCTCCTTGAAAATTCACCTTACCTAATCCAATAAGCGGCAAAAAGAGGTGGGAGAGTGGGGCGAGATCACCCGAAGCACCTACCGACCCTTGAGAGGGAACGACAGGGATAGCGTTGTTTTCTATGTGCCAAAGGATACGTTTAAGTGTTGCGAGGCGTATACCGGAGTAGCCTTTGGCCAGGGCATGAGCTTTAAGGACCAGCATTAACTTTGCAAGTGTATCGGAAATAGGAGGCCCAACTCCTACGCTATGGCTTTGTAAAATATTGGTTTGCAATTTTTGGGTAGCTTCCCTGGAAATTTTAGTGGTGCATAAGGGCCCAAAACCGGTGTTAATACCATAGACCGGGTCACCATGTTCCACGATCTCCTCAACATAGCGGGCACTTTCCTGGATCCCTTTTTGGGCAATATTGGAAAAGGTACCTTTTAATTCACCTCGGACCATCTGCAGTGCCAATCCCGCAGACAAAGTAGCTTCTCCCAGAAGGAAATGTATTGGTGGTTGTGGCATTAAGAAATCGTTTTCGTAAGATTAAAAGTAGGGCGAAAGTTTGAGATTAGGTATACCTTTATGCCAAGAAAAATCAAATGATTGTAAATGGATATTTTTGAAGTAATTCCAAAAAGACGTTCTGTTTTTCCCCCACAGTTCAATGATAGGCCAATTGCGAAAGAAGATCTGGAGCAAATATTGGAAGCCGCCAATTGGGCACCAACCCATAGAAAGACCGAACCCTGGCGCTTTAAGGTGGTACAAGGCGACGCAAAGACCCGATTAGGGGAGTTTTTGTCAAAAAAGTATCAGGAAACAGAGCCGAAACCGAAACAAATCAAGATTAAAAAGCTTTTGGAAAATCCGCAACGGTCGGCGTCAGTGATTGCTATCTGTATGCAGCGGGATCCTAAGGAAAGCCTTCCGGAGTGGGAGGAAATTGCGGCCACTGCCATGGCGGTGCAAAATATGTGGCTCTATTGCACAGCTTTGGGTATAGGGAGTTATTGGAGTTCTCCGGGACTTATCCGATATATGAATGAGTTTTTTCAACTGGATGAGGGAGAGAAATGTTTGGGGTTCTTCTATATGGGGTATTATGATGAAACCCCTCCACCTGTGGAACGTAGGCCTGTTTCGGACAAAGTTAGCTGGCTGAACTAAGAAAAGGAGAATAGCTCGGGGCCGTATTCAATCGCTTTCCACAGAAATAAACCGGCATAGACAACCGCGATTAAAAATTTAAGGAAAGTGCCGGTTAAAAACCCAACGAAGGAGCCGAAAGCCGCTTTTAATGCCTTTTTCTGGTCTGCATTGTTGGTGAGCTCGCCAACCAGTGCCCCTACAAAAGGCCAGATGATGATCCCAAAAGGGCCTAGAATAGGAAATATGATGGCTACTAAAAGCCCGATGATGCTACCCCACATTCCTGCTTTGCTCCCCCCGAACTTCTTGGTCCCCGCAGCCGGGATAATGTAGTCCAGTACGGTTACCAAAAGGGCAATAGCCAAGGTAATACCCAAAAACCACCAATTATCAGGAACTGCTTTAGTAAGGTATAGCAGGAGCAATCCAATCCAACTTACCGGAGGCCCTGGCAAAACAGGTAAAAAACTTCCTAAAATGCCAACAAGCATTAACAAAAATCCAATGATGAGCAGAACAATATCCAAGGCTTCTTTTTTAGGGATTAGTCAAAAGTAACAGGAATTTGTTACAATCACGTTCCGGGATTTAATCCGTCCGCTTGGATTTAGGTTTTCGAAAATATCGTAATTTCCACCAAATTCCGGAGGTGGTATGTACAGATGGTGGTGCTTTTTTCTTCTACTCTCTTTGGTTTCCTGCGACTTATTTTTGTCAAAGGAAGAACTGAAGGACCGTTTGGTGAACCAAAAGCTAAGGGCCATTGACTGGAATAATGTAGACCAATACCCACTTTTTGAGAATTGCGATGAAATGGCTACAAAAGCGATACAAAGAGAGTGCTTTCTACAAACTATGGCAACATATCTCAATCAGGCGTTTGAAGGGCTGTATTACGAAGTAGAACAGGAGGTAAACGATACTATAGATGTTGATCTGTCAATTGATGAACACGGTTTCATTACCCTGGTAAACATACAAGGAGGGGACGTTGCGGAACAACAGTTGCCAAATCTTAGCAACGAATTGAGTGAACGTCTGAACGACCTCACTACTGTGGCTCCTGCACTAAAGCAGGGTGTTCCGGTAAGTGTTAGGCTGCGCTTGCCACTCATTTTAAACACAAAAGACTGATTTGACAGGAGAGAAGATCATATTAGGAATAGACCCCGGGACGACCATCATGGGCTTTGGGATCATTAAAGTGGTCCATAAAAAAATGCAATTTGTGCAGATGAATGAACTCCATTTACGCAAATACGATGACCCTTATACCAAATTGAAGCTTATTTACGAGCGCACCTTGCAATTGATTGATACGTATTACCCGGATGAGATTGCTATTGAAGCTCCCTTTTACTCGAAAAATGTACAGTCTATGCTCAAACTGGGAAGAGCCCAGGGAGTGGCTATGGCCGCTGGCTTATCCCGACAAATCCCAATAACGGAATACCTACCCAAAAAAATAAAAATGGCCATTACGGGCAATGGGAATGCCAGTAAAGAACAAGTAGCTAAAATGTTACAGGGCCTTCTGGGGCTGTCTTCCTTGCCCAAAAATCTGGATAGTACAGATGGCCTGGCGGCAGCGGTCTGCCATTTCTACAACGCAGGAAGGATAGATGTAGGAGTGCAGTATACCGGCTGGGAGGCCTTTGTAAAGCAGAATGCGGATAAAATCAACAAAAAATGATCAGCGGGCGCTAAACCTGGTACATGGATGGTGAATCATTATCGCCTTTGAAGGCACAACACAATACGTATTATGGCCGGAATTTACCTTCATATTCCCTTTTGTAAACAAGCTTGCCATTACTGTGATTTTCATTTTTCCACAAGTCTTAAACGAAAGCAGGAGATGGTGCATTGCCTGGCACAGGAGCTCATTTTGAGAGCCGGGGAAATGAAGGATATCCCCATAGCTACCATATACCTTGGTGGAGGTACGCCTTCCCTTTTAGAGGAGCACGAAATTGCATTTTTGCTGGACACTATTTATAAAAACTACACCGTAGTTGACGATCCGGAAATTACGTTGGAGGCCAATCCGGATGATTTATGGCCTGGCCCGCGTGGAGGTTCTTCAAAAGTGTCCCGTTACAGCACCGTTGGTATAAATCGCATGAGTATTGGTATTCAGTCATTTTTTGACGCCGATCTGAAGCTAATGAACAGAGCACATACGGCTCATGAAGCAGAAAACTGTATCAAAGAAGTAATGGATTATTTTGACAACATCTCCATTGACCTAATCTATGGCATTCCCGATATGGGAGACGATAGATGGGAGCAAAATATTGGGAAGGCGTTGTCTTTTGATCTGGCGCATATTTCCAGTTATGCACTAACCGTGGAACCAAAAACAGCCCTATACAGTTTCATTCAGAAAGGAATTATTGCAGATGTGGACGACGAACAAGCGCAGCGCCAGTTTTACCTGTTGGAGGAACGGTTGACCACAGCGGGCTATAGCCACTATGAGATTTCGAATTTTGGAAAACCGGGCTTTTTTTCAAAGAACAATACTGCCTATTGGCAGGGCAAACCGTATTTAGGCATAGGACCTTCCGCCCATTCGTTTGATGGAAAGCGAAGAGGTTGGAATATCCGTAACAATATCAAATACATACAACAACTTCGCAAAGGAAAACTGCCTATAGATTATGAGCTATTGTCCACAACCGATCGCTACAATGAATATGTTATGACAGGGCTACGTACCATCTGGGGCGTTTCTCTGGAAAAGGTGGAAGCGGATTTTGGAAATACGTATCGTTCGTATTTAGAAAGACAGGCCAAAAAGTATGTTAATGATCATTTGTTGTTTTGGGATAATTCGGTCCTTCTGCCCACCAAAAAAGGAAAGTTCTTGGTAGATGGTATTGCAAGTGATCTGTTTATGCTTAATTTAAAAGGATGATTGCTACCCTATCGTATAATGCGGTCTCCTACAAAATCGATCTGTCAAAACCGATAGATCTGTCAATTGCATTAAGTGGCGATGGCAATGGCATAAATGCCTGGGATATCTCCCCACCAAAAATAGCACCCTTCCGGGAGGGTGGTTTTATCGGGAGTGTAAGAATGGGAGCTGCTGTAAACTTTAACATGATCCATTTTAATCCCCATTCGCATATCACACATACGGAGTGTGTAGGTCATATTACGGAAGAAGTATATTCCATCAATACCCATCTGCAACGCTATTTCTTTTTTGCAATGCTGATCACAGTGGCGCCGGAGCAGTCCGGGGATGACCTGGTAATTTCCAGGAAACAGCTGGAATATGCTCTTGGTGATGAGCGTGTGGAAGCGGTAATAGTGCGTACATTACCAAATACTGAGAAGAAATATCATAAGGAATATACCAATACCAACCCACCTTATTTTCTGGAGGAGGCTGCTGAATACCTCAGTGATAGAGGGATACAACATTTGTTGGTGGATCTGCCCTCGGTGGATAAGGAAAAGGATGAAGGAGCGTTGTTGGCCCATAAGGCTTTTTGGAATATTTCCGGGGAGATTAGAATGGGTACTACTATCACAGAATTTATATATGTGCCGAATGCTATTGCTGACGGCACCTATTTTCTAAACCTTCAGCTAGCTCCAATTGAGAACGATGCAAGTCCTAGTCGACCAGTGATCTACAAAATTCTAGAATTGTGAAAATAATGTTGGAATGTTCTTTTTAGGAGGGCGGGGGGCTACAATTGGCCGGGATAATAATTTTTTCCCATATTGCTATAGATAGAGTATTAGGTTATGGTTTGAAATATGAAAAAGGATTTAAGTATACCCACTTGGGGAAGGTAGGAAAGGCGAATGGATAGTATTGTTGAAGCCATATTGGGACTTATATTAGGGGCAATCCTGATGTATTGGAGCTACACCTTTTTTAGGAAAAAAAGAAGAAAGGAACTGATACAGCATCAATCCACAGTAATCCTGGAGCGGATAAAAAGTGTATGCAAATTGGTATCGGTAGAAGGAGATTTTGCCGAGATATACAAATATGAAAATACTAAAGAGGGCTTTATAAGTAGTAAAAAAAAGGCGCTGGTGGTGATCAATGCAAAAGCGCAGGTGGGGTATGACCTGAAAAAGTTGGTATTGCGAGCGGACACCGAAAAAAAACGAATTTTACTAGATCGATTTCCGGAACCGGAAATACTTTCCATAGAGCCAGACATCCAGTTTTACGATATCAAAAATGGGTTGTTCAACTCCTTTTCCTCAGAAGATCTTACGGATCTGAATGCAAAGGCTAAAGAACAAATAAGAGCCAAAATCCCGGAAAGCGGCCTTATTGATACCGCAAAAAAAGAAGCATTACAGGCAGTGCTGCTTGTGGAAAAAATTGTAGAGACCATAGGTTGGAAATTGGATTATTCGGCCTTGGAACTATCAGATAAAGAACAAGAATTGTTAGAAAATAACCCATGAAAAAAGTAGCTGTCTTATTACTATTGACCTTACCCGTATTGGGAATAGCACAAAAATCGACTGCAAAAGAGTTTGATGCGAATTTTGCCCATTCCGTTTATTTTTGGTTGAAGAATCCTGATAGTAAGGAGGATCGTGCTAAGTTTGAAGCCTCCCTCTATCAATTCCTTAATAATTCCAAATACGCTAAAACTAATTTTTTGGGAATACCTCCCAAAGCCGTTCGGGAGGTTGTGGATGACTCATTTACCTATAATCTGATCGTCACCTTTGAATCCGCGGAAGCACAACAATCGTATCAGGAAGAGGAGGCTCACCTGGTTTTCATTGAAGAATGTAAAAACTTATGGGAAGAAGTAGTTGTTTACGATGCTATAGGGACTACGCCATGAATATAGAAACACTAAGGGAATATTGTTTAGCGAAAAAAGGTGTAACCGAAACCTTCCCCTTTGATAGCGAAACGCTGGTATTCAAAGTAATGGATAAAATGTTTGCTTTAGTCTCCCTGGAACGGCGGCCTCCGCAGATTAACCTGAAATGTGATCCCGAATGGGCCGTTGAGTTGAGGGAAACCTACGACGGGGTAATAATCCCGGGTTACCACATGAACAAAAGACACTGGAATACAGTATATATAGAACAACTTAACCCGCAAACGGTGGCCCAGTTAATCGACCATTCGTATGCATTGGTAGTAGCCAAACTTCCCAGGACTGCAAAGGAAGCGCTGAAGGCATTATCCGGAGAGTAATCAATTTTGTAAGAAAAAAATTACTAATTTCATCGACGTTTAACTTCCATTCACCGAAGGAAAATCACATTTTATCCCCCAGATGCCCATATTTGTAAGGGTTTAACGGAACTTTGTAGGACAAATTAAAACATCTACTCGTGAAAGTATTGTTTATAGAAGATGATATGATCGAATCCATGAAGTTACAGCGGGCTATTGAAAAGTTCCAGCTGAAGCATACGATCGTGGAAGCAAAAAATGGCGAAGAGGCCCTGGAGGTATTACGAAATGGTGATCTTCCTGATATCATCCTGTTAGACCTGAATATGCCCAGAATGAGTGGGATTGAATTCCTGACCATCTTAAAGGCTGATGAGCGCTTGAAATATTTACCGACAGTTATTTTGACCACATCGGAAAACAGGGCAGATCTGCTGGAGTGTTTTAAAATTGGGATCGCCGGCTACGTGATAAAACCCTTAAAATATGAGGATTACGAAGCTAAGATTAAGAAAGTCTTTGATTATTGGGAGATCAGCGAATTGATCAAAGGCTAACAAAAAACGGCATTTCACAACATTCTTTTTTAGTAAAGTAGTCCAATTCCTACTTTTATTTCATAATATTCTGTATTGTGAAAGGAATTGTATTCACGGAGTTTTTGGAGATGGTAGAGACGCAGTTTGGTTTAGAGACTGTAGATACCATTATAGATGCTTCGGACTTATCTTCAGGTGGTGCCTACACTGCAGTGGGCACGTATGAGTTTGGGGAGATGCTTCAATTGGTTACCCATTTAAGCCATGTTTCTCAAATTCCGGTTAACGATCTACTATACACTTTTGGGTTATATCTATTTCAAGGGCTTTCCAAGGCCCATCCGGAGGTCGTACAGAGCTACCAAAATCCATTAAGCTTGTTGTACTCTATAGAAGACCATATCCATATTCAGGTAAAAAAGCTGTATCCGGATGCCGAATTACCCACTTTTAAGATTTTGGAGCGCACAGACCATTCGCTTACCATGATCTACAGCTCTTCTCGCGGTCTTTATGCGCTGGCACACGGCCTGATCGAAAAGACTTTTCAGCATTTTCAAAAGCAGGTCGATGTAGCAATGCAACTATTAAATGAACAAGGAACCGAAGTCAAATTTACCATTGTCCAGCAAGAGTAGTACGGAAGTTGGGGTATTACAGCGTGCCCTGGAACGGGAAAAGAAGGCTAGAAAAGCCGCTGAGCGTTTGTTGGAAGACAAATCCAAGGAACTCTATGATGCTTCTTTGCATTTACGGGAAGCCAATGGTAGACTAGAGGCGCTTCTTAATCAAAAGGATGCCGCTATTGACGGGGCCTTTGTAAATATTATCGATCCCTATGTGGTAATGGACCTGGAAACCAGGGTGCTGAATATGAACAACAGCGCTAAAGAGTTTTTGGGATATGATCATACACAGGAAGAGATCATGCTTTTCGATCTTGTACATAAAGACTATGTAGGGTATACCATAACATCATTTAAAACACTACTCCAGGTAGGGATTCTTAAGAACTATTGTGCCAAAATCGTTACTCGAAAATTGGGGGAAAGATTTGTGAATATCAATGCCAGCCTCATCTACGATAAGGAAGGAATTCCTATTGCAGCTCAAGGTATCCTAAGGGATATTACCAAGGACGTTGAGATCAGGGAGCTTTTGGAAGATCAAAAGAAGCAGCAAGAAATTATCGTTGAAAATTCGTCTTTAGGAATCTTGTTAATTGTAGATGGGAAAATTGTTCGCGCTAACAAAGCAGCCGTTGAGCTTTTTGGATACGCTGAGACCGAGCTTAAGAAGATGTCTATTGATACCATATCTACTATTGAAGATATCAGTTTATATAAGGACCTTATTGAAAACAATCAAAAAGGGAAATCGGATCGATTCTCAATAGTCCGAAAATTCCATAAAAAAAATGGACAATCCCTCTACGGAAAGACCTCGGTCAGTACAGTAAGAAACCAGCAGGGTAAAGTGGCGTATAAAGTTGCCATGATCGAAGATATCACTCACGATAAGTTGTCTGAAGAAAAAATTCGCGCTTCTGAGGAACGATTGACCACATTGATCAGCAACCTGCAAACAGGAGTCTTGTTGGAAGACGAGAACAGGAAGATGGTACTGGCAAATCAAGAATTCTGTGATCTATTTCAAATACCCTTGGAACCCGAAAAGTTAATTGGGGTGGATTGTAAACGGTCTTTGGACAAATACAAGCATTTGTTTGTAGGTCCAGACCAAATGGTGGAAAGAATAGAACACATTCTTGAAGAAAAGGAGGTAGTACTTTCGGATGAATTGGACCTGGTTGATGGCAGAACCTTTGAAAGAGATTACATCCCATTGTTCATTGATGACGAGTACAAAGGCCATTTGTGGACCTATAATGACATTACCTTCCGGAAAAACTATCGTAAAAACCTTGAAATTCAAAAGGAGAAGTACAGCAGTATTATCGCCAATATGAATCTTGGATTGGTAGAAATTGATGGCGGGAGTACTATTTTGCTGGCCAATCACCGCTATGCTGAGATGATAGGGATTCCTCAACATGAACTTATTGGGAAAAACGTCCTGGAATTGATGGGGCTGGACCAGGAAAATCTTAATAAGATCAAAGAACAGTTCGAAAAAAGAAAAAGGAATCAGTCAGATTCGTATGAAATTGAAGTGGTCCTAAATACCGGAGAAAAAAGGTACTGGCTCATTAGCGGGGCACCGCGATACGATGAAACCGGTAAGATCGTGGGATCTATTGGGGTGCATCTGGATATTACCAAACAGAAGGAGCTGGAATTTCAAAAGCAAGACCTGGTTACCGAACTGGAAGACAGCAATAAGGGACTACAGGAATATGCACACGTAGTTTCTCATGATCTAAAATCGCCATTGCGTAGTATAACGGCTTTGGCGACCTGGTTGTTTGAGGATTACAAAGATGTATTGGACGAAAAGGGCAAGTACAATCTTCAAATGATGTTGGAAAAGGTAGAGGGTATGGACAAGTTAATTGACGGTATTCTTAAATATTCCACGGTAAATAGTGATCGCTTGGACAACACAACGGTGAATGTTAACGATGTTATCCGCGAAATTAAGGAGATCATTTACATCCCGGATCATGTTACCATCGAGATAACCAATACCCTACCGGTAATTCAAGCCGATAAGGTTAAAATCCATCAATTGTTTCAGAACTTTTTAAGTAATGCGGTGGTGAACATAGATAAGCCCGAAGGTTTGGTGGAAATTGCCAGTCATGAAAATTCAACGCATTGGGAGTTTAGCATCAAGGACAATGGGGTAGGCATCCCTAAAGAATATCACGAAAAGATCTTTAAGATATTTCAGTCCATTGGTAACAAAGAGCGCTCCACAGGCATCGGACTATCCATCGTTAAAAAAATTATCGATCGTTACCAGGGCAAGGTCTGGTTAAATAGTGAAATAGGTGTGGGAACCACCTTCTATTTTACCCTTAAAAAATAACAAATACGGCAATCATGAAAATTCAACAGGCAAAAAGAGTAAAAAACGGAACATGGGACTTCTTGCAATCCGGGAAGTTGCAGCGACCTTTGGTTTTAATATTCGGGGACCGGTTTTTGTTGGAAGATGAAGCCATCTTTAAGGAAATAAGGAACTTTTATCCCGACGGAGAACTGGTTTTCGGTTCTACTTCAGGGGAAATCCTGGATACCCATGTCTACGAGGGGATCATCACCATAACTGCCATCGAATTTGAGCAGGCTTCCTTTAAGATCGTACGGGAGAATGTATCCGATTTCGCTTCTGTAGAAGCCATGGGCGGAGCAATTTCCGATCAATTCGAAACAACCGGATTACAACATGTATTCGTTGTTTCAGACGGAAGCTTTGTGAATGGTAGTGGCCTGATAGAAGGTTTGGAGTCCAACGATAATTATTTTGCTTCTATTACTGGAGGACTTTGTGGCGATGGCACGCGTTTTGAAAAGACATTGGCCTCTTACAATGAATTGCCCAAACAGGGTGAAGTGGTTGCCATTGGGTTTTACGGAGAAAATTTGGAGATCTCCTATGCCAATTATGGCGGATGGACGCCTTTTGGGCCGGAGCGGACAATAACCAAATCCGAAGACAACATATTATATGAAATTGACGGGCAACCTGCCTTGGATCTATATAAGAAGTATCTAGGGGACAAGGCCAAGGAATTGCCCCAGGCTGCCTTATTGTATCCCCTTACCGTACAACAACACAAGGATACGGAACCGCTGGTCAGAACTATTTTGAATATCGATGAAGCGACAAATTCGATGATTCTTGCCGGAGATGTTCCTGAGAATTCTAAGGTGCAACTAATGATGTCTACTATGGATGATATTGCCAATGGCGCCTATCATGCAGCAAAGCTTGCCATGCAAAACAGGAAAGATAAACCGGAATTGGCAATTTTGGTTAGTTGTGTCGGCAGAAGACTGGTTTTGGCAGAACGTACCGAAGAAGAAATAGAAGAAGTGTCCGAAGTGGTAGGGGATCAGGCAAAACTCACAGGATTCTATTCCTATGGGGAAATGGCACCCTTTGCCGGTAAGAGTGAATGCCAGTTACACAACCAAACAATGACCCTAACCTTAATGAGTGAGTAAATGCATTCTTTGCTGAAACGTCAAATAAAAAAGTTCTTACCGCTACGGTTTAAAGAAAGCCCGGAGTTGGCGCAATTTTTTGAATCGGTAGATAAATCCTATACCGATTATGATGATAAACTGACAATGATCCAACGGGCCACCTCATTGAGTTCTAAAGAACTTTATGAAGCCAATAAACGGCTGAACAAAGAGACAGAAGGACAACGGAAAATCCTGGAGGCGTTGAGCAAAGCAGTAGCCCTTATGGAGCACGGGACCACTCAACAACAAGGAAATCAAGGATTTGATCCTCAACGCCTCGTTGAAAATATAGAGAATCAGGCTAACAAGATTTTGGAGATCACTGCGGAAAAGGACGTTCTGCTTCAAAATTTGGAACGGCAGAACGAGTCGCTGAACAATTACGCTCACATGGTTTCTCACGATCTAAAATCACCGATCCGGAATATTCATTCCTTACTCACCTGGGTGTATGAAGATAGCTGTGACGATTTTAAATCGGGGTGTAAAGGCAGCTTTGAACTCATCTTTCAAAACTTGTCAAAAATGGACAGTTTGATCGATGGGATCTTAAAGCATGCCACAATTGACGCCTTGGAAGAAAAGGTTAAGGAGGTAGATCTAAACCAATTGATAAAAGAGATTGAGCGCACCATTTTTGTTCCTGATACGGTCAAAATCAAGATTAAAGGTAACCTTCCAACCATCACCACTGGAAAATACAGAATAGAGCAGCTATTCAAGAATTTGATTACCAATGCGGTCGCGGCTACTGAGGGAAGTAAAACCGGCTTAGTGACTTTAGAAGCCAGGGAGCAGGAAGATCATTGGTTGTTTTGTATCGCTGACAATGGTAAAGGAATTCCCAAGCATTTACAAATGGGGATCTTTGATATGTTTAAAAAGCTGGAAAACGATGCTAATGCGACAGGGATAGGTCTTGCACTGGTAAAAAAGATCATCAATCATTATGAGGGGGATATTTGGCTCTCTTCTGAAGAAGGGATGGGAACCACCTTTTATTTCACCATAAAAACAACAAAAAATGACAGAAGTCCCAAATTTGAACTACATCAAGGAAATAGCAGGAGGTAACGAAGAATTCGAGAAAAAATTTCTGGCAATCATCCAGGCCGAATTTCCGAGAGAAAAAGAGGATTACTTGAAGTATTTGGAAGATGGGGCACTGGAAGAATCTGCTAAAGTGGTGCATAAGATTAAGCATAAGTTTGGCATTTTGGGACTTACAGAAGGGTATAAAACGGCAATACAGTATGAGGAAGACCTAAAAGGGGGTAATACGGTACTAATGGAGGAGTTTTCCGGGATTCTTAGGGCAGTAGAAGATTTTATTTTAAAAATAACCTGAGGTGAAATGTATAGTAATCGATGATGAGCGCTCAGCAAGAGCAATAGTGACAGCGCTTTGTGAAAACAGCGAGGAGCTTCAAATGATCGCGGAGTTTCCCAATGCTGTTGAAGCACTGAAGTACTTGAATCAACATTCCGTTGACGTCATTTTTCTGGACATCCACATGCCCTTTCTCACGGGGATCGATTTCATACAAACGCTTAAAAACCCTACGAAAGTAGTGTTTACTACTTCGGATAAAGACTTTGCCATTGCGGCCTATGAATACGAGTTTATTGTGGATTATTTGGTGAAACCTATTACTCCGGAGCGATTTAGAAAGACCCTTGTAAAGTTGAAAAATGCGTATCTGCCTGTGACGGCAAATGGGGATTTGGGAATTGAAGAAAGCGAGGGGGAAGACAATCTATACATCAATATAGACAGAAGATTGATTAAGTTGCATTTGGGAGAGGTGCTGATCGTTGAGGCCAAAGGAGACTATATTGAGATCAAAACCACCACCACCACTTACAGGGTACACGCAACCCTAAAGAAAATCAAAGAGAAATTACCGGAATCCCGTTTCATGCAAATCCATAGGTCCTATATCATTAATTTTAAAAAAATAATTGATATTCAGGACAATAGTGTCTTAATAGAACGCAGTGTAATTCCAATAAGCAGGTCGCATCGTCCTCATCTGATGCAGCGTTTGAACTTGCTATAACTCATTTAAAACCCGAAAAGTGGCTTTGGAAATAAAAGAAAACAAAGGGATATTTCAAATTCATGGAAAGGTGACTTCGCAAAACCTTGAGGCACTGAAAATATACTTTGATACTGTCTTAGCCTCCCAAAATATCATAGTAGTAAATCTAGAGTATCTAAAAGGCATGGACGCTTCGGCGGCCTTGTTTTTTGAAAAGCTTTACAGGGATGCTGCCACAAGAAATAAGACAATGACCATTGTAGGGAGAGAAAATCAAAATATTTCGGAAATCATGGCGCTGACCAAGACGAATTACATTCTTAGCCCGGATAGCGTTTAAAGCGTATTTATAATTCAAAGAAGGGCAATCCATACGCTAGTCGATGGATTGCCCTTTGTTTGTACCCGGAGACGAAAAGAAGCCGTTTTCACAAAAAACATGACCAACAGTGGGTAGGGACTTACAACATATTGCCCTTGTTTTACAACATACAATTTAGATAAAGTAATATTAATCCTACTTTTCATCCCTAATAATACTACAATCATTAGATATGAAAATTCTTGTTGTTGATGATAAGCAATCGTTAAGCGAATTAGTGGCGCAGTTTTTAGGACAATCCTATCATGTGAATACCGTTGAAAACGGGCTTGCTGCGATTACGTGGTTACAGGAAGGCAATATGCCGGATCTGATCATTACCGATCTGGAAATGCCGGAAATGGATGGCTTTGAACTGATCAAACGGGTAAGGCAGACCGGAGTATTCTCTGATATCCCGATCATAGTGCTTAGTTGCAGGGATAGTAGCAGTGATCGTATTGAGTGCTTACGACTTGGTGCGGATGATTACCTGGTAAAGCCCTTCAATCCTGAGGAATTGCTTATCCGTGTCGATAAGCTACTAATCCGTCAATAACTATGGAAGTACTGGTAAGCAAGACAACTACCGTCCTTTACATAGGTTCAAACCAGCGATTTGCAGAAGAGTTTCACCGTTTTTCCCAGAACGTCACGGTGAATACAGTAGATTCTACTGAAGACGCAATAAAGTGGCTGCACAATCACAGTAACTATGATAACGATAAATGGATCAATGCCCAGAAAGCGGTTGATGCCATCTTATGTGAGAAGACTATTCCAACAAAAGATATTAAAGAGTTTCAACGCTATTTGATAAAAGTGTTCGATCCTGCCAAGAAGATTCCCCTGGTAATACTTGCAGATAAAGTGACTAAAAAGGAAAAGCTCAAGACGCTTGAAAATGGATTTGACGATATTTTTTCACACCCCATCAGTTTTCAGCAGGTATTGGAACGGATCAGCTTTCTTAAAGAGCTCAAGCAAAACCTAAGGCACGAGCAGATAGCTGAAGGGCAAAAGAATACGCAGCACTACAAGACCGGATTCTGGAAAAGATCATTCGACATTATTGTGGCGGGTACGGTACTCCTTCTCGCTGCTCCATTTTTGCTTTTGGTTATTCTTGCGATACGGTTAGAATCCAAAGGAAAGGTATACTACATCTCCAAACGAGTAGGAACCAGTTATAGGATCTTCAATTTTTTAAAATTGCGCTCCATGTATCCGGATGCGGATAAGCGCCTAAAGGAGTTTCAGCATTTGAATCAATACGTTCATGACACCGACGAGGTCGTATTCGATATCGTAAGTGATGCGGATGGAAATGAACAGCAGGGCACCAAGTTGTTTGGGGATGATACCGAGGTGTATGAAAAAGCCCATAATGAGAAGCGGAAAAAGAATGCGGAAAGCGCCTTTGTCAAGTTTGATAATGATCCACGAATTACCAAAGTAGGGAAGGTAATACGAAAGCTTAGTATTGATGAGCTTCCTCAGTTGATCAATGTCTTAAAAGGAGATATGTCCATAGTGGGAAATCGGCCCTTACCGCTGTATGAGGCAGAGATGTTAACTACAGACGAGTGGACGGAACGCTTTAATGGACCTGCCGGAATTACAGGTCTTTGGCAGGTAGAGGCCAGGGGGAGAACTTCTAAAATGTCTCCTGAAGAACGAAAACAATTGGATATCAAGTATGTAGAATACGCCAACAGTAAATATGCTTTTTGGATAGACTTGTGGATAGTGTTACGGACGTTTAAAGCAGTATTCCAAAAAGAAAATGTATAGGAATGGGGAAAAGATTCGGGATTCTTGGGGCAATTTTGCTGGTTGCGAACTTATCTATGGGACAATCCCTGAATGAGTACGTAGAAAGGGGTTTGGAAAAAAATGACATTTCCAGAAAGTTGCCTTCCATTGATAGCCTGATCCAAGTAGCAAAAGAAAACTCTCCCAGGCTTAAATATTTTGATGCTGATGCAAAGTATTGGGAAGGAAGGGTAAGTGTAACGGGGAGGTCCTGGATGAACAGTATTTACCTGGATGCCTCATACGGATACGGCATTTTTGACAATTTGAGTAACCAACAAATAGCCGGTGATCCTCAGGCCAGTCAGGCACTCTTCACCACAGAACAGAGCCGGTTTAATCTGGGAGTTTCCATGAAGATGCCCCTTCATGCCATATTTAACAGAAAGCTGGAAGTGAAAACCGCCAAGGCTGAAGCGGAAAGGGCAAAGTATGAAAAGGAGTTTGCCCTTAGGGAGCTTGAAATGTTGGTGACCCAACAATTTCATGAAGTGGTCCGGGCACATCGTATGCTTTTAGTGTCCAGTTCAATCGTAGAGAGCTACAAACTACAGGCTCTTAACGCTGATAAAAACTTTACCAACGGAGTAATTGATATTACCGAGTACACCCGTTTACAGCAAATGCTCAACCAATCCCTCAAAACACTGGAGTTTCAAAAATCAGAGTATGAAATGGCATTGTCCGCTCTGGAGGGGATAGTAGGCATCAAAATAGAGATCTAGGGATGAAGAAGTTTAATCTGCTTTTCTTTGTTAGATTATTGCTAAGGCATGCGGCCTTATTGGCAACCGTGCCAATAGTCCTGGCCTCCCTGGTTTTTTTCCTCACGCAAAACGAACCCAAAGTTTACAATTCCAAAGCGCGGGTATATACTGGAATTGCTTCCGGATCAACCATTGAACTGGATAACACCAAACTGGACTTTAGAGCTACCAATACCGCTTATGATAATCTTTTGAACCTGATAAAGGCGAGAACAACGATTGAAACTGTAGCGCTAAAACTATTCGCCCAACATATGGCTTTGGATAGTGCAGATACCAAGATCATTTCGAAAGAAAAGTTCGCTGCGCTTATGGAAATGGTTCCCGAAGAAGTCAAAGCTTTGGTGGTAAAAGGGGATATAGGGAAAACGTATGCCAATTTCAGGCAATTAAAGGAATCGAATCATACCAATTTTGTTTACGAGCTAATCAACCTGAAACACCCTGATTATAGCATTGAGAAAATCGTGGGGCGTATAGGGGTGAAAAGAATACTGAGTAGTGACTTTGTGGATATCGAATTTGAAGGAGATGATCCTGCGATATGTCAAAACACCCTCCTTATCCTGTGCGAGGTGTTTGTTGAGCTAAATGCCGATATCAAAGTTAACCAGTCCGATGCGGTTGTAAAATATTTTGAAGGGCAGCTGGAAAATTCAACAGGCGATCTGAGAGGCGCAGAGGATGACCTATTGGCATTCAACAGAACTCATAATATTATCAATTACTACGAGCAGACAAAACACATAGCTTCCGAAAAAGAACATTTCGAGCTGGAATATCAAAAGGTGTATATCCGTCATCATGCCGCTGAAGCAGTCTTGCAGACATTGGAAGCAAAACTGGAGACTCACGAAAAGAAACGACTTTCCAGCCAGCAGATCGTTTCACTTCGCAACGAGTTGGCTGATGTCAACTTTGACCTGTCCATGAAATCGCTAGCTACGGATGTAGAGGGTGAGGAGAAGGAAAAGAATGCCGAGGAAGTAGTGACACTTGCTAAACGGGCTGTTGCGCTAAAGACCGCATTACAAGGGCATGTGGACCAATTGTTTGTCACCGATTATGACGAGAAAAGCCTGGCTTCTACTACTATACTAACGGATTGGCTGGCAAATACTATCGAGTACGAAGGCACCAAGGCACAGCTTCGCGTTATGGATCAGAAGCGATTGGAATTCGACAAACTCTACCAGGTATTTTCACCCCTGGGGGCTACAATGAAGCGGTTAGAGCGGAAAATAGATATTGCCGAGCGGGAATACCTAAGCCTTTTGCACAGCCTGGGGTTAGCCAAATTAAGACAACAAAATGTAGAACTAAAGTCCAACCTGAAGCTGATTGAGGTGCCCTTTTTCCCCATTAGCCCCAAACCAAGTAAGCGAATGCTGTTAGTTGTAGTGGCAGCTATGGCAGGCTTTGTTCTGGTGTCCTTTACGGTGCTGGTCTTAGAATTTCTGGATGGCAATTTGAATACCGCTTCCCGGGCAGAGGACAAAATCGGGCTGACAGTATCCTCCATATTTCCGGTAATCAGTACCCGTAAGAATACGATAGATTATGCCTATCTACAGAACAAGGCGGTGAATGCGATTTCAAGAAATGTACTGCTGAACCAATTCAAGAAAGAAGCGTCCGGAGAACCTGTAGTCAATTTGTTTTTCTCTACCCAGGAAGGTGAAGGGAAAACTTTTGTTTGCCAACATTTAATTGCTAAGCTCTGCGAACTGGATTATAAAATACTGCACATTACCTATGATGATTACGACTTTGAATTACGGCCAGAGCACTATACCCGAATACGATATCCTATTACGGATCAACTCTATAAGATAGCAACCGTAGGGGAATTTGATATAGCGGAGACCATTGGAGATTATGCTGCGTTTGACTTTGTGATATTGGAAATCCCGGGAATTATCAAGAATCCGTTCCCGGTAAAACTGGCTTCTACTATGGATCACACTTTCCTGGTGACCCGAGCCAACAGGGCCTGGAGTGCTGCAGATAAGAACGCCCTGGCCTTATTCAATGCCGCAACCACAGGACCAGAGCCTACCATAATCCTTAACGGGGTTAAGGTATTGGAGATGGAAACCGTAGTAGGGGACCTTCCGAAGAAACGGTCCTTAGTTCGCCGTTGGATCAAAAAGGTGGTTCAACTTCAGTTTTTTACCAAAAGAAGTGTTGCCTGATGTGGACTGCTATTAAAAAAATCAGTAAGGAGAAAAACCTGTCCTCGTTGCTAACCAACCTGGTCATAGCCTTTTTTGGTTTGGTCAGTTTTATGTTATTAACCCGGCAACTCCCTAAAGTGCAATTTGGGGATTGGGTGCTGTTCATTACCCTGGCTACTTTTGTTGATCTCCTGCGTTTTGGACTCACCCGCACGTCTACGGTAAGAGTATTATCCGGTGCAGACAAGGAATCCTTCAAGAGGTTTTTAGGTTCTAGCTACAGGATCAATCTCTTGTTGCTGGCATTGATCACTATGGTATGCTGGTCGGTTGCAGGCATCTCTTTTGGTTTGGAATTAGACATCAATAAGGGGTATGAACTATTCTTTATCTGGTATCCCATTTTGGCTGCATTTAATTTGGGATGGAATACAGCTTCAGCACTCTTTCAAGCCGAACAGCAATTCAATCGAATGCTATTCGTAAGGCTGGCGAATATAGGTCTGTTTGTACTCTTTTTAGTCTTGAATATGTGGGTCCTGCAATGGGGACTTCTTGAAATTGTTTGGGTCTACCTGTTGGTAAACCTAGTCTCGAGCCTTTGGTGCTCCATAAAAAGGTGGGATGGTCTTAGCTATCTCAAATATGCCGATAGTGCTACGGAAAAGGAACTGATCCACTTTGGAAAGTATTCTATGGGAACCCTGGTGGGATCCAGTTTACTGAGAAGTGCGGATACCCTTATTATTGGCCTAAGCCCTGTATTAGGGTCTGCCGGTATTGCCATGTACGCAATTCCGCTAAAACTAACCGATGTATTGGGGATTCCCTTGAGGAGTTTCACCATGACGGCCTACCCACGAATGTCAAAGAAGAGTTTATCCGGGGATTTGGATGGGGTTCGAAAAACCTTTTATGCCTATTCCGGGGCAGTAACGCTGCTGTTCATTCCTGTGGCGATAGCGTGCTTTGTTTTTGCAGAATACCTCATTCTTTTTCTTGGTGGTGCAGAATACCGGGATGCACTACCGGTATTGACACTTATATTTCGGATTTTCACGGTGTATACCCTTCTTTTGCCTGTTGACCGGTTTACCGGGGTGTTATTGGATAGTATTAATCGGCCAAAGTTGAATTTATACAAGGTCATTTTTATGACCCTTTCCAATATTGTGATCGATGTTGTTGCAGTGTTCCTATTGGAAAGCTTGGTGGCGGTTGCTATTGGCACGGTCTTCTTTACACTGCTAGGCATCTTTTTGGGATTCTATTTTCTAAGAAAAGAAATCCAAATAGAGTCGCGCCATATTCTTCCGGAAGGCATTTTCTTCTTTAAAAACCTTAAAACCTACATTAGTTAGTGAACCCCTTTGAAAGGACATATGGTACCGATCACTTAAAACAACCGCTTCCCATAGCGATAGTGTTATCCATTGCCGTGCTTAGTGCCCATTTAACAGCGACTAAGGGGTTGGTTGCCGGTATTGGGATTATGATCCTTCCTATTGGGATCGTATATCTGGGCGTATTGTTTCAAAAACCTAAGGTTGGGTTACTCACAATATTTGTACTTAACTTTTTGATATTGGGGTTGGGCCGATATGTGCCCATGACCTGGGGCTTATTGATAGATGGTTTGTTGTTCCTAATGTACCTGGCCTTGTTCTTTAAGGCATTCAAAATTAAGGTGCCCTGGAATAAGGCCAGATCACAGCTCACCCTACTGGTCTCTGTTTGGTTTGGCTACGCGCTGTTTCAGGCAGTCAATCCTGAGGCGGTCAGTTTTGCGGCCTGGTTCTATGCCATGCGGGGCCTGGCATTGTACCAATGGATGATCGTACCGCTACTTTTTATCCTATTTGATAAGCCGAAGGATCTAAAACTCTTTTTTATCATTTGGGGGATAATGTCCTTGCTGGGCACATTAAAGGGATTTCAGCAAGTGGCCTTTGGCCCTGATCCTTTTGAGCAACGCTGGCTGGACAACGGGGGTTCGCTCACGCATATACTTTTTGGTAAGCTAAGGGTATTTTCCTTTTATTCCGATGCCGGTCAGTTTGGCGCTTCCCAGGGGCACGCAGGGGTAGTATTTGGGGTTTTGGCGCTGTTCGCCAAAGACAAAAAGTTCCGAATTTTCTGTGGTGTAGTGGCACTGGCAGGGCTGTATGGGATGATGATTTCCGGGACACGCGGCGCTATTGCGGTCCCCGCTGCAGGGGGGGTCATGTATCTCATCTTACGCAAGAATATCCCTATTCTCGTTGCCGGAGCGCTGCTGGGTATCGGAGTTTTTGTGTTTTTTAAGTATACAACGATAGGCAACAACAATCAGCAGATCAGGAGGATGCGCACAGCATTTGATCCCAACGACGCTTCATTCCAGGTGCGTTTAGCGAATCAAAGAAAGTTAAAGACCTATTTGGCTTCCCGGCCTTTTGGCGGGGGAATAGGTTCCACCGGAAATTGGGGCCAACGCTTTACGCCACATACATTTTTGGCAAATACCGCTACCGATAGCTGGTTTGTCGCCATATGGGCCGATACGGGAGTCGTCGGGCTCTATCTGCATTTGTTCATCTTGTTTTTTGTTTTGATCACCGGAGCCTACAATGTAATGTTCAGAATTCAGGATCCCTGGCTACGGGGACAAATAGCCGCACTGGTCTGCGGCATGTTCGGAATAATGGGAGCTTCCTATGGTAATGGGGTTTTTGGTCAGTTTCCCACCTGTATCCTCATGTATACGGGAATGGTCTTTATGTTCATTGCTCCGAAAATGGACAGGTACATTCTACAACAAAAGGGACTTTTAGAAGAAACGAATACGGAAAAGTAATGAAAACACAACCCCTGGTTTCCATCATAACCATCAATTACAATGAATCCGGCGTAACCCTGGAGATGCTCGAATCATTAGAAAAAGTAAAATACAAGAACCTCGAAGTCATCGTGGTAGACAATGCTTCCCCTAATGATAATCCGGATGTCATCAAGGAAAGATTTCCTGAAGTGAACCTTATTAAAAGTGACAAAAACTTAGGATTCGCCGGGGGGAATAACCTGGGGGTTAAGGAAGCCAGTGGTGACTACCTGCTTTTCATCAATAATGACACAATTGTCCCGGAAGATTGTATTGCTCCATTGGTGGAAACCCTGGAAAACGATCTTTCTATTGGAATGGTAAGTCCAAAGATCAAGTTTCACTGGGACGATTCGCTTATCCAATACGCCGGCTATACCCCAATGAATCATTGGACCATACGGAACAGTAGCATTGGATACCATCAAAAGGACAACGGCGATTATGATCTTCCAGGAGAAACAGAATCTATCCACGGCGCTGCCATGATGGTTCCCCGTAGGATCATTGATGAGGTAGGCTTGATGACCGAAATCTATTTCCTGTACTATGAGGAGCATGATTGGGCTGAAATGGTCAAGCGAGCGGGATATAAAATATATTACCAGCCCGGGTCGTATATTCTTCACAAAGAATCGCTGTCCACGGGAAAGTCCAGCCCCTTAAAAACGTACTATATTTCCAGGAATAGAATAGTGTTTGCCAGAAGGAATTTTACTCCTGTGCAGTTAACCGTAAGCCTGATATTTCAGACGTTGGTATCCATCCCAAAAAACACATTGACCTTTCTTTTGAAAAGGAAATTCCAGCATTTACAGGCATTTTGGAACGCCATTTTCTGGAACATAAAGAATCACAAAATAATTCATACTTAGATTATTTAACCATCAGGTAATCACGTAGCCCCAAATGAGGCAGTAATCAATAACGCCTTGATACTGTGATTTACAACGTAACCTGTACGTTTCACAACATTATTTTCTGAACCTCAAATTGTAAGATAATATTTACAAATAAATCAAATAAAACTAGTAAACAATGAACATAGCAGTAGTTGGTACAGGGTATGTGGGCTTGGTAACAGGTACCTGTTTTGCAGAAACGGGAATAAATGTAGTCTGCATAGATATTGACAAAAAGAAGGTAGAGATGCTTCGGAATGGAGAGGTGCCTATTTATGAACCTGGGTTGGACAGCTTGTTAGAGCGCAATATTGATAAAGGAAGGATTTCCTTTACCACCAGCCTTGAAAAAGGAATTAAAGAAGCAGACGCCATATTTATTGCTGTGGGGACACCTCCTGATGAAGATGGGAGTGCTGATCTAAAATATGTTTTAGGTGTTGCTCAGGAAATTGGGCAACACATGGAAGATTATAAGGTAATTATTACGAAAAGTACAGTGCCTGTGGGTACTTCCTATAAGGTCAAAACCGCAGTAGAAGGAGAATTGGAAAAAAGAGGGGTCCGGATTTCATTTGATGTAGCCTCCAATCCTGAATTCCTCAAAGAGGGGAGTGCTGTGGACGATTTTTTAAAACCAGACCGTATTGTAGTGGGGATCGAGAGCAAGCGGGCTGAAAAGGTAATGCGTCGCTTGTACAAACCGTTTCTGATGAACGGACATCCGCTATTGTTTATGGATATTTTTTCCTCAGAAATGACAAAGTACGCAGCTAATTCCATGCTGGCCACGAAGATCAGTTTTATGAATGACATCGCAAATCTTTGCGAACTGGTAGGAGCCAATGTGGACTTGGTACGAAAGGGAATCGGATCAGATTCCAGAATAGGTAACAAGTTTATTTATCCCGGAACAGGTTATGGCGGAAGTTGTTTCCCCAAAGATGTTCAAGCCCTGGTAAGAACCGCCGACGAATACGGTCACTCTCTTGAAGTGTTGAAGGCCGTTGAGGCCGTGAATTACAGACAAAAAAGCACTTTGGTGGAGAAGATCAAGCAACATTTTGGTGAAAATTTGAAAGGAAAGCAATTCGGTTTATGGGGCCTGGCTTTCAAACCGAAAACTGATGATATGCGGGAAGCCCCCTCATTGGTCATAATAGAACAGTTAAAGGCGTTAGGAGCCAGTATTCGCGCCTATGATCCAGTGGCCATGCACGAGGCAGAGCGGATCCTGGGCAACGCTATCGAGTATGCGAAAGACGAATACGATGCCTGTATTGATGCGGATGCCCTGATTTTGGTAACGGAATGGTCAGAGTTTAGAATGCCCAATTTCCGCATTCTGGAGAAACTAATGAACGAAAAGACCGTATTTGACGGAAGAAACGTGTATGATCCCGAGGAAATGGCCGAACAAGGATTTAATTATTACAGTATTGGAAGGGAAGTTGTACGCAATGCTGAAAGAAAATCCATAACAGCTTAATAATTTGATATGAAAAGGATTCTAGTCACCGGAGGAGCTGGATTTGTCGGATCACACTTATGTGAACGACTACTACAACAGGGGCATGAAGTTGTTTGTATGGACAACTATTTTACGGGAAGAAAAAGTAAGATCGTGCATTTAATGGCTAACCCGTATTTTGAACTGATACGGCACGATGTTACGCTTCCTTATTTCATAGAAGTAGATGAGATTTACAATCTGGCTTGTCCAGCGTCACCGGTGCACTATCAATACAATCCTATCAAAACGATCAAAACCTCGGTTATGGGC
Source organism: Croceivirga sp. (assembly GCA_028284665.1). Lineage (GTDB taxonomy): Bacteria > Bacteroidota > Bacteroidia > Flavobacteriales > Flavobacteriaceae > Croceivirga. Next base: position 30,203 of record JANQRG010000003.1, read on the forward strand.
GCTATTAATATGTTGGGATTGGCAAAGCGTATTGAAGCGAAGATTTTGCAAGCCTCTACGAGTGAAGTATACGGAGATCCTGAAGTGCACCCACAACCGGAGGGGTATTGGGGGCATGTAAATCCTATAGGAATCCGTTCCTGTTATGATGAGGGGAAACGTTGCGCGGAATCACTGTTTGTAAACTACCATCAGTCCAACGATGTTTTAGTTAAAATTGTTCGGATTTTCAACACCTATGGCCCGAGAATGGAACCGGATGACGGTAGAGTGGTATCCAATTTTATCATGCAAGCTTTACAGGGGCAGGACATTACAGTCTTCGGTGACGGTACCCAAACCCGAAGCTTTCAATTTGTGGACGACCTGGTAGATGGTATGATCAAAATGATGGCTACCGAAGATGATTTTATAGGTCCTATCAATATTGGGAATCCAGGAGAGTTTACGATGTTGGAACTGGCAGAGAATATCATAGATCTGACCGGTTCTAAATCCAAGATTATCTATTTACCATTACCATCGGATGACCCAATGCAACGTAAACCGGACATTACCTTGGCCAAAGAAAAGTTGAATGGATGGGAACCCTCCGTGGATTTGCGTACCGGATTGCAAAAAACCATAGCCTATTTTGATGGTATGCTTCAGGAGCGATCCATTAAGCAGTTAGTGAATTCATAAGTTAAGTTTAAATAAGAATACCAATGGATGCAATTCAAATAACGGTCAATGTTCTGGAAATCATAGTGTTGATCTATTTTGGTTTTGCATCCCTTTATGTCTTTGTTTTTGCTCTTGCCGGTCTTTTTACGCCTAAGCAAAGGGAAAACATCATTGCAAAACAGCGGAAGTTTGCTGTACTCATTCCCGGATATAAAGAGGATAACGTAATAGTAGAAGTGGCCCGGAGAGCTTTAGAGCAAAGTTATCCGGAAGAGCGCTATGATGTAGTTGTCATTGCCGATTCTTTTCAGGAAATCACATTGCAAAAACTTAGAAAGCTACCTGTAAAATTAGTAGAGGTCGCTTTCGAAAAGAGTACTAAATCCAAGGCCTTGAATAAAGCGATGGAGGTCATTGGGGATCGCTATCATGTCGCTTTGATTTTGGACGCTGATAACATTATGGACTTTGATTTTGTGGAACGCATCAATGAGGCGTTCAACAAGGGATATAAAGTAGTACAAGGCCACAGAATTGCGAAAAATACCAACACTCCTTTTGCCATTTTGGATGCCATAAGTGAGGAGGTCAACAATCATATTTTTAGAAAGGGCCATCGCGTATTGGGGCTTTCTTCGGCCCTGATTGGTTCTGGAATGGCCTTTGATTATCACTTTTTCAAATCTACTATGGCTAAGGTGCATGCGGTGGGTGGATTTGATAAGGAATTGGAATTAAAGCTGCTTAAGAACAGGAACACCATAGCGTATTTGCATGATGCTTTAGTGTTGGATGAAAAGGTTCAGAAAACAGCGGTGTTTGCCAATCAACGCAAACGATGGTTGTCGGCTCAATTCGTTTATTTCAAGCGATTTGCCGCCTCTGGTGTTCGGGAACTAGTACTAAAGGGGAATGTTGATTTTGCCGATAAGGTCTACCAAATGATTGCTCCACCCCGGATACTACTTTTGGGGCTTGTCTTTTTGATCACTTTGATGTATTCCGCCGGGCATTTCCTTTTTGAAGATGGTTGGTTGTCTATATCACCCGGGGTATGGTGGGTTACCTTCAGCCTGGTTGTTCTGGCGTTTGTAATGGCCATCCCAAGAAAATTCTACAACATGAAAACTGCACAGGCCATTTTGACCTTACCCAGGGCTTTTGGAGTCATGTTTTTATCGCTGTTCAAATTAAAAGGGGCGAACAAAAAATTCATTCATACCCAACACGGGACAGTCTAAACTTCTAAAGGAGAATATGAAAATTGGCATAGAGGGACAACGGCTTTTTAGGAAAAAAAAGCATGGCATGGACATGGTGGCTTTGGAACTTATCAAAAATCTACAGGAAATAGATCACAAAAATGAGTATGTCATTTTTGTAAGACCGGACGAGGATAATACTTGTATTCCGGATGCACCGAATTTTAAGGTCGTAGAACTGACCTCAAAATGGGGGTATCCCGGGTGGGAACAGATCGCTTTACCTAAAGCCGCTTTTCAAGAGGGGTGTGATGTGCTCCACTGCACCAGTAATACAGGCCCTTTGTTTTGTAAAGTGCCTTTGGTGACCACGCTGCACGATATTATCTATTTGGAGAGTATCAGCCTTTTCAAAAAAGAAGGCTCATGGTACCAAAAATTGGGGAATATGTACCGAAGATATTTTGTTCCCCCTGTGATCAAAAAGAGCAAAAAGGTAATTACGGTTTCCAATTATGAAAAGCAACGGATCAACGACCACTTCGGGTTTACGGACGATCGTTTAACTGCAATATACAATGGGGTGGGGAATCATTTTAAAAGGATTACAGATCCTTCCACTTTAAAAAGCATAAAGGAGGAGTACCATTTGCCGGATCATTTCTTTTTCTTTTTAGGAAATACCGATCCCAAGAAAAATACCATAGGTGTTTTGCAAGCTTTTGCCAAATTCAACAAGGTATATCCTGGAAAGTTCAGTTTGGTGATGTTGGATTATGACGAGTCCGAGTTACGACGATTACTACAGTCCATAAATGCAACGGAGTTACGTTCACAAATCCATCTCACGGGGTATGTACCCAATACAATTCTTCCGGCATTGATTAGTCAATGCTCTATCTTTTTATACCCTTCGCTACGGGAAAGTTTTGGTATTCCCATCTTAGAAGGGATGGCTTGCGGCGTACCGGTAATTACTTCTAACACTTCCTCTATGCCCGAAGTAGCTGGAGAAGGCACCGCATTGATCGTAGATCCGTTCAATCCAAATGAAATCGCATGGGCTATGCAGCATTTGGTAGAGGATGCCGCATTGGCGAAGGTCCTGGCCGATAGAGGCATTGAACGGGCAAAGTGCTTTTCATGGAAAGCGATGGCCCGAAATGTTTTAGAACTCTATGAAGATGTCTATAATGGGTTAAAGGTAACAGCATGATCAAAGGACAGGATATAATCGTAATGGGTATTCAGGCCTGGGATATTGAGATTGGCAGCAACTGCAAAAATATCGCCCTTGAGATGGCCAGGAACAATCGGGTGCTATACGTGAATCCTCCCATGGATCGGATATCGAGATATCGCGAAAGGCACACCAAAAAAATCCAAAAAAGACTCCGTATAAAAAAAGGACAGGAAAAGGATTTAGTACAGCTAGGGGATACCCTGTGGACACTATATCCCAGGACAATGACGGAATCCATCAACTTCGTAAAGAACAGTTTTCTTTTCGATATTCTAAACAAAAAGAATGCCCGGCGGTTCAGCAAGGATATTAAAACGGCCATCCAGCGTTTGGGATTTCGAGAATATATCGTTTTTAATGATAGTTCCATGTTTTTGGGGCAGCATATAAAGGACTTTTTGCAACCTACCTTCTATGTCTATTATATGCGGGACTATCTGACCAAAAATCCCTATTGGAGAAAAAACGGGGTGCGTTTAGAACCCAGACTGATACAAAATGCAGATTGTGTAGTGAACAATTCTACCCTCTACACCGAGTACGGGAAGCAGTTTACCACGCATTCGTACATGGTAGGCCAGGGATGTGATACGTCGCTGTTCAATGAAGGCGTACGAAAGATTACTATTCCTAAAGACCTACAATCCATTCCAAAACCAATAGTAGGTTATGTCGGGTTTTTGAGCAGTCGAAGATTAAGTATTGACATTTTAATTCACATCGCAACCGAACGGCCGGATTGGAGCATTGTCCTTGTAGGCCCCGAAGATGACCAATTCAACAGCTCCCAACTCCATGAGATAGACAATGTTTATTTTTTGGGAAGCCGGGACGCCTCCCAATTGCCCAATTATATAAAGGGCTTTGATGTCGCCATTAACCCACAGTTGATCAATGAGGCTACCATGGGGAATTATCCCAGAAAGATAGACGAGTATTTGGCAATGGGGAAACCTACCGTTGCTTCGGCCACTAAGGCAATGGAATATTTTAAAGCATATACTTACCTGGGAGAATCTCCTGAAGACTATGTGCACTTAATAGAAAAAGCGTTACAAGAAAACTCGGAAGCACTGGAAGAAAAAAGAAGGGCTTTTGGCCTGTCGCATAGTTGGGAAAACAACGTCAATGCGATTTATGACTGCATCCTAAAAGTTAAAAATGCATCTGCATAAAATGTACTACCATGGGAATCCTCGCCAAAATCAAATCAAATCCAAAGTTAAAGCGACTGGTCTTACGGATGATAGCGCCACAGCGAAATCCCCGGCCCAGATTATGGGTGAGATGGTTTTTAAATCCATTAAAGCACAAAAGGGGTAAAGGGGCTACTATTAGAAGAAACAGTCGGCTGGATGTTTTTCCCTGGAAAAAATTTGAGATCGGAAAATTGACCACTATTGAAAGCTATTGCACCATAAACAATGGTTCCGGTGATGTGATATTAGGGGACCGTGTACGGGTTGGAATAGGTAGTGTAATTATTGGCCCGGTGAAAATGGGCAACGGTTCGGGTTTGGGGCAACATGTATTTGTCTCCGGGTTTAATCATGGCTATTCCGATGGGACGAAGAACTCCAGTGAGCAAGCTTTGGATATCCGGCCAACAGTTATAGAGGATGAAGCCCACATTGGGGCAAATTCGGTGGTGTTGGCAGGGGTGACCATTGGCAAAAGATGCCAGATCGGTGCGGGAAGTGTGGTCACCAAAGATATTCCTCCCTTTTCCATAGCTGTAGGCAACCCTGCACGGGTCATCAAACAATTTAATCACCATACGGGGGAGTGGGAACGTGTGGCGCATCAAAAGTCCCTTTCGGTACATTAAAAACTAGCTTATGGAAATAGTAAAGATCTTTTTCTGGGTGGCATTGTTCATTATTTTCTACTCGTATCTGGGTTATGGCTTACTGCTTTTTATCATCATAAAAACACGAAGGCTTTTAGGCTTTGGGAAGCCATTTCATGGCAATGAGAATTACGAGCCTGAGGTAACACTTTTTGTTGCCGCGTATAATGAAAAGGACTATCTGGACGAGAAAGTGAATAATTCCAGGTGTCTGAACTATCCTAAGGCAAAAGTGACCCAACTTTGGGTTACCGATGGTTCGGATGATGGCACTCCGGAATTACTGAAAAAATATAAAGATGTTACCGTATTACACGAACCAGCCAGAAATGGAAAGATAGCAGCAATGAACCGGGGGATGCAATATGTGAACACCCCGATCGTAATATTTTCCGATGGCAATACCAGTCTGGGGAAGGAGTCCATTCAAGAGATTGTTAGGTTGTTCCGCGATCCTAAAGTAGGGTGTGTTTCCGGGGAGAAAAGGATTTATTCCAAAACAACCGATAGTGCAGCTGGGGCAGGAGAAGGAATGTATTGGAAATACGAATCACAACTCAAAAAATGGGATGCAGAATTGTATTCAGTGGTTGGTGCGGCGGGAGAGCTTTTCGCCATACGGACGGAATTGTGGCAGGAAGTGGAACCGGACACCTTGTTGGACGACTTCATGATCTCCTTGAGAACGGCGATGAAGGGGTATACGATTCAGTACAACCCCGAAGCTTATGCCATTGAAAATGCTTCAGCTAACGTTAAAGAGGAATTAAAAAGGAAGATCCGTATCTCTGCGGGCGGGATTCAATCGGTTGTCCGTCTGGCGCCGCTATTAAATAGCTTCAGATATGGCACCCTCTCATTTCAATACATATCACATCGAGTGCTACGCTGGACATTGACACCACTATTATTGCTGTTGATCATTCCCGCCAATTTGGCCCTGGCGATGACCGAAGGGATATGGGCTTTTGGAATTTTTAGCATGCTGTTCTGGGGGCAGGTACTTTTCTATATGGCGGCCTTGCTCGGGTGGTTCCTGGAAAATAGGCAGATACGGTTAAAAATCCTTTTTATTCCGTATTACTTCTTTATCATGAACCTTTCCGTCTTTTTAGGGTTTATCCGTTATACACGAGGCGGTCAGTCCGTAAAGTGGGAAAGAGCAAAACGCGGGGGAAATACAGAAGGAGTGTTGACTTAAACCGAAACCTCTTTTGCTACCGGCAAGTCAAAGTAAAATGTGCTACCCTCCCCAACAGTACTTCGTATTTTAAGTGTACCACCGTTCTTGCGAACAAAGTTTTGACAGAGCACAAGTCCCAGACCGGTACCCGGTTCTTTCTCAGTACCCAATTTGCTGAAATGTTCGTTAGGATTTAGGATTTTGGGAATATCCTCCGAGGGTATGCCTTGCCCATTATCCTGGACCTCTACGATCATCCTGTCCTTTTCCATGTCAAGGTTCACCTGGATCTCACCTTCGTAAGGGGTAAACTTAATGGCATTAGAAAGCAAATTCCGCAACACGGTTTTGGTCGTATTCAAATCGGCATGAGCAAAGGTTGACTCAGGAACGTTGTTCCGCAAACTAATGCTTTTATGTTCACTCCCCAACTTTAGAAGGCGGAATGTTTGTTCTACAATTTCATGCAGATCAAGATTTTCCGGGATCACCTGAATTTGATCACTCTCTGCCTTCGCCCACCCCAATAGGTTCTGAAGCAGGTTTAAGGCCTCATCCATGGTCTTTAACAGTTCATAGACGGTTTTATCTTTAAAATCGGAAGATTCGGGATCAATGATACCCCGCATGATAAAATCCATTTTTAGTTTTGCCGCACTCAAAGGGGAACGAAGATCATGCCCGATAATCGAAAACATACGGTCCTTTAAAGCATTAGATTGTCTTAAATTCTCCGCTTGCCGCTCTATTTGGTTTCTCGCCCTTCTTAGCTCAACATGGGTTTGAATCCGGGCGATAAGCTCTTGTTCGTTAAAAGGTTTGGTGACATAATCTACCCCGCCAACCTCAAAACCTTTGATCTTGTCTTTCACGTTTACTTTGCCGGTAAGAAATATGATGGGAATATCCTTGTATTGGGGGAAGGTTTTGATTTTTTCGCAGAGCTCAAAACCCTCTATCCGAGGCATAATAATGTCCAGTAGGATCAACTCTGGAGGCTGTTGTTGCAAAAGCTCAAAAAAGTGCTCGTCATCATGCGTTCCCTGGAAGACAAAACCGTTCCTTTCCAGGATAAATCGCAGGAGTTCCAGGTTCAATTGCTCGTCGTCAATGGCGAGTATATAAGGTTTTTCCGTAACTTGCTGAGACATAGGGGGTAGCTATACACTATACGAAAGTAAGAAAAAGTTGATAGTACAGGGTGGTATTATCCTATAAAAACCTGAAAGAATCCCGGTGCACGGTGTTCATCTGTAATAATAAGTGTAATTTCAGGGTTCTACCACCAAAAAGATGGCTTTCACAACATAAATTCAATCGACCGCAAGAAGTAAGATTATATTTACAAAGTAAGTAATAGAAATAGTTGTTTATGGAGCATGTATTGATCACTGGGGGAGCGGGTTTTATCGGCTCTAATTTTATTCCTTTTTTCCTGGACAGTAAGGCTAATATCCATGTTGTAAACCTGGATGCCCTAACCTATGCGGGGGATTTGAAAAACGTAGAGGAGCTGGAGGGGCATAAACGATATACTTTCATTAATGGGGATATCTGTGACAGACCATTAATTGAGACCATTTTTGATCGATTTGATATTAAGGGGGTAATTCACTTTGCTGCGGAGTCCCACGTAGACAATTCCATAGCCAATCCTGATGCATTCATGCAAACCAACATTATAGGCACCTTTAATCTTATTGATGTGGCTAAAAAGCATTGGATGGTAGGGCCGGGGATCTACAAAGAGGCCTATGGAAATTCCCGTTTTCATCACGTTTCAACAGATGAGGTATACGGTACTTTGGGTAAAGAAGGATTGTTTTCAGAGCGTACCCCTTATGCCCCTAATAGTCCCTATAGCGCTTCAAAGGCCTCTTCCGATTTTATCGTAAGAAGTTACCATCATACCTATGGGATGAATGTGGTAACCACCAATTGCTCTAACAACTACGGACCAAAACAACACGACGAAAAGCTAATTCCCACCATCATTAGAAAGGCTTTAGATGGAGCACCAATTCCTATTTACGGAGATGGCTCCAATATTCGCGATTGGCTGTATGTACTGGATCATTGTAAAGGAATAGCCCTGGCCTATGAAAAGGGAAAGTCAGGCGAAACGTACAACATTGGCGGAGATAATGAGCGGACTAATCTATACATCGCTACTACCGTTTGTGAAATTTTGGATAGCAAACATGCCAAATCTGATGGTGACTCCTACAAAGAGCAGATCACGTTTGTAAAAGATAGGGCAGGGCATGACTTTAGATATGCCATTGATGCTTCCAAAATTGCGAATGACTTAGGATGGGTAGCAGATGAAAACTTCGAAACCGGAATTGAAAAAACCATCGACTGGTATTTGAACAAATATGTTGAAAATAAAAACTCAAGCTTAGCATAGTACAAGCAAAACCTACTAAAGAAAGAAGAATGAAAGGAATCATCTTAGCGGGAGGCTCGGGAACACGGTTGCATCCATTAACACTTGCGGTAAGCAAGCAATTGATGCCAGTATATGATAAGCCAATGATTTATTATCCCCTTTCCACCTTATTGGAATCCGGGATATGGGAAATATTGATCATTTCTACGCCTCATGATCTTCCCTTGTTCAAAAGATTGTTGGGGGACGGTAGAAAATACGGATGCCGTTTTGAATACGCAGCACAGGAAAAGCCCAACGGACTTGCAGAAGCGTTTGTAATTGGTGAGGAGTTCATTGGAGATGATAAGGTAGCCTTGATCTTAGGAGATAATATTTTTTATGGAACAGGCCTGGAAACCTTATTGCAATCCAACAACGATCCCGACGGGGGTATAATCTATGCCTACCATGTAAATGATCCGGAACGATATGGTGTTGTGGAATTTGATGAAAGTGGTAAAGTGATTTCCATTGAGGAAAAGCCGCAACAACCCAAATCGAATTATGCTGTACCGGGGATCTATTTCTATGACAACGATGTGGTCGAGATTGCTAAAAACATTCAACCCAGTTCACGGGGAGAACTGGAAATCACAGATGTAAACCGGGAGTACCTGAAACGGGGAAAATTAAAAGTAAGTATCATGGACCGGGGAACCGCATGGCTGGATACCGGGACTTTTAGCTCCCTAATGCAAGCCGCCCAATTTGTGCAGGTAATCGAAGAGCGCCAGGGCCTGAAAATTGGAGCCATTGAGTCAGCAGCCTACAAAATGGGGTATATTACCAAGAACCAGTTTAAAAAATTGACAACGCCTTTTTTAAAGAGTGGTTATAGCAAACGTTTATTGGAAGCTATTTAAGGAGTATGGAGATTAAAACTACAGCCATAGAGGGGTGTTTTGAAATTATCCCTAAAGTTTTTGAGGATGAGAGAGGCTATTTTTTTGAAAGCTTTAATCAGGCAAAATTTGAAAAAACAACCGGGGCAACTCCCTTTTTTGTACAGGACAATCAGTCGTTCTCCACTAAAGGAGTTTTACGCGGGTTGCATTTTCAGAAGGGAGAACATGCTCAGGCGAAATTGGTACGTGTTTTAGAAGGAGAAGTATTAGATGTTGCTGTAGATATCAGGCCCGGGTCAAAAACATATGGGGCTGTTGTACGAACCATTTTGTCTTCAGAAAATAAAAAGCAATTGTTTATCCCCAGGGGATGCGCTCACGGATTCGTCACCTTGAGTGCCACTGCGGTTTTCTTCTACAAATGTGATAATTTCTACAACAAGGCATCGGAGGGAGGAATTTTGTATAACGATCCTGCCTTTACTATCGATTGGATCCTCGACACGTCGGAATTGATTATTTCGGCCAAGGATTTGGCCCTCCCGACAATAAAAAAATTCGCTGCAGGTTAAAAGAAGGATATGAGAATTTTGGTCACCGGAGCTACCGGACAGTTAGGAAGTATGTTACAATCCATGGTTGGACCCGATACCGAGGGGTTGGAGTTTGTTTTCAAGTCTTCTTCTGAATTGGATATTACCGATTTTGATGCCGTAAGCAACGCCTTATCCCATAAGCGTTACGACTACTGCATCAACTGCGCGGCGTTTACCAATGTGGACAAAGCCGAGACCGAAACTGAACGCGCCAAAGCGGTCAATATTATTGGGGCAAGAAATATGGCTATGGGTTGTGCACAAGAGCATACCGTACTTATCCACGTTTCTACCGACTTTGTATTCGATGGCTATCTGAACGTTCCCTATAAGGAGGAAGACATTGCGAGACCTATAGGGTTTTATGGTGATACCAAGTATAAAGGTGAGCGGGCCATTATCAACAACTTGGAGGAACACTTTATCCTCCGAACATCATGGTTGTATTCCGAGTTTGGACACAATTTCATGAAGACCATGCTGCGGTTAGGAAATGAAAGAGAGGAACTTTCCGTGGTGTACGATCAGGTAGGGACACCCACTTATGCGGGAGATCTGGCAATGCTGATCCTAATGATCATCAAAGGGAGAAGCAAAAAATATGGGGTGTATCATTATAGCAATGAAGGCGTAGCCAGCTGGTACGATTTTGCAAAAAGCATTTTCGATCTCCAGGGAATTCGAATCAAACTGCTTCCCATTCTTTCGGAAGAATATCCTACTCCGGCAGAACGCCCTAAATACAGTGTCCTGGACAAATCGAAAGTAAAAAGGACGTTCAACATTGCTATACCACATTGGAGGGATAGTCTCCGAGTAGCACTAAAGTCACTTTCCGAAACACCGGCATAACGCACTCCAATCCTCTTTACCCTTTGCGATTTTCTTTAAAAAGAATCGCTGGCGTAATGGTTATCTTTGGATTTTTCCTGCGCTATGCAAAAACTTCTTGATTTTTATACCGCTACCTTAAACCGTTATGTGCTAGCGTCCGATACGATGCAAAAAAGGCTAAAGTTACTATCTGTTTCTCGTCTGATGGCTTTCACCGCCACAGTGATCGTTATCTACTTTTTTAGAAATGAGGTGAAATGGGCCATCCTATCCGCCTTTGTGGGCATGGGCGTTTTTCTTTTTTTGATCCGGTACTATGAGGATGTCAAGATCAAATACCGGTTACTACACGCTTTAGCAAAGATTAACGCTACCGAATTAGCGGTGGTACAACATGACTTTGCTGAATTACCACCAGGAGATACACACAAGGATCCCGAACACCATTACAGCCATGACCTGGACCTCTTTGGGCAAGGTTCACTTTTTCAATACATAAACAGAACCCAACTTCCGGAAGGCGAACAGCTTTTGGTAAAAAAGTTAACGGAAAACGAGGTAGTCGATGTACCCGAAAAACAAAAGATCATAAAAGAATTGGCACAAAAAGTGGAATGGCGACAGCATTTCAGTGCCCAGGGCGCATTGATTACCCAAGAGACCAAAATTGCGGACATTGTAACATGGTTGCACCGCTATGCTCCGTTCGTGCCCGGAGTAATGCGTTATCTTCCATGGCTATTTCTGGCCATTTTTGTTGGGCTTGCGGCATTAGTGTATTGGCAGGGCGTTGCAGAAAGCCTGTTATTATTTTGGCTACTGCTGGGACTGGGGGTCACCGCCCGGTACTTTAGGAGAATATCGCAGCTTGCACACAAGGCCGATCGTATTAAAGCGACTTTTAAACAGTATTCGCAATTACTTAGAATCCTTGAAGAAACAAATTTTGAGGCCCCACAACTGCAATCAAAAAAACAGCAGTTGTCAGTGGCGAACAAAAAGGCTTCCCAAGCTATTCGGCAGTTTTCCAAACTGTTGAACACCATGGATTACAACAATAATATTTTTTATGCCATTTTTGGGAATGGTTGCTTCCTGGGAGCACTACATACCGCCTATCGCATTGAAAGATGGATTCAGCAATACAAAACGCACGTAGGCGACTGGTTTGAGGTTATTGCTTTTTTTGACGCGTACAACAGCCTGGGGAATTTCGGATTCAATCATCCACACTACAGCTATCCTGAGATCAATGAAGGGGATTTTGTACTTTCTTGTACAAAAGCGGGACACCCGTTAATACCGGCCAAAAGCAGTATACGAAACGACTTTACGATCAGCCAGGAAAACTTCTTTATCATTACTGGTTCCAATATGGCAGGGAAAAGCACCTTTTTGCGCACTGTAGGGCTTTGTGTGGTAATGGGGAATATGGGGTTACCGGTTTGTGCGGAAAAGTGTGTTTATTCACCGGTAAAATTGGTCACCAGTATGCGAAGTGTTGATTCGCTCTATAAAGGGGATTCCTATTTTCTGTCGGAATTAAAACGCCTAAAGAAAGTGGTACAGCTTTTAGAGCAGGAGCCGTTTTTTGTTTTGCTCGATGAGATCTTAAAAGGCACCAATAGTACGGATAAGGCCAAAGGTTCCAGGAGATTTGTGGAACGCTTACTTCGTGCCAATGCCACGGGCCTGATCGCTACCCATGACTTGAGTTTATGTGATGTTGCTAAAGCCCACGCCAAGGTGCACAATTATCATTTGGATGCAACCATCAGGAACGATGCGCTTTACTTTGACTATTTATTGAAAAAAGGCGTCAGCAAAACGATGAACGCCTCCTTTCTTTTAGAACAGATGGACCTGGTATAGCGGGTATAGTAGAAAACCTAAAGTCCTTTTACCTGTACATTGTGAAATGCATCAGCCTGTAAGCGCAATAGCTCTTCCGCTTTCTCCTTTTTATACCGATACAGTGCCTCTTCAGCTTTAATATCAGCATAGATCTGATCATTTAGCGCCCCATCCGTTGCCAACAAGAGTTTACGCTGCTCAACTTTTTGGGTTACCCAGGTAGCTACCACGCTTTCGCCCTCCTCAAACTTATAGTCGTATTCTCCTTTGGGAGCCAATAATTTTGCGATGATTGGCGCAGTTTCAATAGCCAGGAACAACAAAAAGATGAAAAAGGAAGGGAACCAGGGCAGTTTTCCAAGGGCATTAACGCGTGCCATAAGGCCGTCAAAACCTTCAATAATGGGCTGGGAATCGATCACTGCTTTTTCGTAGTCCTGGCCCAAGGCAGCAATCTGGTTCTCCAGGGCGATAATCTTTTCACCGTTTGTGGCCTTTAAGGCGTTCAATTCGGCCAGATAAGCATCGTGCTTTTCCCGCTTTTCTTTGTATACGGGACCCTTCCCTAATAATCCGGTTCCTGCAGTGCCCTCTGCCTCCGAAATATAGGTGTCATATAAAGCGTTGGTTTCCGCCTCTTTCTTTGCGACCTCATCTTTCAATGCCTGGATATCCTGTTCCAAAGCTTCAACGGTAGGGGTGTATTGCAAGGCAAGTTGCTCCTTATTGGCAAGGGTCATTGCATTTTTTTCCTCCAGTAATACCTGGTCGATTTCCTTTTCAAAGATCTTCATCTCAAGTGGTTTGGAAATCACCACTGCGATAATCACGGCAAGAAGAATTCGGGGTGCGGCTTGCAGCAATTCGCTTTTAAAAGAATCGCGCTTTTTTATGGTGGAAACGATATATCGATCTAAATTGAAGATCAGCAACCCCCAGATGAATCCAAAGAAAATAGAAGTATAAATAGTATCAAAAACGGTATACAGTGCGTATCCTGAGGCAATAAAGGCCATAACCGCCGTAAAGAATACAGTAGCTCCAATGCCAGCATATTTGTTGCGTTCCCCTTTTGAGCAAGTAGCTAAAATATCAGCATCAGCTCCGGAACAGAAGATAAAAAAGCGTAGTAACATGATAGTGTTCGTTTAGGTTTGAAAAAAAGGTTCTGACTGGATTTTTAGGTGCTTCGGAGGGTTGGTGTAAGCGGGTAAAATCCAAAAACTAATGGTATTAGAACGCAATTTTTCCGGATTTGTTACAAAAAAAGCCCTGAATGCAGGGCTTTTCTATCAAATGACAACGGCTTATTCTTTGGGAACTTCGGGATCTGACGAAACGCGGACTACGAAATCGGAATCTCCCGTATGTCGGGTCATGATATTCATTGGTCCCTCTTTTTCGAGTATTTCAATGATTTTAGCGACAGAAGTTCGCTCTCCTTCGAGATAAAAGATAGCTCCTTTTTGAGCCACCTCTTTTATATGTCCAATTTGATTCTCTGCAGTTATCGGAGCAGGGAAGGTTGGTGGTTCCGGGGTCTCCGGGTTGGTGAAACCAGGAGTTGGCGGCTCAGGAGGCATTGGAGGCTCCAGGATCTCCGGAAAAGGTTCGGCATCCGCTCGTTGCTTTTCCGACATGAGGTCATAAATGTACTGCATCCGTTCCACTTCTTTTCTTTTAATATGGAAGGCCTCTTTGGTCATCGCGTTGTATCTCTTGGCAAGGGCATTGTATTCTTTCATTTGTGCTCTTGAAGCTCCTTTTTGCGGTGACCACTTGTCAAGAATAGAAGATGGAAAAGGTTGGGCATCTTGCCGTTGTTTCTCCGACATGCGATTATGTATATAGGTCATTTGTTCAATTTCTTTCTTTGAAATAGAACCGCCTAAAAATTGATTATACTTTTTAGCCAACGCATTGTATTCTCCCATCTGTTCCCGGGAAGCACCTTCTTGAACAACTAAGGGAGCTATATTTTCTTTGGATATCGGGTATATGGTTTTTGTCGTACTGAACCCATAAAGCAATACCACGGGTATAGGCAGTAACAGTACAATTCTTAGGGCAATTGAGGTTTTTGATGTTTCTTTTTTCATGATAGTAAATCGTTTTTTGATGGATGAATAATTAATGGCATTGGCCATTTTGATCGACTGATATTTTGCTTCGCTATCCCTGGATACGTAAGATAGCAACGTATTCTGATATTTTTGAGTGTTGACTTTTTCTTTAAGCACTGCCCTATCGGCTAAAAACTCATGATTCAGTTTGATGTTTCTTTTAAACAGCAAGAGTAGGGGGTTAAACCAAAGGATGACCTGTACTAATTCTACGAACAAGACATCAAAACTATGGTACTGCCGGGCATGCGTTTCTTCATGTAGCATTACTTCCCCGGGAATGGTATTGGCCTCATACTTTTCCTTATTCAAAAAAACATAACGGAAGAAGGTGTGGGGAGGTAGCTGCTCTTTCAATAACACTTTAGTAACCGTTTTCCCCTTGAGTTTTTGGTTTTTTCGTATTCTCCGAAGGATCTGATACAGGTGGGCACCAAACCGAAGCCCAAATCCAAGCACCCCGAGAAGGTAGAATGCCCGGAATAGTTTTGACCAGTTAACAACGTCCATATCTGAGATCGGTTGGGCGGTAGAAGGTTCAACCTGTTGCGCCGCTGGACCGGGGACGGCTGAAACTGTGGAAGGCACCGCTTCTGCATATTCGATAAAAACCAATTTTGGGATAACCAGGGAAGCGATAAGGGCCGCCAAAAGGAAGAAGCGTTTGAATTGATGCATATTCTCCTTTTCCAAAAGAAACTGGTAGAAAAGCAGAAACACAATCATACAAGCCGAAGATTTTAGCACATATTCCAACATTGTGTCATTTCTTTTTGATCTCGTCGTCAATTAGTTTTTTTAATTCCTCCAGTTCTTCTTTGTTCAGGTCCGTCTGTTGTGTAAAAAAGGAGGCAAATTGGCTGGGACTGTCGTTAAAGAAATTTTTTATCAATCCTTTTAATTGTTTGGAGAAGTAATCTTTCTTCTTTACCAAAGGATAGTATTGCCGGGAACGACCAAAACTTTTGTAGGCAACAACCCCCTTATCCATCATCCGCTTTAGCAGAGTAGCCACCGTTGTTGGCGCTGGCTTAGGTTCAGGATACGCTTCCAGGATGTCTTTCATAAAAGGGCGTTGGTGTTTCCAGATAATATGCATCAATTCTTCTTCTGATTTGGATAATTTCATTTCTACGAAATAAGAAGTTGTTCTACAAATATAGAAATAATCTTTAATTCTACAAGTGTAGAATAAAAACTTTAAAAAAGTTGTTCTTGTGTGACTTAAGTAGCTGTGGGTATTCCATTGTACGGCTACTTTTACGAATACAAAAGCTGGAGGCCATGAAAACAACTGTCGTTATTGGTGGAAATTTTGCAGGAATGACCGCCGCACTGGAAA
The DNA here is from genome assembly GCA_028284665.1 of Croceivirga sp. Classification (GTDB taxonomy): domain Bacteria; phylum Bacteroidota; class Bacteroidia; order Flavobacteriales; family Flavobacteriaceae; genus Croceivirga. The sequence continues at coordinate 46,374 of JANQRG010000003.1, forward strand.
TTAAGCGTAAAGGGAAACGCGATCACAGGGTTGTGGTGATCGATAAGTCCCCCTTATTTCTTTTTATTCCGTCTCTGATCTGGGTGCCACTCGGTCGTAGGGAGGTAAAGGATATTTCATTTAGAAAAGACGCAATTTTAAAGAAAAAGGGGGTAGAGTTCATACAAACCGAAGCCTTACATGTTGATCCTTCGGTTAATACTGTAAAAACAAAGCAAGGCGATTTTGTATATGATCACCTGGTGATTGCCACCGGACCAAAAGTGGATTACGACGTAGCCCCTGGAGTTAGGGAGTATGCCCATTATATCGGCACCCCAAAGGGCGCCATGAAGACCCGAAAAGCCTTGGAAGAATTCAAGAAGGCTCCCGGACCTATTGTTATAGGCGCCACCCAAAATGCGGGTTGTATGGGGGCAGCCTATGAATTTCTGTTTAACATAGAAAAATGGCTTCGCGAGCAGAAGATCCGAAAAAAAGTGGATTTGTATTGGATCACTCCTGAAAACTATCTTGGGCATTTTGGAATTGACGGTATGCCCGGAGGCGAAACGATGCTAAAATCGTTCATGAAAATGTTCAATATCGAATACCGCACTGAGGTAGGGGTGAAGGAAGTCACTGAAGATAGTGTAGCGCTCAGTTCTGGCGAAGTGTTGCCCAGTAGTTTTACCATGTTGATGCCTCCGTTTTTTGGGGTCGATTTTGTTTCCAACTCCCCGGCACTGAACCCTACTTCCAATGGATATTTGCCGGTGGGGGAGGATTATCGCCATAAAGACTGGCTTAACGTATGGGCGGCAGGGATTGCGGTTCAGGTTGACCTGCCTTTTACACCCGGAAAAGTTCCGTTCTCCGGCCCTAAAACAGGGTATCCGTCTGATGAAACCGGTAAGATTGTTGCGGAAAATATCATTCGGGTAGAAAAAGGGAAACAAAAATTAAAGACCAAAGCCTGGGGCAAAATTCCTGGTATTTGTGTAATGGATGCCGGGAAAAAAGAGGTGATCATCCTTAGTGATCATCTGTTTAAACCCCGCAATTTTGCCATAATGATCCCTAACATTTTCTACGACTTTTCTAAAGTATTGTTCGAAAAGTACTTTATGTGGAAAACCCGGAATGGATATTCGCAATTGCCTTAAACCGGGAAAATACTAAAGCATCCACCCTAAACAGGGTGGATGTTTTTTATTGTGTGGAAAACTCCGTGTAATACTTATAGAAGTAAGGAATCGTTTCAATGCCCTTTAAAAAGTTCCATACCCCAAAATGCTCGTTGGGGGAGTGAATAGCGTCACTATCCAGGCCAAAACCCATTAGGATGGTTTTACTACCCAGTACCTCTTCAAATAAGGCTACGATGGGAATACTCCCCCCGGTACGTTCCGGGATCGGGGTTTTACCAAAGGTCGTCTCGTAGGCTTTGGCCGCCGCCTGATACCCAATACTATCTGTTGGGGTAACATAGGGAAGACCTCCGTGATGCGGGGTAACCGTTACTTTCACCCCTTCCGGAGCAATAGCTTCAAAATGCCTGGCAAACAGTTCGGTGATCTCATCCGGATCCTGATGGGGCACTAACCGCATGGAGATCTTCGCATTCGCTTTGCTGGCAATAACGGTTTTAGCGCCCTCGCCGGTATAGCCCCCCCAAATCCCATTAACGTCCAGGGTGGGACGAATGGAATAGCGCTCCGGAGTAGTATAACCAGATTCCCCGTACACATCACCAATAGCAAGGGCATTCTTATACGCCTCCAGGCTAAATGGCGCCTCTGCCATATGTGCGCGTTCCGCAGTACTCAGTTCTTCTACTTTATCATAAAAACCGGGAATGGTAATGTGATTGTTTTCGTCGTGCAAGGAGGCAATCATTTTGGATAAGATGTTGATCGGGTTGGGTACTGCCCCGCCGTAGATACCGGAGTGCAGATCGCGATTGGGCCCTACCACTTCCACTTCAACATAGCTTAGTCCACGTAAGCCCGTAGTGATGGAAGGCACATCATTGGCCATCATGCCGGTATCCGAAATCAGAATAATGTCATTGTCCAGTTTTTCTTTATGTTCCGCCAGGAAATCTGCCAGGCTATCACTGCCAACCTCTTCTTCCCCCTCTATCATGAACTTCACATTACAGGGCAAAGCGTTGTTTTTTACCATGAACTCCAGGGCTTTTACATGCATAAACATTTGCCCTTTATCATCGCAGGCGCCCCGGGCAAAGATGGCCCCATCCGGGTGGAGGTCCGTTGTTTTGATGACCGGTTCAAAGGGAGGGGAATTCCATAAACTTAAGGGGTCCGGAGGTTGCACATCATAGTGGCCGTACACCAGGATCGTGGGGAGTTTAGCATCAATTATTTTTTCGCCGTAAACAACAGGATATCCTTTGGTTTCACAGATCTCAGTGTGGTCGCAACCTGCATCTTTCAGGGATTTTTCAACGGCTTCTGCCGTTTCTATAACGTCCTGGGAATGGGCGCTGTCTGCGCTGATGGATGGGATCTTAAGGAGGGTAACAAGTTCGTTTACGAATCGGTCTTTGTGTTGTTGAATGTAGTTACTGATTTCTTCCATGGAATAGTTTTCTGGAATACTAAAAATAGTAAAAAGAAGTTTTTAAAACCGAGGGATGCGGCAATTGAAAAATTGAAGTATATTTGCACTCCCGTAATGCGGCTGTGATGGAACTGGTAGACCCGTCCGAACGGAGTTCATCCGGGCGGGCATGCTGGACTTAGGAGTGAGACGAGAAAAAGTTCTTAAAATATTGACTATGCGGCTGTGATGGAACTGGTAGACATGCTTGACTTAGGATCAAGTGCCGAGAGGCGTGGGGGTTCGACTCCCTTCAGCCGCACAGAAAAATAAAAGCCCTTCAAATTTGAAGGGCTTTTATTTATAGCTATTCCAGCACAATAGTACTATCGGGAATAATTTTTGAAAAGATATATCCAAAGTATCCTAGATAACCTCATATTAAAAGAGGAAAGTAGAAGTAGGACACCCGCAATTATTCCAATTATACGTAAATCAAATTTTTCTTCAAAAAACGTACTGGCAATTAGGTACGTAAGAATACCTTGACCAACTGTAAGTCCATAACTAACATACATTGCTCCATAGAAGAAACCTGGTTCTTTACGGTTTTTGAAACCGCACTTTGGACAACTCTCGTTCATTTCAGCCTTTCTGAAATTGAAGTAGATGTTGGAGTTTTTGAAAATTTTCCCTTTACCGCAGTTGGGACACTTATTGGTTAAAATGTTTTTTATCATCATTATGAGTTTTAATTGTTAGGGATATCTTTTACGCATCTAAAGCCGACATGCATAAGTGAGGTTTCAGGGGTAGAACCACTTCTTCCCGATACCCTATAACCATGACAGACCATTGGGTCGCATAGGTAGGAACCTCCTCGCTGAGCTTTTTCACTTTCGGCGTTGGGAACGAACGGTTCCGAACTTTGTTCATAGGGTATTTTCCAGTTTTCACACCACTCCCATACATTGCCAGCCATATCTTCCAAGCCCAAAGCGGATTCTCCAAAAGTTCCTACAGGAGAAGTGTATTTATAACCATCTTTCACGCTATTGTAAAGCGGGAAAGCACCTTGCCAGACATTTGCTTGGTATTTCCCATCTTTCATAAGAGTATCTGAGCCCCAGGGATACTTAGCCGTCTTTATAAGCCCTCCGTTTCTTGCCGCATGTTCCCATTGTTGTTCAGTGGGCAAACGTTTACCAGCCCATTTGCAGTAAGCTTTAGCATCATTCCAGGACACTTGTGTTACAGGGTGACTATCCTTTGCATTTTCTCCTTTAGGACCTTGTGGAAACATCCAGTTGGCACCATCAACCAAAGTCCATATACCTATCTCCATATGAAATACCCCAGCATTTCCGAATTTTTCTGCATCCGTTTCATAAGCAGTTTCTTGTACAAACCTTCGGAATTGGGCCACTGTAACAGGGTGGATATCCATGTAGAATGATTTTGTCACCTTTTCATGAACTGGTCCTTCCTGTGCAAACACTTCATTGGAACCTATAGTGCTTTTGCCTCCGGGAATTTTCACCATACCTTCCGGAGCCAATACCCTTTCTGAATTGTAAGCACTAATAAGCACACCGGAAAAGAATGTCAATAGGATCAAATGGATATTTTTTTTCATCTTGTTTTAATTAAGATTGATGGAAACGATTACAGTTACTTTATTAGTAGAAAACTCGCCTTCAGAAACGCCCCATTTTCTAATCCGTAATCTTCGGTATCCCCATTAACGTCAGTTGCTGTTAGCTTTCTACTTAAGGATAGCCCTCCGGACAATACTAGTCGTACACTTTTTGATAGATCAGTAGCTACCGTCGGACCAATATTATATCTGGAAAATTTGATACTTTCTACTTGCCCAATGTTTCGGTCTGTGTTCTCAACGTTAAGGGCGTACTCGTTACCTTGAAGGTCCACTCGGAATCCTAATATCACTTTATTTAGATGGTAACGTATGGCGGCCTGTATTGGAGCCAGGATCAGGACATCCCAATTGCCGCTGCGGTATATAAATTCACCAACAGGCACTAGTTGTGGTTCACCAAATCCATTGGTGTAGGCGGCTCCCAAGCCATATTTGATACCATTGTCCGTGATGTATCTAACGAGTCCTGATGCCTGTAGCGTAAAGGCATCTGAACTTAGGCTTCCTGAAAAGTCTGATGCAATGGTAGGGGAAATTATTGCTCTTACCGCCCAATTATTGCTCAATCTTTGATTGATTCCAGCTGAAAATTTCAAGGCATGCAAGTTTGCATCAACGCTTCGGTCATTGGGTAGGTCATTTAAAGGCCCCCCCAGAAAGGTATAATCAACACCCGTAAACAATGTGGTCTTATCGTTTTTCAATTTGAAAGGCGCCAAAAAGAACGCTCTGAATTCAGATATGTTGATTTCTGTATCCCCAAGCTGCGGATTTGAAGGATTATCCAAACTTACCGCCGGATTAAAAGTGTATGATATTCCTGCCAGGTTAAAGTCTTCCTCTTGAGCGCTTATCTGAAAGTATGCAATCAGTAATGTCAATACGGTTATTAATTTAGTTTTCATGATATTGTGTTTTAGGTTGTTAAACATATTCTTTGGTCAAACTTACCTTCGCTCAAACCTTTATGCACTCTAGAACTTCCCATCGTAGCATTTGGCTTTCCGAATGTTTTAACCTCTATTTTTACCCTTGTTTTTTCGGGTTGACCAATTTCCTTTTAGCTTATCGTTGTTTTTGAATTGCTCGTAGTTTCTATCTTGGGGAACCTTCTCTCGGAAATCAATTTTTGGGGAATTTCCATTTCTTGTCCCTTGATTTGATCTATTCGGTTTTGCACGTTCCCGATTATCTCTGGAAAGGCCAATGTTCTTTTCCTTTTCGATTCTTAAAGCGGTGCTAAGGCCACTTCTACTGTGGGGATGTCGTCTGTAATGGCGGTGATAATGAGCATGCAAATGAACATGGCGGTGGGGATAATGCAAGTGATGCCAATGGACATAGTGATAACTTGGAAGTCCAATGATGATTACCGTGCCCCCTGGTCCATAATAGAATCCTGTGTAGTAACAGTAGGGCATTGGCCTCCAATAGGGATAAGTATACCAGTAGGGGTATCCATACCAATAGGAATAGCTATAGGTTACCTTTACTGTGCTTGGCTCTTTGTATTCCTTTTCACTAATGTTGTTGTCCTGAGCATATAGATCAGCTGCTTGTTGCATTTCCTGAAAAGCCTCAGGATCTTCTTCAAGTTGTTTTTTGTAATCGTTCAGCTCTTCAGCTTGTTTTCGGGCCGCATCCAGGTTTAATTCCCCAGCCTTTTCAGTAATCCATTCGGGGTCCTCTTTGTAAATATCTCCCACTAGGATGGTCATATCAATATTGTCAACTAACAGACTTAATAATTCTGGATTTTGGACAAGCTTTCGAATACTGGCCTGTGCCTTATGAGGATACCTTTTAATGGTTTCTTTGAATTGCGATCGAGTTGACTGGTTCAATGAAGCGATTTCCTCTAAGGTTTCCTCCTTTTTAAGTACACTGGCAACATCATCCTGAATTTCCTCTGGATAGGATGCTATCAATGTTTTCCTGTTGTACTTGGTGTTGCTTAAACGGGCCAAAGAATCAATTAGCCTAGGATATCGGGTCAACTCGTAAAAGCTTTCCTGAGTATCACGATCAAGAGCTGTTACTGCATTTAAAAAAGCTTCTTGCGACGTTTTCCGGAGACTTTCAAGGCGAATCAATAAGGCTGGATGCTGTGCCACTTCAAAGATGTGACCCCTGGTTTCCTCAGGGTAAAGCACAATTGCATCGATAACATCTTGCTCCTGTTTTGCCAGAGTTCTAAGGGTAATCCTGTTATCCTGAGCAAAGGCGGGTGTAAAGAATTGTAGTAGGAATACTGCGATTATCAAGTTGAATATTCGTTTCATAACACCTGTGATTTTAAAGTGATCGGTCTTTTCTGTATTTGTCGAAGATGGCCTTAACGGCATCATTTATTTTTTGCTCCAATTCAATGGAATTTGTTGTGATGACCCCCGTTGTGCTAGCATGCCAAACCACTTCCTTGGTTTTGGCATCAATGAAGTCTACAATTAGGGTTCCTTGGGTATATTCCCTCACTTCCACTTCTGTGATTTGATATCGCCATCTTCTGCGGCCGTAGTAATTGGTATAGGTATCCAGATCTCTTTTAGTATCAACCACTACGAAATAGTTGATCAATACATCAGGACCTGTGACTCCAGAATTGTTCTTCACAGTTGAAATGGCCCGGGCCTGTTCTTCTATGGCTTTCTCTAGTTGCATTTTTTGTGTAGGATTTACATGGACTAAGAAGCCCACTTCGGTGTCGGCGAGCGTGTAGGAACTATACTTGTTCAAATCGGCTTCATTGGCCGTTTCACTGGATACCTGCAAACTGGAACAGCCGGTTAAAAACAAAAGGAATGTTGCGCATACTAATCTAAGGGTTGTTTTCATGATTATTAATTTTAGGTTTTAAACATAATTTCATGTCAAAGTTATCCTTGCGAAAGCCTATAAACACTAGAGAACTTCCCATCGTACCTAGTGGGTTTCCCAACGGGAAATGGTGATTTTGACCATAAAAAAAGCCACCTTCTTGCAGGTGGCTTTTTATTTCAAATAGTATTCTGGGCTAGCTTCTTGCTTTCCCAATAATCTGGTCCTGAAACTTTTTGTGGTTGCCGATTATTTTGAAAAAATCATTAATGAATTTTACGACCCTTTTGTATTCCCGGGGATTGTCAAAATCCTCTTCAGAAGCCATTATTGCCTCCAAAATTTGCTTTTTCTTCCCTAGAAACTCTTTCCTTACCGATTGCACTGTTTTTTCATCCGTTTTTATGCCCCGGTATAGCCTTTGGGTGACCCTATTGATTTCTAGGGATTCGCCTGCAATATTGGAAACCACGGCATAATCTGGGTTCACCAAACCTGAAAGATCAAAATCATACGGAATAGGGATATACTTCTTGTTGTGGTAAAGAAGTTTGCAATTATGCTGATAAATGGTAGAAAAGTCAGTGTTTCCGATTAAAAATTGAAAAAGAGCAAGCCTTACAGATGCCTTATCATCCAAAATGCTATATGAAAGTTTTGCCGAAACGACTTTACCATCTAATCTTTTTGCTACATCTTCGATGGGCTCAATTAAAAAACCAGGAAACCTATTTCTTTTGAGCTTTTTGGGCTTTTTGGTCTCTGAAAAATCGATTTGAAGCAACCTAGTTTTGAAGTGGTAAGGAGTGATAATCTCATAAAGCTTATATGCAATGTACTCCTTTAATAAATTATCATTGGATTTTTTGTTTAGAAAACATGGTTGGACCAGTTTCAGCTTTTTGCTTCCTAAAGAATCAATTACGTCCTGGTTGAACGTTTGTATTTTTACCTTTATGGGAAGGACGCCACACCTTTCGCGCCTGAAGTTCCCCCTGGCCCTTATTTTTGCAGGAATCGTAAACCAGATACTGTCAATAGTCTTATAATGAATAGTTGTTTCAGCATACTTGCTGTCTTTAGTCTTCTGCTTGATATCCTTAGAAGAATATTCTAGCCTAACAGAGATTGGGCTGCTGCCTGAAAACAGTTTGGAGATTTTCGAAACGTCAACAGTATTTTGATTTTCTTGGGAATAGGAATATGGAAACAATAAAAGATAGGTGAATAGCACCCAAATGTGTGTATATGGTTGCGTGGCTTTCATAATAATTTGATTATTAAACAATTATATTTTAAGCTATATGAGATTAAACAGCACTACCTTTTATAATTCCCTAACACTGCAATTGGATTTCCTAACGCAAGAAGGTGACGCGTGCTGGTAAAAAAAGCCACCCGCTAAAGGCGCGTGGTGGCTTTAAACAACCAAACTCAAAAAACCAACTAATCTCCCATATAGTTTTTGAACTTATTCTGGAAATCGTGAAAAATCCAGCTTAGTGTGATTTTTGTGACGGTACCGTCAAGAGACACATTGTCA
>JANQRG010000006.1 GCA_028284665.1 Croceivirga sp.
CAGGTGTTTTGGGATACCAATCCACCTAGTCCGGCATTCCCACCAGCTAACTAATAAAAACGTTAAAAATGAAAAAGTATATAACTAAATATATTCCCAGTCTGCTGGCGGCGACAACCTTACTGTTCATAGCCTGTGAAGATGGAGAAACCACCTTTGATGAGATCATCGAAAATGAACAGCGGGGCGCTGTGTTGCGAACCGTTTCGACACAAGAAAGTGAAGTATTATATGACGTAGCTACCAGCACTGTACTTGGTGGCAATTTTACGGTTACCCTGGAAGCTCAGGACCAGGAAGATGGTGCACTGCTTTCTTCGGTAGAGGTGTTTGTAGGTTTTGAAGATGAAACCGAAGGAGGGACTGATAATGACCAGGACGAAGTAATGCTGGAGACCATTCCCGGCTCTGCCTTCAACCCTGGCCCATTTGGGCTTCCCAGGACCGACTACACGGTAAGTGCAGAGACCTTACAAAGCACTTTGGGTTTATCCGGAGACCAGATCTCCGGGGGGGACCGGTTTACGGTGCGTTTTGAATTAGTGCTAACCGACGGAAGAAGGTTTTCCTTAGCTCAAAACTCCGGCGTTCTTACCGGGGCTTTCTTTAGTTCTCCGTTCCGCTATAATGTAAACGTAGTATGCGCTCCTTCCATACCTACCCCAGGTACCTGGAGCATAGACTTACAGGATTCCTTTGGGGATGGGTGGAACGATGCAGCACTGGTGGTGACCATCGATGGAGCGGAAACCACTTATACCCTGGAAAATGGTTCCTCAACAAGCGTAAATTTTGATGTCCCGGACGGCACAGCGGAGATTTCCATTGTATTTGTCTCTGGCGCTTTTGATGAAGAAGTTTCAGCACAGGTTACATCAGCCAATGGGAATGTAGTGGTGGATTTGTCCCCTTCTCCAACTGAAGGAGTAGAGCTACTGGATTACTGTTTGGATAATCTTTAGACATGGAACTGTCTAAACCTTATAAGGAATAACACCTTGAATTCACTAATTAGAAACCGGCATCTGGTTTTTCCGGATGCCGGTTTTCACTATCGTAGCGATACCAACCATCAGCAAATCCAGAACATTTGATCCTTATCTATTTAGTAGTTTTTCAGATCCAATGAATTCTCTGTTGTTGAACAAATACCACGAATGTTTTGCAGGGATCGTTATGCCATTTATTTTCTCCTCTTCTTCGTAGATAATATACTCACTGTCTCCATCAAGCGCCGGGTGGAAATATTGCGCTATTTTGAAGGCAAAGGTTTGCGGATCAAAAAAGAATTTCCAATACTCTTCGGATTGTTTGCTATTGTAATTCACCGTTATTTGCCAAAAAGTCTGTCCTAGAAAGGAAACCTTTTCGGGTTGACCAACAAAATTAACCGCTTCATCCTGCAATTTCATCGGTAGGCCAAACATGTATATCCAATACTGTGTCCTTTCTGTAATACTCTTGCAGTCTAACATGAAGTTTTCCAATTGTCCCTCCTGGGGGATATTCTTCCTGTTACGTTGCAGGATACAAGAATCTTTTATGAATCCCCCGGTTAGCGTGTCGTTATTCTTGAGTAATTCTTTCCAAATTGCAGTACTTTTCCCATTATCAACGGTAAGGAATACAACTTCTTTTTCATCACCTTTTGTCAGATCTATCAAAAAATTGCCTTTAAAAAAACTCCAGGAATTATCTGGATCATGATAGTGAATTGCCTTTTCTATAATGCTTTTATTGGTCATGATCTGACCGAATGTAGTGAACGCAGCAAATAGCAGTACAGCTATTGCTACACGATTTTTTTGGTTCGTCATGGTGCTATTACTTTAGCTGTTTTTAAATAGACTTTCCTGCTGCATTGACTGTTACAGTGCTTGCGGCAAAAAGCAATATTTGAAAGGATATGGCATTGTTAGCCGGATCTGTGAAAGAAGGGTGGTACATTTACAGACGAAGCAAACTCTGACTTTAAGGCCCCTTAGTTGGTTTGGCGGTGTGGTGAATGTAAATGAAATCTTTTTCTATACTCTTTTGGAGTAACCCCGGTATTTTTTTTAAAGGCTTCGTAAAAGCTGGACGTAGAATTAAAACCCGCTTTATACACTACTTCGCTTACATTTAATTCCTTGCTATTGTAATTCACTAGAAGCCGTTTCGCAAATTCAATCCTGTAGGAATTAATGTAATCCGAAAAGTTGGTATCAAAATCAGTGTTTATCAAATGGGACACTAATCTTGGGGATACTCCCAGTTTTTCTCCCAAGCCTTCAAGGCTAAGGTTGGGAGAAAGGTATAATTTGTCCTCCTCTAGCAGCGATACCAGTCGTTGTCGTATAGTGTTTTTTTGATCCGTATCCAATAGCACGGCATAGTGTTTTTTGTCTCGTTCTCCCCCCTTAAAAAGCTGTATTACCTGCTTTTTGGAATGCAGTACCTGCGGGTGATACACCAGGAAATAGGCAAGTCCAAAGATCAGATAGAATAGCATCAACAGGAAAATAGACTTCAAAAGTTCGTCGGAAAGTAACCCTCCGGCTATGCGATTTGCAATTACCCCTATCCAAATCAGTATCATGAAAAGGAAGCTAAGATTGATATGTCGAATAAAGGCCTTCCTTTTCTTATCGATGTCGGACTTTTTTATTAACCATAGACTCCAAATCAAAAAAACCAGCATGATGGGGTAGATCAACGGATCGGAAAAAAAAACAGGGAAAAGCTCGTTTGTAATTGCTTGTACCAGCAGGCCTGTAATCGGGGAAAGTAATACCAAAAAGCTGAGGAACATCTTTTTAACTAACACATCAGGTTCTCGCAGATAGTGATAGGTAGCTACAAAGAGTAACGGCCCGTACGAAAACAATAGCATTCCTAAGATATGGAAATTGTCAATGGTAGGTTGGAGCTTGGCAAGACCTATTTCCCGGATGATCAACAAAAAGAAATGAAGACTCAGCAGCGATAGGAAGATGCCCAGAAAAGTTAATCCTACATTTCTTTTTTTCCGATTGAGCAACAATAAGATGCCAAAGATGAGTAATGAAAATGCACAGGCAATTTCCAAAATAAGACTAAGCCCTGGTGCACTCATTGGATTAGGTCTAAAATGGCAAAATATCGAAGTTCCGCGGCAAACTCCTTAAGCATTTTAAGGGTTGATTTTAAGTTGTTAGTTGCCTTTGGTTCTATTATTATATAGACTGCAACTACAGGGAAATGTTACAAGTTAACTGCTTAATTTATCAAAAGAACCGCAATCCATGGAGCAAAAGCAAGCATCATGATTTCCTCTCGTTCGTTTTACTGTTACTCCTAAAGCGTTTCCGGTGAAAATAGTACTTAGCAGTAGCTAAAGCTGGGTTTCACTTTGTAGTTTTTCTTATAGTGTTTGTAAAACACCGAATAATCTGAAAACCCGAAGTCCAATGCCAGGCTGTTCAAAGAGGAGATCTTAACGTCCGAATGGATCAGTTTATGTATTTGTCGTAATCTCAGGTCTAAATGGAATTGGTGAGGTGTTTTACCGTAAAGCATTTTAAATGTCCTGACCAGGTGATATTTTGATAAGCACGATACTCTGGAAAGCTCATCTAAGTGAATGTTTTGATGGACGTTGTCCTCAATGAATTCCCTGGCGGTATTTAGTCGTTGAAATATTTCCAGGCGGGTGCTATTTCGTTTAAAATTTAGCTTGCTGCTGCTGGAGATGTAAGCATTTTGCGCTTTGATAATAGCCTCTGCTAAGGCACAATAAAAGGCCTTATCCGGTTGCTTGTTGACATGCTGATCGATCATATCAGGTATTTCTGAAAAATACGGTGATCTTGCCTTCACCCGGAGCTGTAGAAAGAAGGGTTCTTCGTTACGTGGTTTTTGATCAAAAGGATAGACAAGCCATGGCTCTTTTGAAATCCGATCATAGGCCACTCGCATTACATGAGTATCCAAATGGATTGCTAAGATAACTGCATCGGCCCTTGTTCTTTGAACTTTTGAATTTGGAGGTATGAATAGCAAGGCCCCTTGATCCAACTGCTTTCTTTTGTCGTTAACTAGATATTCAGCCGTGCCCTGCATTGCAAACAGCGTTACGTAAGTCTTGGTAAATTCTGCTGGAGAAGGGTCCTTTCCGGATGTATCGGAAGAGATGCGAATTGCATTGGGATGCTCTCCTCGCAAATGGTTACTTTCGACATTTCCACAACTAACGGTTCTGTTTCTTTCTTCCATGATTCAACGTTTTTGATTTTTGATGAATTATCAAGTTATGATGCATTTGAATTGAAGCGGTTAAATCCAGGGAAGAATCATTCCGGAATCATGATTCGGGAAAAAATAACTACGATTCATCATTTTATAACTCCTTAATCAACGCCTAGGAAGTGTTATAAGGAATTGTAGGAGTGAAGCTTTGTGGCAGGGTTAATTGAAATTTCCAAAAAAATTCCAGGTGACAACAGCGGAAAAACTCCTTGATGTCCCAAAGGGCTTCGTAGTGGAATAGAATAGTGGTTCGATTCCACAGTAAGACAAAGACAGCAAATCGAATACAATTCAGACTCATAAAAGAATACGTTTTGAAACCTTCAAAGCCACTAAACCCCTTTAATCGTAAGGTCCTAGCGGAAACCGGTTGTCATTCCTTTCGGCATCCAGATAGTTAAAATAAGGGTCAATGACCACGTGAGTAGGGGTTTCTAAGAGCGATAACGCCACATCCAGACGTCCATTTTCATCAAATACCCCCGTGCTAAGTGACACTAACTTATCCTGACGGTACAAGGCGAGTGTTACCTTACCCGTTAAGGGGATCTTATCATAAACCCTTCCATTTTTCAAATAGCGTTTATGGGCCTGTCCCTCAAGATGTATCTCCGGACCATTGGGCCCCATCACGGACGTTGCATTCAACAGGCGAATATCATGTTCTACAACATGTTCAAAAAGATCGGTAATATAGTCGAGATCTTTCATACCACTTGAATCCTTGATAGCTTCCAAAAGTTCCCAGGCTATCGGAAATGGAGGTTGATCCTGAAATTGATATTGTTCCAGAAAAGATCGTAAGACGGTGTTTAGTTGCTTTTCCCCAATGCGCTCCTGTAGGGCATAAAATGCCAGTGCGCCCTTATGATAGTCGATGTATTGTTTGGATTCATTTTCGACAAGTGGTTGTTCATGATCGATATCATCGCCACGCTTCAGGAAATACTGATCGTGTTCAAATTGTAAATAGTTCTTAATCGCTTCGGAGCCCAGTTCTTCTTTTAGAACCATTAATGCGCAATACTGCGCCAGGGACTCGCTCAACATACCGCTTCCTTTAGTCCTTGCGGGAAAGAATAACATTCCCCACCATTGGTGGGCGATCTCATGAGCAGTCACATAATAGGGGAAGTCTACAGTAAGCCGTTCGTCATAATCGGATAAAAACCCAAGAGCTTCTGAATACATGATGGTACCGGGAAATGTAGATGCGTAGGTCGCGTATCTGGGGAATTCCACAATCCTGAGATGGTCCAAAGGGTATGGACCGAAATTTGCAGCGCAGTAATCCAGTGTTTTTTTCATGGCGTCCATCATGGTGTCCACATTGTAGCGATGTTCGGGATGGTAGTACACTGATAGTGCTTTCCCACGATGCGTTCCGCGTTCTTCGTAATATTCTGCAGACGCGAAGGATAACTTGTTGGCTACAGGGACCCTGTTGCTGTATTGGAAATAGTTTCTATTTCCGGCTTCCCATGTTTTGATGAGCGTCCCCGATGTGATGGCCGTTTGGTTAGGAGAAGTGCTCAAGATAACCTCGGTATCCACCCAGAATCCATCAGCATCGAATTCAGGCGTCCTTATCCCAAGTGAATCCTGTTTATTAAATAGGTATTGTTTGTTTTCAAGACCCAGATCCTTTCGCACCGTATTGTCCCCCAATTCGAGATTTACATCATATCCAATACGTGGCGTGATATTGAAATTATTAAAAAAACTACCGTTACTATTGATTCTCATATTGGAGCGTTCCAAAAGTATACCCGGACCTTTGTAATGCGATTTGAATCGTAAAGTCGTGCTTTCCCCCGAATTCAGAGGGGGCTCCATCCTTAGGATACGATACCCTAATACACTGTCAATCAGAATATCATATGCACCCTGAACTTCGATCGAATGAAACTTTGTTAAAGGAAGGAACCTTCCAAGTGCAAAACCGCCGGCGGAAATATGAAGACTATCCATACGCATTGCTGTTGTATTGGTCAATTGAAGCTCCCCGGTAATCGACAACTCCTTGTCTTCGGGATGGATATCTACGTGGTACCGGGATGAAGTAATCGTTGGCTGGGGGACGTATTTGAAAGCGCCGTAGGTAGTTTCATATCGTGCTTTAAGCAAATCGACGGTATCGTGATCTGTAACCACTTGTCTTTTACTGACAAAGGACCCAAGGCCAATGGAAACCAGGAGGATTGCTATTAAGATAAGTCCGTTTTTATCGCGTATCAATCTGTTCCTAAGCTCAGAGGACCTTCGACGGTTTTCCTGCCGCTTCCAAAGGAGTACTGCCAGAAATCCTATAATCACCGTAATCGAAGACCAATACAAGGTATACCATAGATATCCATTCCTAAATGGACGATGGCCGTAGAAATCCGAATAGAATCCTGAGGGAATGTCCAAAAAGCGAATCAAATGGTTATTTACCCCTAGCGGGTTCCAGAGGAGAAGATTGATGGCGGCTACCAAAAGAAAGACCAGATACCCCAGATATCGATTTTGTAGCAGAACGTGTAGTGTTATCCCGACTATGGCAAGTAGAGCAAAATAAATGAACTGCGTTACCATTAGGTCGTAGACATATACTCCGATCTGGAATCGCGTGTACCCGGCCAAAGCCTGGGAAAACACGGCTACAAAGACACCCAATACCAGCCATAGCATAATAATCGCCCATAATGTTGCAAACTTTGAAAGCACAATGGGAGCATTTGCATATGGGGCGGCGTTATAGATATTATCGAAGTTAACATCCCTGCTCCCCCATACCAGTTCACCAGCGTAGTACAGGAGGATCACATATAGCGGTTGCACGTATTTTCCCTTAATGATGGTCAACATAATAAATGTAGTGGGATGCGAATATATTCCCAGATACGATTTGGCATCCAGGGTGCCACTGAGTAGATTGAATAGTCCGGCAACCAAAATGACCAAAAAGGGAATACTTGTCAGAATCCCTTTTAGATCCAGGATAAAACTGTTGTAAAACTGGAGTAAGTAGGTTTGAAAATCCCACTTTGGGGTACCAAGGAATAGTTTTCCGTGCTTTTTGCCCCTATTTGGTAACATAAGCTTCTTTTCCTTTGAGGGGGTTTTGGAGGGAAGGGTAAAAGAAAAGCTTTTATACATCCAAACCGTAACACATAAGGCAATAGCAAGCCATATCACTCTACTGCCTAAGAATAGGGCATGAAAACCCAGATTCATGCTGTTTTTATCCGTAACACTCCAATATTTTGAGATAAGGCGATACCCGTTGTATCCCAAAGGGTCAAGATAAATGGCAACTGCACCCAAAGAATTATCGGTAATACTACCAGCCAGGATTATGTATCCCATGTAGAGCAGAACAGCAACTACTAATACATAACCTTTGTTCTTAAATAGTAGTCCCAAGCCATAGAACAGACTTCCCAAAAGGATTACATTGGGGAGTATATTGTAAAAGAATCCTTCGAGGAAGGGCTGGGAATCAAAGGGCAAAAGGCGTTCTGCTTTAATCCAGGGCATGTTAAGGCCGAGTAGGTATGCAGCATAAAGGCCCAGAAAAGGGATCAAACACAAAATCAAACCACCACACATTCGGCCAAAGAAATAGCCAAACCGGTCCACAGGTGTGGCAAAAAGCAATGCATAAAAGTTACTATTGATATCGCGTAGCGCAATATTGGACATAATAGCGGCAATAAAAAGCATCCCCAATGAGGATACGATGATTCCGGTAACACTCATGACGGCATAAGGCGCATTGAGGCCGATGTTAGAAATATCGTCCAAAGTGATGGTAAAATCATCGTAGGTTACCGCTACAAAACAGAAAAGGAATAGTATGGACGAGAAAACATAAATCTGTGGGCTTCTTAATCCCTTCTTTATCTCAAAAGCAATGAAATGAATGAACATATATCAGAAAGTCTAAAGGGAGTTGCCATTGGTTTTTAAAAAATAAAAATCCTCAAGTTCAGCGCGAACAGGTTCAAATCCTGAGATTGATTCATTAGCGTACATGCGAATTATGGGTTCCCCTCCCAAGTACCGGAATGAGATCATATGAGGCGATTTTTTATAGGATATCAGTTCATCCTTGCGTATGCTCTTTTTCCAGATATTACCTTCAATTCTTGAAATGGCCTCTTTGGGTGCACCTTGATACAGGATTTTTCCTTGTTTAATGATGGCCATTCGGTTACAGAGCTCTTTGACATCTTCCACGATATGCGTGGAGAGAATAACAATGACCCTATCACTGATCTCACTCAAAAGGTCATAGAACCGGTTACGTTCCGCCGGATCCAATCCAGATGTGGGTTCGTCCACTATGATCAACTTAGGGTTTCCCAACAGGGCCTGAGCTATACCGAAACGTTGCCGCATTCCCCCGGAATAAGTACTTACAGCCCTTCCTTTTTTCTCAAATAAGTTGGTTTGCACAAGCAGGTTTTCAACGACCTCTTTTCGTTCCCCCCTTGGGGTTATCCCTTTTAAAATGGCAATATGGGAAAGCAGGTTTTCAGCAGATATATTTTTGTATACTCCAAACTCCTGAGGCAGATAGCCCAAGACCCTCTTGGCTTTCTGCTTTTCCTTGAGCATATCAAGCCCGTTCAAATGAACCGTTCCGCTATCAGCCTCCAGGAGTGTTGCAAGGATTTTCATGAATGTCGATTTGCCTGCCCCATTGGGTCCTAAAAGCCCAAACATGCCTTGATGAATATCAAGATGTATCCCTTGCAGTGCTTTGACACCGTTGGGGTAGGCCTTACTTAAATCACGTATTTCCAGCATTGAACAAATTTTCACAATAGTAATGCGTACCTATTAGCGCATCGACCCGTCCAATGGGTTGGCACCAATTTGAAGAAGTACGTATTGGGGCCGGTTTAATTTTTCATGTTAGTTTTGGAAGTAATGGCTTCGTTAAGCTACTTTGTTCTTTCACCAGGGTAGCCCCTATCGTATTGTTAGGAGGCCTCAGGAGTCGTTTGAAACGTTTATGGAATCATTTTTTTTGATCGGTTCGGTACAGAGCATCTTTTTTACATTTCTTTTAGCAGCCAAAAGGAACAAGCGTCCGCATGATTGGATTTTAGGGGTGTGGCTAGCGGCAATTGCTTTTCACCTGTTTTCGATCTTTTGTGCAGCCAAAGCGTTATATGTGCTTTGGCCCTTGCTACTGTACTTTTCGCCCCTTGCGGAATCCATGATTTTTGTACATGGCCCGGCCTTGTTTCTCTATACACAATATCTCATTTCAAAAAAGCGGGGATTCAGCCTTTCTGATGCCTTACATTTTGGACTCTTCTTCCTTTCAGTACTTTCGTTGCTTATAATTTTTTTAGGAAAAGGGGCGCAGCTTGAGATATTTCTTCATTTGGATGAAGCAGCCCCCACGTATTATTTGGTTTCAAGACTCCTTTTCGCATTCCACGGGCCATTGTATATTGTGTTGACGTTTTTGGTTTTGTCAAAACATAACGCTAAGGTCAGAGAAAAATATTCCTATACGGAAAGCATAGACCTTAAGTGGTTGCGAAACATAGCCTTTGGACTGTCCGCTATTTGGTTGTTGGTACTTTTACAGTGGTTTGTACAACTTCCATTTAGTGGTAATGTGCCCGTATACATTGGGGTAACGGTATTTGTGTTCTTTCTCGGTTTTATGGGGCTCCGACATGGCGATATTTTTTCAGAGGTCAAAACCGGAGAAAAGGTTAAAAACAAAACCGTCACTACAAGACCTGATACCTATAGAAAGTCAAGCATATCTTCGTTGGAAGCAAAAAGAATTGCTGACGAAATGGAGAGACTGTTGAACCGGGAGCAGGTTTTTTTGAAAAGCAGATTGGCACTTGATGAAATCGCCAAGGCACTTGATGTTTCCTCGCATACCTTGTCGCAAGTGCTGAATAAGCATTTGGGAACGAACTTTTTTGATTACATCAATTCGTACCGGGTCGAAGAGGCCAAAAAATTACTGGTTGACCCTGAATACGATAGTTTTACCTTATTGGCCATTGCATTGGAATCAGGTTTCAATTCAAAATCTTCATTCAACAGGATTTTTAAAAAGCATGTCGGGATGACCCCTTCGGAGTATAAGAACGCTTATCGAACAGCTCGATGAGGTAATGAGATGATACAGCTCAGCTTTAACCTGATACTTTTCTTTTGGGGAGTGGATTCATTGCAAAATGTTTCATTTTGCAATGGGCCTTAAAGGGTGGCTTCACAAATAAAGCCACAACCTCGCTAAAGCAAGCTGCAGCCTTTTTTCCTGCTCAAAAGCTCAAGCAAACTTGCCTTTATCGCAATAAAAAAACCACCAACTTACGTTGATGGCTTTCCTTGTAGCGGGGACTGGATTGCTTTCTCGCTTAGCTCGAAAGCGGCCTTTAGGAGGACTCATTACAAAAACCAGCCATGCGGTGCATGTCTTTTTCTTGTTTTACAAATTCGTAAAAGCACGCTTCCCGAATTTGCCCAACAAAAAAACCAGCTGTTTAACAGCTGGTTTTTGTAGTAGCGGGGACTGGACTCGAACCAGCGACCTTCGGGTTATGAGCCCGACGAGCTACCTACTGCTCTACCCCGCGATATAGGAGGGCAAATATACAACGCTTTTTGGTTTTAATCAAAATCAGTTCCAAGGTTTACTTTAAAATCAATATTTTCGAAGGCATGGAAATGATCAACGATTTTCTGGTTAAAGCCATTTCAGCAGCAGAATGGCCCATGTTTCTTTTATTGATAGGGGGAGGAGGCTTTCTGGTACTGTACTCCAGGGGTTTACCCTATCGGTTTTTTGGACATGCTATTGCCATTACGCGAGGGAAATATGATGACAAAACAGCAAAAGGGGATGTGAGTTCTTTACAGGCACTTTCTGCTGCTGTTGCAGCTACGGTAGGTTTAGGCAATATTTCTGGGGTGGCCATCGCCATTCACAATGGTGGCCCGGGTGTGGTTTTTTGGATCTGGATGACCGCCTTGATAGGGATGTGTATCAAGTTCTATTCCTGTAGCCTCGCCATTATGTTCCGGGGAGTGGATTCTGACGGAAGATTACAAGGAGGTCCCATGTTCTACATCATCCAGGGATTAGGGAAAAAGGCAAAACCATTGGCTGTTTTCTTTAGTATTGCGGGCCTTTTTGGTTTTTTGGGGGTTTTTACGGCCAATCAGTTTACCGAAACCTTTATGGGGGTTGTGCAACCGGAAGAAACTTTATTGGCTTTAGGGGGAAATGAAAATGACCCCTTATTCAACTGGAAATTGTTGATAGGTATTGTACTTGCAGTGGTCTCTTCCTTTGTGATCTTTGGGGGATTGAAGAACATCGCCAAAGTAGCTACGGCGATTGTTCCGTTTATGGTGATGGTGTATCTAATTACGGTGATTTTGGTTATGATCGCCAATGCTTCGCAGGTTTGGCCTTCCCTAAAATTAATTGTTTCCGAGGCGTGGAATTTTAATACGATCGTCACAGGTGGGTTTTGGGGTCTGGTGATCATTGGAGTCAGAAGGGCTATGTTTTCCAATGAAGCCGGATTAGGTTCGGCACCTATGTATCACGGGCAGTCTAAAAATGACGAACCCATTCGGGAAGGGCTGGTCGCTATGTTAGGGCCTTTTATAGACACCATATTGGTATGCACTTTTACCGCTGTGGTCTTGATCTTAAGTGGGGCCTATCTGGAAGAGGGTAGCGGAATTATGATGACCCTAAATGCCTTTAACACTTCGCTGGGCAGTTGGGGAGGGGTATTGCTGATGGTTATTGTTTCTGCCTTTGCGTTCTCTACCTTATTCACCTATTCGTATTATGGGGTGAAGAGTCTTTCCTATTTGACCAATGCCAAAATTGGAAGATTGTATAATGTATACTTTGTGATCATGATCGTGTTCGCAGCGGTTGCCTCCCTGGAATTGGTGATAAATCTAATTGATCTCTCGTATGCGTTAATGGTCATTCCCAATATGATCGCCGTCCTGCTATTGGCCCCGAAAGTAAATAAAGCGGCCAAAGAATATTTCACCAAGCTTTCCAGGCATTAGGCGGATGATCACTTCAATAAGATTTCCTTTTGGTACTCTGACTTATTTCCATGAGGATCCACATAAATGGCTTTCATATTTTCTGGTAATTGAATACGGCCCCTAAGGCTTTCTCCTTTTTGTTTTAAATCAAAAAGTAGAGGTCCCATTGAAGTACACAATTCTCCTTTTATAAACTGTAGACTTCCCAACTGAGGTCGTATTTCAATTGTTTTTAACCCTGGTTCCAATGGTTGAATGCCCAGAATGTTTTTGTAAAAACAAATGAGTGGGGCAACGGAAGCGTGGCTCCATTGGGTTGTATCATCATATTGTAACTCAAAAAACTCCCCCATAGTGTTGTTTTCCAGAACTGATGGCATCTGATACCAATCATTGCCAAATTCATCTATAAGCGTATCTACTTCTTCGACTTTAGCCAAAGCCCAATACCTCCAAACAGCATTAGTTACAAATGAGCGACCCATACTTTGCGGTCTTTCTTTCAGTATTTTTATAATTTGATCCTGCTTGGCTTTTTCGATCAAATCATATAGCAAGGCAAGACTTAACGATCGTTCATCATAGCGTATTTCATTTTCTTCCAAGGACCAGGGGAGATTGCTTACAAAACTTTGTTTTTCAGTACTCCAATAGCTGTTTTTTACATTTCGTAATAATCTGTCAGAGAGCCCTTCCACTTCATTTACTAAGCTAAAATCTTCAAAAGCTTTTGCAAGTTGGGTCAAAGGATACTTTAACATGCAAATCAGATATAGATTAAAAGCGCAATGCTTATGTCTTTGTTTTTTGTAACCCAAGTGGTCGACCCAAACGACAGGGATGCCCAAGTCCTCAACTGCGGCTAGACCATCCTCTGCAATTAAATCCTTTAAAAAACGATAAAACCGTTTTACTCTGGGGTAAACAAATTTCAACTGGGTGAGATCTCCAGAATACAAATAATAATACGAGCAATCGAATACAAAACCAATACCATGATCAACCAATGGTCCCCATTTTGTAATGCCAATTTCGCGCTGATAGATTCGTGTTAGTCGGTCAAAAGCCGGCCAACAATCCAGAAAATATCCGGCTTCGGTAATACCTTGACTGAAGGTGTTGCAGAAACGGGCAACGAGCTGTCCTGCGTCGAATCCAAAGAACAGGGCATGAATAACATGCCCAACATCGTTGCTGTATTGTTGACGCTCCCGACCCATACCATCCACAATCAAATCCTGTGATTGATTTAAAATGGTATTGGTACATGCTGCAAGTACCTTGTTGTAGTTTTCACTGCTGGTGGTAATAGTTGGCATAGCTTCAAAAGGGTAGGTTCGTCTTCGTACGCCAATATCCTTTAAAACAATGGTTCCTTGGCAATTCCTTATGTGCAGTTGCAACCATTTTACACTTTCAAAGTCAAAAGTCTGGAATTGGTTCCAGCCTTCTTTGCAGATGAAACGTGACCATGAGTTAAAGTGCGTGTTAAGTAATCTATGGGTACCATTGACCAAATGTGCTTCATGTACCAATAACTCTACAATTGTTCCTTCTTTGGCATGTATCGAAAAAAAAGGAAAGCCTACAAGCTGTTCAGAAAACTCAAAGGTTAGTGCCATAGTAGCATTGGGTTCAGCATTGAACCGCCACCTCGTATCGTTTGCTTGCACCATTTCAGGGCAGGGTTTCCAGTTGAACGATTCTTCCTCAGATACAGCAAAATCAAAAAAATGCTCAGGCGCTATTTTCCAATCCAGTTGAAAAACTTCTCGAAGTGCATTAACAGATACATTACTGTTTTTTAACAAAGGAATTTGTCGTTCAATTAACCGAAGATCACCTTTGGCCCCTCCGGAATTGGTAAGATAGTCCTTACTATCTGATTTTATTAAAGGCTCTTTTGGACAGGAATTTGAAATTACCGAGGGTTTGTTCCAATTCTCATCACGGAAGGTTGTCAAACTCCAACCATAGGGATACTTTCTAGCGTCGAACTCTTCTTGAAAAGCTCGTAGGAACCATCTTTTGTATTTTCCCGCGGGCCAGGCATTTGCTATGGTACAGTGCCAATCGGCATTGGTGCCAATAATTTGGTTTTCTAAGGAAAGCCTCATTATAAAACCAGGCACACCGGTTGGCCAAGTACCATCACCATGCCCGTAATATAGCACCTCTACTCCAATACAGTTTTTACCATGTTTTAGGTAATCGCTTACTTCAATTTTATCTATTTCAGGATATCGAGGGTCCTGTGGAGCAGGGCCAAAACAAACATATTCGCCATTGATCCATAATCGGTAACGACTATCGGCATGAATGTGGACAATGCAATTCATGGGTTCTCCGGGAATGGAGAATGTTTTGCGAAACATTACCACTGAATTGGGTAGCGTGCGCCCCACTTTTGGCCATATCCATTGGGCCGGACTTAAATCCAAGGATTCAAAGGGGTCCTCAATGTTTTTATTGACCTCTTCATTGACTTCTCCCTGATGGTTGGATAGGAGGTCTAGCGAACTCAGCCCCATTGCTGCACTTGCTCTAATGTTTGTTTTTAAAAATAAACGCCTTGAAAATCCCATTTACTTAACTTACATCTTTTGAAGGTATTTGAAACGGCTGAGAATTACAATAACGCAAGTTGATTAATCGTAAATTTGTTTTATGATGCATAGATCAGGCTTTGTAAATATCATTGGCAATCCCAATGTGGGGAAATCTACTTTAATGAATGCTTTCGTAGGGGAAAAGCTCTCTATCATCACCTCAAAAGCCCAGACTACCCGCCATCGTATTTTGGGTATTGTAAACGGGGATAATTTCCAGGTGGTTTTTTCGGACACCCCGGGAATCATTAAACCGGCCTATCAATTACAGCAATCCATGATGGATTTTGTAAAAACAGCTTTTGAAGATGCCGATGTGTTGTTGTATTTGGTAGAGATTGGGGAAAAGGGATTAAAGGATGAAGTACTTTTCAGAAAGATTGAAAACAGTACGGTTCCTGTCCTGGTGCTATTGAACAAGATAGATACGGCCACACAGGAAACGCTGGAGGAACAAATGGCACATTGGCAACAGCTATTGCCCAGGGCCGAAATCCATCCTCTCTCTGCTCTTGAAAACTTTAATGTAAAAGAAGTGTTTCACCGTATAGTGGAATTGCTGCCAGAGAGTCCACCGTATTATCCGAAAGACCAGTTAACCGATCGGCCTGAACGCTTCTTTGTCAACGAAACCATTCGGGAAAAGATACTGCAGCACTACCAAAAGGAGATCCCCTATGCTGTTGAGGTGGAAACAGAGGAATTCATTGAAGATGAGAAGATCATTAGGATACGGGCCATTATTATGGTGGAGCGGGATTCTCAAAAAGGGATCATTATCGGGCATCGTGGGAGCGCACTAAAAAAAGTAGGGGTAGCCGCCAGGGTGGACCTGGAAAAGTTTTTTGAAAAGCAAGTCCATATTGAATTGTATGTAAAGGTCAATAAAGACTGGCGTTCTAAGACCAATCAATTAAAACGGTTTGGCTATCAATAAAAGAAGTTGATACCTGGCTTGATGGCTGGGAAGTCGACTTCCATCAAAACGGAGTATACCCGAATTTTTGTCCTCCAACAGAAGCATCTGCCATCAATCCCGCCTTGGGTAATGCAAACACTGCTACGCCATCTTTGTATTTGGCATTAACGGCAATTCCGGATTTAACAGCAACCGCAGAAGCCTCAGCGGCAAACTGAAATTTACCCTCTTTAAAACGATTCAGATCTATAGCCGTTTCAAAAAAGATGATCTCAATAATGGACTGTCCTCCTGCCTGTAAGCCGATGTTTAGTTTTTTCAGATCAGCCATGCCAACGGGTGTGCCACCGTCGTATACCACTCCATTCCCTGAGGCGCCACCAATAATGAATCCCCCTTTACCTACGTTTGGAAAAATGACATATCCAGCAGAGGTATCAAAAAAGTGTTGTAAGCCCGGGCCATTCTTCAGTAAGGTCTGTTTTGCGCTTTTGGCATCCCGCATGATTTTACGGTCTTTTTTATTTTGTGCGGTAGATGTGATGACGGTAAATAAAAGGACTGTTAATCCAAGATATCGTATAGCTTTCATGTCCAGAATTTTTTAAAAGTAAACATTTAATCCTGCCAGAACTCGTAGAGAATTGTTAAAGATTTTTTGAGGTTTTTGAAGGCAATACTACGCAGTCAACGAAAAGAGTACTTTTAATTAACATTAAGGCCATAAAAGGGAAGTTTAGGTTACGATAACTAAAGGTTTATTTGCTGTTTCGTTAACATTTGTCTCGTTTTGATTTGGGAACTTCAGGGGCAAAATAAACCAATCAACAATGAAAAAATTTCTTACATCCCTTTTATCTCTTTTTCTTTTATTTTCCTTTTTTTCTTGTGAGCACATCGATGATTTTCTTGGTGACGGCAATGGCGATGACCCGAATGATGATACTCCAATGGATGTCACAGTAAATTTTAAATCGTTGAATTCCTTTGATGTAGACGGAGAAGACTCCGCTGAGATCACAGCGTTCGACCCCCCCACAAATAAACTTTTTGTAACCAATGGCGCTATTCCTGAAATTTCAGTTTTCGATCTTTCTGATATTCATAACCCTGTTCGTTTAGACCCCATCGTTTGTACTACAGTGGGCAATCCAAACAGCGTAGCGGTTAGCAACGGAATTTTGGCGGTGGCCCTTGCCAGGGAGTCTGTGGACGCACCTGGAGTTGTTGAGTTGTTTCGCACAGAAGATCAAGTAGGTATTGGCGTACACGATGTTGGTGTCCTTCCGGATATGGTTACGTTTACGCCCAATGGAGAGTACATTCTTACGGCCAACGAAGGGGAGCCCAATGACGATTACACCATAGACCCTCATGGATCAGTAAGTATAGTAAACGTATCCTCCCGGGAAGTAACTACTATGAATTTTGAAGGCTTCAACGGGATGGAGGCAGCCCTGGAAGAAGACGGTTTCCGGGTGTTTGGCCCTCACGCCTCTTTAGCTGCTGATGTAGAGCCGGAATACGTAACCATTTCAGATGACGGAACTACCGCTTGGGTAGCATTACAGGAAAATAACGGTGTAGCTGTTGTGGACATAATGAACAAGCAGATCACAGACATTCTGCCATTAGGATTTAAGAATTATGCCAATCCCGGAAATGAAATAGATCCCAGTGATGAAGATGGAAAAAGAGAGTTGAGAAGCGTACCGGTATTTGGCATATATCAGCCGGACGCTTTGGCCTACTACAGCGTAAACGGGATGGACTATTTTGTGTCTGCAAACGAAGGAGATGCCAGGGAATATGAAGGCACTCCCGGATTTGTAGAAGAAGATCGTGTCAAAGATGTTACGCTGGACCCGGACGCTTTTCCGGATTTTGAAACATTACAGTTGGAAGAGAACCTGGGAAGATTGAAATTGACACTGGTCAATGGAGATACCGATGGGGATGGTGATTTCGACGAGATCTATAGCTTTGGCGCGCGTTCCTTTTCCATTTGGTCGGGGATGGGACAACTGGTATACGATAGCGGTAACGAAATTGCCCAACGAACGCTTGAGCTAACTCCTGATGCGTTTAACGGTGGAGATGGAAGAAGCGATGACAAGGGTGCTGAGCCCGAAGCGGTAAGCATTCTAAAAATTGGAGAACGTCAAATTTTGTTTGTTGGTTTAGAACGTAACAACCAGGTTTTGGTCTACGATATCAGCAACCCAAGTTTTCCCGAATTTATTCAAATTCTTTCAACGGAAGGGGACGTAGGTCCTGAGGGGGTTTTGCCTGTAGCAGCGGAGGATAGCCCTACCGGAAAGGAGTTAGTAATAGTAAGTAATGAAGTAAGTGGTACCGTAACCGTTTACGAAAATCAATAAGATAGTTTTACTTCATAATTCAATTAAGTTAGATTTGGGAGCACGGTCATTGGCCGTGCTCTTTTTGTATAGCAATGAAGAGTTCGTCAGCATATCGGCGAAGCTGTTCCATTTGTGGTTTACCTTTAGCCTTGCCCAATCTTCCAAAAGCGTAAAAAGCGAACCAAACAACGATCAAAAATCCCATTCCTATCAACCAGGGAGTAATATTGTGACCCAGGGAATGCTTAGAGTACGCAAAGATGCCAAGAATAACAAATAACGTGGCCACCCCAAAATGAAGGAACATAAAAAAGGTCCATAGGGTGGGATTGGGTCCAAATACCCCATGAATAGTACTCTTTCCCTTACTAAAAGAACTGATTTCCAAATGCAATTGTGGTGACCAAAAGTTAGTGGCTTCTTTCTTAAATCGAATATAGATGTGTTCATCGATACGGTTAAGCAAAAAGGGGTCTTTCGGCTTCACATCAAAAGCCGTCTTCAGGATGTCAGGGTCAGTATAGAGCCGAATATCGAACCGAGGTCTCAGAACGATTTCGTTGACTAGGTCGCTCATTATTCATGGGTTAAGTGTAGAAAAGGTAGCTACTTTTCTTTATAAATAGTACTACTTTTGCCAAAAATTCAAGAAATGGGAGGCATTGTAGCGATAGTAGGAAGGCCAAATGTGGGAAAATCCACCCTTTTCAATCGCCTGATCCAACGTCGCGAGGCAATTGTTGATGCGGTAAGCGGGGTTACCCGGGATAGGCATTATGGAAAAAGTGATTGGAACGGGAAAGAATTCTCCCTAATAGATACCGGGGGCTATGTGGTAGGCAGCGATGATATTTTTGAGCAGGAGATCGATAAGCAAGTAGAATTAGCTATTGACGAGGCGGACGCCCTGGTATTTATGGTGGATGTAGAAGCTGGGGTAACCGGAATGGACGAAGATGTGGCACGTCTGTTACGTAAAGTGGATAAACCCGTTTTTTTAGTGGTCAATAAGGTGGACAATGCCCAGCGTCAGGCCGATGCCGCTGAGTTTTATGCGCTGGGGCTTGGCGATTACTACACCGTATCCAGCATCAATGGCAGTGGCACCGGGGAACTGTTGGATGAATTGGTCAAAGTGCTACCCGATGATGTTGCTGAAGAAGATGAACTACCGCGTTTTGCGGTCGTGGGAAGACCCAATGCCGGAAAATCTTCCTTTATTAACGCGCTGATCGGGGAGGATCGATATATCGTTACCGACATTGCCGGCACCACAAGAGATAGTATTGATACCCGATATAACCGGTTTGGATTTGAATTCAATTTGGTAGATACCGCTGGAATTCGGCGTAAAGCAAAAGTAAAAGAAGACCTCGAGTTTTATTCGGTCATGCGCTCTGTACGGGCCATTGAACATTGCGACGTTTGTATCCTGATCTTCGATGCAACCCGAGGGTTTGATGGCCAGGTACAAAACATTTTCTGGCTGGCGCAGCGAAACCACAAGGGAGTCGTGATCCTGGTCAATAAATGGGACCTGGTGGAAAAAGAAACCAACTCTGTGAAAACGTACACCGAGATCATAAAAAAACAAATCGAACCCTTTGTAGATGTACCGATCATCTTCATTTCGGTAGTAAACAAGCAACGCATTTTCAAAGCTATTGAAACCGCAGTAGCTGTGTATCACAACCGTAGCAAGAAAATAAAGACGCGAGCGCTTAATGATGTAATGCTTCCGATCATCGAAAAAAACCCTCCTCCGGCGTACAAGGGGAAATACGTTAAGATCAAGTTTTGCACACAATTGCCTACCCCATATCCTCAATTTGCTTTTTTCTGCAACTTACCGCAGTATGTTCGGGATCCCTACAAGCGGTTTTTGGAAAATCAGTTACGGAAGAATTTTGATTTTACGGGGGTGCCAATAACGGTGTATCTACGCAAGAAATAAGGGGTTTAGAAAATCATACTGTCAGCCTCTAAGGAATCAATGATGTGCTTGGTTATGTCATGATGAGCGGCATCAAGTCCGAAGGGCAAAAGTGTAATTGATGTTTCAATTGAAAAACGGTTCTCTTATACTGAGGATGCCATAAAATCACTAAATGAAGAGGAAAGGAAGTCTATGTCTAAAACTTTAAAAAAATCATGATGTCCATTGCTGATGAAACTTGACTTCCACTTTGAATAAAACTCCTAATACTATCTAAAAATGTTGGTATTACAGTAAGATTATTGATATTTTCCTAGGAACAAACCCTTTCCGGACCATGAAAAAAAACCTCCTCCTAGGCATCTTCTTTTTTACGATGGTTTTTGTTCTTGGTCAGCCCTCTGAAGCTTTCAATGGTCCACTAGAAAACATTCACCTTCATTTAAATAAAACTTCCTTTTTACAAGGGGAAAGGTTGTGGTTTAAGGCCTATGTACAGAACCAAAACACCAAACTTCCCCCTTTGGAGACCTCCAATCTACATGTAGGCATTTTTACGGATAATGGAGAAGAAGTAAAACGCAAACTGTTTTTGGTAGAGAACGGCATGGCCCAAGGCGACTTTGCCATCGATTCCACTTTAGTGGAAACTGAATACGTTGTTCTGGCCTGGACGAATTACATGCGCAATTTTAAGGAATTGGAACCATTTCGTCAGCGCATAATGATTTTAAGGGATGTTAAGGAAGCAGAAACAAAAGAGGGGGGTATGACCATTTCGGTGTATCCAGAAGGGGGGCAGTTGATTGCAGGTACCTATAATAGCATCGGTATTTTGATTAGCAATAGCCTTGGTCAAGGGGTAAAGGTCAACGATTTAGATCTGGTTGATGAAAAAGGTGAAGTACTTCGAAAAAAGATTGCTACCAATAGCTTGGGTATGGGTAAAGTAAGTTTTGTGGCTGAATCTGGTGACGCCTATTATTTGCAACGACAAAGATCGGATGGGATAATGATAAAGGCAAAACTGCCACCATTAGTGAGCGGACAGTTCGGTATTCGTGTAGACAACAAGGAAGCCGACAAAGTACGAATAGAAATGATCGGTTCCGAAGCCCTTTTTAAAGCGAATGACGGGGAGTACTTCAGCCTGGCCGTTTATCAGGACGAGTTTATCGGGTTCGAGAATTTTGAAGTCAATGCAGATAAACCTGTTATCTGGTTTCCGCGTGAGCAGATGCCTTATGGGGTAGTAACCGCAGTGTTATTTGATAAGGAATTGAGACCTGTTTCTCATCGCATGTTCTTTAACCATAAAGACGATATCGTGATGACGGACCTTGAAATTGATCACTGTTTGACAAAATGGGGAGATTCCATCCAAATCGATGTGCTACTTCCACCGAGCGCAGAATTGATATCCAATATAAGCCTATCAGCCCTTCCGCTATCCAGTAGGGCGAATAATCCCAACAATTCCATCATCTCTTCGTTTTTGGTCAACCCTTATGTTGTGAAGGGCATTCAAAATCGATACTATTTTGAGGTAGATGACAGGCAACGACGTTTTGAGCTGGACCAGCGTTTGTTGATAGAGGGTTGGGGGAAGTATGAGTGGGATTCTAGGAAATGGGAGGAGCGAAAGCTGGAGTTCGAAATGGAAAAGGGCATTCCCATTTCAGGAAGGATTATGGACGCCAATCTAAATTACGAAAACCAAGTGCTACTACATACCGATCTATCCAGGGCATTCGAATATGTGGAATTGGAAGCAGGAAGGACGTTTGATCATAGCATGAATCTGTTTGAAGGGGATTCCCTGAGCTTTAGCCTAATCGGTTCAGGGGGCAATCTTAGAAAACCAAAAGTGGTATTCGAGCTGCAAGAAGACGTTATGGAAGTCATGAATGTAGGACCTTGGTTGAATCCGCAAACCCTACAAACTGTTAAAGACGATTACGGGGAAACCATTTTCGACCAGCCTCTTGATTTGGATAAGCGAACTATCGCTTTAGATGAGGTCACCGTATCCGATAGAAGGAGAGCTGATAATTCTTTTCAAATTACACCTTTTGTAGAAGGCCGGTTGATTGGTGAAGAGGAAATTAAAAGGT
This sequence comes from Croceivirga sp., assembly GCA_028284665.1. Classification (GTDB taxonomy): domain Bacteria; phylum Bacteroidota; class Bacteroidia; order Flavobacteriales; family Flavobacteriaceae; genus Croceivirga. The sequence continues at coordinate 22,257 of JANQRG010000006.1, forward strand.
ACCCTTCCTTAGTTGGATATATTGCGAGATTGGGTTTTTCAGCGGGTAATCCGGTTCGTCAAACCGGTTATCCCAGAGGACCTGTTCCTGTATTTGTAGATGGTGTTATTGCTAGTTATCAAGAATGGGTGGGGATTCCTCTCCGTAATGTCGCAAATGTTGTTTTCAGCAAAAATCATGTATACCGTCCCTTTATATCTATAACCCTAAATAGTGATTACATTTCATCCGAACGGCGTGATCAATTTATCAAGTTTGCCATTGAAAAGGGCTATGCCCGACCGCGGAACTACTTCGCCCCAGATTATCCTGATTATACCAGTAACATTTTCAAAAAATACGGTGTTTTGGATTGGAAGCCTAACGTAATTGTAGGAAATGAAATCCCCACATCCATTACCGTTCCCTTAAAAAATCAAAATGGGGTGCTATTGTTTATTGAAGGTTTGGTATCCGACGGAAGTTTGATTTCTCAAAAAGTAGAAGTGCAATTACCCGAAGCTAGATGAGACAACAACTACTCGTAGTGCCAGTACTTTTTTGTGTTTTGCTGTCCACGGGCCAGCGGAATCCTGAACCCTGGGAGAACATCCACCTGCATTTCAATAAGACTACTTTTTTAAAAGGGGAACGACTGTGGTTTGCCGCCTATATACAGGACCAGAAAACACAGAGACCTTCCCTGGCCACTACCAACCTGCACTTAGGCATTTATTCAAAAGACGGAAAAGAGATCAAACGAAAACTACTGTATGTAGAAAATGGGACCTCTCAGGGTGATATCGCCATTGATTCCACCTTTACAGGAGAAGAATACACCGTTCTAGCCTGGACCAAGTATATGCGGAATTTTCCCAAACTCCAACCGTATGGCCAAAATATTAAAGTGCTGGATGGAGATTTTTTGGGCACGGAGGAATTGAATAGTGATATTGAAATAGCGGTTTTTCCTGAGGGTGGAGTATTTATTGAAGAGGCCTATAACCAAATTGGGATTAGGGTTACCGATGGTCTGGGTAGAGGGGTAGCTTTAAACGATTTGGAGCTCGTGGACAGTAACGGGAAAGTCCTTCGTTCTAAAATTACTACCAATAGACTTGGACAAGGAAAAACAGGTCTCTTACCAGAGCAAGATAAGACCTATAGCCTCCGATTAAAATACCGTTCCAACACCGTTGTATCTAAAAAAATACCCAAAGCTATTCCTGAGCACATTGGAATGAATGTGGAAAATAACGGTAAAGAAAAGATCTTATTTAAGTTAGTAGCCGCGGAGGAGACCCTCAAAAAAGAGGCGGGCGCTTCCTTTTCCCTGGCCATATACCAAGACGATTTTGTGGTGTTTGAAGAAGTCCCAATTGACGAAGATAAAACGGTTGTGGCGTTGAACCGAACGGCACTTCCCTATGGGTTAAATACGGCAGTACTTTTGAATGATAGCCTGGAACCTGTAGCCTGGCGGATGTTCTTTAATCATAGGAAACAGCAAAACCGGAGGCAGACGGTAGTTGTGGAACATTGCCTTTCGGAATTTGGCGATTCCCTCCAGGTGGACCTGATATTGCCGGAAGCCGTGGAAGATGAAATGCAGGCAAGTTTATCTGTACTTCCCGAGGCCGCAAGTGGATACAATCCCGCGCAATCCATTATCTCATCCTTTCTGGTGCAACCCTATTTGAAACAACAATTACCTAATGGCCGATATTATTTTCAAGATATCAACCGGCGTAAACGCTATGAGTTGGACAAACAGTTGCTGATAGAAGGTTGGGGAAAATACGATTGGGATACCAGAACCTTAGAAAAAGCAAAACTGGAATTTGAGATGGAGACGGGGATCCCTATCCGGGGAAAAGTTATAGATGCAAATTTAACAGAAGAACAACAGGTGTTTCTTTTTTCTCAACAATTTGGGGATAAACACTATGCTGACCTGGTAAGGGGAAAGGACTTTAGTGTTGTGATGAGATTATTTGAAAATGATTCTTTGGGGGTTAGTGTGATAGGAAAAAAGGGAAAGTTGAGAAAGCCTAAGGCTGAACTCGGATTCACGGTGGCCGTCCAACCGGATTTGGATGTTTCCAATTGGTTAGCGTTTGATCAAATCAATCGATTACCAGAAAAACCACCGGAAACAAGCCAAGTTTTTGATTTAAGTGAGCGTATTATCGCTTTAGAGGAAGTTACTGTAACCGAAAAGGCTTTGGTAGCTAATAAATATCAATTTACAGCCGCCATTGAAGGCAGACAAATACGGGATGAGGATATCAAAAAGTATCCCTCGGTGCTCAATTACTTCCGAAAATTAGGCTTTAGGGTAACGGTTGGAAATGGTCAGGTTGTGGTGCAGTCTTATAACTCCCCTTATCCAGTGGCTCCTGTAAGTATTAATGGGATGCCTGCTACTGCAGTGGAACTCATGAATATGCCGCTGTCAAGCGTACAATTTGTAACCTATAACAAATCCTGGTTAAGCCCATTTATTGCGATTTCAATAAATCCCAATTACGTTGCTCCTGAAAATAGGAATAGGTTCATAAAATTCGCTATTGAAAATGGCTATGTCCGGCCGCAGGAATACTTCGGTGCCAACTATCCGGATTACAATTCGGCACTGTTCAAGAGCTTTGGTGCGTTGGATTGGAAGGCGAGTTTACGGATTACTCCCGATATTCCTACTTCAATTAGGGTCCCCCTACACCACCAAAAAGGGGTAAAGCTCTATTTGGAAGGAATGGGAAAAAAGGGGGGTCTGGTAAGTATATCAAAGGAGATTGTTATAGATTCGGAATAAGTACAGTGTCCGTAGAACTTTATCAATTTTTTAATAAAGGGCCGGTGAGGCGTTCCCTATCTTTAAAACAAACAAAACCTATCCATCATGAAACATTCCATTCTTTTATTGGCATTGGCCATTTTCTCAATTCCGTTTTCCCAGGCGCAGGAATCCGATTATCAATTGGTAGCCAAAACAGTAAATTATTATTTAGAAGGTGGCACTAACAATGACTACGCTACCTTAAAAAAAGCATTTCACGAGACAGCTACCATGAAATACATCACTAATGAGGGCTATAAAGAGGTGAATGCGCTTGAGTTCTTTTCCAGAATGGATGCCTCCAAACCCAAGCAAAACCGCATTACCCGCATTGCCAACATAACAGTTTCCGGTCATGCAGCCAGTGCCCAATTGGAAATAGAGTATCCTACCTTTAGCTTTATAGACTTTATGAACCTGCTAAAAGTGGATGGCGAATGGAAGATTGTAAATAAGATTTTTTACCGCAAACCTGCCATGCCTTTGGAGCAGTGATATTTGTTCGGATAATAGGGAGCAGCTATCGGATGATTTGCGTTTAATCCCTTTGATCACCATTCACAGTAGCCACCTTTTTAGTTTGCATGAGGTCTTTTACAATGTTGGTTCCCAGAAGTGTGGATGCGGTTATAAATCCTGCAAAGAGTGCACCGGCAACACCACAGGTTACAATATCCTGACCGGTCAGGTAAAGATTTTTGATCGGTGTTCTGGGCTGGAGAAACCGCTGTTTGTACCGTTCGGGATTATGATCTATTCCGTATAGCTCACCTTTATCATAGTTCATAAAGTGTTGGGTAGTAATCGGACTTGAAAGCTCGTAATAATCAACTTTCCCCTGCAGCTGTGGTTCTTTTTGGTAAAGTTCGGCCAGAAGTCGTTGTGCTATTTTTTCTTTTAGCTGTTCATAGTCTTCCCCCCGTTTTTTCCATGAGGTCCCCTGCCAATTTTGGAAAACAGCGTAAGGCATGGCCGTAATAATATCTATTGTGCTCTTATCGGGATAGCGTTGCTCCCAACTGGGATCCTTTGCCGAAGGAAATGAGATATACACTACCGGAAAGGGTTGTTCTATGTCTTTTTCGAATCGGGCTACACAACCGTCGTGGTCCAGATCATCCGGGTAGATCCAATAATTGGCCTTAGGTAATTGTAGTTCTTTTGGCGAACCATTTAAGCCAATGTACAGACTTACATGGGCAACAGAAGGGGTAACATTTTTAATTACTTCATTCAGGCTGTGCCTATTTATAACGTTTTTTGGGAGTAATTTTTTATAGGTATTCATAACACCAGCACCACTTATAATGGTATCCCCGGTAAATATCTTACCATCTGTTAGTGCTACTCCAGTTGCCTTGCCGTTTTCAATACAAATTTTAGATACCTCGGCATTGGTCAAGATGCTACCCCCAGCTGCGGCAATTACAGGGGCAATAGTGCCTACAATTTGAGCAGATCCTCCGACCGGAAAATAGCCTCCCTGAAGATAGTGCTTAACAACAGAAACGTGCATAGCAAAACTGCTTTGCGATGGTGGTAGGCCATAATCACCATACTGTCCGGTCAATACCTTGATTAATTCTTTATTGGAAGTTAAGGTTTGTAAGACTGAAAGTGTGCTTTGAGTGGCATACCTCAAGTAGGACTTCCGCATTTTTTTTCCAAAAAGCTTTTGTATCAGTACCGGCATAGCCTTTTCGGCAAAATAAGATCTGCTGGCTTTTGACACGGTAAAAACCAAATCCAAGTAAGCATCAATGGCGTGTGCCTCTTTTGGAAAGTACTTTTTTAAGGTGTTTTTGAAATTGTTTACCCCCTTAGGAAAATCATACGTTTTCTCGCCAATGACAATGCGATCATAGACCTCACCCATATCAGCCCATTGCAGCTGACCATCCGAAACATAGTCGAACATTTTCTTTAGTACCCCATTTTCTCTATGAACTTCCCCAATATAGTGTATGCCCACGTCCCATTCGTAACCCCTGCGCTTAAAAATGTGGGTGTACCCTCCAGGAGTATAATGCCGTTCTAGAAGCAATACTTTCTTGCCCGCTTTTGCCAGGCAAGCCCCCGCTGCAAGGCATCCCATGCCTGACCCTATTAAGACAACATCATAGTGGTCAGCAACAGTATGTTTCTTTTTATAAGATTGTACGATAGCGAGTTGTATTTGGCGAATAAGTTACGGTTTTCTAGTTTCCAAATTCTAAGGCAAGTAAAAAACAATTTACCACCCTCCGGAGGCGCCACCCCCGCCAAAGCCGCCGCCGCCAAAACCGCCACCAAAACCACCTGAGCCGAAGCCACCGCCGCCAAAACCGCCACCGGAAGAGCCTTTATAGCCGCCCCTTCCCATGTTACTTAAGATGATCATATCCCAAATATCCAGTCCGGATCCCCTACGGCCACCACGGTGGTTACCGCCGCCACGATTTTTCCTGCTGATCAGGATGATTACAATGATAAAGAAGATGATAAAGGGTAATAGGCGCCCTAATGGAAAGCTTCCATCCTTGCCAAAGGTACGGTCTTCTTCAAATTGGCCGGTGAGTACCTGGAAAATGGCATCCGCCCCGGCATCGAGCCCACCGTAATAGTCGCCTTGCTTGAATTCCGGGATAATTACCTGTTCTATGATCCGTTTGCTCATGAGATCTGTCAAAAATTCTTCTACGCCATAGCCCGTATTGATCGCTATCCTTCGATCGTCTCTGGCAAGTAGGATCAGAATACCGTTGTCCTCATCCGCTTGACCAATACCCCATTTTTCTCCCCATTGTGCGCCCAGGTAATTGATGTTTTCCCCATCGGTAGAACGGATTATAGCAACAACAATTTGTGTTGAAGTACTATCTGCATAGCGGATCAGTTTTTGCTCCAACTGACTTTTTTCCGAGGGGCCAAGTAGGTTGATGTAATCGTAGACACTAGTTTGCCCTTCCGGCTTGGGCGGAATCTCAAACTGCCCCCATGCCAGGGAAACCACAAAAAGTGATACTAAAAGACTACCCTTTGGAAACCGCATCGCTCAATTCATTAGTATCACCGTGATGCCAGGGAAAATGAGCTTCAAGCTCCTTGCCGGCACTCAATATGCCTTCAACTATACCGGTTTTGAAATCTCCTTGTTTAAAATGTATTTGCATAACATCCCGGGTGCTATCCCAAAAGCCTTTTGGCACTGCGCGATCAATACCGCGATCCCCATAGATCACAAATTTGTGATCGTGTACAGCTACATAGATCAACACTCCGTTTTCATCTTTAGTATTGTCCATTTTTAAAAAATGGAAAACCTGTTGGGCACGGCTAAAGTGGTCTATTTTGGCAGAAGCTTCTATGTGCACACGGATCTCCCCCGAGGTGTTCTGTTCCGCTTCAAGAATAGCGTTTACGATCTCCTGTTCTTCCTGCGGTGTGAGAAAGTCTTCTACCTCAGACATGGCTAGTCAAAGTTGAAATCAACTTCCGGGGCATTCTCGGAACCGGGATCGGATTTATATCGTGGCATTTCCTCAAACCCAAACCAGCCGGCCAAAAGTTTGCCGGGAAATTTGGTAGTATGGATATCGTAAATGTTCACCTTTTCATTGTAGCGATCGCGTGCAACGTTAATTCTGTTTTCGGTTCCTTCCAATTGGGATTGTAATTCCAAAAAGTTCTGATTGGCTTTTATGTCAGGGTAGCGTTCAACGGAGACCAACAAACGGGATAAAGCAGAAGATAATCCCGTCTGAGCCTGTTGAAATTGTGCTATGGCGTCGGGGCTAATATTGTCAATATCTATGGTAGTTGAAGTAGCTTTGGCCCTTGCTTCTATAACGTCGGTCAACGTTTCTCGTTCAAAATCGGCTGCGCCCTGTACGGTTTTTACCAGATTGCCAATAAGATCGTTTCGACGCTGATACGAACTTTCTACATTAGCCCAGGCCGTTTTCGCATCCGCTTCCAATTCAACGGCTTTGTTATTAAATCCAACAGCCCACTGGTATACACCAAAGGCTACTACGGCCAGGATAATTACCGGGATTAACCATTTTTTCATTTGCTAGTGTTTTAGTGTTTAGATCTTTGCTACAAGATTAGTAGGCAAGGTAGCAATATTGTTACAGGCTTTAGAGCTGTTCTTTAATTTTTAGGAGCTCGGCCTTTACCTTTTGCAATTTTTCGATCACCTCAAAATTGGAAAGAGTTTTGTGTTTTTCTTCTTTGAGGTGAATTTTAGCGCCTTCCAGGGTAAAGCCGCGTTCTTTTACCAAATGATAGATCAATTGTAGGTTTTTGATATCCTGTGGAGTGAATTTGCGGTTGCCTTTGGCATTTTTCTTCGGTTGTAATACATCGAACTCCTTTTCCCAAAAGCGAATTAATGAAGTATTCACCCCAAAAGCTTTGGCCACTTCACCAATGCCATAATACCGTTTTTCGGGGAGCTCTACGTGCATTAATCCAGGGATTCGTTCTCTTGATTGGCGATTCTAAGCATATTCTCAAATTCTTCGGCGGTCAAACTGCCATAGTAAAAATTAATGGGATTGATACGTTTCCCATCCTTCCAGACTTCATAATGAAGGTGAGGTCCCTTAGACCGCCCTGTATTTCCCATAAAGCCTATAAGGTCACCGCGTTTTACCTTTTGACCTACAGTCACATTGTATTTGCTCAAATGGGCGTATAGTGACCTGTACCCAAAACCATGATCTAAGCGAATGTGCTTGCCATAACCAGAGGAACGATTGTCTGCGCGAGTTACTTTACCGTCGCCAGAAGCATATATAGGTGTGCCCCTTGGTGCCGCAAAGTCCATACCCCAATGCATTTTACGAGCTTTAGTAAAAGGATCGGTTCGCCACCCATAACCAGATACCATTCTTGGCTTGTCTTCATTGTTTACGGGTTGAATGGCCGGGATGGCAGCTAATAGCTTTTCCTTTTCTTCAGCGAGTTTGGCAATCTCATCCAGGGACTTGGACTGGATAACCATTTGCTTTTGGATAATATCCAACCGTTTGGAAGCGTTGATAATGATCTCGGAGTTATTGAAGCCTTCCAGGGATTTGTAGCGGTTAACACCACCAAATCCTGCCCTGCGCTGCTCTTCGGATATGGGGTTAGCTTCAAAATATAACCGATATAAGTTGTTATCCCGCTCTTCAATATTGGCCAAGACCTGCTCTATCTGCTGCATCTTTCGATTCAAAATGTCAAATTGAAGCTCATAGTTCTGAACCTCTCTTGATAACGACAACTCCTTGGGAGTATTCACCAGATTCGTGTTCAACAAGAACAACAATCCAAGAAAACCAAAAAGGGCGGCACCCAAAACAAAAAGGGCGATATTTCTGTACTTTTTCGTTTTTTTAGGCTCAATCTTTCGGTACGAAAGTGTATCCGGATCGTAATAGTACTTGACTTTAGACATGAAGGTAAATTATCCTATTTTTGACCGTTCCTAATTCGGTAACAGACAAATATAAAAATTGTTTTGTTCCAAATGTTAAAATTAATTAAAGCTAACCCCCTGTATGACGTCTCAAAAGGTTAGAGAACAGTTTTTAAACTTCTTTACATCAAAAGCGCATAAAATAGTTCCTTCTGCCCCAATGGTCATGAAAAATGACCCTACTCTGATGTTTACTAATGCCGGAATGAACCAGTTCAAAGCGTTTTTTCTTGGTGTTTCCAAGCCGGAGGTAAAGCGAATTGCAGATACACAAAAGTGTCTTCGTGTAAGTGGGAAGCACAACGACCTGGATGAGGTGGGTAAAGATACCTACCATCATACCATGTTCGAAATGCTGGGGAATTGGAGTTTTGGGGATTATTTTAAAAAGGAGGCCATTGACTGGGCTTGGGAGTTGCTTACCAAAACCTATAAGATCGCTCCGGAAAATCTTTATGTTACCGTATTTGAAGGCAGCACGGATGCCGATAATTTGGAAATGGATCGGGAGGCCTATGACTATTGGAAGGCCATCATTCCTAAGGATCGCATTTTAATGGGGAACAAAAAAGACAATTTCTGGGAAATGGGCGACCAGGGCCCCTGCGGTCCCTGCTCTGAAATCCATGTTGATATCCGCTCTAAGGAAGAGAAAGCCGAAGTATCCGGGGCAGAGCTGGTCAATAAAGATCATCCCCAGGTGGTGGAGATCTGGAATCTGGTCTTCATCCAATACAATCGCAAAGCAGATGGACAATTGGAGGACTTACCAGAAAAGCATGTGGATACCGGTATGGGTTTTGAACGCTTGTGCATGGTATTGCAGGGAAAGCAATCGAATTACGATACTGATATCTTTACGCCGCTTATTCGCGAGATCGAGACCATCACACGTAAAGCCTATGGAAAAGAAGAGGCAGTTGATATTGCCATTCGGGTGGTTGCAGATCACGTACGGGCGGTAGCATTTGCAATAGCCGATGGCCAGCTTCCCGGTAATACGGGGGCAGGTTATGTGATACGACGAATCTTGCGTCGCGCCGTTCGGTATGGATTTACCTTTCTCGATGTCAAAACCCCTTTTATCCATCGCCTGGTAAAGGTTTTGGCAGCCCAGATGGGAAGCACCTTCCCCGAACTGAAAGAACAATTGCAATTGATTGAAAATGTAATTCGGGAAGAAGAAAGCTCTTTTTTAACTACACTGGAACAGGGCTTGGTGTTATTGGATACCGTGATCAAAAGGACGGAAGGTAAGGTTGTCGACGGCGCAAAGGCTTTTGAACTTTACGATACCTTTGGGTTCCCTATCGACCTAACCGCTCTGATTTTGGAGGAGAAAGGGCTCGCGTTGGACAAAGAAGGATTTGAAAAAGCGCTACAAACGCAAAAAGAACGCTCTAAAAAGGCTTCAGCAATAGCGAAAGAAGATTGGACGATACTTTTAGAAGGTTCCGATCATACGTTTGTTGGCTACGACACTCTGGAAGCCGAAGTGCAATTGGTAAAGTACCGGAAGATCACCACAAAAAAAGAAGGAGACCGGTACCAATTGGTGCTTAATACCACACCTTTTTATCCGGAAGGAGGGGGTCAGGTAGGAGACAAAGGCTATCTCGAAGCGCCAAATGGAGATGTGATCTACATTGTTGATACCAAAAAGGAAAACAATGAGATTGTTCACTTTGCGGAATCCCTGCCGAAAAATGTCAAGGTGCCGTTTAAGGCTGTGGTTGACCGTAAACAGCGACAACGTACCGCCAGTAATCATACCGCCACCCATTTGCTACACCAGGCACTTCGCGAAGTGTTGGGGAAGCATGTAGAGCAGAAGGGATCTGCTGTTCATTCTAAATATCTACGATTTGATTTTTCACACTTTGCAAAGCTAACCGTGGAGGAGCTTCAGGAAGTAGAAGACTTTGTTAACGCCCGTATTGAAGGACAACTTCCCCTGGAAGAACAACGTGGAATTGCGATGTCTGAGGCTATGGAACAAGGCGCAATTGCCCTTTTCGGAGAAAAATACGGGGATACCGTGAGGACGGTCCGTTTTGGGAAGTCCATTGAACTTTGTGGCGGTACACATGTAAAGAATACGACGGACATTTGGCATTTTAAGATAGTATCGGAGGGAGCGGTAGCTGCCGGGATCAGAAGAATTGAAGCCATAACCGCTGATGCAGTAAAAGACTTTTACTTAGGCAGCAACCGTATGCTGTTCGAAATAAAAGACCGTTTAAATACTACCCAGGACCCTGTAAAGGCGGTGGCTGCCCTTCAGGAGGAAAATACCCGATTAAAAAAGCAGGTAGAGGCCTTGTTAAAGGAGAAAGCAAAAGGTCTAAAGGCAGATTTGTTGGGTAATCTTGTGGAACATAACGGGGTGAAGTTCCTGGCTAAAAAAGTGGATCTGGATGCGGGTGGTATGAAAGATCTGTTGTTTGAAATGGGCAATACTACAACCAATTTGTTTGCAATGCTGGCCGCTGAACGGGATGGTAAAGCTTTGTTAGCCTGCTATATTTCCAAAGACTTAGCCTTTGAAAAAGGATTAAATGCGGGTAAGATTGTTCGTGATCTTGGGAAATACATTCAAGGTGGTGGTGGGGGGCAACCTTTTTTTGCCACCGCAGGAGGAAAAGATCCGGGGGGAATCGCCAAAGCTTTGGAACAGGTTAAGGAGTATTTGAAATAGGATGAAAAAAGTGCTCGCCGGTGCGGTTATTGCGTTGACTTTTGTTTTTGTGTATAGGTCTTGTTGGGATCAAAACATGGCGAAGGAACGCCTTAAAGAAGACACTGCGCTTATTCAGCAAGAGATCCAAAATGTGGCAAAGCTTATTGTCACGGAAGGGCATTTTTCCCAAGTGTACAGTTATGCCGATTCCAGGGAACTTTTCGGTTCTTTGCTCACTGCCAATAAAAAAGCTTTAGTGGTTGTGAATGCGGAGGTCCAGGTGGTCTATGACTTAAGTAAAGTTCACTTTGAAGTTGATGAAGCGAATAAAACACTGGTAGTTCAAAACCTTCCGGAACCGGAGGTAAAGCTATACCCTGATTTTGAATACTACGATGTGTCTGCTGATTATTTTAACCCCTTTGAAGCGGAAGACCATAAGGCTATAAAAGCACAGGTGAATGCCAAATTGCTTAAAAAGGTGAATGCCTCTTCTTTGCTGGATAACGCAGAAAATAGGGCCATCACCGAACTAAGTCAATTTTTGGTACTTACGCGCTCACTGGGTTGGAAATTGGTCTATGAGAAACAACCCATTATGGACAGTACCATGTGGGAACAACTGATGGATTGATCCGTTCGTTATCCGCAGTACACTCCTTTAGGGTCTAAGCATTTACACCGCTTTTTTGGGCCAAAGCCAGGCCATCGTCAATCAGATGCCCTACTTCAGGACGTTGCTGCTTTACTTTTTCCAGATGCGCCTCGATGTCCCTTGCCAATGCTCCTTTATCACCCTGAATTGCCAATTCGTAAAGCTCTACAGGGAGCAGCCAATCCATAGGAAAATGTTCTTTGAACTCTCCAAAGAGCTTGCTTCGGGATATTGTAGTATCCGTGCGTTCCCTATAGTTTCGAACACGTTGGTAATAACTTTCCAGTTTCAGTTTTTCGCTGTCCCTGGTCTTTTTAATCGTGGTTTCTGTTAACTCGTGTGAAATAAGGTTAAAGCTTTTAAGATCGGCTGGGCCGTTGAAAGCAGATACTATCTCTTGTCCCACCGCCATGTGGTACAACCCCCATTCCGGTAAAAAGAGAATGGTATCATCATGGGTTACCTTGCAATCGGAAAGGGTAATCAAGATGATCTTTCCATAGAGGTTCCGGGTTCCGGTAACAATTTTACCCTCTACGATCACACCGCCTTCAAATTCTAATCGTACCCGTTCTCCTTCAAAAATATTGTACGCCTTAAGATCTCTGGGGCTCATATCTTCAATGGCAAGATTGATGCCTTTGAGTTTCCCCACTGGAGAGCCAAAACCTTCCGGATGGTTTTCTACCCCATGCCCTACAAGTTCTTTTTCACGATAAGCAAGAGCAGTAGCACCTTGCGTTCTTAAATATATGGGCTTCCTTTGGTGAGAAAGAATAGTATTAAAATGTCCGGAGATCTGTAGCCCTGTACTCATTTCTACAGTACCCAGTGCCTTAGAATCCACCAGCTTTTGTACCCCTTTTAGGCCTCCGGTCCGCAAAGCCATGGTATTGGCAAAATCTTCCAGAACCTGACTTAGGTGTGCAAAGTCCGGGGTAGCAAACAGTTGTGGCTGTGGTTGAGTAATATCGAATTCGGTGAACGCAGCTTCTATAGTATATGGAAGCTTTTTCACTTCATCTGTCATGCACCAAGTACTTTCCCCTATGGAGGATAGTAAGCCAGCCCCATAGATTTTCGGCGCTTCCGGCCTTCCTATGAGACCATATTCCACAGTCCACCAATGCAAGTTTCGGATCAAAGCCATCTCACTGGGCTTACCCATATTTTCCTGCAGATGCGCAACGCGCTGCTCAGCTTCTTCTATTTTACTAGCAGAAGTTCCCTCAGCTTCTTTTATTATGGACAGATGACGTACCGCATCATATAATTCGTAGTCTTTGGAACTGGAGATAGCTTTTGCCCCTATTTCTCCGAATCTACGGAGATACTCCGCGTATTCCGGATTGGCAATAATGGGAGCATGGCCCGCACCTTCATGAATAATATCAGGGGCCGGGGTGTATTCGATGTTTTCCAATTGACGAATATCCGAGGCAATCACCAGCACGTTGTAGGCTTGAAATTCCATGAAAGCCGAAGGGGGAATAAAGCCGTCCACGGCCACTGCCGCCCAGCCAATTTCTTTTAAAATTCGATTCATCCCATACATATTGGGAATACTATCAATTGAAATCCCGGTTTTTTTAAGGCCTTCCAGATAGGAGGAATGGGCCACTCTACTCAGGTAATCTACATTTTTCCGCATCACATACCGCCAAACTGCCTGATCAATGGGGGTGTATTCCTCGTAATTCTGGGGTTTAATGTACTGTTTTAGGTGTTCCGGAAGCTTGTCCAGTACCGGGTTGCTTTCATACGCGAGTTGCTCCATGGCGTTTAGTTTTGTATTTTGTTTCCTTGCGGGTCGTAAAAATCCAGCATGGTAAAAGCATTAGCTGTTGGGCCATTTACTTCCAAAGCCTCTAATCTACCTTTTGCCATTTCCAAAGTAGGGAATTCACCTTCCGGCAACCACCACATCACAAATTGAGAGGGGCCTTTGAGGTCAAACCACTTCTTCTTATTTCTCAGGAAATAACTGTGAACGCTACCATATACAAAGTCTTTGAATGAGGCCACGTCTTCCCACAAACTGATGTTTACCGCCATCATTTCATCCTGGAAAGGAGATTGAATATAGCTTGCCGGTCTACCCTGTTCGTCCTTCAATCGCCAAATAAATCCTTTGCTTTCCTCAGCAAAACGGTTTACCGGCTCCAGGAAATCCACAAACTCCTTCATTACCGGGCTGTCTAAGGAAGCCTTGAACCTGGCGATATTCGCTTGTGCTAGATGATAGCGCATTGTTCAGGTTTCTTATAAATGTAACGAAAATGGCGAAAAAATAGAAGTTTTGAATAATTTACAGTGATATATACTTTTAATTGTACTTTTTCAAGGAAAAAACACTAATTTGCTTAGATTCAAAATATAGAAAAAGGAAGTTGTATGCTACCCCCGTTAGATGCTATTGATCGTAAGATTCTTAAAATTTTGGAGTCGGATGCGAAAACCGTTGCAAAGACCATTGCGGAACAACTGAATATGACCAAAACTCCGGTGTACGAACGCATACGAAGGCTGGAACAGGAGGGGTATATTCAAAAATATGTGGCGTTGGTAGACAAAGAAAAGGTAGAACCCAGTATTACGGTATTCAGCTTTGTTTCCTTGGAAGCCCAAAAAGGTTCCATGATGGACGCTTTTTTGGAATTGGTGCGGGAATTCCCGGAAGTGGTGGCGTGTTTTGTAGTAGGTGGAGAATTTGATTTTCTGCTTAAAGTAGTGGTCAAAGACCTGGATGCCTACTATGATTTTGCCAAGGGAAAAATTGCCAATTTACCTAATATTGGAGCAGTGAAAAGCGCATTTGTGCTCAAAGAAGTAAAGGATGACAACCGTTTTCCACTGTTGTAAAAAATAGCGAAGAACCTACCGGATCGTAACAAACTATAAACACTCAAACTATATGGGTAGATTCTTCGCTTACTTTGCATCCAACATTTAATTGGACGCAATTTCTCTTTCCGGGGGATATTCCGCCAGGATTTGAGAAACAAACTTTCGAATACGTTGTTCTTTTTTATCAATATTGTCAATATTATTCAAGGTGCCTACACCGCGTCCCTGCCACACCAATTCTTTGCTTCTCGTGTCAATAAGATCGATATATAATGATCCTTCTGTTCGGGTAGAAACTGTTGGGCCAAAGCCGCCACCCCAGCCGCCCCAACCGGGACCCCAGAACCATGGATTGTAAAAGCCACCCCAGCCCCAGCCGCCAAAGCCGCCCCAACCCCAACCCCAGCCTCCCCAGCCGAAGTTATTGTTGTAAACATCCACCTGTTCCCGTTCTTTCGTGAAGATACTCACCAGTAAATCCGGTTGTCCCGATTTTACAAATCCCTTGGCTGCCATTTCTGTATCTATGGCCGTCAATATCCTCTTTTTGTCCAAATCGGAAATTTGGGCTTTATCAATACCGGTTTTGTAATAGGCGTAGGTCTTGTAATTATTAAAACTGGCCTGACGGTCATAGTCGGAAATAACACGTACGGAAACACAGGAGCTTAAGAAAACAAGCGCCAGCAGCGGAAGGAAGAGGAATCGTATCTTTTTCATATCAATTTTTTTTGAGTTTAACACGGGCAATGTTATTCTATGAATGCACAAATATTATGCCGAAAATTGTTGCTATTCCTGCCGATTGGTTTTTTTGTTATAACCATAAGGGCAATGTCTACAACCACTTTCACAGCAGTGCCCTCGCTTTAGCAAGTACTGCGCTGTAAAAACCCGATAACCCTCCGGAGAAAGGTAAAAGTCTCCTTCTTCTAAAGGTATGTATTTCTTCATGCAATCAAAAACTCCTTAGCTCAAAATTAGCATCCAATACGGTTATTTGAAAATTATTTTGGTGGAATCGGGGAGGTTGTCCGGAAATTGAAAGGTTTGATCGATCATTCGGTATTCTAGGCAAAGAATAGGTTATATTTGTGTACCCCACAATAGAATAGTTCGTAAAAGGACTGTAGTATGATATTGGTTTTTAAACATCTTTTTAGAAAGAACTATGTGGGACTCACCCTTTGGCCGTTCATCATAGTCAAGGAAAACATTTATAAGGAGGACACCGTCCTTATTAATCATGAAAAAATCCACCTAAAACAGCAGTTGGAATTACTGGTATTGCCATTTTATATCTGGTACATCGGTGAATGGTTGTTGCGTACGCTACTCTATTTGGACCGTTACCGGGCCTATCAAAACATTAGTTTTGAACGAGAGGCATTTGCCAATGAAAAGGATCTGGGCTATACAGAACGCAGAAAACCCTATAGTTTTTTAAATTACCTTACTCGACCATAATCTGTGGAAGTAGTCAATCAAGAACTACATTTTCCTTGGTTAAAAGAAAAAGGTGTTTCCCTTTGGGTAAAACGAGAGGACCTTATCCATCCTGTGATTTCCGGGAACAAGTACCGAAAACTAAAATACAACCTCCTGGAGGCTAAAAAGAGGAGAGCTAGTACGCTGTTAAGTTTTGGCGGAGCCTATTCCAATCATATTGCCGCACTGGCCTATGCCGGAAAGGAGGGTGGTTTCCGCACCGTTGGGGTGATCCGGGGGGAAGAGTTGCAGCAGCGCTGGCAGGACAATCCCACACTGAAGGCCGCAAAAGTACAGGGAATGGAGTTGCATTTCCTGTCCCGCGAAAATTACAGGAGAAAAGAGGAGGAGAAGGTGCTTTCCCAGTTGAAAGGGCAATTTGGCGAATTCTATCTTTTACCGGAAGGAGGTACTAATGCTCTTGCTGTAAAGGGTTGTGAAGAGATTTTGACGCCGGAAGATGCTATTTTTGATGCGATTTGTACCTGTGTGGGCACCGGAGGAACCCTGTCCGGATTGGCCAATGCGGCTCACCTGCACCAAAGGATTTTGGGGTTTCCTGTGCTGAAAGGGGAATATGTAAAGGATTCGATTCGTAACTTTGCTCAGAAGGAAAACTGGGATTTGGTTCCTGGGTTCCATTTTGGAGGCTATGCCAAAGTGAATACCAACTTGGTACAATTCATGAATCGTTTTAAAAAGCAGACGGGGATTCAATTGGATCCTGTGTATACCGGAAAACTGTTTTTTGGATTGTTGGAGCTAATAAAACAGGATAAATTTGCACCCGGGACACGAATTTTAGCGATCCATACCGGAGGGCTGCAAGGCATTGCAGGGATGAATGCTATATTGAAAAGGAAAAATTTACCGTTGATCTATTGATGATTACACGTTTTTTTGCCACATTATTGACAGTAACGCTTTTGGTGGGTTGTGGTGCCAAAAGGCGAAGTGCTTCAAAGGTTGTCCAGGGACAAAAGAAGACGGTGTATCAACCTAATTCCGGTCTGGAGGGCACTAAGGTTAAGAAATCCGAACTCTATCCCATGCCCGAGGATCCGGGCTACTTCAAGAAATTTCCTATCGCCTCTACCCAGGACTATATTCAGGAGTTTGCCCAAATTGCGCAATACGAGATGCGTGCTTTTGGAATTCCCGCCAGCATTACTCTCGCCCAGGGAATACTGGAAAGTGGTTCAGGACGAGGGGAATTGACGCAAAAAACCAACAATCACTTTGGTATAAAATGTCATACCGGTTGGCAGGGCGACTTTGATTTTCACGATGATGATGCCAAGGGAGAGTGTTTCAGGAAGTACAATCATCCTATGTTCTCTTTCCGGGACCATAGCATTTTCCTGGCCTCCCGTTCCAGGTATCAGTTTTTATTCAATTATCGCAGGGATGATTATAAAAAATGGGCGTATGGGTTAAAAAAAGCCGGGTACGCCACGGATAAAAGATATCCCCAGAAGTTGATTGCCCTTATCGATCGGTATGATCTGGACAAATTTGATAAGGAAGTGGTGGATGGCGGTCTGGAGACGGTTAGAAAGCCCAAGCAATACGAGGTTTTCACCCATGTAGTGGAACGAGGAGATACGTTATACGGGATTTCCAAAAAATACGCTATTTCCGTGGATGAGATCATGAAGCTGAACAATTTGGAGAGCACAAATATTGGGGTTGGCCAGCAACTGAATATTAGGAAGCCGATAACAAGGTAAGAGCGAATCGGTTCTCGACTGCGCTCGAACTGACTTGCACCTTACAAAAATTCCTAATACAAAAGATTGATAATAACGACATTCTATGCGATACCAACGGAGCAGCGCGCTCTTTGCAGCAGCCAAAAAATACATACCCGGTGGGGTCAATTCCCCGGTCCGGGCCTTTAAAGCGGTAGGAGGAACACCCATTTTTGTGAAGCAAGCCAAAGGGGCTTACCTCTATGATGAAGATGATAATCAATACATTGATTATATCGCTTCCTGGGGGCCATTACTCTTTGGACATGCCCATGAGCCTGTTCTGGAGGCTGTAGTGGCAAAAGCCCAAAAAGGGACTTCTTTTGGTATTCCCACAGAGATTGAGACGGAACTGGCAAAGCTTGCGGTACGAATGGTGCCTAATATCGACAAGATTCGCTTTGTAAACAGTGGTACTGAGGCCTGCATGAGTGCTGTGCGCTTAGCGCGTGGGTATACCGGGAAAGATAAGATCATAAAATTTGCGGGCTGTTATCACGGCCATGCCGATGCTTTTCTCATACAGGCAGGTAGCGGTGCGATCACCTTTGGGAGTCCTAACAGCCCCGGGGTTACGCAAGGAACTGCAAAGGATACCTTGTTGGCTACCTATAATGATCTGGATAGTGTAAAGGCATTGGTGGCCGCGAATAAAGGAGAAATTGCGGGAATCATTTTAGAGCCGGTGGCGGGAAATATGGGCTGCATCATTCCAAGGGAAGATTTTATCCATGGCTTGCGGGAACTTTGTAGTCAGGAAGGTGTTTTGTTGCTATTTGATGAAGTGATGACCGGTTTCCGATTGGCAAAAGGAGGGGCACAAGAAGCATTGGGGGTAGTAGCTGATATCGTAATGTTTGGCAAAGTAATTGGCGGTGGGCTGCCCGTAGGGGCTTTTGCTGCCCGGGCCGATATTATGGGGCATCTTGCCCCGGAAGGACCCGTATACCAGGCAGGCACCCTAAGTGGTAATCCTTTGGCCATGAGCGCCGGATTGGCGATGCTAACTGAAATTGACCAAGATCCTGAAGTCTTTGAACGCCTGGCGCAAAAAACGGAACATTTGCATAAGGGTATTGCCGAGGTGTTGCACCAAAAAGGCATTTCACATCAAATCAATCGTTTTGGCAGTATGATCTCTGTGCATTTTTGCGAGGAACCCGTTATCGATTTTGCGTCTTCAGCTAGCGGTAATAATGCCACATTTAAAAAATACTTCCACGGGATGTTGGATCAGGGGGTGTACTTGCCGCCATCTGCCTTTGAAAGCTATTTTTTAAACGATGCTATCAGTTATGCGGATTTGGATAGAACCATTGAGGCCGTAAAGACGGTTTTTTAGCCACTTTGCTTCTTAAAGTGCGCGTAAAAACTCGTAATAATCGCGAGGGAGGAAAAAAGGGTCATTACTGTTCCAGGAACAAAATTAACATACCCACCGAGGTCCAGGAACAAGAAATACCCCAAATCAGCAAGACCCCCTGTGATCGCGGCAAGAAAGATTGCATGCCTATTGCCTTTCCAGATGTAGAAAGCTGCCAGAAAAGTGACTAAACCAATCCATAGCAGGTTAAAACCGTGCTGCCCGATAATGGCCCCGGCAGCTTTTGGATAGTCTATTTGTAAGGTTGCGGGATCAACTTTATCGGCAATACCGGACACTGAGACGGAGATGTCACCAGTCAATATTCCTTTCATGGTCATAATACCCGCAAAAATGTGAACTAGACCCCATACAATCCACAAGATGGCCGAAATCCTTAACAACAATGATATTGTCTTCATTTGTATAGTCTTTTCCTCAAATATGAGATAAGGTGAGTAGGTATGCATTAACCTAGATTAAGAAATGCGCTCAGGTATTTCGAAGTTTTCCCGATTTGATCTTGCTAAGGGCTTCCGGGGTAATCCCAAGATACGAAGCGATCATGCATTGCGGTACCCGTTGTGCGATATTTGGGTAGGTGGCGATGAAGTCCTCATAGCGATCAATAGCAGAAAAACTCATTAACATGATCACTCTTTTTTGCAACACGGACAGCCGTTTTATCAAAGGGGCTGCGTTCTGATGTTCTTTGGTGATATCCTTTTCGCGAACCTGGACAATCGAATCCTCCAGGGCATCGATAAACAATGTTGTGGGAATTTCCGGGTCAGTGCTGTCGGCAATAACCCAGCCTTCCGGGGCGAACATAAAGATGTGTTCTTTCCCGTTTTTATCAATGAGGTAACTTCGCAGCAAACCGGATCGTACCACGTAGATCTTACTGCGCAATTCCCCTGACTTTTGTAGAATCTCACCTTTTTTTACCTGAAGGGGCTTCATATTTTAAAGATACGGATAAGAGATTAAGAACCTTGGAAGGGGATTGGACGATGGCCGTCGAACCTAATCTATGACGAGTTTCGGGAGGAAGCCTTTCTTTATTATTGACCTTTCCCTTTTAGTTCCTCAAAAGTAGCTGTGCTAACCCAGTAAATGTCCTGATTACTGGTGTAGAATAAATACTTGCCATCTTGGGTGACAAAGGGACAAAGCTCATGATGTTCAGTGTTGATTGCATCGCCCATGTTAACAGCTTCGGACCAGTTGCCATCAGCATTTTTAAAACTGATGTAGAGATCGCCTCTCCCATACCCTTCGGGTCGTATCCCACAAAATATGAGATAAGACTCCTCAGGATCGACAAAAACATCGGCTTCATAAGCTTGTGTATTCACGGCATCTCCTAACCGGACCGCCTTTTGAAACACTCCCTTGGTAAATTTTGAGTAATAGATGTCATAATCGGAAGGTTTCCGTTCATCGGGGGCGTCCTGATTTGATGAAAAATAGAGCGTTCCATCAGCTGTAAAGGAAATATAATATTCATTGGCATCGGAGTTGATGTAAGGACCCACATTAATAGGTGCTGACCATCCGTTGTCGGTACGCTCCACGTACCAGATGTCCTGATCTTTCAGATCTCCTTGTCCGTCCATCGGCCTTTTAGAAATAAAATACAATCTATCTTCATTAGGGGAAAGGAAAGGATCGTTATACCCATAACGTGAATGGGACAGTAAGGTTTCAGGTGGAGTCCATGTAGTACCTACCATTTGGGAATATCGAATTTCATTTTTTCCATTGACATCTACTCCATAGTAAAACTCAGTGCCTGAGGCATTAAAAACGGATCCAAATTCAGATTCTTCCGTAGAAACGAAGTTTGGGGCAAATACTTTTGGAATCAGTGTAGGGGGCTGTTGTCCCATATAGGAACCTTCAAGAGATATTTTTCGAACCAGATCTTCGTTTGCGCCATTAGCAATAAGCCACCTTGCAATAGCTTCGGCTTTGGTGCGAAGTGCAATTTCCAACGGGGTACTCCCTCTGCTGTTTCGGGCATTGATATCTACGTTGCTGGCAATTAACTTTTCCACAAAGGCAAGGTCTTTATTTAAGATGGCGCGTTCTATCAAAGCAGCTCCCTCCTGATACGTCCAACCCGTATCCTCCTGCAATGCGACCAGCCGGTCAAACAAGTCAGAATTTTTGAACCGTACCGCCATATATAATGGCGTCCTTCCTTCGTTATCCCGACTGTTAGTGGTTATGCCTTTGGTAACTAACAAATCAACTACTTCTTTTTTATCGCAGGCCACCGCCCAATGCAACAGGGATCTACCCCGGTTGTCCTGGGTATTTATTGTAGTTTCCCGAAGCAAGCTATCTAATCGGGCAATATTGCCTTGGCAGGCGGTTCTGTAGATACTTTGTGCCGTGGTAGCGCCGGGCAAAGCTAAAAGCAGTAGTACGGCGAAAAGTATATTCCTCATGTAGTTCGTGATTTTGGTGAAAGGGACCACGAAAAGATAAGACTATTTTGGATTGCTCCGAACCAGCCCGCCCGGCTCGGAATACCATTTTATGATGATTTTAACCGATACTGATACGGATTGCTACCTGGCGTTTCTTTTTTAAGCTTGGGGAGCCGCTCAAACAATCCTGTGGCGAGCATTTTTTTTTGAAAACGGCTTCGATCCAGGTTTTCCTGCAGTATGGTTTGATGCAGTTGATGCAATTCGGGCATCGTGAATTCAGGGGGTAGGAGATTATAGGTTAAGTGTTCCCGTTGCACGTCTTCCTTTAGTCGTTTACGTGCAGCATCCACAATACGACCATGGTCCATCCAAAACGGCGGTGAAGCATCGAACGAAAACCATTCAGCCGCCTCATCAAATACTCCGGGTACCGGATGCGTAGTAGCAATATCAACCAGAGAGTAATAGGCCAGGGTCACAAATCGATGGTTGATCCAATACTCTTCCCGCCAGGGGAAATTCTTTTTTAGAAAAAACTGGCGAAACTCCTCGGAAAAACTACGCTGAGGTCCCCCAAACACGTCCAGGAACTTAAAATGAGGGTCGTTCAAACCGGTACGCTCTTTCAGGATACGAACTACCGCATCATCCACAGACTCCTCTCTTCCGATATAGCCTCCGGGTAAGGCCCATTTATCGTCCAGTTGCAGGAGCAAACATTTGAGCGTCCCCTCTTCATACCCAATAACGACCAGGTCTATAGAAAGGTTAGGTAAGAAATAATCAGTACCGTGGTCCAACAATTTTTGCATATCCATACAACAAAAATAGCATTTTGTGTCAATTTGCCACAAAAAAGAATTATATTTGTGTCAAACCGACACAATAATATTATCATGAAAAGAATACTACGACTTATTCTTAAGATTTTAGGCGTGCTCTTACTGCTGCTACTCCTGGCAGGCTTTTTGGGCTGGCGCTATTTTAACAAGACCTTCCTGGATTTTGAAGGGGAGTATACTGAGCAATTGGAGTTTGCCGAGCGCTCTCAGGATGGCTATGCCTATTGGGATAGAAATGCAAATGGCATTTTGGATGTCTATGAGGACGACCGTCAGTCTATTGATGCACGGATTGCAGATGTGCTTTCGCAAATGACCTTAGAGGAAAAGATCCACCTATTGAAAGGCTCGGGTATTGCCTCTGCTATGGGTAGAGTAGAGCCAGGAACAGGCATTCCCGGAGCAGTGGGGACTATAGTGCCCACCCCCCGATTAGGCCTTCCTACTGTGTATTTATCCGATGGACCGGCGGGATTGCGGATACTTCCCACTCGGGAAGGGGAAGATAGAACCTATTACTGCACGGCCTTTCCCATTGCCACCCTGTTGGCATCTACCTGGAATGAAAATCTGGTATACGAAGTTGGGAATGCGATGGGGACTGAAGCCCTGGAATATGGGATTGATGTCATCCTTGGCCCGGGCGCTAACATCCACAGGCATCCGTTGTGTGGGCGAAATTTTGAATATTTCTCCGAAGACCCGCTGTTAACCGGGTTTATGGGGGCGGCAATTGTGAATGGTATTGAATCCAATGGCGTGGGTACTTCAGTAAAACATTACGTGGCGAACAACCAGGAAACCGAACGTTTCATAAACGATGTAAGGGTTTCCGAACGTGCCATGCGTGAGATCTACCTGAAAGGTTTTGAGCACATTGTGAAAAAGGCCCAGCCCTGGACCATTATGTCCTCTTACAACAAGGTTAATGGCACCTATACTTCGGAAAGTAAGTACTTGTTGACTGATGTCTTACGGGACGACTGGGGCTTTGAGGGGCTTGTAATGACTGATTGGTTTGGGGGTAGTAACGCTCCGGCTCAGATCAGCGCTGGAAACGATCTGCTGGAACCCGGAACAAAACGGCAATGGAAGGCCTTAACCAAAGCTGCTGAAAACGGAGAACTGTCCGAAGCAGACATTGACAGGGCTGCCAGTCGGATCCTTAGGTTAATTTTCACCTCAAAGAAAATGCAAAACTACAGCTATGGGAATAATCCTGATTTGGAAGCTCACGCTGCCGTCACCCGTCAGTCCGCTGCCGAGGGGATAGTGCTACTTAAGAATGAAAACGCCTTACCATTAAACACCGGGCAAAATGTTGCTTTATTGGGGGTTACCTCCTATGGGTTTATTGCCGGCGGAACAGGCTCAGGTGATGTAAACGAAGCGTACACGGTTTCCTTAGAGGAAGGCTTAACCAATACCGGGTTTGTGATCAATACCGCTGCAAAAAATGCGTTTGAAGCACATAAAGCCGCCAATCCTGAAGGTTTTAAAAAACCGGAAGGTATGGATGCTATATTCAATCCATTTACCCCACCGGAGATTGCCTATACCGAGGTACAACTCAAGGAAATTGTAGCCAGTGCTGATGTCGGGATCTTTACCCTGGGTAGAAATGCGGGTGAAGGCGGGGACCGTTATGAAAAAGACGATTTTCTACTTTCGGAATTGGAACAGGACATGCTACAAGCTACAAGTGAGGCCTTTAAAGCAGCAGGGAAACAGCTGATCGTGGTAATGAACATTGGTGGGGTTGTAGAAACGGCTTCCTGGAAGGATAAAGCCGATGCCATTGTACTTGCCTGGCAAGGAGGGCAGGAAGGGGGCAATTCGGTGGCTGATATTTTAAGTGGAGCGGTTAACCCCAGCGGAAAACTGCCCATGACGTTTCCGGTGAACCTTGGAGACCACGCCTCCCATGCAAACTTTCCGGAAGCCGGGGAACATTTATCTGCGGTCGGGATGTTAAGCGGCCTCGTTTTTCCACCTGAAGAACTTCCGGAAGACGAAAAAGTACGGAATGAGGATTACACCTATTACGATGAAGGGGTGTATGTCGGTTATCGTCATTTTGACAAAGCGGGGCTAGAAGTGTCCTATCCTTTCGGCTTTGGTTTATCCTATTCCAGTTTTGAGTATGGCCCTATGGAACTACGAATGGAAAATGATACGATACATGTGGCATTGACCGTACAAAACACCGGCCAGTTGCCCGGAAAAGAAGTGGTGCAACTCTACACCGAAAAAGTAAATTCCGCTATCGACCGTCCGTTGCAGGAACTTAAAGCGTTTACCAAAACAAGATCTCTTGAACCTGAAGCTGTGGATAGCCTTTGGCTACGTATTCCGGTAAAAGAATTACAGTACTGGGATGAAAACAAAAACGACTGGACGCTGGAAAAAGGTAAATATAATGTCAGGGTAGGAGCTTCCTCTAGAGACATTCGTCAGAGTGCTGAGGTGGAGGTAGAGTGATTAAACTTTGGATTGAATGGCTCCCCTCCCCACTTGCCATCATTGCTTTGATCAGCACTTGGGTAGGTTTTTTAAAGGGGAGCTTTCTGTTTGCATTCTACAACTAAAATCTCTTGTCCAGGGTAATTTCCTCACAAATCACCCATTGTTTTAAAGTGATAACTACATAGGGAATAGTATTCTTCCCCGGGCTGTAGCACGGTAGAAGGAAAATGAGACTGGTTGGGGCTGTCCGGATAGTGTTGGGTTTCCAGGCAAAAGGCGGATCGAGGGCCATATTCCTTGTTGTTTTTGCCAATTAAGCCCATGGGTAGATTATTTCCGGTGTAGAACTGTACCCCAGGGGCATTCGTGAAGACCTCCATGACCCTACCGCTCTCAGGTTCCACTACGGTTGCAGCATGGTTCAGGTCCCCGTTCTTTTTGTTCAAAACATAGTTATGGTCATAACCTCCGGCGTAGTTCAGTTGCTCATAGGAACTGTCAATGTCTCGTCCGATAGCTTTGGAGGCACCAAAATCCAACGGGGTATCTTTTAAATTCTGGATTTCCCCGGTGGGGATCAGTGTGGCACCAGAAGGGGTGAATTGGTTCGAGTACAACTGCAATTGGTGATCGAGAATGCTGCCGTTACCTGCCCCTTTTAAATTAAAATAGCTGTGATTGGTGAGGTTCACAACAGTAGTTTTATCCGTACTGGCCCAATATTCTATTTTTAGCTCATTTTGATCTGTTAGCGTATATAACATTCTTATAGTAAGATTTCCGGGATACCCTTCTTCCCCATCCTGAGACAAATACCCCAACTCAAGCGTTTGTGGATCCAATTGTTTCGCTTGCCAAACTGCTGCGTTAAACCCTTTGGTACCTCCATGAAGGTGGTTCGCCCCATTGTTTTGTACTAAAGTATACTCTTTCCCTTCCAATGCAAATGCTCCTCCGGCAATACGGTTGGCATAACGCCCTACCGTAGCGCCGAGATAAGAATGATCAGGCCCTAAGTAGCCCTCCAAATCGTCAAAACCTAAGACCACATCCTCGAACTTGGAATGGGTGTCGGGTACCCATAAACTAACTAAACTGGCACCATAGTTGGTCACCTGGCATACGGCACCTTGCTGGTTTTGTAAGGTGAATAAGTCCACTTTTTTGCCGTCTAAAATACGTCTGAAGTTGTCGGCTTCTAGTAAGGAGGGTTTTTGAGGAGGTTTCATAGCGATGCAAGATACTACAAAGGAGCGGGGGATCATTGTTAAAGGATGATCAAGAAATTTATAGAAAAGTTAGTCTACCTATTTGAAGTTGATTTTCAACATTAGGCCATTCCGAAATGTGACTGGTATTGCCAATTGAGAAATCCCATAGTTCTTATGAAACATTAGCTTTCTAAAATTTTTTTCGCAGAGCTTTAGGGTTCTATTTTTTGAATTGCTCTATCAGCATTATGAAATCTTTGTCCCCATTAAAATCTTTCCAGTCTTCATCTTTTTCTACAAAATAGGGTTCTATTTCGTTTCTCGAGAGACTACGTTCTAGATATTTCAAAGCATTTTCTTTTTCCCCCTTCAAGGCAAAAACACATGATAGATTATAAGAACTTTCTCCATGTTCAATAGCCTTGTAAAAAACTTCAACTGCTTTCTGATACAACTCATTGGCTTCTTTTCCTTCTTTGGTTTTAGCTAAGTCTGCTAAAGCGTTTCCCCAGTTATTAAAGGCTTCGTGTTTGTCAGGCTTTATGGCAACAGCCTTCTGGAATTTTTCAAATGCCTGATGGTATAATTCATCGGCTTCTTTGCCCTCTTTGGTTTTGGCTGAGTTGACTAAAACACCTCCCCAGTTGTTAAAAGCTTCGTGCAATTCCGGTTCAATCTCAATAGCCTTCTGGAATTTTTCAAATGCTTGACGGTACAATTCATCGGCTTCTTTTCCTTCCTTGATTTCGGCTAACTTTCCTAAATCAGTTCCCCAATTGTAGAATGCCCTATGATAGTCTGGTTTGATTTCTACAGCCTTTTGGTACTGCTCGAAAGCCTGATGATACAAATCATCGGCTTCCTTCCCTGTTTTGGTTTTGGCTAAGTCGGTCAAGTGATATGCCCAGTTGTAAAATGCCCTGTGATAGTCTGGTTTGATCTCTGTAGCCCTTTGGTACTGCTCAAAAGCCTGATGATACAATTCATCGGCTTCTTTTCCTTTTTTGGTTTTGGCTAAGTTTCCCAGATCAGTCCCCCAATTGTTAAATGCTACGTATTTGTCTGGTTTTATCTTAGTAGCCTCATTATATTTTTCAAATGCTTGGTGATACAACTCATCGGCTTCTTTTCCCTCCTTGGTTTTGGCTAAGTTTCCCAGATCAGTTCCCCAATTGAACAACGCCTCATGAAGGTCTGGTTTTATCTCAACAGCCTTATTGAATTTTTCAAATGCTTGGTGATACAAATCATCGGCTTCTTTTCCTTCATTACTTTTGGCTAAGTTTCCTAAATTATTTCCCCAATTGTTAAGAGCTTCATATTTATCTGGTTTTATTGCAATAGCCTTTTCGTATTTTCCGATTGCTTTCTGATACAAATCATTGGCTTCTTTTCCTTCCTTGGTTTTGGCTAAGTTTCCCAAATCAATTCCCCAGGACAAATACAATTCTGCTAGCAAAGAATTTACATCCTGGTCATTAATTTGCTTTGCTCTTTCTTCGATCCTGATAACACCTTGTTGGTCATAGTTTTCGGAAATCAGTAAATCTATAATATCCTTTTTCAATTTATCCGCATGTAATTCAGCCTCATCAAGTATTACATTTTCCTTTTTCTCGAATTGACGAATTGATTTGGTAACGTCCTTTTTCGCCATTTCTAAACGTTCCTTCACTCCCTTAAAATGCTCTTCATCATTAATGTCATTAATTTCGTTTAACATTGCCTGTAAAGACGAAAACGGTTTATCAAGGATTTCGGGTTGCGTTAAACCCAGAATATCATTAAGTTTAAGCATGAAGGCGTCTGCATCGTAACCCTTTATCAAAGAGGCATTGGTATTAGGGGTAGTTAGGAATTCCTGAACTCTTTGGCTTGGAGGATCCTCCCTATAGCCAACCCAATAGAGTCCATTATCAAACCTTCCTAATTCTTTAATGTGTTCAAAAACGGGATCGGACCCACTATATCCAATAAATATCCAGGGTCTTTCATTCTTTATACTATCAAAGATTCTTGGTAAAATCGATTTCACCTTCTCCATTTCATCCTCGGTATTTAGTAACCATAATCCATGGTGTTGGCCATGTAAGTATACCACAGATCCTATTTTGAAAGTTGTTGTTGTTAGGTCCTTTAGAATGGCCATGTCGTAGGTGGATGGGAATTCGTTAAATAGCGATAACGCCCTGAGCATCAAATTGTCAAAATTTACCGTTAGCACATAATCGACAAATCCACTTTTCATTAATTGAGCAAGGTAAATATGGGTTACATTGATTTTAGCCTCATCAATATATTTTTTTAAAAGTTCGTTTCTTTGATGGGGTAATAGGCACTCCATTAGTTTAGAATAGTACTGTTCTTTTTCATTTAGTTTTTTAATAAAGGGGCTATTCTGATACTTATTCAGGATGTCTTTTGTGATGTCCCTAGCCAAAGGTATATTCCCGGTTACTGAAGCCCCAGCTCCGAGAAAGAATATAGGTTGTGGTTTGTTGTTATCCTTGGCTTGTTGAATTAGATATGCTAACTCTTCAATAGTTATTTCTTTCATTTTTACTTACTCTTTTTCACATTGAGTGCTATCGCAGAATGAGTGCTAGAGTCTCTCTTTTTTACGGAGTAACTTTTGGGGGAAGATCCAGCTTCTAATTTAAAGGATAATGTCTAAAGCTTTTTCACTTTTATCCTTAAAAAAACCGGGGTTTTTCTGCAATTTTTAATCGTTTTTTTGAAACAACGCAATCAACCCAAATACTGGCCCCACTGCTAATACCAAAAAAAGCCATTTGGGCGAAACAACCCATTGTAAATACGTTACTAGTTGGATACTGAAAATGGTAATTGCAAAACCAATACAATTCACTATGGTCAGTGCAGTGCCTTTGATGGTTGCCGGGGCATTTTTGGCTACCAGGGTAGAAAAGAGCGGGGAGTCGGCAATGACCACCATGCCCCAAAACAGCAAAAAGGTCACAAACCAGCCGGGATAGGGCAGGACAAACATCAGGGGGAAGAGCAGGCAACAGCTGCCTGACAATGCCAACGCCCCTCCGGCAGTTCGTTTCTCTCCCAATTTTTGCGAAATAAACCCACCTAAGACACAAGCTAACCCGCCAATGGCAATGACGGCAAAGGAATGTAGCGCTACCGAAAAGGTTACGCTGGGATGGTACTCTGCATAGGTAACCAGCATTACCGGAACAAAAGCCCATACGGTATACAGTTCCCACATATGCCCGAAATACCCAAAGGCAGCGGAGCGAAATGTCTTTTCCCGAAATATGGTAAAACAGGCCGTCAGTTGCAGTTGTTGACTCGCCTTACGATAAGGGCCATCAGGTACACCGCCGACAATCAGAAATCCCCCTAACACTGCCAGGCTAGATGTTGCAAGTATTACCCCTTTCCATGGCAAAGCGACGGAAACGCCTTTGAGTAAATGGGGCAAGGCGGTTCCCAGGACGAGCGCGCCCACCAAAAAACTCAAGGATTTTCCCAAGCCCTTATCAAAATGGTCGGCGGCAATTTTCATTCCTACCGGGTAGATCCCGGCCAGGAAAAATCCAGTCAAAAAACGGCATACTATAATGGAAGTGAAACTATTCCCCTCCCATAAGATGCCCAGGTTGCACAAGGCGCCCAACAGTGCACTTACAAGAAACACTTTTGAAGGCGAAAAACGGTCGGTTAGGGTAAAGATGGCAAAGAGCAAGGTGCCCGTAATAAAACCTAACTGTACTGCGGAGGTCAAATGTCCAAGGGCGTAAGTGGGCAGATTAAAGGTATGGATAAGGTCTTCCATTACCCCGTTCCCGGCAAACCACAGAGAGGTACAACAGAATTGGGCGATAACTATACAAGGGAGAATATGCGGGGCGGGTTTTGTCAAAGGATGATGCTTTTTGCTGACGTTCAACATAGGTCTTGCCCTACTGGAGTTGCAAATGAAGCGGCCCAAAACCACCCCGGATACAAATAATACAATACACTATACACTCCAAGGAAAGCCCACAACACAAGCACCACCCAAAACAGCACCGGATGTTGGACTTTTGAAATGGGTTCGAATAAATGGGTCTGACCGGAGCGCAGGTCCATAATCACCCAAAGGGTAAAGAAGATACCCCAGATCCAGGCCCATCCTGTCACCAGGCTAATGATAATCAATCCCAACCCTATCGAGGCCCTCCATTTGAAAGGCTTCTCGAATCGGGATTTCTTAGGAAAGATGCTGCTGTCTACTATGGGAACCACATGGAAAAAAGCACCGAAAGGATCTGCCAATGCAGTGAAATGGTTATCCTCAAAAACCAGGGAACCTCCGTTTTCCAGCACACTTTTTTTAGTGGTGGCGGTGTCTCGCACAGCAAAAAATACTCCCCAGTACTCGTATTTCCCTTTTAGGGTGTTACTTACCTCCCGAACCGCTCCTATTTGCTGTTGCGAGGAATCCAAAATAAAGCGGCGACCGTTTTGAGCAGGAGCGAACGTCCAGTGAAACAGAGTTTCGTAGAAGGGGCTAATCCTGGAGAAGTCTGAAATGAACAACTCATTCCACACCAAAGCATTCTTGGTATTTTTAAAGCGACTGTTCAACTGATCTCCCTCGTAGACGGTAAAACCCGCACCGAGCGGATCCCGGATCAAGGCAACTTTTCCGATAGGGTTTTCAGTGTCAACCAGTTCAATGATCCCACCTAGGGTTTTGGCTCTTGCTACTGTGTCTTCTACACTTTCCACACGGATATAGCTCATCCAGAAAGAAGGCATATTCATGTCCTTAAACTTCCTGGGTGTTTCGTAAAGGCCCGAAATTTGCTTGTTGCCATAATGTGCCAAATAATAGCGGCCATCTTCCGTATAGTATTCCCAGTTAAAAACAGCGGAATAAAAATTTTTAGCTATGGTGAGCTCGTAGGTTGAGAGATCAGCAAAAACAAAGTGGTTTTCCATCATGGTGTTGCTTTTTTCTTCAGAAAGCTACTGCCCAGCGTAATACCAATAACAACTTGAAACACCACACTGGATACCCAACTTATCCGGAACCACATCGGGAGGGGTTGCATGGGACCAAGCGCTGCAAAACCGTCAATGACTAAGCCTATTCCCAAAAAAATAAACCATAGCACCAGAGCCGTTCTTCGGGCAATTAGTACGGCTACGAATGGTCCCATAATCCCTGCTACAAAAGCCGAGGACAGGGCTCCCACTTGCGGTAAGGGAGCATACGGAAGGTTTTTTGGCCCCCAGGTGATGCCATTGGCTTTCCAGAGTTGGGTAAGCCCAGCCTGTACTAAGAATACAGTGAGAATTCCAGCAAGGATGGCGACGACCAAACGCCAGGTGGGAGAAATTGTCATGGAAACTTTGCTGCGTTTACTTGCAGTGCTTTAAGGTAAATAAAATGGATGGTATTTCAAGGACTTCAAAAACTGCTTGTCCGTCCTCAATGGAGGAGGTCCAATTTTGATCTTTGGATTCTTGCGTACTCCCTTCGACTCCTCTTAATTAGTACACAAGAATGAAAGAACACACTATTTTCTTGGGATGTCATTCCGCACCTGTTGCGGAATCCATTTTTAAGATAAAAGTATCTGCATTCCTAACTCCTTGTGGTTTAATTTGAAATGACTGTTCGGATACACTATTCCTGCGGTAAGGGCTGTAGAAAATGCGTTACGGCATATTCCCCAATCGCTGTCCCCAACCGATGCCCTTCTTCGGAATCGTATCGAAAGTGGATACCAAGGTAGACCCGGGACATTGATGCTTCCAATCCCGCTTCCGAAAAACTAGAGAACGAGCGAATAGGGGGTTCCATAGCGACCTTTTCTGAAAATGGTCCTGCCTGTTCTACTTCCGGTGTGGACATGACAAAAGTGTACCCATCTCCTGTACCAAGTGTGGTAGCCAAAACTCGCATGGCTGCTGAGCTGGCCGTTCCGTGGGCGGAGGGATAGGAAGGAAAGGCATAGGTGTGTTGGTGAAGGTTGTTCCACCCCGGATCGGGTTGGGTATCCGGGTTTTCGTCATGTTCCGCCCAGCGGATCGCCGTATAGGGCCGCCAATGGTTATAGTGAAATTTGTTGTCAAAGACGTTGATATAGGCATCATAGACCGCCATATTCATCAGTGCAAAAGCACGGGTCGCTTCCCATAGGTTAAGCTGTTCTTTTACCACCAGGTCCCTGGCCAGTCGGTTGTGCGAATTTTCTACAAAGTCCTTCCACCACATTGCCAGATGTGCCTGGTCTTCCGTCCGGGTAGTACTTTGCCGGGCCCCTACTTCTTTTACCTCATTGAACGCCTGAGCATAGGTGGCGCTGGGAATCTCGGGTGGAGGTGGAGACCGAAAGTGGTCCTGCGAAGGGAGCATAAAAGGTTGGGCCAAAGCCCAACCCGCTCCAAATACAAAACCTTCCGGGGTACCACTATGCTCGTTAAATTCGGCATATACCCCGGGAGCCATGGGATGCCAGGTATATTCCGCTTCCCCGTTCCAGGCGTCGCCTTGCCGTTCGTCGAGGAGTTTGGCCGCAGCTGCTTCTCCCAACGTCTTCGCCGCCCCAATTTCAGCTTTGGGTAAGGTATCCAGGCAACGTTCCAGGGCTTCGTGCAGTTCCGGTTTATGATCAGGGTAATGGGTAACAGCTATCGCATAAAGCGCATGGGCAACGGTTGCTACAGGGTGGGCTTCCAAGGATTCGCCATGATACGTATAGTAACTGTATTGAGGTGCCAGGGTGTTTAACGCGTCATGCGCTGCCAAATGCATCATCGTTGCGGTACGTAGTCCTTTCAAGGTAAGCAGACCGTCTTCAGCAGTTGCCAGAGCCATCACCTTTTCGTTCCAGGCAAGTAATACCTCGGGGCCGTAGTCTTGCACCCGGAGCGCTTTTTTGCCGCAGTTAATCAGTAAAAGGAACAGTAGGATGAGGAGCTGGAGTTTTCCATTCGTGATACGAAAGTATTTCATACTGGAAGTGGTTTAGGTAGCAGTCCGGCAAAAACGCTGATAAGAAGATAGTTAAATAGTTGACTACTAGTACGGTAAAATGTATAGCTCGCAGTATTTCGTGTTTTTTTGGAAGGAATTGGCGGTTTCCTTAATTTGTAGCAGCTATGACAAGAGACATTATCGATATCAACGATTTTACCATCCTGGTGGAGGAAGCAGCATCCGATAGGGTGATTGTTGATTCCTGTTATTTTGATGAGCCCATGATCGCAGTGGCGTTTTATGGTTCCGGCAATGTGCACCTGTCCATGAATTTTAGGGAGCATAAAATGGCATATGAGCATACCAAAGGGCTTGCACTTTCTTTTTATGCTGATGAGACTGTAGAATGTGTGCACACCGTCTCGCCGGATAAACCCTTACAATGTCTTGTGATTGCTACAGCACCCCGAAACCTGGAACTGTTACCCAATAATGAAGGGGAGCTGTTTACGGAACTGCTGGACCAATTAGTGCGACCCAAGGCCCCTTATGTTGAGGGTCCGCGCTTTTTTATGACGCCTGAGATGCAGTATATTGTGGATCAGATCTTTTCCAATCAGTATGAAGGGAAAGCCAAGATGATGTTCTTCCGCAGTCAGATCACGGCCTTATTATCCCACTTTTTCTGGCAATTGTCAACCCTAAAAACAACAGAGATCAAAAGTTCGGAACGGGAAAAACTGTTGCAGGTAAAAGAAATCCTTTCCGAAAACCTGGACACCCCACCTTCGCTGAACGAACTCTCCCGCCAGATCGGACTTAATACCTTCAAATTGAAAAAGGAGTTTAAAGCATTGTTTGGTGTTCCTGTATTTAAGTATCTGCAAAATGAGCGTATGATCAGGGCTCATGAATTGATCCGAAGTGAACAGGCTACGGTTCAAGAGGCCGCCTGGCATGTGGGTTATGACAGCCTGAGTTCCTTTTCCAATGCGTTCACTAAAAAATTTGGCTTCCGTCCCAGTGAGGTTAAAGTGTAATTCCGAATGGTCTGCCCATCTTGGTAGGCTTGTCCACCTCCGGTAGGAGAAATCTAATTCATGAAAACCTAACAGTTAGAAGAGTGAGATTTCTCACGCTCCTATTGCTCTGCAATCTCCGGTTCGAAATGACTGTATATGGGAAAAATCAATTACGGATACTTTTAGTCATTTCGAAATGAGGAGAAGAACGACGATTGAGAAATCTAAAAAAGCTACTTTTAAAGAATGCTATTTCGGTACTTTGTTTACATCACTACCAATGAAAATAAAACTACACTTTATATTGGGGTGACTAACGACATTCAACGTAGACTCTCCCAACACTACTTCGATAGTCAAAATACCAGAAAATCCTTTGCAGGTAGGTATAATTGCTACTATTTATTGTATTACGAGGGTTTTGAAACCGTTGAAGCAGCAATTTATCGGGAGAAGGAATTAAAAAAATGGAGGAGAGAAAAAAAGGATCGTTTGATTTCTTCCTTAAATCCTAATTGGGAATTCCTGAATAGTGATGTGGTTTAGATTTCTCACGCTCACTGCACATTGCAGCTCGGTTCGAAATGACTGTTGGCGGAAAAGTTATAATAGAAACTAATAGTCATTTCGAAATGAGGTGCTTGGCACCGATTGAGAAATCTCAACTCTGATTGTTCCCCTCGAGGCTGCATTTGACCTCCTTTGGTACAAACTTTATGCAGTAAGGGAAAAAGGATATCCTTGTCAACTACTTTAATCTTGATTGGGATTTTTTAAGTATCGATGTAATTTAGATTTCTCACGCTTCTACTGCTTCGCAATATCCGGTTCGAAATGACTGTATATGGGAAAAATCAATTACGGATACTTTTAGTCATTTCGAAATGAGTCGGAACGACGATTGAGAAATCTCATTGTTATTTTACTTCATAAGATTTTCATGCTCTCTTCACAACTCTCAAGGTCTGTTCTGTAAGCCTAAGGACGAACAAAACTAGGTTGGGTCCGATATAATAGTCAGATCAGAGAATGATCTCCTTCTCCTTTTCGAACAAATCATACTCCTTTTCAAACAAATGTCCGGAAGGTAGCTGCTCTAGTTTTGGAGTGTAATTAAAAAACGAGCAGTCATGAAAACGTTTAGAGCAATTGGAATTGGAGCTGGTATCTGGGCCCTGGGAGTAAGCGCCTATACGCTCTCCTACTTTGTCCCGGTACTGGACAATCCGGAACAACAGGCCAATATGGTTTTGTTTATCGTAGTACTTCCCCTGGTTTGGTTTGGGGCAAAAGGGTACTACAAAAAAGAACAGCATACCCACGGCTATTGGGTGGGGCAGACCTTCTTTTTAACAGCAGCAGCTTTGGATGCTTTGATCACCGTGCCCCTATTGGTAATCCCTAATGGTGGGAGCCATTACGCCTTCTTTACCGACCCAGGCTTTTGGGTCATTGGGTTAGAATTTATCGCTACCTCAGTACTGTACTGGTATGCTAAGGTCTGTACGAAAAAACTAAAAAGTACTAACTAAAAAATCATGAAACATGGAAATTACACTGAGCAATCTATCACTTTTCGCGACTGTCCTCTTGGTTGGTCTGGTCGCCGGACTATGCTTCACCTGGGGCAACGCCGTTACCCCTGGTATTGGACAATTGGACGATCTGAGCTACCTCAGCGCCTTTCAGCAAATGAATCGTAGCATCCTGAATCCCACCTTCTACGGGGTTTTTATGGGCTCGCTTTTGGTAGGCATTGTTGCGGTCTTTACAAACAAAGGCGTTTCTCCCACCCACTTTTGGATGGTTTTGACCGCTGTGCTGATCTACTTCTTTGGAGTGATCCTCGTAACGGTTTTCGGGAACGTGCCCTTGAATGAACTGCTGGACAAAACCGATCTGGCCCAAAGCAGTACGGAGCAATTAAGTGCCTTGCGCAAGAGATTTGAACAGCCCTGGAATCGGTTTCATACCATACGGGTCGTTACGGGAACCATCGCTTTTGCACTGCTCATCATCGCAAGTAGTAACAAATAGAACTGAAACAATAATACTCTTCGATCCCGCCTACCGGCAGGCAGGTGTGCTCGGGGAGACACTAAAAACAATAACAATTAAAACAGAAATCATCATGAAAAACAACATTTTAGTATTAGGAGGAAAAGGAAAAACAGGGCGACGTATCGCCGAAAGATTAACCCACTTAGGCCACAATGTCCGAATCGGTTCAAGAAGTGAAACTCCGGCTTTTGACTGGCATCAACCTGCAGGCTGGCCAGCGGTGCTGGAAGGGATTGAAAAGATGTATATCACCTATCAACCGGATCTGGCGGTTCCCGGTGCTAAGGAAGCCATTGAAGCTTTAACTAAAGTGGCAAAACAGCAGGGGGTACAACAGTTGGTCATTTTGTCCGGGAAAGGGGAAGTAGAAGCTCAGCGTTGTGAGCAAATTGTACTGAATTGTGGGATAGAAGCCACCGTGGTACGGGCAAGCTGGTTCAGCCAGAATTTTAGCGAGAGCTTTTTCCTTGATCCCATTCAGCAAGGCGTGGTAGCGTTGCCCAATGCGGATAGTCCGGCACCTTACGTAGATGCAAATGATATTGCGGAGGTAGTAGTCAAGATACTTTTGAATACAGGCCATAGTGGGAAGATCTATGAGTTGACCGGTCCACGTTTACTCACCTTTGAAGATGTCGTAGCCCAGATTGCTAAGGCTTCCGGCCGGGAACTCCAATTTATTCCGATCACGCTTTCCGAATATGTGAATGCTATGAAAGAAATGCAACTGCCTGAAGATGTGATTTGGCTCATTGAGTACTTGTTTACGCATGTGCTGGACAACCCGGAAAACCAGATCGTCACCAATGATGTGGAAAAGGTGTTGGGTCGGCCTCCAATCGACTTTTCAGACTATGTCGCGGAGACCGTAAAAACCGGGATTTGGAATCCGGAAGTGGAAGTGTAGGAAAACTCATCAAATTAGTAGAAAAGACAGGTCTTTAAACCTGTCTTTTTTTTGAAACGAGAAATACTAGCTCCTTCCCTTACTAAAGGGAAGGTGGCTTACTTCGGAGAAGTAAGACGGATGGGTTGGTTATTTACCACCCTTTCCGTCATCCCTTCGGGATGTCACCTTTCCCTAACCAGGGAAAGGAGCCTTAGAATTTTCTGCTATTTTGGGATTGGTGAAAAAGCACAATAAATCAGAGTTGAAGGGCTACAGAAAAGCGCTAAGACAAAACCTAACTTCTCCGGAAATCAGATGTTTTCTAAGTTCCTTTCTCCGCTCTTTCAATTCCTTTTTGCTAGGTTAGCTTCACTTCAATTAAAATAATCAAAGCTCCCCTCTTTAGAAAAGAGGGGAATGAATTCGGACTGAAAGGAGGAAGAAAGGGGAGATTGAAGAACCAATCCCTCCGGCATCACCTGTCGAGCTGATGCCACCTCCCTTTATCCAAAGGGAGGAGCTTTTGTTTTGAGATACTTCAAATTTAAATTTTCCACACCTAATCCAGTCTGCTCGAAATCATTATTGTGAGGTAATAAACAAACAATAAAAGGGCATCTAAAAGATGCCCTTTATTCCATTATCCCTTATACAAATAGTCCATATCCGAACTGGGACAACGGCTTAACGGTGATTTCCACTCGTCATCTTTTTTGTTTGCCGATGGGATGGTATACCATCCAAAGAACATCGGTCTTTTGTACTGTTGTCTTGTTTTCATGGTTGAATTGTTTACTTGTTTTTTGATGATGATTGATAATTTTGTGTTCGTACTATACTTTTTCCTTTACGATCAGCTTTGGATTGCTTCTTTTTCGCCACTTGGTGAACGGAATGAGCATTGGTTTTTTAGCCTGATAGGCCTTATATGTTTCTCCAAACTCGTTCATGAGGTCCTTTTCTTCCAATAGGGTTCCAATAACCACATAAGCAGTAATGGCAATGGCGAATAGCAAATGCGTTACTGTCATGGTCGGAGTAGCCCACATACCTAGTAGCATACCAAAATACAGCGGGTGACGTACGTATTTGTAAAATAAGGTCACCCGAAACTGCAATTGCGTATAGGGTTTGTTCATCAACTCTAAAAAGGTCTGTCGTAGTCCAAACAGATCGAAGTGATTGATCAAAAACGAACTGATGAATAATATCGCCCAGCCGGCAAAGAACAATCCATACAACAGATAATACAATAGGCTGTTAGGGGTTACTTCCCATAGCAAACCTCCAACAGGTTGCCAGTTGTACACCAGGTTAAAGAGCAACAGCCCGGAAACCAGAACAAAGGTGCTACGCTCTATTGGCCTTGGAAAATAGCGGGTAAATAGGGCCTTGAACCATTTTCGTGCCATCACACTGTGTTGTACCCCAAAGAGGGAGATCAACAAGAGGTTGTTTGCTACTGCCCATAAAACAGGGAGTTGAGGAGCTCGGTCAATTCCAATACCTGGAATTAAGTTGCCGACTGAAGCGATCCAAAAAAGGATGGATCCAAATGCGATCAGGTACGCAACTACGGAATACGTAAACATTACAATTTTCTTCATGACGTTTCGATTTTTAATTCGATGGCAAACCTAGTCACGAAGAAGCCCTTCCTAAGAATAGTAGCTGGTTACAAATGGGTTACGCCACCACCACCGAAGGGTTACAAATGGGTTACAAAACAAAGATTATGGTTTTTAAATAATTGTTTATCAGATAGTTGAAAAAAACTATCAAATAGTATGTAAAAATGCCGACAAATCGTCCTCAGGACTGAGATGTAGCTTTTTTCTGAGCCGGTTTCGGCTCATTTTTACCGAGGCGGGATTGATATTTTGAAGGGTAGCAATCTGTTTTGTATCCAAATTCAGCTTGATAAAAGAACACAGGCGTACATCGGTTTTGGTCAGTCCCTCAAACTGTTCGTTTAAGCGGGCATAGAAGGAGCTACTCAATTCATCTACCTTTTGATAGAAGTCATCACTGTCCTTGTTCACCCAGATCTTGTTCTTGATTTCTTCTTCCAGGAGTTCCAATTCTTTTTGGCGTTTACGCCCCGTAGCCGCTTTTAACGATTCCAGGCGTTCCGCAAGAGATTCCGCCCATTCCTGGTTATTGGAAATGTTGACGGCCATGGTGGTCAAATCCTTTGTTTTAAATTCAATTTCGGAATTCAGCAGCTGGTTCTCCACCTTTTTCAACTTTAAGTTCTGCCGGTGTTTGTAGTACAAGAAGGTCAAGAAGGCGATCACTAACAAACTCACGATCAACAATACATAAAAGCGGGTGTTTTGTTTGTTTAATTGTCGTTCGTAGGCTACCTGTTGTGCCGTTTGTAGTTTGTGAAATTTGACACTGTCCGCCAGTTGTTTTTTTTCGAAGGCATAGTTCATTTCGGCACGAGTGATCTCTTCGGTACGTTCTACGTTGAACAAGGTATCCTTTAATTGCGCATAACGTTCGTAGTATTCCAATGCGGTCCTGGTGTTTCCAAGATTTTTGTATGCCTCGCTCAAACAAAAACAGGCCTCCTGTTGAAGAATGCTATGTCCCGAGGCCATAGACATTTCTTGTCCCCTGAGGCAATCATCCCTGGCCTTGGTCCACTGGCCCAGTCGCAAATAAGTACCTCCACGATAGACCAGGGTAGAGGCAAGTCCACCTTCATCGTTGATTTTGGTTTTTAAAGCTACAGCTTTGTCATGCAATTCCAGGGCTTTGTCAAAGTTGTTGATTTTGGTGTACTCGACCCCCAAATTGGAATACCCCCTGGCTTCGGAAATAGGGTCGTTAACTTCCTTGGAAAGCCGAACACTTTCATTAAAACTGGCAATGGCGAGGTCATGATCTTTTTTGCTGGAATGGATAAGGCCAATATTGTTGTGCACCAGGGGTAAACTTTCCGTAAGCCCCATTTGCTCTTTTATAGCTAAGCTCTTTTGGTAATATTCTAAAGAGGTGTCAAAATTCTTCAGATCGTTGTGGATGTTTCCCAAATTGTTCAGCGCTCTTGAAATAACGGGCTCGGCCCCTATTTTTTCGGCAAGCTTCAGGGACTTTAAAATGTATTCCTGGGCCTGGGGATAATTCCCCATTTCATAGAATACTGTGCCTATATTTCCCAATATGATGGCAATTCCGTGTTCGTCACCCAGTTCTTGAACCAGTTCATAATTTTTCAAAAAGTATTCCCGGGCCTGGTAAAATTGTCCTTGCTGGGCGTGGGTAATGCCAATCCATTTAATGGCGTCTGCTTTCCATGCTTTGTTTCCTGTAGTTTGAGAAAACGCTAATAGTTGCTTCCCAATAGTTCGGGAACTATCCGCACTAAACCGCATGTTAAAACGGGCCAGGGCCAGACCTGCTTCAAAACGGACGGAGTCGGGTGCATTGGTATTTTTAAATCGAAGCAGCAAGCTATCCTGAATAGTGGTCTGTCCTTGCAGATAGCAAATAGCAAAGGACCATAGCACTGCTAATAGGGAATACTTCTTCAAGATTGGTTGATTTTCAACTAAATATAAGGAATCTGGGTTGCAAAACGAGGGTTCTATCACTTTTCTGAATACCATCGGAAATGACTTTAAAGGATCATAGTCATTTCGACATGAGGTATCCCGATGTTATTGGGAAACGATTGAGAAATCTAAAAAAAGTACTTTTAGCATATGTTGCTAAGCTACTTCGTTTACATTGTTACTAATCAGAAGAAAACTACCCTTTACATTGGAGTGACCAATGACATTCAACGCCGCCTTTCCCAATAGTACTTTGACAGTCAAAATGCAAGAAAATCCTTTGCAGGTAAGTACAATTGCTATCATTTGGTGTACTACCGAGGTTTTGGGTCTATAGAAGAAGCCATTGATAGGGAAAAAGAGATGAAAAAATGGCGAAGGGAGAAAAAGAATCGCTTGATTACTTCCTTTAACCCAAACTGGGATTTTTTAAATAGTGAAGTGATATAGATTTCTCACACTCTCCCGATAGTTATCGGGATCGGTTCGAAATGACTACTGCCGTTATTTTAGTCATTTTAAAGAAGCAAAGGAACTGCCTGTCCTCCTCGAGTGGGGGAAATCTCGTCTACGTTGTTAAGCCCGAAGTTGTACCTGTCCGCCTTTGGCGGAAACTTTGTGTAGCGAGTTTAGCCAGCCGGTAGTTGCCGGGGTATACTCAACCCATCGCTTCTCTCTTTTCCTTTAGCATAATCCTGCATTCCTCAAAGTCGATTTCAGGGTAGGTGTGGTGTGCCCAATCGCTCAATTGTTTTAAAATGGGAAGCAGTCCGCTTGCTTTTTCAGTCAACGAATACTCTACCCGTGGTGGGGTTTCTGCAAACGATTGTCGCCTAAGCAGTCCGTCGCTTTCCAATTCTTTAAGTTGGTTGGTTAAGACTTTCCTGGAAATGGTGGGGAGCAAGGCGTTGAGTTTTCCAAAGCGTAATGCACCATTAGATAATAGGTAAATAATTATGGGCTTCCATTTATTGCCGATAATATTCATGGTATGCACAAGCGTACAGGAATTGGGGTTGTCTATATATTTCCGTGCCATTAGTTACTTTTTAGATACCACATTTTCACAAAGCGGCCGAACTAAAAGTCTCTTTTATAAACTATTATTAGTTCCTTTACGAAACAAATTAAAACAAATTTTGTAATGCCGAATGTATTTATACTCAATGGCCATCAGAAATATCCTTTTTCTGCAGGAAGATTGAATGCTACTTTAACGGAAAAGGCTGGTAAATTCTTCACTGGAAATGGCTATAGGGTGAAAACAACCACAATGGAAGATGACTATGCGGTCCAGGAAGAAATTGAAAAATTCAAATGGGCGGATATTGTGTTTTTTCAAACCCCTATCAACTGGATGGGGGTAAGCTGGTCCTTCAAAAAATATATTGATGAGGTGTTTTCTATGGGGATGATGGGAGAATTATCCGATGGAGATGGAAGGAGCAAAGAAGCACCAAAGCAAAACTATGGCCTTGGTGGTAAACTCCAAGGGAATTATATGTTATCCGTTACGGCGAATGCGCCTAAAGAAGCCTTTAATAATCCGGAGGAAACCTTTTTTGGGGGGATAAGTGAGGACGAGCTATTGCGGCCCATGCATTTAAACTTCAAATGGTTTGGGTTACAACCTTTGCCCACCTTCATGGCGTATGATGTCATGAAAAATCCAGAGATCGCGAACGACTTTATACGATTTGAACAACATCTTTCCACCCATTTTCCAAAACAGTAACTCATGACACGACCCACACCAAAACAACAGGCACCGGAATTGACCTTTCCAGTATTAGGAGGGGATCCATGGAACCTAACTGAGCAAAAACCAGAACATTTTACGCTGATTGTCTTCTATCGCGGACTGCATTGTCCTATTTGCAAAAAATACCTGCAACAGTTGGCAGACTTGTTGCCTGAATTCCAACAACTTGGGGTGAATGTCCTTGCCGTAAGTAGGGACAGCGAAAAAAGAGCACGGCTATCCCGACAGAAATGGGACATCCCTCAACTCACATTGGGGTATAGATTGGACCAGGCTACTGCAAAAGCCTGGGGGCTGTATCTAAGCGGAGGGGTAAAAGAAGGCGAGCCGGAAGTATTCAGTGAACCGGGTTTGTTTTTGATTGATAACACCAATACGGTGTACTATGCCGCGATAAATAGCAATCCCTGGGGAAGGCCCTATTTGCCTTCTTTTGTTAAAGCTGTAGACTATATTGTAAAAACCGGCTATCCGGCCCGGGGGGAATTGGTATAAGCTTTCTATTCTACCGTAGAGGACCCTACTTCGCGGTGCAGCCTCCATCCGCCGTCTACGCGTTTCAGGATGACCAGGAAGGAATTTTGTAATTCCACCACCTCATCATTCTTGTTGGTATAGTAGACACGGCTTGTTCCCCAGTCATAGGCCATGGAATCATTCATAATAATGGTTTCGGTGGGGCTCATGATAATACTGTCATAGGGAAATCGCCCCCTTTCTTGGCCTAAAGCAAACATTTCATCCCAGCCTGACCCTCCGGGGCGTTTTGTTTTCGCATCTGGTGTAACCCATTTGCCCATGTCTTCATATCGTCCTTCTTTTAGAGCAGTAGTAAATTGGGTGCGGAGCTCAGTAATAGCGGCCAATTCTTTTTCAATATCCATGGGTGGTGGTTTTGTGGCTTCCGGGGTAATGGCGGACTCTTTGACTTCGGAACAGGCAAAGAACATAATCACCAATAAGGATAATCCTGTTTTTTTCATTTGTAAGGGTTTTGGTTATTCATTTTCCAGGAGGTTTGATAGCAAGATCGCTTAGCTATAAACCCCTGTTTTTAAAGATACTGGATTACATGGATTTAACAAGCTTGTAAGTCTATCTGGTGAAAAAAATGCATCCTTTTGGAATGTAGTAATTATAGTTAATACCAGCAGAAGCCTTTTGGCTAGGTTGGGAAAGGGGTGGTCATGATCTTCACCCTAACTTATTTGTAGCGATATACTTCATGAGGGCCAAAATCAAGTAAAGGGATAGTCGTATCGAATTGTGCGCCAAGTCGTAACGCTAATTTTTTCGAGGCGTGGTTTTCCGGGTCAATGTAACTAACCAGGGAATCTAGTTCCAATTCTTCCAGGGCAAATTGCTTGACCGCAAGCCCTGCCTCAACACCATAACCTTTTCCCTGGGCTTGAGGTAATAGCCAATAGCCCAATTCCGGCTCCGGCCAGGGGTGGGAGTTCCATACCCCAACGGTTCCGATAAGATTTCCGGAATCTTTTTCAGTAAGGGCTAGATATGAAAAACCACATAGCTCATAGTGGCCGATGTAGGTCGCCATCAATCTCCAGGAGGCTTCCGGGCTTTTTACCCCTCCAACGAATCGGGCATTCTCCGGACGGGTATAAAACTCGGCGAACATGGGATAATCCTTATGTTGCCATTGTCTAAAGATCAGGCGTTCCGTCGTTAAGCCTAGCATATCTGTCTTTATCAATTGTTGCCTCCTTTTCTTTACAGTTGGTGGAAAATCTTTTTCCG
The DNA here is from genome assembly GCA_028284665.1 of Croceivirga sp. Lineage (GTDB taxonomy): Bacteria > Bacteroidota > Bacteroidia > Flavobacteriales > Flavobacteriaceae > Croceivirga. Next base: position 66,269 of record JANQRG010000006.1, read on the forward strand.
TTTTACCGTTAGTCTAAAGATAGTGGATTACAGCCTCGTGGCACCCCTACTTACTGAAGGTAGATTCTAATTTAATTTGGTAAAAAAAACCGGGGTACTGCCCCGGTTTTCAAACTAACTCAACATAAACAAAACTACAATGGTTTGAGCCAAAGTAAGGGTTTCCATTTTTCACGCTCTTTAAGGATCAGGGCAATGTTGATCAAAAAGAAGGCCCCGGTTCGTAACAATCCCGGTACTTCGTCCGCCTCCAGGAAGGCATGGAACAAAAAGATGTTTAGCGTAATGGGAAGCAAAAAGATCGCTCCGACAAAGCTGGTGTACTGTAGCAGCACTAAGAGTCCAAAAAAGATCTCACAAATGCCCAGCAGCTGCCAGAAATACCCGGTTTGCTTGCTCCCACTGATATACAAGATCTTTTGCAGAATATCTTCCTTCCCCGGGTCCTTGAATTTTTCTGCTTTTTCAAAAACTTCGATAGGGCTGGGGTTGGGTTGGAATTTGTCCAATCCGCCATAGATCATAGCGCCGCCGAGCACCAGCCTGAGGATGATAAAAAGGATGTTTATTGCTTTCATACAAATACTAACGTATTTATTGGTTTCTTTGCTTGGTTTTTTGTTTGTCATTCCAGCCCTTCGTCTATGCTCAGGATAAACTTCGACAGGAATCTAGAACAGCAACTACTACAATGGATTCCGCAACAGGTGCGGAATGACAAAAACAGTACTCGGGTTACCATTACTCCAGGCCGGTTTCCCCTTCGTTAGGATTGTATATGTAGTTAAAGGTGTAAAGCCGAGATTCATCAACAAAGGCATTTGGCTCTGCAGGGGCATCTCTGTAATAGCTTAAAATCTCTACTTTAGCATACTTCCCGTCGTGGGTACGGAATACCAAAACAGTACCTGGAATAGGGGTGACAACAAAGGTTGCAGGGTTGTAGTTGTACCAACCTTGATCACTCAATGGTGCAATAGCAAACGCTCCACTAGCGTCTTGGACGTAGGTCAGTCCTTCTGCTGTGGTCACTTCACTAAACAATACGTCCTCAATAAGTGCTACACCCGCATTTCCGTTGCGCTCCGGTTCATCATTGGTGCCGGTTGCGGTGCCACCATTAATGGCAATTGCAGTAGCTCTGAAAGCAATATCCCACTCCGTATCGCTATCCGTTACCGCCCCGGTTTCAAAGCTAAACTTAGTAAATGGACCTTCGTCAGGCGCTCCTTGACCCCCACCGGTAGTTGGTGCAGGAATATTGCTGGCTGTTGCTTCGACAAGATCGGACAATACGGTAAAAGTTGTTGGTGTTGACTTCGTAAATCCGTTAGCAACAATGCTCACCCCACCCGAAGTTGCCCCAGCCGGAACAGTAGTCATAATCTGCGTGGCAGTTAGCGAGTTTATAGTGGCGGATATCCCACCAAAAGTCAATGCTATTTCGGAGGCATCTGTGGGAAAGTCAGTCCCTGTTATGGTAATCTCCGTGCCCACCGTACCGGATTCGGGGGAGATGGCCGTAACTGTAAATTCAGCAGGGCCAGAATCCCCATCGTCATCATCACTACAAGCTACAAAAGCGAATAGTGTAAATATTAGTGCAAATAATTTAAACGTTGTCTTCATAGGAATCTTTGTTTATGGTTTAAAATTGAAAATTTAATCGTCCAAATACTTGTATCCCCGGGTTCACCGCAATTTGATTGTCCACTGAGGAGAACGGATTGGTTCCCCTAAAATCCAGCAGATTATTGGCGCCCAATTGTACCTGGTAGTGTTTAAAAAAAGTTTTGCCAAAAGAGAGGTTCACCAGGGCAAACCCATCAATAAAGGAGTTGTCGAATTCGTCCAGAAAATCATTGCCATTTCTGTCCGACAAGCCAAAGCGACTGCGATAAACTACCCTGAGATTCGCATTGGCCTCCCATTTTGGGATTTCGTAGAACAGTTTGGCATTTACGATATGACGTGAGCGGTTTTCCAAACCAAAATAATCGTCTTCGTCTATTCGGATAGTTTCCAAGGTTTCCGGGTCGCGGGCAAAAGCCCCATTTTCAGCTAATTCGTCCTCAACATCTTTGTCAAAAGCATAGAGCAATTGATATCCTGTAGAGAGGGTAAGCTGTTCAAGAATCCGGTATCGGAGGTCTATCTCCATGCCCTGGGTATATACGCTTTCCCGATTGATATAGCCAAAGACGTTGGCGCCGTTTCGTTTGGTGGCGAGAATCCGGGTATCAATAAGGTCGGTGAAATCGTTCCGGAAGAAATTGACATCGCCTCGAAATTTTCCTTTATCATATCCAAAACCCAGATTATAGCCTATGGAGCTTTCAGCATTTAAAGGCTCCCCCAATTCCGAAAGCGGGACGGGCAATATTCGATTTCCCTCATTGTCAGTAATAATGTCATCATTGGCGATTAGGCGTTGCATTCCTTGCAATTCTACCTCTTTCCCAAACACGGAATAGTTCCCCCCAGCCGCATTGGTAAAGTCAAGGTACAGTTGGCGAAAATCAGGCGCTTTAAAACCACTGCCAACGGAGCCTTTCACTGCAAAGTGTTCGGTAATATTATAACGAGCGGATATTTTAGGGCTGAATTGGGAGTTGTATTCGCTGTGATTGTCAAAGCGGGCGCCGACAATAATGTTTAGTTTTTTAATCGGTCTGAAATCATATTGCGCAAAAGCATATTGGGAATCGAAAGTGACTTGCTCTGCAAACAAGGAACGGTTCAGACTTTCAAAGTTATAGCCACCACCTACGGTAAGCGTGCTGGCGGGCGTAAACCTGTAGTTGTATCGAATCTCGGGCCGGAAGAGTTGTTGGTCAAAGTCGTTATCCAACAGCACTTCGTTTTCAATAGGATCTACCTCTTGTTCGTTGGTCACATAATTAGTGTAATAGAATTCGTATTCGAACTGGGATTTATCCGATAAGGCATGATCTAAGCGTAACTGGGCGTTGCCATCCCGTTCTTCGCTGGTTCCATCCGGTACATCAAAATCTTGAAGGAAGTAACGTCCAGAAGCAAACAACCGCAGTTTATCGGAGAAGTCGTAATACAACCGACCATTAAATGTATAATTGAAAAAGGGATCTACAGTTTGCCTCTCACCATCATCCTCATCATCTGAAAGATCAAAGCCATCTGTACTTAAACGGTCAACAAATAGGGAATAGCCCAGTTTTCCTTTCCGTTGATTAATACTTACGGTAGTATTTTGGTTGTTAAAGGTAGCGGCCCGATGGGTGATCTGCCCACTGATCTTTTCCGTCTTGGGGCGTTCGGTGATAATATTGATCACTCCTCCCAGGGCTTCCGACCCAAACAGCGCCGAAGAGGGTCCTTTAACCACTTCAATTTGTTTGATATTGCCAATAGCGAAGCGGCTTAAGTCCAGATTTCCTCCACTTCTGCCTACAACAGGAACTCCATCAATAAGGACTAAAACATAGTCTGATGCTATGCCCTGGATCTGTACACCTTCTCCACCCCCAACAGTGGCATCCGGAGTTACTACTATTCCGGTTTGTTCTCTTAAAATTTCATCCAAACGGGTAACCCCGCTACGGCTAATTTGTTTTTGAGGGATTAAAGTGACGGGTAAAGGCAGGGATGATAATTGGCGTACAGTTCGGGTAGCGGTCACCACTACTTCGCCTAGGTTTTCAGTAAGAATAGAGTCCTTTGGTTGACTTTCCTGAGCATGCAGGACCATCCCGAAAAAAAAAGAAAAATAAATGGCTAAATTCTTTTTATTTAGACTCATTCTTCATTAGATTTGCGAGCAAATATATAGTTATTTTAATTCAATCTAAATAAGATCAACATAAAAATTGAAATTTTTTAAACCATCGTTTACAAAAGACCCAATCATGAAAAAAATCGCCTTACCCCTAAGTTTTTCGCTCGTATTTATCTGCGGAATATATGCCCAGACCAAGAAAGAAATGGACCGTAAAGCCATCCTGGACATGTGTGGTTGCTACGACATCACCTTTAAATACACTGAAACCTTTGCACCCGAAATTGACTACGAAAAGAAGCTGGACTACACCGCTGCCGCTTTGGAATTGGCTATCCCTATTGTAGATGAGAAGGACAAGATTTCCATTCAGCACGTTTTGGTGGTAAATGACACTATGGTGGTAAAGCACTGGCGCCAGGATTGGTTGTATGAAAACAACGAAGTGTTCCATTACGATAAAGACAACAACTGGGTGTTTTCAAAACTCCCAAAGGACGCTGTGAAAGGGCAATGGACTCAAAAGGTATATCAGGTGGATGACAGTCCCCGCTATTCCGGATCGGCCACCTGGGTACATTACGATGGGAAATCGTATTGGGAAAACAAGTCCGATTCGCCACTCCCCAGACGTGAGTATACTAAACGAAGCGATTACAATGTGATGTTACGAGGCAACAGACAGGAGATCACGGACTATGGTTGGGTACACGAACAAGACAACGATAAGATCATCCGGGAAGACGGGCAGGAAGATATATTGCTCGCCCAGGAAAAAGGCTGGAATACCTATACTCGAGTTGCGGAAGAAAAATGTAAACTGGCAGCCGATTGGTGGCAGGAACACGGTGATTTCTGGGCTACCGTTCGCGGTGCCTGGGATGAGGTCTATGATCGTGAAGGAGACCTGACCCTACTTAAGAAAGTGGAGGAAAAGCCGTTGTTTATGCACTTCTATCCCCTGGAAAAAGCGAATGCAGACGTTTCCAAAATCAAAGAAGTAATCGACAAATTTGTAATCGCTTCGGATGTAAAAATGGAAGGCAGTGTTGAAGGGAAATAATACCAGTTTAAGTGTTGGGGCCGTGCTTTTCGCGGCCCTTCTCTTTTTTGGATTTACCGCAACGGATAAGATCTCTCCCCGCTTACAGCAAAAACTGCATGCTGCGGTACAAACCACTTTTGAACTGGAAACTTTTCAACTGCAGCCAATAGCGGTTTCTTCCGAGGTAGACGCTCAAACGGCGATAGCCCTGGATAGTGAGCAGCTTTATCGGATCACCAGGGAGGAAACCCTTATTGGTTTCGCCTATTTAGGGCAGGCCCCCAGCATGAAAGACATTTTCGATTACGTAGTGCTGTTCAATCCTGATTTGACTATTAAAAAATCTAAAGTGCTGATCTATCGGGAAAACTACGGCCGGCAGATTGGGAGTCAACGGTGGTTAAAACAGTTTGTCGGAAAGCGATACGGGGATCCCCTGGCCTACGGCGAAAACATTGATGCTATTTCCGGAGCGACCATTTCAGCCAAATCCATGACAACGGCGATTACCGAAGTTCTGGAAAGTATGACCGTGTTACAACAAAAAGGATTGGTGCAATGAGCGATATGAGCAACATCAACCCCTTGTATCACAATGCTTTTGGCGTAGCCTTTGAATGGAAGCGGTGCCCGGCAAAGAAAATGTACAAAGTGCAGTTGGTGTTCCGGGACACGGGATTGCAGCTGTCGTTGGAAGAGTTGCAACAGTTCTCCAAAACGATTACCACGACCCTTAGTAATGTGCCTTTGTGCGAGCATTGTGGTCAGGATGAGACCTGCAGGGCCTTATTACTTGAAACCCCGATACACCAGGTAAGCTTTGCGATGAGTTTGAAAGAACTTAAGGCGCTTAATGAATTGGTGGAGGGTACCCTCTTTCAGTTGAGTCTCAATAATTTGTTGAAGAATAGTTAAGGCTATTCGAATTTCTTGACTACATTCCCAAAAAGAATACTTCATGCATCTTAAGGGAAAGCTAGTTGACGCCTCTCGTGAAATAAAAATCCTTATCGTGATCTACCTGGTAATTACCAGTATCGGGGTTTTGTCCGCACTCCAATTTGTTGATCTTACCACCTCCGGAACACCAAAGGGGATACAGGAGAACTATTTGGGGAACGAGGAGGATCCGGAGGCTACTGATATGAAGTTTATGATGAGCGAACGGCAGATACTGAACATCGTACATGCCCACATGCTCTCCATGGGCATGTTGTTTTTTATCCTTGCCCTATTGGTGGCCACCACTCCAATAGGAGGATTACTTCGGAAAACCCTGCTTTTTGAACCTCTGGTTTCGGTATTCCTCACCTTTGGTGGGATTTATTGGCTTTGGAAAGGGATCTTATGGATGCGCTATGTGGTGATGATCTCTGGTGTACTGATGACGCTATCCTATATTGTTTCCCTGGTGATCTTGTTGTATTGGTTGTTTAACCGGAAAAGGGTGTAAAGGCCATCTTATCCATTGTTTTTGTTTACTACATAGGAGTTGAGATTTCGCAACCTCCAGTTGTTTTGCAATATCCGGTTAGGAATGGCAGTAGAATTTTAAAAGACAGGTCATTGACCTGTCTTTTTTGTTTGCAGTGATCAAAAGTAATCGCTCCTCCCTTTTTTAAAGGGAGGTGATCGAATCCCAATGTCTATTGGAAGAGATCGGAGGGATTTTCTTTCAATCTCCCCTTTCTTCGTCCTTGCTGTCCGAATTCATCCCCTCCCCGCCTGCCATCATTCTTTTATTCAGTACGCGGGCAGGTTTTCAAAAGAGGGGAGCTATATGCATTTTTCCTCCTACAACTCTGACTTTGCGTTATAGTCCGGATATAAATTTCCATTGGCCCAGGTGAGTTCCCGGGTTTCTTTGGTGATTTTCTTCCAGCTGCTTTTCTCATCCAGATACGCTCCCTGTTCTTTTTTGAATAGGATCTTTCCCTCCAGGCCATGATCGTCTTCGGGAAAGATAAATTCCTCCCAGGAGTAATACACACCGGCATCGGAGACCTGCGATAATCGGGCTACCTGGTGCAGCCCGTCTTGCTGTTGGAAGAGGTAAATACCACCTCCTTCGCTACCACAACCTTCGGCCACATAGTCCACCAACAGGATGCCCTCTACACCGGGCACTCCTTTTGTACCCAAGTGGGATAGATAAAATTGCGTATTGCCCAATCGGGTGGACTTTTCGGAAAATGAACCGTCTTCAACAAGGGTTCGGATCAACAGATAGTCCTGGTCGCTGGTCTTTGACCGGCCAAAGAGATGTATCTGGTCGTTGATCACTTTTCGTTCTATCGCCATCAAACCTCCCAACACATAGCCTTCCATACCCTTGTACCCCACCTTGTAAAAATGGGAATCCATGCCCTTGTAGCGCCAGGAATGTTCGTGCTTTCCTAAAACTACCAATTGTGTACCGATCTTTAGGGTTTTCAATACTTTGGATTTGATTGTCGGTGCCTCGCGCAATTGCACCTGGTCTCCGAACAGGTAAACGACTTCCCCGGACTCAAAACCACAATCATCATAGCTACAGTGGAGTTTTTGCTGGGCGTTTACAAACAAACAGATGGTTAGTAAGGTAAGGATGGATAACATCTGTTTTGTTTTCATCAGAATACGATTTAAAATTTATAATGAACGTTGTAGTACTTACGCGCACGCAGCAGAAGAAAGCTTTGTCCGACGACAAATAGCACGGTTTCTTCGTTCAACTACTTAAATTATAAAATCGTTAACAGCGCATGGTAGGCTATACCTGTTAAAATGGCGAGGCCAAAACTGAGAAGGGTGCCAATGAGTACGTATTCCGTGAGTTTACGGTTTTTCCCTTTATTGAGATCCCCAAAGCGAAACACGGATTTTGCGGCGATGAGCAGACCAATGGCCGCCCATTGGTTGCCTAGGATAAAGCCAAAGACAAACAAACGCTCTAACATGCCGATATACTTACCCGCATCTCGTAAGGAGGCACCTTCACCGTTGTCGTCTTCGGCAATTTCTTTGATGTAGGGTGCCAATAATAATTTCATTACGATAGCTGCCACAAAGGTGACAAAGACGATGCAAGTAACCAGTAACAGGGTGCTTTTGGAGGACAGGAACCCCAAATTCAACTCATAGGGTGTGATACCATAAACTACCCCGGCAATGACTGCCAAATGCAGGAACTGATCCATAAGAAATAGCCATCTGTGATTGCGATCATTGCGCAACAGGAGTTTTCCCAGATCGATCAGGTAGTGGGAAATGATAATTATAGCAACAGCCCATAGGTAGTGCAGTTGAAGTAGGATCAACAGCAGCACTAAGTGTACGCCTATATGCCAATAGAGGTATTTAGAGCGAAAAGTGTTAGCACGTTTATGCGCGACCCATTTGGAAGATTGTAAGGCAAAATCCCCTAGAAAATGGGCAAGGATCAATTTGAGGGCGATGAGTGTCATAGTTTCGTCACTTCATTTTGGTAGTACTCAAGGAGTTGTTTTATTTCGTCGTAACCCGCTCGTATTAAGGCTTCACTAATGGTACTCTGGGATTTTTCCAATTTGGTTGCCAATGCGTGCTGATTATCCTTGGGATGCTCTATAGCGGTTTTTACAATGCGTGATGTAGCGGGCATCCAGTGGTCCATGGTTAGTGCGGCAAGACGTATCATAAGGTTAAGAGTGGTATCGAATTCGGTGTTGCCGGATTGTATGGCCAAATGTTGCTTTTTGAGCTGTTGAAAGCACTCCCCGGAACGGATAAATGCCGTCCCATTGGACTCTGTGATGGTTGTGGCCTGGTAGTCTTTTTCTCCTAACCCAATGCCCATGCGTATGTCTATACCCTTTTTCTGTTTCAGACTGGCCTTGATGTGGAAGGCTGCTTTTAGAGCATCGGCTGGAGTCACTTCCAATTGGAAACTATCTCCGCGGTAGATTTCCCATTGTAGTGGTTCGCTACCGTAACGTTTGAGGGTTGCCTTCAAGGGAGATAGCCACACTTTGGGAGAGGTTTCTCTGGAGTTGATCACATCTCCTGTTACAATGGCAGTGGTGACAGACATAGGGCAAATATCGGTCTTTTAAACGATATTTCAAAATATCGGTAAAATAAGCGATATTTTGAAATATCTGTAAAAAAGCAGATAATTATGAATATCGTCTTTTTAAACGATATCCGGAAATACAGGTAAAACCAACGATAGCCCTGAGCTTGTTGTAAAACTTGTACTACAACTTAACATAAAACGAACACTTACCCCAGCATCCTTAATTATCCGGTAATATTCTCCTAACCGAAACGGCATGTGGGTTTGGTAGCTTTAGCTAAACCTGAGAACACTTAAAAATGGAAAGGAAAATACAATCGAGAAGGGCCTTTTTGGCCAAATCTATTCTGGCCTCGGGAGGGGTCATACTTACTTCACAGTTGGCGGCTTGCAATAAACTGGACGATTTTCTAGGGGATGGTGATGATGGGGACGGCGTACCACGATTTTTGCATGGCGTAGGCAGTTTTGACCCAATAGCCAACGCGGTGATCATCTGGACACGCTTCACGCCAACCGCTGAAGAGGTGAATGAATTTATTCAAATTGACTGGCAGGTGGCCACCGATGCCGGCTTTAATAATGTAGTTAAAGAAGGGTTGCAGTATGCTTCGGCAGAAAACGACTTCACCATTGTACAAGACGTGACGGGATTGGCGCCCAATGGTAGCTACTATTATCGTTTTATGCAAAAGGATTTGGGGGTGTATTCCCTGGTTGGGGAAACGATCACCCTTCCTGAGGCCAATGCTACTGTGGACAGTCTTAAGGTAGCGTTTTGCTCCTGTAGCAATTATCCGGCAGGCTTGTTCAATGTGTACGATGCGATGGCCAAGAGCGACGCCGATATTATCCTGCACCTGGGGGATTATATTTATGAATACGAGGTAGGGGGCTATGGTACCAATGAGAATACCACTCCTTTGGGCAGGGAACACGATCCGGTAACGGAAATTCTGACCCTGGAGGATTATCGCCTGCGATATCGCCAGTACCGAACCGACGAAGGCCTGATGCTGGCGCACCAGAAAAAGCCCTTTATTGTAGTTTGGGATGATCATGAGATCACCAATGACGCCTACAGGGACGGCGCCGAAAATCATGACCCTTCCGAAGGGGACTATCAGGCACGGCTGCAACGTGCTATCAAAGTGCACGGGGAATACCTCCCCGTACGTACGGATACCGAAGGGATCATCTATCGCAATTTTGAATATGGCAATTTGGTGAATCTGGTGATGCTGGATACCCGAATTGTAGGAAGGGATCGGCAATTGAGTTTTACCGATTTTTTCGGAGCGGACGGTTCCTTTGATTTTAACGGATTTGGTGCTGCCTTGTTTGATCCCACACGAGCGTTAATGGGTCAAGAACAGCTGGCCTGGACCGCAAGTGCGGTTGGTGGGAGCAATGCCAAATGGCAGGTGCTGGGGCAACAGGTACTGATGGGCACTATGACGGTTCCTGCCGAGTTATTGATCCTGATCGGGCAGGTTGCCGGCGGAGATACTTCCCCGGAAACGCTGGGAGCGTTGCAGACGGCGATCGTAGACCTCTCTGCCTTAAAGGCACGGTCGCTAGCCGGAGATCCTACCTTAACTCCGGAAGAGTTGGCTCGACTTGAGGCCCAGGTGCCTTACAACCTGGATGCCTGGGATGGCTATTTTGCAGAAAGGGAGCAGCTCTACGCCATTTTAAATGGAAAAAATACAGTGGTTTTTGCAGGAGATACGCATAACGCCTGGCATAACGTACTCACGGACCTGAACGGTATTAAGATAGGGGAGGAATTTGCCTGCCCTTCTGTAACCTCTCCGGGATTTGAAGGGATCTTTGGTTCTGACCCGGCAACTATAGCTGGGATAGAACAAGCATTCACCTTACTCATAGATGGGTTGCAATACTTTGATGCGAGTCAGCGGGGGTATGTACTTGCTGAATTTACTGCGGGAGCGGCAATGGCCTCCTATCGTTTTATAGACAACATCGGTGCTGCGGTTTACACTGAAACTGAGGGTAACGTCGCCAGCTTTACGGTATAGCCATAGTGCTATCGAAATCATAAAAGAAGCCCCTTGTATCCCTAAAAGAGTGGGAGCAAGGGGCTTTCCAATCAACAAAAAAACACTACCCTCTTCTGCTTTGTCTTTTCATTTTCTTATGTTCATGAACCTTAGCCTGCTTGTGCAATTGCATTTTCTTCCATAGGTCATACTGCTCGTCGTTCAGTATCTTTTTTAATGTTTCCTGCTGTGCGATCATCCGGTCCAACCGGGCATTTTCCATATCGTAACGCTCCTCTGCCGTAGGCTTTTTTAGTTCCCCAGCCTCTCTTTTTTTCTGGATTTCCTCCATTTTGTTCTTGCGAAACGCAACATTCTCCAGATTTAACTCCATGATTTGTTCCTGTTGTCTTTCGTTTAGATCAAGTGCCAACGTCATTTTCTTGGTTTTCAAAGTGGCCACTTGTTCTACGGAGAGTTCATTTAGGGCATCCAAATGCTGACCGGCATGTCTTCCCTGTCGCTGCCCAAACGCAATAGCTCCCATAAAGAGGGCTATCACTACCAATGGTTTTACTACTTTCATGATATTTATTTTTTTGATTTCACCTTTTTGACCTGGATCGGCAGCAAAGGTTTAATATCACGAAGGGTTTTGTGATGCTTTTAACAAATGGAATGGAAAAGCTTATTCCTTATTATCTTCTTCTCCCTCAAGCTCGGCAGGTTGTTCTACCTCCAAATCGGCAACAGAAGAAGTTGATAAAGTATCCTGAAGCATTTGGTTTTGCTCCATATGGTAATATACCGCTGCTGCGGCTATAAAAATACTTAGATAAATAAGGCTTTTGATTTTGTAGGCTTTCATAGGTAAGATTTTGGAATATCTAATTTACGAAAACGATACATGTGCTTTGAGAATATGTTGTGAACATCCGAAAAGTGGTGGTGAAAGGAAAAAAACCAACGACAAAAAAAGGCAAACCATTGGTTTGCCTGTAATTTTAGGAAAGCTCGTGAATTTTCTTACAGCAACTATCCGTTCGGATTTAGCACGTTATCTATTCGTTCCAGGGCGTCCTGCAAATGGTAACGACTCATGGTGTCAGCTACCCGGGATAAGCCATTAGTAATGTCCCGCTTTAGATTTTTTAATTCGGCGCGAGCCACACTGCGAATATCGGATTGGCTGGTGTTTACCACAGTAGACTTTCGGTACCCTCCGAAATCCGGCAGCTTTTTTTGATTTTCTGCAGTCATAAGATATTCCAATCGATCAATATGGGCTTTTTGCAGATTTCTTCTATAGGTATCGATGGTTTTACCGCTTCGGGTTTCGGACCATAACCCCCTTCGCATATCCCGCATCATCGCCAACAAACTATAAGCCCCATTCCCATTTATAGTCTCATTTTCTATTAGCCGTGCCATTTTTCCCAGATGTAGGATGTTGTTCAGCGTTCGCACTTGCAGGGCACGTATCCGTTCTACAGAACCGGAGTATTCTACCTTGTTAAAGATCTCAGGGTCGATCAACCATTCCGGTGTTTCAAAAAGCTGTTGCTGGATAAATTCCATGCAGTTTTTCTGATGTGTCTTATCCACATGGATGTACACCGCTCCTTCCTGATCTGCGGTTTTATAGTATTCGTAGACACCTCCAATGTTGTTGGAAACATGACCCATATAGCGTCTGAACTGTGCTACGACCTGGCCATACATAGTTTCTAAATCTTCGTAATCCTTTCCGGCTTCTGTGGTCCATTCCATCAATTTTGGAACAATGCGTTTTAAATTGGCAATGCCATAGGTACTCGCTTTTATGGCATCATCGCCTATATCCTCGGTCTGAGAATTGGGATCATGGATATCTCCTACCTGCTGGTGCCCGAATCGGTACATTGGGTCATCGGCATGTTCCATGATCCACTGGTTTAATATGGGTTTTTCATCTTCTGCGGAGGTATCCAATATAGGGCGGTATCCCCATCGGATAGAATGCTTGTCATAGACCCCGATATCGGGCATAAGGGCCACCCCCTCATCTCCGGGCTGCGCTACATAATTAAATCGGGCGTAGTCCATAATGGAAGGTGCGGTACCATATTTTTGTGTGAAGGAAGCGGAACGCAACGAATCTACAGGATACGCCACACTACTACCCATATTGTGCGGAAGTCCCAGCGTATGTCCTACTTCGTGGGCGGATACAAATCGGATCAATCTTCCCATCACCTCATTTTTAAACTCCGTGGTACGTGCCTCTGGATTAATGGCAGCGGTTTGTACAAAGAACCAATTGCGTAATAAGGTCATTACATTATGATACCAGTTAATGTCAGATTCCAGGATTTCCCCGCTTCTTGGATCACTCACATGAGGGCCATTGGCGTTCGGGATGGGTGAAGCCAAATAGCGTACTACAGAATACCGAACATCCTCGGGAGACCATTCCGGGTCTTCTTCCGCGGAGGGAGGATCTTTTGCCAAAATTGCATTTTTAAAGCCAGCGGCCTCAAAAGCCACCTGCCAGTCCTCTATACCTTGCTTTATATAAGGACGCCATTTTTCCGGTGTCGCACGATCGATATAATAAACGATAGGCTTTTTGGGCTCCACCAATTCTCCTGCCTTAAACTTTTCGATATCAGCGTCTTTCACTTCCAGCCGCCAGCGGTCCAGGTAACGCACCGTTTTGCTCTTGTGAGCTTCCAGGCCATAATCCACTTGTCCACGGGCAAACCATCCCACGCGCTCATCAAAATACCGACGTTTCATCGGTTCCTTAGGTAATAAGATCATTGAATTGTTGATCTCAATAGAAATAGAACCCATACTTTGATTGCTTGGTGGCTCTTTAGAAGCATAGGTCTTTACATGACGCGCTTCTACATTTAGCGGATAGCTTTTTAGGGATTCAATATAACTGCGATTTCCGTCCAGGCGGCTTACCTTATACTGTTTTCGGAAACGTTCCGGCATTCCTATAGCGTTCACATCTTTTACAAAAAGATCATCTACGGCGATGACCGTAGCAGGATTTAGGGAATCTTTTGTATTCAATGCCTTTATATCAAAGGCAAAAAGCACAGGTTCAAAATTGGAATTGACCACCGCCTCGTGAATGGGTAGAGAATCGGCAGCATAGTTCCCATAGGAAACTACGCGAAGCAGAACTTTTTTAGGTTTCTTTTCCCATCGTAACACCTGGGTATTGATTTTTCCACCACCAAAACCAATGCCTGTGGCTGTTTTCGAAATACGACTCACCATGAGCATCTCCCGGTTGAATAAGGAATCCGGGATCTCATAGTAGTGTTTGTCCCCGACCTGATGGACCGCGAACAACCCTTCATCGGTTATAGCCTCTTTAGTGATTACCTTATTGTAAGGTTGAATATCTCCTTCTTTCGGTTTTTCCGGAGCTTTTGCTTCTGTTTTCTTTTTCTTCTTTTTAAATAATTGGGCATTTGTAGTTTGAAAAGTACCCAGGCAGAGTATCGCAATGAGTACTCCGGAGAAGAGTTTTTGCATCATTTTGGTCAATTTGAATTCGGTCTAATCGCCCAAAGAACCAAAAAATTAGAAAAGAAAAGTGTTAAAATAGTATTAATAGGAATTTTTTCCCGGACGTATGTTACCCTTCGGGAATACTGCATTTTACTAGTGGTCCGGCTCAAAACGCCCGGTATACTTGGCGTCAGAGAATATTGAAGTTTTGTTAAAATGAAACACCCAACTGTAACATTTAGAAATTTGCCCAGTCTTATAGGCATATAACATCAATCATCAAATCAATCGAAAAATGAACAAGTTATTATTACTTTATGGGTGTTTTTTTATGAGTAGTGCACCTGTAGCAGAGGAACAAAAAAGTACGGTTATAGTACCCCAGGTACAAACCCTTGAAACAACTGACCGTAGCTTTGAGAACAATTTTACGGCGCTTTCCATAGCAGCCGATGTAGTTGAGGAAGCTTCCTTTTATGGTATTTCCGTAAATGAGAGCAAACCTTTTAAGTTGGACTTAAATGAAATTGAGTTCATAGAGGAAGAAATACCGGTAGATCTAGGTTTTGATACTGCCGATTACCTTCCTGAGGGATTTGACCCCTATGAAAGCTTTTTCGATTTGAATTCCATTATATACATTGAAGATGAATCTGAATTGGACCTTGGTTTTGATACCACCGAGTATCTGCCGGAAGGATTTGATCCATACGAAGGCGAATTTGATATCAATTCCATCAATTATATTTTGGAAGAGGAGGAAGTAGACTTAGGTTTTGAGACGGCAGATTATTTGCCAGCCGACTTTAATCCTTACGAAATGTATTTTAATGTAACTACATTGGAGTACCTGGAGTTGGATGAATTGAATTGGGAATTAGGTTTTAACACCGCAGCATATTTACCTGCAGACTT
Organism: Croceivirga sp.; assembly: GCA_028284665.1. GTDB lineage: Bacteria > Bacteroidota > Bacteroidia > Flavobacteriales > Flavobacteriaceae > Croceivirga. Next base: position 81,532 of record JANQRG010000006.1, read on the forward strand.
TGATGCCTATTCCGAAGTGTTGGCAGTGAGCACCATCAACTATGTAGAGAATGATGAAATTGATTTGGGTTTTGATACTGCAATGTATCTCCCAAAAGATTTTGACCCCTATACGCGGTCAAACTAGGTAGGATGTTTTCATTTTATCAAATTTTTGAGTTAGTTAGTCAGGAATCCCGGCATTTTGCCGGGATTCTTGTTTTAGGTAGATCCTTTATCTTAGAAAGAATGTTTTAACGAAAAAATAACAAAAAAATCGATAAAGTGTAGTTGTTAAAATTCTTGTCAAAAACCTGCGAAGTTGGCAAAAAACAGCACCTGGCACTACAGCCTTCACAATGTTAAAATCGTTCTGTTGACAACACTTTTCTGACAGGAATTTCTGCCATGTTAACAAAAATCAAAAACATACTAAACCTGAATTTTAACAGTTTTATCTTTGTCTTAAAATTAGAAAAATGACAGCTATGACATATAAAAAATACTTATCCGTTGCGTTTATCGCAGCCCTGTTTTTGCCCTTGTTAAGTGCGAAAACTGTGGAGGTTACTAAAGAAGAGTTGGATTTAGCATCGGTAGTTTTCATCGAGTCCGAAAAGGAAGATGAACTTGGTTTTGATGCCACGGAATATCTTCCGGAAGACTTCGATCCTTACACGGAAAAAGTCGCAATAGAAGCTATAAACTTTATTGAGGAGGATACCGTAGAGTTAGGTTTTGATACTTCAAAGTATCTTCCGGAAAATTTTGACCCATACAAAAAGTAGTTTCTTCATCTTAATTATTTGAGTTAGTTAGTTGGCCCCGGCAATCGCCGGGGTCTTTTTTTTAAAAAAGTATCGGAAGCACAAATTGAAAGACAAGAATAAGTAGGGCTACCGCAATGAGGTTTAAAAAAATGCCCACTTTGGCCATTTGTGGAACCTTGACGTACCCGCTGGCAAACACAATCGCATTAGGTGGTGTGGCCATAGGAAGCATAAATGCGCAACTGCTTGCCATGGTCACTGGTATTAAGAGATAGAGGATCGGAATTCCCAGGCCTATGGCTATCCCCGCCACAACGGGAGCCAATACCGCTACTAGTGCTACGTTGCTCATGAGCTCTGTCATAAAAAGCATCAGCAGGATGAGCAAAGAAGCTGTTAACACGATACTGATGTCGCTCTGGGCAATACTGTTGGCTACCAGGTCTACAATCCCACTTACCGACATGCCCTTCGCCAGCGCCAAACCCCCGCCAAAGAGAATAAGAATCCCCCAGGCTAGTTTTGAGGTATCCCTCCACTGTATGATAAAATCTCCTTTTTTCAAATTATAGGGCAGGGCAAAAAGGGCAATGGCAGCAAAAATACTGATCATGGTATCTGAAAGCCCCAGTTTGGGAAAGATGGAATTGATCAATGTTCGAAATACCCAGAGGAAAACCGTTACCCCAAAAATTAGCAACACCATTTTCTCCTTTCCGGATGTAGGACCCAGTTGTTGCAATTCCTTCTGGATCACCGTTCTGGAGGCCGTAAATTGTAAGCCTCTGTTAGGGAACATCCATTTTACCAGTACTAGGTAGATGATGCCAATCATGACGATGGAAAATGGAAGTCCTAGTGTCATCCATTTTAAAAATGAGATCTGGATGTTGTACTCGTTTTCCAAAAGACCGATCAACACGGAATTGGGTGGAGTGCCTATCACCGTAGCGATGCCCCCGGCATTGGCAGAAAAGGCAATGCCCAACATCACGCTGAGCGCAAAATTCTGATCTTTTTTGGTGAACCCGTCTTCATCATTGATCAATAAGTTGATCACCGAAAGTGCTATGGGTAGCATCACCACAGTACTCGCCGTATTGCTGATCCACATGCTTAAAGCGGCAGTTGCGATCATAAATCCAAGGACCACTTTGTTGGGCGTAGTTCCGGTTAATCGTATAATATTCAATGCTATCCGTTTGTGGAGATTCACCTTCTCGAGCGCTAAGGCCATTACAAAGCCACCAAAGAATAAAAAAACGATAGGACTGCCATAGTTGGCACCCACCTCTGCAATGGGTAATATTTTTAATAAGGGGAACAACAGCAGGGGTAATAGCGCGGTTACCGAAATGGAGACCGCCTCAGTAATCCACCAGAACAACATCCAAAGGGCAACAGCAATAACGGCATCTCCCTTTTGTGACACTAAAGCAAAGGGCAGGTTGCTAAAAACCAGAAAGACAATCGGGCCCAGAACTAAGCCAAGCCTTTTACTTATCTCCATGGTAGGCCTTCAATTTGCGGTCAAAAAAATCGGCAGTGGCTTCAAACGCGGCTTGCCAGTTTTTATGCAAGAGGAACCCATGTACTTCATCTGGAAACACCAGTTGTTCAAAATATACTTCTAACTCCTGAAGTTTTTGCGCTTTAACGACGGTTTCATTAAACGGAACATTGCGATCGTCATCACCATGGATCAATAGTACGGGGGATTTCCAGCCGTTCATAAATGCAACTGGGGAAGAATCATAGGCCAATTTGGCAAATTCGGATTCCTTCAATGGATTGTACGCAGGAATGAACCCTTTGATCACCGCGTTCCAATCATATACGCCATGAATATCCACACCGGCTTTGAAAATATCTGAGTTCCTTGATAATCCCAAGGCCGTGAGATAGCCACCATAGGATCCTCCCCATAATCCAATACGTTCGGCGTCCACTCTAGGATGGTCCCGGAGGAATTTTGCTGCTGCCAAAACATCCTTATACTCGCTGGCACCTCCTGCACCATACTCCAGGGCCTCCCGAAATAGCATGCCGTAACCTATACCACTTCTATAGTTCACACTTAGCACTGCATATCCCTGAGAAGCGAGGTATTGATTCATAGCATACATGTGGTGGTAGTAGCCCCGGTGATGAAATCCCAATAACATCTGCCTTCGTGATCCGCCGTGAAAAAACAATACTCCCGGTACCTTTTCGTTATCTGCCAGATCTTTAGGAAAAAATAGTTGTCCATGTACCGTAATCCCGTCGGAAGCAGTAAAGATCACTTGTTCCGGGGAGACCAATTCTTCTGAAGGATAGTCAGGCTCTGATGTAATGGGAATTCTTTCCTTTTCTGCTATCCTGAAGACATCTGCCGGGATAGTAGCCGAAGAACCAAGGCAAAAAAGGCTGCCGGCACCATCGATAACCGGGGCCCATTCGATACTATTTCCGGAGGTCATTTGTGTTGTTGTAGTGGTATACTGCCAAAGGTGTTGACGATCGATATCATTTTGATTGGAGTTGAAGACGATTTGCTTTTTGTCCTGACTTTGGGACACATATTGCACTTCAAAATTCCCCGGACTTAGACGTTTTGGGGTTCCTCCAGAGGCGGGAATACTGTACAACTGGGTCCAACCTTCTTTTTCCCAGGGGAATATGATCTCATTTGCAGCTGTCCAAAACAACTGATTATTTGCGGTGATAAACCGGAATGCGCTTCCTTGTCCGGCGTTAGCAGTAAAGACCGGGGTTGTCTTTTGCGTTGTTATGTCCACTACCTGAATTGAAAAGGGAGAAGCTTCCCTTTTGGGGACAAATATTTGGGCTTTCTCATAGGGTTGGCGTAAAAAGGCGATCTGACCACCATCCGGGGACCAAACAGGATTCGAATCCTGATGTAAACCTGGATCTAAAAATTGGAGTTGCCGGGTCTTTAGGTCAAAAACCCCAATATAGCCATGGTCACCACGACGGTTTTCAAAAGCAATTTTCGTATGGTCAGGAGCAATTTTAAGGTTGCCGATACTCCCGCGAAGGTGTAATAAGTTTTCCGGGTTTTCTCCTTTATGATCCATGCTCCAAACCGCGTTCTTTTTCTTGTAAAAAATCAATTCTTTACCTACTAGAGGAGCGCTTCCCTCTCCCAGATCGTTTACTTCACCGGAGGCCAGGGAAACCCGATGAATTTGTCGTTTATACCCTTCCGGTCTTGACAAGGGATTAGGAATTTCGCCCTTCCGATTGGGCGCTCCGCCTCTAACATAAATTATGTGTTCATTATCCCCTGTAAATCCCAAGTCTGTAATAACCTGCCCGTCATCTTCGTCATAGATCGTTAGCTGTTCAGGATGGTATTCCGGAGCTCTGGCATAAAAGATGTTTCTGATGCCTTTATCGTTTTCTACCCAGGCGATTGCACCTGTATTCGGAGAAGCAGTGAGTTGGGTAGGAAAGGAATAGTCCAGAAACTGCTCCAGGGAAAACTCCTGGGACTGTGAACTAAGGAAGAAGAAAACACAACAAAGCAGAAGAAAAGGTCGCATAGCTGGTAGTTTTTACAGTAACTAAATATAGGGAAATGTTATGCTAAGCAGTGAAATTAAACACAATCCTTTTAAAGGGAACGGTAACGAAGATTTTGAAAGCCCTTGTATTACAAAGCAAAAATGATATGCTTCTTAAGGAGTTTTAAAGACCTGTCCCTACCCGTGTAGTTGCCACCGGTCATGACTACCACCGTGTTTAATTCCGGAAGGACAAAAATACGTTGTCCCCCCCAGCCTCCGGCCCAAAAGGCATTTACAGTGGTAGTTTGGGTTGGGATCTGTTGTGTCCACCAGGAATAGGTGTACCCACATCCTTTGGAATCAGTTCCCGGTACACGGATATTGGTATTTCCTTTGTATGGAGTTGTACTATGTGCTACCCAGGCTTCAGGAACAATTTTTGTTCCTTTCCAACTCCCGTCATTTAAAAAGGTCACCCCTATTTTAAGCATGTCACGTGGTTTCAACTTTAACCCTCCTGCGGCCTCTATTACCCCGTTGTCAAACCGTACTGCCCAATCTGCGTTGGCAATTCCCAAAGGGGAGAAGAGGCGTTTTTCGGAGAATTCATCGATCCCCATACTGGTGGCATTGCGCAGAATCTCACCCAGTAGTATCTGATGCCCGCCGAAATAGGAGTAATACGTACCCGGTAAGTGTTCCAGGGTGCCTTCCAAAATAAAACTAACCGGATCTTTTTTTGAAAACCAGATGCCAATGATCGGATTTTCTAAGTTGTTGTAGGGGAATTTCCACTCCTCCCATTCCAGGCCCGAGGTCATCGTTAACAAATGCTCAATAGTAATGTGCTCTTTGCCATTTTTGGCGAGATGGCGGTGTTCCGGGAGGTAGTCAAAAATAGATTGCTTTTCACTTTGGATAAAACCCTCCGCTATCGCTATTCCTATACAGGCCGAGGTAATACTTTTGGTGTCGGACATGATGAAATGTGGCATCGTCCTGTCCCATTGGACCCAATTCCCCCAATGCCGTGGTGCATCCCATTGGTATTGATGTCCTGGGAAATATTCTTCCAGTACTAAGCCCCCGTTTTTGTAGATCAAAAGAGAATGTACTTCTCCGAAGCGGCCTTTTCGGATTTGGTTGATGGTTTTGTAAATGGGAAGGGTATCAATTTTGGCACCATGTAGCATACCCACTTTAAGGCCATCTTCTAGTTGCTCAGGGATGCGGTAATTATAGGGTCTGTAGTCCTGGGAGGTACAGCCCAAAAAAAGCAATAGAAAAGCAAAGAAGAAAAACAGGATTTTTTTCATGGGAGTAACAAAGTGGTTCCTCCAGTAAAACTAGTTGCAAAGGGTAAGCTGGTCAATGATATTGCTCAACTCAAAAAGATTTGAGTTCCGGGTTCGGTATAGCTATCATTTGATTCTCGCGAATACCCCTGAATCATTTTTCTCCACTTCCATCATGCCCAGTTTTACCAAATTCTTGGTACTCTTGTCCCATTTTTTGCCACTAAGTCCGGCCTTAGCCTTCAATTCGGGTAAGGGCATTTCTCCTAAGGGTTTTAGGATATCGAGGATAATTTTTTCCTCCTCAGTCAATTCTACCTGCTTTTTCTCGGGTCGCATTTGGGGGAAGAACAGCACTTCCTGAATAGAAGCATTATCGGTCATTAGCATTACCAGGCGATCTATACCTATCCCGATACCAGAGGTAGGGGGCATACCGTATTCCAGGGCCCGCAGGAAATCCTGATCAATAAACATGGCTTCATCGTCCCCTTTTTCGGAAAGCTTAAGTTGCTCCTCAAAACGTTCCCGTTGATCAATAGGATCGTTCAGTTCCGAGTAGGCGTTGGCAACTTCTTTGCCATTGACCATGAGTTCAAAACGCTCGGTTAATCCCGGCTTGCTTCGGTGCGCTTTGGTTAGCGGGCTCATCTCTTTTGGGTAGTCAATGATAAAGGTTGGTTGCACGTAGTGCTGCTCACACTTTTCACCAAAGATCTCATCGATCAGTTTCCCCACCCCCATGGTTTCATCCACTTCAATTTCCAGTTGTTGGGCTACTTCGCGCAGTTGGTTTTCGTTCATACCGCTAACATCTATCCCGGTATGGTTGGCAATAGCCTCAAGAATGGGCACCCTGGGGTAGGGTGCTTTAAAGTCAATGGTGGTGTCTCCCACCTGGATATCTGTACTGCCGTTAGCATCCAAAGCCACTTTTTCCAATAAGTGTTCTGTGGTTTCCATCATCCACTCATAATCTTTGTACGCTACGTACAGTTCCATTACTGTGAATTCAGGGTTATGGGTGCGGTCCATCCCTTCGTTGCGGAAATCTTTGGAGAACTCGTAAACCCCGTCAAATCCGCCGACGATCAGGCGTTTTAAATACAACTCGTTAGCGATTCGTAAATAGAGCGGAATGTTCAGGGCATTGTGATGCGTGACGAAGGGTCGGGCAGCGGCTCCTCCAGGAATAGCCTGCAAAATAGGGGTTTCCACTTCCAGATATCCTCGTTGATTAAAAAACTCACGAATGCTGTTGGTGATCTTGGTACGTTTAATAAAGGTGTCTTTTACTTTCGGATTCACCACCAAATCCACATAGCGTTGCCGATAACGGAGTTCGGGATCATTGAACTCATCATATACTTTTCCTTCGGCATCCGTCTTGGGCAACGGCAATGGCCGTAATGCCTTGCTAAGTACTGTGAAGTTTTTCACCATTACTGTTTTTTCCCCTACCTGAGTCGTGAACAGTGTGCCTTCTATACCAATGATATCTCCTATATCCAGAAGCTTCTTATAGATTTCGTTGTAGTGGGTCTTATCCTCCCCAGGACAAATTTCATCCCGATTAAAGTAGACCTGTATTCTGCCCTCACTATCCTGAAGTTCTGCAAAAGAAGCTTTGCCCTGGATGCGTCTGGACATCAACCGACCTGCGATGATTACCTTTTTTCCCTCTTCAAAATCGGTTTTTATGCTAGCAGAGGTGGCGTTAACGGGATATAGTGCTGCAGGATAGGGGTCAATACCCATTTCCCTAAGCTGGGTTAACTTTTCTCTCCGAATAAGCTCCTGTTCCGAAAGTTGCATAGTCAAAAATTAAAGCGCAAAATTACACTTTTGCGCTTTAATCCGGTTATTTGTCGGGTACTTAGTTCGCGTAGTTGGGAACGTAGTTTGAACCTGATAAAATCGTCAGCAAGTCTTCTTCCCAGGAGGCAACGGGGCTTTCCACAATCCGGTTGATCTCTTTTCCCTGTTTCACCAGGATCAGTGTGGGAACGCGTTGTATATTCCAACCTTTTTCTTCACCACCTGGGCTTTTTTTGTACGATTCCTTCCGTTTATCCAGGGCCACCAGGGTAAGCTTTTCTTCCGGGAAACCTGAGGTATCCAGGATTTTCAGTATTCTTGGTACCTCACGTTTACTATCCCCACACCATGTCCCTAAGAATAGTAGCAGTTCGGTGTCGTGTAGTGCCTCGTTAAATAAACGAATAAGACTTTCGTCTACCGCATACTGTTCATAGTTGCTTTCCAACCATTTGAAATACGGTGCTTTTTGTAATGCCTCACGGGGAATCTTTCCTAGTAAAAATGGTGCTCCGTCGGGAAGTACAACTTCCTTGGGCTGGTTTTGGGCCAGTAACCCAAAAGTGATCATAAAGAGGATGGATGATACAAGTTTTTTCATGATTTTCAGTTTTTGCCGAAAATCAAGGAAATCCCAGGAGTGACGAAATAGTAGCGGGTGGAAAAAAGGACTAGAACCTGTTGGAAATTAAGAATTCCCTTTGTACACCGTTCGGATCTCTGTCCGGGATGACAAGCCCAATTTCTTGTAAATACTATTGATGTGCGATTTCACCGTGCTTACACTAATATAAAAATGGGCAGCGATCTCTTTATTTGATTTTCCGTCCAGAATCGCATCCATAATTTTTCGCTCCTGTGAGGTTAGGGTATCCAGGGCAATGTTTTCGCCACTAGATTTTCTTTTATTCTGAAAATAGTATCCTACGGCAGCGAATACCAGGACAAGCGCCGGGAAAATCAGATAACCGCTATCGAAATTTGAGGAATGGCTGTTCTCCCGGTTTAGTAATGAGAGATCGGACTGCAATTCGCTTTCATACTGCGAGGCCATTTTGGTCTGGGGATATTTATTTTGTAATCGGGTCAATAGTGCCTGGTAATAGGAGTCGGTCGAGAGTTCTTCCAAATAAGTTGCATAGGTTTCATTGGTTCTATCGGATAAGAAATCATAGATGTACAACTCTGCCAAAGGTTCATTGGCGTTTACTCCAAACTCCTGAAATCGTGCAAACCATTTTTTAAAATTGATGGAGCGACTAAGTTCCGAGTCATAATCCATAAAGTCAAAGATCATCTCTTCTTTTAAGGCAGCTACCTCCAAAAGCAATGTTGAAGCGGGATTGGTGGAACGGATCTCACAAAAGGCCTGATCGGCATTGTTTAGTGGAAGGGACAATGTGTCCGTATTGGAAGCGATAAAGAGGAGACTCTCGGTTTGGGGACACGCACGTAAAAAGTGACTGTTATGAAACGATTGGTCTTCACAACCGTCTACATGAATTCGATAGATCTGGTTTTGTGGTGAGAGCTGACTTCCGGAAAACGAAAAATGCCCTGTTGAATCTGCAATGGTTTTTTGAATGATCTGATCCAGATATACCCTGGAATTCTTTCGGTAATTTTCTACTAAAGACAAATATACTTTCTGGTTTTTATGGGCTTCTGCTACCTGGCCCTCAAACCGGTACTGCCCAAATAGGATTGTTGTACAGAGCAAGAAGGGGACAACAATAGAAAAACGCATCAGAAATTCTGTTTTTGTTGTAACAAGTTAGCATATTTTTAGACCAATAAAGTACATCAATCAACAATGAGCTTCTTACGAGTTTTACTGGCTATACTATTTCCGCCCTTAGCTGTTATCGGAAAAGGTTGCGGTTCTTTCCTTATTGTGCTACTTTTAACATTTTGTGGCTGGGTACCAGGAGTAATCGCCGCCTTAATTATTTTAAACAATCCGAATTAAGCGTCCTATGGGAAAACTCAATTTGTTAGCTGCAGTGATTATCTGTGGCCTGATCGCGGCATGTAATTTTACAGAGGAAATTCATTTTAACAACGACGGTTCCGGAAAATTAAATATTCATTTTGACGGTAATGAAATGATGGCGGCCTTAGGTTCCATGGGTGATAGTACGCAGCAAGAGGAGGTCATGGATTCCACCATTGTCTTCAAAGATTTTTTCAAAGAAAAGGCCGATAGTATTGCTAAACTGCCCTTAGAAGAGCAGGAAAAACTAAAAAAGCTGGAGCCTTTTAGTCTGCATATGGCTGTTGATTCCAGGGAAGAAAAGTTGAGCTTCGATCTTTTTAGCGAGTTCAAAAAAGTTTCGGAAGTCAATGATGCCTTTAACGCCTTCCAGGAAGCTAGTGCTTTGGGCCCTAAACCGGGGAACGAAGGCCCATCTTCTACGATGCCTTCATCAGAACCTACTACTAAGGTAAGCTATTCCTTCTCCAAGAATGTCTTTACCCGAACCACCGAGATCGTTGATCAGGAACTTTTCAAAAAGGGATTGGACAGCCTTCAGGGAGCTGAAATGTTCCTTTCGGGATCCACCTATACCTTCAAGTACCATTTTCCTAAAAGAGTAAAGAGCACTAATGTAGAGGGCGCCACCTTTTCCATGGATGGAAAGACCATGATCTACGAGGTGAATTTCCTGGAGATGATGAAAAACCCTGAAGATCTGGAAATACGTGTCGAGCTGGAAAAGTAGCAGCTCCTTCGTAACTTTGCAGGATGAATAAAAAAGTCCTGCTACAAGATCTGGGATACAACGATTACAAAGCCACTTGGGACTACCAGGAGGAGCTATTCCAGGGAATTGTAAATACCAAGATCAAAAATCGCAGAGAAGGTAGTCAGCTGCCAACACCCAACTACTTTTTGTTTGTAGAGCACCCTCATGTGTTTACCCTGGGTAAAAGCGGAGATATCGATAACCTTCTTATTGATGAAAAGGCCCTGGAAGAAAAGGGGGCTACTTTTTATAAGATCAATAGAGGGGGAGATATTACCTATCACGGCCCGGGACAGATTGTGGGCTACCCCATATTGGATCTGGACAATTTCTTTACGGATATTCATAAGTATTTACGGTTCTTGGAGGAAATGGTCATTCTTACGCTCGCGGAGTACGGGATCAAAGGGGAGCGTTCGCAGGGAGAAACGGGAGTTTGGCTGGATAGGGGTACGCCTTTTGCCCGAAAAATATGTGCCATGGGAGTACGCGCCAGCAGATGGGTTACCATGCATGGTTTTGCTTTTAATATCAATGCCAATTTGGGGTATTTTGATATGATGATCCCCTGCGGTATCAAGGATAAAGCGGTGACCTCATTGAACGTAGAACTGGGGCGTGTGGAGGTGGATATTGAGGAGGTAAAGCAAAAACTACTTCGGCACTTCACTACCTTGTTTGAAGCAGAGTTGGTAAAAGAAAAGGCCCCGTTCCAAAACTAGGGCCCTTCTCGATTTATAGGCTGGTTATGTCATTTACTAAATGCTGTAAGTTCTGATGTGGAATCTACGTTTCCTTTAGGGTTATAGGAGACTTGTTTTACCATGCCTACACCATCCGCTAACCATACTCGGGACGGATAAGCTTTATTTCCACCTCCCATCGGCATTTTGGTAACACTTTCACTGTAGAGTACCAAACAGTCAAAGGTACCTGCCGGCGTGGTCACCGTTTCTTTTTTTTCTATTTTTCGGTTAATCGTTTTTACAGCGATTTCCATTTTCATCATACCCATATCCATAGCAACGTCTACATTGGCATCTTTTAGCTCTTGTCCCACAGAAAGCCCAGCGGGTAGTTCCACGTCAGTTCCGGACATTGTTATTTCTACATCCTCCCCGAATTGCTCCATCATTTGCTGCGGAAAGAGAGATTCGTAATCGATCTTTATCACCCCATTTTCGCAGGTAAAGTCATAGTCCATGGCGTATTGTTCTTTGCCTTTCCCATTTTTCATGTTCATTTGCATGGTTGCCGTGGTACTATCGCCATTGGTTCTAACGTTGGAAACAGTATATGCTATTACCCCATCTGTTTTTCCTTTTTTATTGTAGACGGTGTATTCATAAGAAGAACCTTCTGTCATAGGATAATACTGGCTACAATCTTGCGCTGAAGTAGTCCAGTAAAAAAGAGTAATAATACTAAAGCTGATAATCTTGTATTGCATAAGGGTTATTGTTTAATAAATTCTACTCTTCGGTTTTGTGCTTTACCTTCCGGACTGCTGTTTTCTGCAACAGGTTCTAATTCTCCTTTACCTTCTGTGGTCAATCGCCCGCTATCAACCCCATATACACCAACCAATGCCTTTTTTACGGCATCCGCCCGATTTTTGGAAAGCTCCAGGTTGGCTTCATCGCTGCCATCGCTGTCTGTGTGGCCTACTATTTTTAGATTAATATTGGCGTCTTGCTGGAGCACCTGGTAAATCTGTCGGATAATGCCCATGGATTCCGGTTTAATATTGGCTGAACCGGAATCGAAAAGGATACCGTTGGTAGAGATCTTACCTTCAGCAATCAATTTTCTTCTTAGATCGACCCCTCCCTCTGCAATTTTAAGGTTAGCGATAAAAACCTGTTCTTTACCATCTTTGAAGTTGTTAGCATGAAATTTCAAAGTATTCAGGACAGCCCCTCCGGCAACAAGTTGGGGAACATCGATGTACTTTACCTCATTGACCCATAGTCGAAAACGTTGTTTGTTGACGGCAATGGAAATATGGGGATAGTCTAATACTTCATCTCTCAAATCAGCTTTGATGGTACTGCGGATTTCCTGTTTTCCATTTATTCTATTCCGGACGGTGATTCCTATAGGGGAATATTGGCAAAAAGGTAATTCAGCTATGGCAAAATTACTGCCGTCCCCAAATTTTTCATCATTGCTTAACATAACCGCAAGCCGTGATGTAGAAGAGGTGTTTCGATCCAGTCCTACAGTTGCTATATCAAACTCTATAGTATATTCCTCAGGCAGTTGTGGTGCATTGGGTATGTAGAAAATGCTATAACCGGATTTCAGCCCCAGCCACTTTTGCGATGAGTCTCCCAGGGTTACCACTTCACCACCGGCATTGGTGTTCCATTTGGAGGGGAAATCCCCTATAAAATCATTTCCAAAGTCATCATAAAACAGCGGTTTGTCTCCAGGCACATAATCAAATTTACTGTAGACCTGAATGGTTTTTGGTGCACCTTCAGAAGCTCCTGGGGATGGAGAACCATCATTACCTCCTTGATTTTCACGAGACGAGCCTTCGTTAGACCCATCCGTTTCCGGAGGCATCTGTTGTCCTTTTTGCCCGGGCTCCAGGATGCTATCCAGCACCTCATCGGTTTTTTTAGAAGTTTCTTGGTCCACCCGTCGCTCCACGGTACGTTCTGCAGCACGTTGGGCTCTTTTTCCCAGTTTTTTGAGGAGTTGTGCATTTCCGCTAAGGCATAGCCCCATACCCAGGATCATGCTTAGAAAGAGTTTTCCTGTAAGAGAAGTCTTCATTTTATAGTGTTTTGAAAATGTGTTAGTTAAGGTACAAAATACTGAACCGGAAAATAGAAAAATTTTGGTTACGCTAACGGGTAAGATGTGTGTTTTGTGTTAAATCGTGTATAAGAAGGCATTAATTTATGGTATACACGATAATCGAGTTTTCCTGATCCTTAGCTACTAATTCCAACTTCCTATCATTGTCCATGTCCTTCATATCAATAACAGAATTCCCGTAGACCGGGAAATTGGGAATGGATTTCCCCTGACTATCGTAGAGGTGGATTTTTTGGTTCTGGATATCGGTTACTGTCACATAGATTTTGTCGTAAATATAGAAAATACGAGGTGGCGTATACACCCCCAATTCCAGGGTAATCTTCTTACCTTTAATACTTAAGATGTTTTCATCCATAAGCGCCAGGGTTTTACTGGTCGCATACATTCCGTGATTTTGGCTAAGATTGAAGTTGGTTGCGGTCAGTTTTCCCGTAGGGTCTATCTGATGAAGTACCCCTTTTTTATTGGTCGTGGAAAACTTATTCTTGTACAAAAAGACGCCGTTATCTGAAAAATCGATTTTCTCAGCTACTTTAATCCGTTCATTCCCGGCACGATGTAGAATTTTTAAAGTGCCGTCCTCCAGTCGGAATACGAGGTAATCCTTTTTGGCCATCCTGAAGTGGTCCGGAGCGTCCAGTATAGCACTATTCGCCTCGGTAAATGTAAAACCCGAAACGATATCTGCCCGGCTATTGTACATAAACACTTTTCTGCCCTGAGTGACCACAAAACGGTAATCTCTATTTTTTTCATAATCAAATACAGCAAGCGGATTTACGTTACCCCCTTCAAATCTTTTAGTAAAGGGCGGTACTTCTTTTCCGTTTCGGTCGAGTACTAAAAACTGGTTATTCGTACAGAAGGCCAATTGTAATTTCCCATTTTTATAGATATCTACCTGGTGGATCTTGCCGCGGATTCTCCCCTCCAGTTGTTTTTTCCAAAGTACTTTGCCATCCGTGGAGACCAGGTACAACACATTGTCCTGGTCCTGGACCACTATTTCTTGCTTTCGCGTTCTGTGATTTTCCACAAATACCGGGTCGGTTGCCAAATCACTATCCAATTCCAAGGTGAAAAGGGGAACAACCGACTTATTGCTTGGCGCTTTTTGAATTTGGGTAAGCAACATATTGAAATGGAAGAAATCACCATCGGCGGTGAATTGTGCACCAAAACTTTCTTCTTTCCACTGGGGTTGTCCGAGGTTGCTTTGAAATTCGTCGGTGAGCTGGGTTTCGACAAAGTTTTCCATGCCTTTGGCATTGGCGATGAGCAAGATCGAGGCCTCATCAGCTAACTCGGATTTTATAGCAGTGTAGGCAGGACTTTTGTCAAAAGTAAAACCACTTTTTTTATTGGCGATTACCGTTTGCAGCGTGGTTTCCTGCTGTCCAAAAACAAAAGTATTGTCAAAAACAGTACAAAAATTGGCAGAAAACTCCTTGATCAAAGGTTGAAAGGCGTTGATCAAAAAATCAGAAGCTGATAACCGTAAGATCTCAGTGCCCTGATAATTAGATGTGCCAACAGTGTTGGCCGTTATGAAATCAGGAAGTTCCGTATTGGTAACAGCGGTAATAGTAATCACCTTAGTTCCATTCATGTAAATAATCCCGAATTCATCAAAGGCTCGCAGTGCTTCATTTTCTACAACAGCCAAATCCAAATACTGCTTCTGATTTCGTAAGAAAATATCAGGTTCATTGCTACTAAAGGAAAGAATAGCATCAGCATTTTGAGGGGCCATTGTTGCAACCTTATTGACTAGAGGTGAAGTTCCTTTGAATAGATTTATAAAATTGGTCGTAGAATCCCGGGCGACCACTACACCGGAGAGTAATAGTGCTTCTTGGGCAGCGGCAATGTCCAGCGCAATCCAATCTGCAAAGGTATCAGGATCAATTTTAGTTTTGGTTTCCAGGGGAGCGGAAACTAACTCGTTTTTGCGGTTCAGATTAATAAAAATGGCGGCCGAAGAATTGGGATCAGCAGTATCATATAGCTTTTGTAAACTTGAAGGCACACTGTTATCAGCACCCTGTCGTATTGCATTTTCAAGGAGCAGTTGGGAGGAAGAGAGCACTACTTTTTGCTCGATTAAGGTAGTATAAAAGGTAGTGCCTTCCCATTGATAGCCAGTAATAGTGGTATTCTCGTAAGAAAGGGTTTCTTGAGTTATGTTTTCAAGGGCCGATGTAGCAAACATTTCAGGTGATGAAGGGGTTACCAAAAGAAACTCGAAGTTACCCTTGCCAATTTCGTAAAATGCTAAAGCACTATTTGCTGTTAGGGAGAGCTTGGTTAATGGACGTACCTTTTCGTAGATGGTCTTATAGAGTGCTGATGTTTGCGTTTTTGAGATGAAATTATTGTTCTTTAAATCACTTTCAAAACGATCTAAATTATTGATTTTGAGGACAACATCGGCATTTTGTGGAAAGAAGCGTAAGTAAGAATCGGATATGCTTTTTTTCTTGGCACAGGAAATCGAAAGTGCCAACAGCAAGAGGATTCGGTATTTCATAGACATCACTTTAAGACAAAGTTACAGTCTTTGTCTACATCTCAAAAACCAGTTGTTGTGGGAGCTGTCTAAAACTTTTTCTATGGTATTTTGTTAGCCCGTGTTTTCGAATAGCCCGGCGATGTTCCTGCGTTGGATAGCCTTTGTTCTTTGCCCAATTATACATTGGAAATTCCTGGTGAATTTTTTCCATGAAGGCATCCCTGGAGGTTTTGGCCAGGACAGATGCCGCGGCAATGCTCCAGAACTTTCCATCGCCTTTTATAATACATTCATAAGGGATGTTGCCGTAGGGTTTAAACCGGTTGCCATCAACTACTATTTTTTGGGGCCGGAAGGATAATTGATCCAGGGAGAGATGCATGGCCAAAATAGATGCATTGAGGATATTGATCTTATCAATTTCAGTTTCATAAACATGGCTTACTCCAAAAGCAACAGCTTCTTTTTTCAATAGGGGTAATAACTCGTTGCGCTGCCGTTCTGTGAGCTGTTTGGAATCTTTTAGAACAGGATGGTTAAAACCAGCAGGTAGAATAATAGCTGCCGCGGTCACAGGACCGGCAAGACAACCTCTTCCGGCCTCATCAGTGCCGGCTATTCGGAGTAAAGGATTGTAGGTTTTCACAATATTTTTGTAAGAATTGTTGGAACTTATCAATAACTGTGCGGATTTTCTAGCATTCCTGTTAAAAAGATGCTTATTCCCTTGAAAAAAAGGAAGGTAAAACGATTATTAATAATTATCTAACAAAATTTAACATTGAATTCCTCGATAAAGGATATGGTTTGGAATATTAACGATTTATTATCATTTTTGACCTGCTAATTCAAATAATTTGTTAAATGAGATCAATATTAACTTGGATGTTGACACCATTCCTGGTGTTAACTATGTCATTTTCTTTTGCTCAAGAAAAAACGATTTCGGGTAATGTAACCGATCAAGATGGGTTGCCGTTACCAGGAGTTTCCATTATTGTAGTAGGAACAACTAAAGGAACGCAGTCAGATTTTGACGGGAACTACACCCTCACTGCAAACCTAGGGCAAACCTTGGAATTTAGTTATTTAGGACAAAGAACTGTAACTAGGTCGGTAGGTGCTGCGAACGTTATTAATGTTCAGATGGAACCGGACGCAGAGGCGCTAGAGGAAGTAATTGTAACAGGTCAAGGTTCTGGTATTGAACGTAGAAAGCTGTCTACTACTGTGGATGTTTTGAGTGAGGAGGAAATAGATAAATTACCTGCAAATCAAATTGACCAATTATTACAAGCTACTGCACCCAGTGCGCAGATTAGGCTGAGTTCTGGTCAACCAGGTACAGCCTCGGTTATTAGGACCAGGGGTCCAATTTCTGCTGCTACCTCACCAACGCCGGTAATAATTGTGGATGGTGTTCGGGTAGATAATTTGAACTCCAACCCGGAACTCGGAATAAATACCGGTGGTGCGAGTGTATCAGCACTTGCTGATATTCCTGTAGAATCCATTGAGCGTATCGAATATATTAAAGGGGGGGCAGCAACCACGCTATATGGTGCAGATGCTGCAAACGGTATCATTCAAATCATTACTAAAAAAGGTAGGGCAGGAAGAGCTACTGCTTTTTTTGAAAGTAGACTTGGGGTGATGAGTGCTACGCGAGATTTCTTAAAATATGAAAGAACTGGGGAAGCCCTTTTTGAGAATGGAATTTCCCAAGAGTTCAGAGTTGGTGTTAATGGAGGTGGTGAAAATTTCACCTACAATTTTGGTGGTAGTCTTTACAAGGATGATAGTTTCAATCAATTGAATGAGCAGGTGAGAAGAACCTTTACCTTTGGTTTTACTGCTAATATTAGTGATAAACTCAAATATCAAAGTTCATTCTCATATGTTGGCTTTGAGTCTAACTTAGATTTTAATGCAAACACCAGTTTTTCTAGATTTTCTGGCTTCGAAGGCGCTGCAAGGGGAAATCTTGATGAGCTTACCGATGCAGAATGGCAGGCGGAATTAGACAGATCCGATCGTATTGGGGAATTTGTTGATATTACGCAAACCACCAATCGATTCACTGCTTCTAATAAATTCATCTACGATTTCACTGACAATTTCCAGGCTAACCTGACCGTAGGTATTGATAACCGGAATACAGTTCAGGAAGATTTACAAACCAACTCTTTGCTAATAGCGTTGGGCAACATAGCCGAAGGAACTACGGATCAAGCTGAATTTGATCGCGTTTTACGTTCATCCTTTACAGCGACAGCGGATATAAACTTTACCCACAGGGCAAATTTGGATAACTTTTCTTTTGTGACTATTCTGGGGGGACAGTTTTTTAGAACCACAGATAGGCAAAACAGGATAGACGGCTCTGGTGGTGTTGATGGAACAAGATCTTTAAACAATTTTGCAGAAATTGGTTTTGAAGATTTTGTTCTGGAAAATGCTAACTATGGTCTGTACTTTTTGGAAAACATAGGACTATGGGATGTAGCGTTTGTTGAATTAGGGGGACGTCTAGATAGAAATACGGCATCTGGAGATAATACTGAGGCCCTTTTTCTTCCAAAGGTAGGTGTCACGTACAACATTTCTAGCCACGATTTCTATCGTAATGCCGGAATTAGTGATATCCTTTCAACAGTAAGGGTGCGAGCCAACTATGGTGAGGCTACGAATTTTGCACAACCGTTCTCTCAAGATAGAACTTTTGCGCAGGAGCCTTTCTTGGGATCCCCCTCTTTTTCGTTTGATAATCCTGGAGACCCCGACTTAATTTCCGAAACGGTAAAAACTACTGAGTTTGGTTTGGAATTAGGGTTCTTTAGGGATCGCTTGTTCTTTAGCGGAACACGATATGATGCCACCACTGAAGATGCATTATTTACTCCTCGTGCGGCTCCTTCTGAAGGTCAATTTGATCAAATACAGAATATTGGAGAAGTTGAAAATAAAGGTTGGGAATTGGAACTTAGAGCGGTGCCAATTGAAACAGCAAAGCACAGACTGGCCGTTAATGTATCTTATAATACCAATGAAAACTTGGTGACGGATTCTGGTGGAGCTCCTGAATTTGTGGTAGGTGGATTTAATGTCTTGGGTTCAGTTATAGGTGAAGGACAAAGTCTTGGTTTTCTAAGGGGTACCGCTGCGGTTTTACAGGATGATGGAACCTATGAGTTTGAAACAAATGCCTTTTTAGGCGACACCTTTGCACCCAATTTTGGTACTATAGGGCTCAACTATACCTGGGGGGATTTTAACTTCTTTGCGAACGCCGATTATCAATTTGGAGGTAAGATAACTGATTTGAGTTTCTTGCTTCGACACTTACGAGGTTTTGATGACACAGGAATTCCTGAGGAGCTGATTGGAACCACCTCTCCTTTTAACTACGTTAATTTCTTTGTTTTTGACAACGATTTCCTTAAAGTTAGAACAATAGGAGCTTCCTATGATTTCGGTGAACTCGGCAATGGCTTGTTTTCAAATGTGAGGTTAGGTTTTACCGTGACCAATCCATTTAACTTTACGGCTGGAGATTTTGACCCTGAAACAACAGGTTCAGGTATTGCAGTACAGAACGGTTTTGCCAGTGGTGGTTTTGCCTATGGTACGGAGTCCCCACCTCGTATTTTCATGAGTTCATTGAGATTTCAATTTTAATCAAAAAGGATAATTTATATTATGAAAAAATTAGTTTTAATCATATTTAGTGGACTTTTGCTTTTTGGTTGCACTAACGGTTGGGATGATGTTGTAGACTTCACCCAAATAGAAAATCCTAACCTTTCCGAGTCATCGGTAGTTGGAGTTCCAAACTCTTCGCAAATTTTATTGGCGGGTACCGATAGGGAACTGTCTTTTGCCTTAAACGAGATTCTCGTTTTGGCAGAGTTGGGTGCCGACAATTATGTGAATACCCAAACCTTTTTTAGTCAATTTTTGGATGGTTTGGAGATGCAAGCCACGGATCCCGATATCAGGGATACTGCAAGGGATATTCAAAGATTAAGGGAAACTGCTGTCTTTGGTTTGGAAATTGTGGGACCTGGAGACCCAAATTATACTTCGGCCATTGAAGCAGATTTTAATTTCTTGGAAGGGATGGCCTACTTGTATAGCGCTATGTATTTTTCGTTTTTACCCGCAGAGCCCTTTGGGGTTCCGCTAAGTGCGGCAGAACATTACCAAAATGCGATTGCTTCTTTCGATGCTGCGATAGCCTTAAATGCTTTGCCGGAGTACCATTTGGCCAAAGCACGAGCCAATTACTACTCAGGAAATCAGGCCGAAGCAGTGGCTGCAGCTCAAGCAGCTTTGGGTATAAGTACGGATTTTATCCGTTCTGCCAGTTTTGATGAGGCAAATCCGGATGGGCCGGTTAATGCATTTGAAAATGCGCTTTACCAAAGGGCAACATTTGACGATTTACAGCCTTTGCCTACATTGGATTTTTTAGATCCAAAGTATTCGTTTTTATCACCTACGGAAGATGCTCCCGTACACTATCTTAAGGCAGAGGAGGCCTATTTAATTTTGGCAGAAGCGAATTTGGCAGATGGCAATGAAACTGCTGCACAGGAAAATATGACAGATTTGTTGGATTTAATAACCACAAGGGAAGTTAGAAATATTGATGATTCAATTGAACAAAGAATTGAGGTCGATCCGGGAAGCAGACCTGATAACGCCTCTGTTGTTGTAAATGGAAGAGATTCACTCGTTTTGGATAGACAATCCGGAAATGTAAATATTCCTTCGGTTTCTGGGACTTCCCTGACAGCCGCGGATATTCCTTCAATTACGGCGGATGACGCCGGCTTGGAACTTCTCTACAGAACAAGACAAGAAGTGTTTATTGCTGAGGGACTTCGTTTTGCGGACATGGGAGTAAAATTAATTCTTGACGAAAATGAGATCTTGATAAACGATAATATTGCTGACGGAGATCCAGGCACCCGACCTGTAATTCCGCCATTTATTGAAGCGGTTATCCCTGATTTAGATGCGATTACTTATGATCCTACCACTGGAGTAGCGACTACAGTGATAGATCTTACGGCGATTTTAGTTGCGAATAAGACTTCAGACCTGGTGCTACCTTTTCATTAAGAATGAAGTAGTATAACAAAACGCAATAAATAAGAAGCCCCGGTTTATCCGGGGCTTCTTATTTATGCTCCTGCAATCGTTACTCTTTTTCGGGTAGCGAATTTAGATTGGTAAAGAACGCCAATACATCTTCCTTTTTCTTTAAGTTCAAACCCTGACGTTTTGCCAAGTCCAGCATTGCAGGATCAAAGGATTTAGTTAGGTCCTTTTTCTTTCTTGGAAAAGGCAGGATCTTGCCATCTTTGATTTGGAAATATAAACTGGATTTGATCGTAATTTCATCCTTCTGCTCCAGGTTAAGCAGCGTGGCATCAGAAGGCGCTTTTTTTACCTTAATCTCATAAAAATCGTAAAGACGATACTCCCCGCCGACTAATTTTTCAACAAATATTGATTTTCTGTCTGTGGGGTTCTTTACGCTAACGAAGGACCTATTGTCAACAAGAATTTCCATATTGTCTACCGGGCTTACCGCCATAGTTTTTTCGTCTTTTTTTATTTCAATCTCTTTAGCTCCTGCATTATATCTTACAGGAAATGCCATTTTCTTCTTGGTGGAATGAAATAAAATTGTACCTGGGAGAAACTCTTCATTTAAGTAAAATGACCCAATGGGGTCTTCATCTCCTCCCGATACTATCCTCATACTCATGAATGCCATATCAGAGTCGTTCGCTAGTTGATAAGATGGGCTATTGTCAGTACTGTTGACAATTTGACCAAAAGATAATTTTGAAACGCCACAAAGTAGGAGTAAAACTATTTTGTAGCTAACAGGCGCAATTTGATTTTTTTTCATTTTAATTCTGCTTTATCTATTCTTAAATTATGATTTTTAATTTTAAAATAAGGGTTTATTTCCAAAATTGAGCACTATAAAGTGAGTACTTTGATGTATTATTTTTATTATTGTCATCGTAGCAGGCAAGTGTAACACCGAGGCTATTTGAAGAACCTCTAGAGGGATTGTACTATATTGTCTTTTTTCATTTTTTTTATTTGCAAACTAATCGCTGGGCTGGTAGGCAGTACTGAAGCCCAGTTAATTGTCCTAAATCCCCTTGTAAGACTTGCTGTCATGAAACAAGAAGTACGGGTTTGGGAAGTAGGTGTTGTCGTTGCCCAAATGGTCTAATTAACCCGAAAAGAAAAAATTTCCGAGTTGGAAGTGTTCCCCAGGCTATCCCTGGTGATCACCTGCCAATAGTAGACGGTACTCCCAACGACTGCTACCCCGTTAAGGGTGGTCCCTGAGATGACGCCTAGAGATGTAGTTGGCTGAGGATCAACCCCAAACAAAATCTCATACGTTTCAATGTCGTTGTCAATATCACCTCCAGCCCATTCCAAGTCTACTGAGATAGTGCCACTGGTAACGTTTTCCCCCCTACCCGGATGGACTGCTTCGGCAGGGAATGGTGCATAATTCTGTATTCCGGGTCCTTCGTTATAAAATCGCCAGGTGGGCGACATAGCCGTGGAATTAGTACCACTGGCCGCAGAAGTAACAAACCATTCATAGGGAGTTCCTCTTTCAAGTCGAATCGTGACCTCATTTGTAGAGGCAGTAGTAGTGGTTGTTGTAGTTGTATTAAGGTTGGTGAGACTAACTTCGTAAGTGTCCGTATTCTGGGATATGTTCCATTCAAATGTGACATCGCTTTGAGTCTCATTTATGATTACCCCAGTATTACATTCGGTATTGTCTTCCGGAAAAACTAAGGTAGCTGCACTGGGATCGGGGACCATAGAAACATCATCGTCCGTTGGAGCAGGATCATCCGAGCCTCCACCTCCGCAGCCTATTAATCCTAAAATAAGTACAGCAGATAAAATATCTTTTTTTATTCTCATTTCTTAACAATTTTATATGTCAATAACGATTTTTTTGTTTTAATATTTAAGAGATAAATCCCGCTGGGATATTCATTTACATTCAGTTCTACATTTCGTAGCGGTTCGTCAAAATCCTTTTTTAGCACTCTTTGTCCGGTAACCGTATACAACGCAACTTCAAAAGCCTCAGCAAGGTCTTTGTCCATGGTGACGTTTAAAATCTCATTGCCCACGGGATTCGGATATACCAGTACTTCATCGTTCAACACAATGGTTTGTTCAAAACTTCCTTGGCAGTCCAGATCGGTTCTGACAACCAAAGTGTTCTCTATTTTGTCCAAATCAAGGGTGATTGATGTCTGAGAGGTCTGAAAAATGCTGTTGTTAAGTTCGATGGTGTATTGCTGAGCTCCGGAAAACTGCAAGTTAACCGAATTGTCGATCGAATTCACGGAGGAAATAACCGAAAGCGGTTCCGGTTCTCCGATGACAACATCGAAGCACTGTTCAAAATCTGTTTCTCCCGCAACAGTAATGCACAACGCATAGCTACCCCCAGAGAGTCCCTCAAAAGTCGTGTCAGAAGTGAAATCGTCACTTTCATCAAAACCATCCCCGCTTAACACTGCTGTATAGCTCAACCTCTCATTAGCACTAATGGCAACAGTCCCATTGTTGTTTGAAATACAAGATTCTCCTTGTGTTAGAATCGTGAAATTATTGGAGGGTAAAGAAAACACTTCGCATCCGTCTACGTCTACGGTTGCTCCCGCAGGGGTGTTATCGCATAGATCAATAGTGTTGGGGACTCCGTCATTGTCGGAATCGTTGTCACAAACATCTCCTATCCCGTCATTGTCTGCATCCAGTTGATTTGCATTAGGCGTAAACGGGCAATTATCCTCAATGTCCAATATTCCATCATTGTCGTCATCGCTATCACAAACATCCCCGATACCATCGTTATCAGAATCCAGTTGATTTGCATTAGCTATTAAAGGGCAATTGTCATCAACGTCTAAAACTCCGTCGTTATCATCATCTTCATCGTCTTCCAAGCCTTCAACAACGAAATCGTCTACGATTGCACCTTCAAAATTAATAGAGGGGTCTGAATGAAAGACAATCCTGAAAGCGATATTCGTTTCGAACCTTAGATCCGTTTCACCGTTCAACATGTTAGCGGTAAAATCGTAGGCGTATTCGGTCATGGTTGTGTTGACGCCGGTCCACTGTGCTCCTGGGCAATTCTGACAATCGTCATCATCCCCGGATGAGGCGTTTGTTCGATCACTATTGTACCAGTTAGGTTGGCTTCCTGATCGCCCAAGGACAGTCCAGGTATTCCCTTCGTCCAAAGAATATTCTACATAAACGATATCGAAATTTATTTCCAGTTCATAGGCCATGTTGAACTTCAATACCGGGACGATTACCGTAGAAAGATCATAACATCTGCTAAAGATGAATCCTTTTGTCCCATTTGGATGGTTACCACCTAAATTAGTCCCCATGACCTGAGTGCCGGAAGTAGTTGTATTCAAAAGCGACCCTGTAGGCACTCCACGTTCCCATACACTATCATCGCCTGTCTCATTGGCAACCCCCAGGGAGGTATTGTCCGTTTCAAAATCAAAAAGCTGGTCCCCCTGTGCAGTATTACCGGTAATAAAATCTCTTGATAGGCTATTGTTTTCATCAAAAGCATCGTTAGGTATGGAAACCTCAAAATTGATAGTATTTTTTTCTAAGGTGGCAATATCAAGCTCAGGTAACTGGATCACGGTGGAAGCCCCACTATCCAGTGTGCCATCCCATACAAAGCTTTGGGGGGTTCCGAAGTTAAGCGTATAATTCACCGTAACCTCTGTAATAGTTTCAGTTCCGCTGTTTTCCACGGTAACTTCCGGAACAATTGCATCACACAACACAGCGTCTTGAGAGGGCGTTGCATCCGTTATCCGAATATCATTTGGGGGGAGTTGCACCGGAATAGGAGATTGCCATATCCCTCGGCCATATGTAGAAGCGATGATCAGTTGCTCGTCAATGCTTATTTCCAAATCACTCACGGCGACACTTGGGAACCCTGTGGAGAATTCTTCCCATTCCGTTAGGGTATCGTCTAATCGATAAATTCCCAAATTTGTGCCTACATAAATGGGGTTATTCACATCTCTTTCCTGATGTTCAATGCTAAAAAAGGCCTGATCAACAGGTAAGTCAAAGGTAATGTCATCAACTACAACGTTTCCCACTCCATTGTCTGTTAATCGATACACTCCTCGTGTTACCGGCTGCTGACTTTGGCTAATTCCTACTCTTCTGGAGGTGGTTACATAAATGACATTGCCATCCGTTTTGTTTATCGCAATTGCTGAGATATCGGTGTCAAATTCATGTAATGGAATAAAAGTTAAGCCACCATTTTGACTGCGGTAAATAAAATTATCATTTGCAACATAGATGTTATCAGGGTTATTGGGATCGGCCTCGATGTCTTCAATGGGACCCATGCCTGTGGCTCTGGAAAATTCTTCCCATTGGTTGCCATTAAGGCGGTACAAAGCATCATAGCCGGCATAGACTTCCCCATTACGGGTTACCTCCAGCGGAGTGATCCAATTCCCTTGAATAATATCACCCAAATCGTCCCTGGGCGCCTGCACAAAAGAAAGTGATTGCCCGGAATCTGAGGTAACGAATAAAAAACCGCCAAACTGAGAAAACCCATAGATCAGATTTTCATTGTTAGGGTCTATTTCATAATCCATACCATCCCCCCCGGTGTATATACTCCAGTTGCCGTCATCCAATACCATCCCCGAATTGTCCTGGGTTCCACCGACTATCCTGGAGGCGTTATTTTTCGCCGCGGAAATTCGATAAAACTGAGATATAGTGAGTCCTGTGGTTTTATTCGTAAAGGTCTGCCCATCATTTTCAGAAACAAACAAGCCACCATCAGTTCCACAGAAAAGTGTGTTGCCAAAATACTTTAAGGTATGGGTATCCACATGGGTGTAAGCGTCGGTTAAATCGGTGTCATTATTATTAATTCTGGAAAAAGAATCCCCTCCATCAACGCTTTTCCAAACATTGATAGCGCCTGTAAAAACCGTATTAGCATCAGTAGGGGAAACCGTTATGGATAAATTGAACCAAGATTGATCTCTTTCAATTACATCGCTAACATTTGCCGTTTGGGTAAAGGTTGCTCCGGCATCCGTAGACTTAAAAAGCCCCTGGAAACAAACATCACATGAAAAAATGTCGGAGTAGAGTAAATATACTACGTTAGGGTTGGCAGGTGTTACTCCTATTACCGCTCTTCCACCATCCGTAGGCAAATTTGCTGTGATCTCGGTAAACGTGTCTCCACCGTTCGTAGACCTGAAATAAGCGACGTCACTGGTCCCGGTGTTGGTAGTTCTTCCGGTAACCACGTAAATGGTATTGGGATCATTAGGCTTTAACCGAAAATCGGTAACGTTCCCCGTTTGTTTTAATTCCCAGGTATCCCCTGCATTCTCTGATTTTAGAAGACCTCGGGTACCTCCAACCCACAAGATGTTGGGGTCCGTTGGGTCAATGAATATTTCATTTAGGACATCAAAGTTTTCCAGATTGTCGGCGTTGAGTCCTGTGGGATTCCAGGTGTCCCCACCATCCATACTTTTAAAAACCCCAATACTAAAAGAATCCCTGGCATCATCATCACCAGTAGCGATGTAGACGATATTGGTATCGTTAGGGTCTATGGCTATTCCGGAAACTCCTATCTGAGGGAAATCATCAAATAGATTCTCCCAGGTATCTCCTGCATCAGTTGATTTCCAAATGCCTCCAGCAGGAGCACCTGCATACCAAATATTTTCGTCATTCGGATCAACCGCTATGGCATTTATTCTCCCTATTCCAGGTAGGCCAATAGCTCTAATTCCGGTTTCATCAGGACCTATGGACGTCCAATTCGCAACTGGGTTTTTACTGCCAACGGCATTTATGCTATTTTGCCAAACGGAAAAAAGTTCTCCTGCCGAAGGTAAATATCCGTTCTCATCCGCGAAATGCATCCAATAATTTTCCCATCGTTTATAAGGCTTGTAGCCACTTCCTTTTTCAGTGTGGTCCTTGTCTTTCCAGTATTGATTAAAAGCATCGGAAATTTCATAAATAGAGTACCCTTTGTTAACCCCCTTGGTGGTCAATGGCTTATCCTTTTTCAGCTTTAGCATCCATGGCGCATTGTTATTGTATTGTGCATGAGAAATAGGAGCAAGCAAAAGAACCCCTGAAACAATAAGGGTACATAAAATCCTTTTCATTAGGTTTTTTTTAACAGACCTTTAAAGTAGGCATTTTATCACTTTTTTTTAGCGCATTTTCGTTAAAGCGTTAACATTTAAGGAAAGGTTGGGTTCCTTCAATGACCTTTTAGCATTTCGTTAGCTTTGAAAAGGGTACTTTTGTCTTTCCAATAATCAATAATGCGGTACTTTAAGTTATTGTTGTTGTTCTTTTTTCTTGGTTCTCCCGTGCTATCTGCACAGATAGATTCCCTAACCCTTAAGAAAAGTGATACCCTGAGAAAACCTCCCAAATCAAAGGCACAACAAGACAAAGAAGCTAAGGCGTTAACCATAGCGAACTATAAAATAATTTCGTTTGATCGCGACACCACTTTTGTAGACACTTCTTTGACCATTCAGAAGGAATATCGATATAATTATTTGCGGCAAGATGATTTTGAATTGATGCCGTTTTCCAATATTGGACAACCCTACAATTCCCTTGGGGTTACTTTTGAAGAACCCAATTTCTATCCAAGAATTGGAGCGCGTGGAAGGCATTTTGGTTATTTTGAAACCGAGGACGTTTCCTATTATAATGTAGCGACTCCCCTTACTGAACTCTTTTTCAAAACTACATTGGAGCAAGGGCAGCTTCTGGATGCACTGTTGACCTTTAACACTTCAGAGCGTCTTAATTTTTCCGTTGCCTACACAGGTTTCCGTTCTTTGGGGAAATACCAGTTTGATCAGGCAGAATCAGCACGGTTCAGAACAGCCTTCAATTACAGAACAAAAAATAATCGGTACTGGTTACGAGGACATTATGCGGCCCAGAATCTGGACGGGGAGGAAAACGGAGGATTATCGAATAAAGAGGAACAATTTGAGTCCGGAGACCCCGAGTTTATAGATAGGGGGCGTGTGGATGTGGTGTTCGAAGATGCCCGTAATAGCGCTGTAGGAAAACGCTATTTTATGGATCATCAGTTCAATTTGATCCGCCCGCGCAAAG
Source organism: Croceivirga sp. (assembly GCA_028284665.1). Lineage (GTDB taxonomy): Bacteria > Bacteroidota > Bacteroidia > Flavobacteriales > Flavobacteriaceae > Croceivirga. The sequence continues at coordinate 109,267 of JANQRG010000006.1, forward strand.
ACTCCTTGAAAACGCGTTCCACTATGCTAGCCATCGGGCATCAGTTTAATTATGAAACCCGTTTCTATCAATTCAATCAAAACAGTGCCAATGCCGTTTTTGGCACAGAGGTTTTTGAGAGTCCTATTGATGATAAGGCTTCGTTAAGGACAATGTTTAATCAAGTTTCAGCCACATTTTCCAATCCCAAATTGGGACGGCTCTCAGGTAGCCTTAATTTTTATCATTATGATTATTCTTTCCGAAGCCTTTTGATCACCGAGGAACAAACCATACCCAATCAGCTGGAAGGTGATGAAATAGCCTTGGGAGGAGATTATTGGAACCGTATAGGGCCACTAACATTAAAGGGAAGGATACGTTATAATATCTCTGGCGATTTAACAGGAAGTTTACTTGATGCATCCGCTAGTTACGCCCTGAACGATAGCAACAGCATAGATATTGGGATTTACAGTTCTTCCCGACTGCCAAATTTCAATTTTTTACTGTATCAGAGTGACTATGAAGATTTCAACTGGTTTAATCTGGATGCAAATGGTGATGTGATCTTTGATAAACAGCAGGCGCAGTCCCTTCAATTTGGTTTTGATTCCAAATGGTTCGGGCATATTTCTGCAAAGTACACGGTTCTGGATAACTACACCTACTTTGGATTGGATCAGCAGGCCTTGGACGAAGCAGAGGCTGGTTTGGAAGAGGGAGAGAGTATTGACGATACGTTGAATGCTTTTGTACGCCCGTTCCAGGAAACCAATACCATAAATTACCTAAAAGTAAAATACAACAAGGAGTTCCGGTGGCGAAAATGGGCCTTGAACAATACGGTAATGTATCAAGAGGTCTCTCAGGACGCTATGGTGTTAAATGTGCCGCAATTAGTGACAAGGAATACATTGTATTTTTCAAGCGATGTGTTCAAAAAAGCGATGTACATACAAACAGGAGTCACAGTCAAGTATTTTTCTTCCTACAATATGAATGGGTATCACCCTTTGTTGGCGGAGTTTTATGTCCAGAACAGAGAAGAACTGGGGGGATTTCCGTTAATTGATCTGTTTATCAATGCCCGTGTGCGACAGACCCGGATTTATTTTAAGGCAGAACATTTAAATACAGTCTGGAGTCAGGAATACAATTATTATTCTGCTCCTAACTATCCGTATCGGGATTTCGTAATTCGGTTTGGTTTGGTTTGGAATTTCTTCTCATAATTACTATATTATAGGTTCTGTAAATCAAGGCATTGTAAAACTTCCCTAAAAATCTTTTTAAATTAAGTGGGGAAGTTTTGTAGGATAAAATAATCCTTTCTATATTTGCACCCGCTTTGCTGATAAGGTGGGGCGATAGTGAGGTAAAACGAGGGGCCTTTCGGGGTTTCTTTTTTTGTCTTTACG
>JANQRG010000010.1 GCA_028284665.1 Croceivirga sp.
ATTTCCTTTGCCCATCCAAAGGGGGATTAGCTCAGTTGGCTAGAGCGCTTGCATGGCATGCAAGAGGCCACCGGTTCGAATCCGGTATTCTCCACTAGACAGGCCGTTCAAAAAAGAATGGCCTTTTTTGTTTAACTATGGAATTAGAAGGAAAAGTTGCGTATATCACTGGGGGTTCTAAGGGAATTGGCCTTGGTGTAGCCCAGGCTCTACTTGCCAAGGGGATGAAAGTGACCATAAGCGGAAGAAGTTTAGAGGCATTGGAAAAAGCCGCCGATCAATTAAACCCCTCGGATCGTGTTTTAACTGTAAAATCGGATGTGGCGGTATTGTCCGATGAGGAAAATGCTGTGGATACCATTCTTCAACATTGGGGAAAAATAGACGTGGTGTTAGCCAATGCCGGCGTGGGGCATTTTGCTGCGATAGATGAAATGAAGAAAGAAGCATGGGATGAGATGATAGCGACGAATCTTACCGGCGTTTTCCATACTTTAAAAGCAACGGTAGAGGCTTTGAAAGCGACCAAGGGTTATTACATCACCTTGGCCAGTTTAGCAGGCACCAACTTTTTTCCGCAAGGCGCTGGCTATAATGCTACAAAGTTTGGAGTGGTAGGTTTCACTCAGGCCGCTATGTTGGATCTGAGAAAGTACGATGTGAAAGTAACGACAATTATGCCAGGCTCCGTTGCCACTCACTTTAATGACAATGTACCGTCAGACAAGGATGCCTGGAAAATACAACCGGAGGATATCGGAAAATTGGTGATTGATCTGTTGACCATGCACCCCAGAACCTTGCCTAGCAAAATTGAAGTTAGGCCCACACGACCGGATCTAAAGTGATGGTATCGTATCTTCGAATGGAATATTGGGATCAAAGATCTCCTGTATTAGTCGTCCAAGGAGCTGTTCAAAATGATCTATCAAAGTGTCATCTATTACCCTTCCGGTAGTATTTGTTGAAGGGCTGGATTTTTGATTGAAAAACAAAATTCCCTGGGAAAGTTGCTTAAGTGGTATGATCCCCGCATAAATTGGAGCCTGGAATAGGGTTTCCTTAGATAACAGGGCATAGCATAACAGCTGGAAGGCTTTAGAACCCTTTTCCGATAGTAGGTCCTGTAATTGTCGAATTCCCAGATCGGATGGGGAAACACGGCCGGTTTTATAGTCTAAAATTTGAATTTTCCCATTGACTTCTTCTATTCTGTCAATTTTGCCCTTAAGAAGTGTTGGATATTCCAATCCTGCAATTTTTAGCTGTTGGGTTCTTTTCTCCTCCACGGAAAGTAAGGTGATATCATTGGTTTTAGCCCTATCACAATCAAAATCTAAAAACTGCTCCAGATATCTTAGGATCACTTGATAGGCAATCTGATTTTTACCGCTGTCAATCCCTTTATCAGTATAAAATGTTTTAAAATGTTTCCTAACGATTACCGGTAATTGATACTTGAGTGTGGCGAGGTTCTCAGGGTTAAGTCTTTTCCCAGTAAAGGGAAGATAAAGTTCTTCCAGCGTATCATGCACGACGGTACCAAAGGTATTGTGGGCAATACTTTCTTCTACATCGGCCACTTCGCTAAGCTTTAAAACATGTTTTTTGTAGAAATCGTAGGGATTTCGAACGTAGTCCGAAAGTGAAGTGGGCGAAAAGCCCTCTTTCGCCATTGCCCTGAGCGTATCTTCCAATAATGGTGTTTTAAGCAGTTTTCGGGGACTGTCATGACCAATCGAAACACCTGGAGTGGCTAGTTTATGTCGGACAAATCCAGCCATATTTGGATCAGTTAGAAGTTGTGCTATAAACCGGCTCGGCTCATTGCCAAAAAGTACATCGGGTTCGGTATTATAGATTATGTGAGCGGTCTTAACCCGCTGTAACAATCGATAAAAATGATAGGCATATACAGCGTCTTTCTCTTTGTAGGAGGGAAGTCCGAATTCCTTTTTAATGTCGTGCGGAATATGCGAATTCTGAATCTTACCAGCAGGTAGGATACCTTCATTTACGGAGGCTATAATAACAGTATCAAAATCCAGGTTTCTACTTTCCAACATTCCCATGATTTGTAGCCCTCCCACAGGTTCGCCACGAAAATGTATTTTTTCTTCTTTAATAAGTTCGTTGAAAACAATTTTAAAGGATTTTAGGCTCCTTACGTATCGCTTTTCATTCAATAACGCGTTAAGTTGATAGAAAATCTGGTAAAAGCCGGATAGCGCACGAATGTCAATAGTGTTTTCGGGGATATCTTTTACGCTATGCTCTAGTATATTGATGAATTCAAGACATGTTTCAACAACTTGGGAGTTGGAATAAGGATGATCCGGAAACAATTTGCCTAGTATGTCTAAAGGATCATTGAGAATTTGGGTGATATCCGATTTTCGGATGTAGATCAAATTACTGCGCTTTATGTACCTTCTTAATAGTGATGCACCATCTTCCGAATTGGTGCGTAAAAGCAAGGAAACGAATGGATTGGAAAGGATATGAAGCACATGACGGTGGTACCATCCATTTTCCGTGGCATTGAGTTGCAGATCAACAAAGGCTAGGAAAAAGCTATGTAATCCTGAAGCCTTTAAAGGCAACCCCATAGTAATGTTAATGCGGTCTACCTGTTTCGGTATCGAATTCAAAATGGCCGGTAACAGGCCTTCATCCGGAAGGAGCAAAGCTACATTTTTGCTACTGTCTTGGCCATAAATAGTGTTCAGTAGTTGCCCAATATACTTGGCTTGAGCAATTTGTTTGGGAATCCCAATAATTTCAATGTGCTTCTCTGAAAGAAACTGATTGGAAATACCTTTGGGCGGAGCATTTCGGTAATACGGCCAAGTCTTCAAGTACGTTCTTATGAAATAGCCAGCTTCGTGAATAGGATCAGCTAAGAAATCGTGGTCTATATCCCAGTAGATTTGGCAATTCGCATTTGATAAAAAATATTGTACAATTTGTTGTTCTACAAGAGTTAAGGCATTAAAGCCTATAAAGATAAAGTGCTTATTGTTATGTTTTTGTACATAGGTTTCGAGATGTAACAGGGCGTTTTTGTAAATATGGCCCTGATAGCCGATCTGTTTTTCAGTGAAGATGTGTTTGAGTCGGGTGTAGATAGTTTCTAGGTTTTCCCAGAACTTTAGACTCTCTGAAATTAGCTTGGTAGGTGGGGCGTCCTTCAGTTCCCAATGTTGAATTCTCTTTGCAGCCGTCAAATATTTAAAAAGGGCGCTGGAATCCACCAAATAGCTGTCGATCTCATTGTAATCAGACAGGAGGGTAGTGGCCCAGTTTGAAAAGATCTCAAATGCATTTTCCTCTGTTTTAACCTGAAAGGTTTGTGCATCATATAATTCAAAAAGTAGTCTGAGGTTTGAAACCTTTTTGATGCCCGAAATGTTGGTGATTAACTCTTCGATGCTGTAGATCTGAGGGCTAAATATGGGATTTTCAAGATGTCGTGCAACGTAGTCCTTCAAATAAACACCGGACCTTTTATTAGGAAGCACAAAGACCATGTGATCAAAACTTCCATAAGCCTTGTATATATCATCTATCGTGTCTTCTAAAAAACTCTTCATAATAAAAAAGCCCTGACTTCAAGTCAGGGCTCTTATAAAGTTTGATCTACTTAAACTTATTTTACAAGGTTAATTTCTACCCTTCTGTTTTGTGCTCTACCAGCTCTCGTGTTGTTGGTAGCAATTGGTTTTGCCTCACCAAATCCAACAGCAGTAAGACGGTCGGCAGCAACCCCTTTGTCTATTAAGAAGTCCCTAACCGCATTTGCTCTTTCTTCAGAAAGTCTTTGGTTAGTTGATTCTCTACCTACACTGTCTGTATGACCTTCTACTGTAAACTTAGCAGTAGGATACTCATTCAAAATCTGGATGATGTCCACCATAACGGAAGTAGATTCTGCTTTGATAGAAGATCTACCAGTATCGAATAATATTGTTCTAGCATAGTCATTCAATTGCTTTTGAACTTCTTCGGTAACTTCAGGACATCCGTTGTTGGCTACAGTACCAGCTACGTCAGGACACTGATCATCTTTATCAAGAACACCGTCACCATCAGAATCTGGCCAAGGACAACCACCGTTTTCAGCAGGTCCGGCTTCATTTGGACACTGATCTTTGTTATCTGCTACTCCATCGCCGTCAGCATCAGGACAACCAGCCAATGCAGCAAGTCCGGCCTCATTTGGACAGGCATCATCTTTGTCAGCTATGCCATCACCATCAGCATCAGGACAACCATTCATTTCCTTAGATCCGGCTTGGTCAGGACAGCTATCCTTACCATCTTCGATACCGTCACCATCAGAATCAGGACAACCATTAAAGGCTTCAAGACCTGCAACTTCCGGACAAGCATCGTCTTTATCATAGATACCATCACCATCAGTATCAGTACCACCAAATCGAATGTTGATACCACCTAGGTGTTGGAAATGCTTAACGCCATAATCCTCAAATGCATGCTTATATTGTGTTTGAAGGACAACACCTACGTTATCATTAAACCAATAATTAAGACCTATACCACCATTAACAGTTCCAGCTCCAATTTCGTCAACCCAGGTATAACCTCCACCAACTTCTACGAAAGGGTCTAATTTGGTATTTTTAAGGATGTTGTACTTAATTGTACCGTCAATAGCGTAGTGAGAGACATCATCTACACTAACATCTCCTAAGTTTTCTATTCTGTTCAAGGAACCTCTTGCCCCAACAGAAAAACCATCTCCTACGTAACGTGATACAGAAATGTAAGAAACGGAAGGAATGATATTCCAGTGGTCATTTGCATTAAAATATTCACTGAATAATGAACCTGTTTCGTATGCGGGTAAGTTAGTGCTTGTCGAATTATCATTGGTAGGATAAACGTCAATTGCGTTTACACCAAAGCTAACCTGCCACGGATTGTTTTCGTCTTGAGCTTGTAGGTTGTTAAAGCCTAAAACAAGTAAGGCAGCAACAAGAAGTTTGCTAAGATGTTTCATGTTCAAAATTTTAAGTTTAAGTGTTTATCAGCTGCAAATGTAAGTTGTTAAGAACTATTAACAAAATCAATCGATTATTTTTTTTTGA
>JANQRG010000024.1 GCA_028284665.1 Croceivirga sp.
AAATAGGTCAAAAAAAAGGTGCTAACCGATGAAGTAGCACCCTTTAATTTAAAAGTTATTGACAGCCATTTACTTTTTATGTCTTGGCTCTGATGACACAGTCAGTTTTTTTCTTCCTTTCGCCCTTCTGCTGGCTAATACCTTTCTGCCACTGGCAGTAGCCATGCGCTCTCTAAAACCATGCTTATTTCTTCGCTTCCGTTTGGACGGCTGATATGTTCTTTTCATCTAATACGGTATTTTGGATAAGCCAAAGGGCTTCGAAAATTCTGGGCGCAAATATACAAAGAGTTTTTGCTCCGACAAATGCATTCTAAAAAATGTTTGTATTAGTTTTGTGCTTTCTTATTGATCCCTGATGACCTCAAAATTTATATATCAATCCCTTTTTACGTTGCTTTGGTTTTGCTCATGTCCTTTTGTATTAGGACAAACTGTTTCGGGCTACGAATTGGAAGTAGATGATGTCTACGTTGTGAAGCAAAACGCCCGCCAACTCATGACACAAAAAATGGAGGGTACTTCACACGAGATTACCAACGATTTGGAAGGGCTTTTTGAGTTTAAGGTGACTGGAAAAACAGGGGATATCTATTCCTTGGAATTGGTTTTTTTGGACTTTGCCTTGAAGTCTTCCTCCAGTATTCAGGGAGTACTTATGGATGTCCGCGCCTCCGAACCTAAAGAAGATGATGTTTTTTCTACCGTTTTTGGCGCTTTGTTAAATCAACGGCTGAATCTCGAAATGACACGACAGGGAAAGATCACTTCAGTAATAGGTGGGGACACCCTTATTAACAGGATGGTTAATACTGTTGAAGATTTGGATGAGTTTTCCAAAAGCCTTATGAAAAAGTCTCTGGAAAAAGATTTTGGGTCGGAAGGTTTGGCCAGGAGTTTTGAACAAATGACCTACTTCTATTCAAATGATCCGGTAAGTGCAGGTGCTACCTGGACAACCGATTTTCAAGGCAAAGTAAGTGGCACCAATACATGGACTTTAGAAAAGATTGAAGGAGACACCACTTCCATTTCTGGGGAAGCCAAGATTTCTATGTACAATGTAGATAATACTATGACGCTCTCGCTTAAGGGTACCCAGGAAACCTTGGTCCAGGCCTCGACAAGCAATGGATTTCTGCTAAAAATGATGGTGTCCGGTTCTGGTTCAGGAACCAGTGTGATGACACAGATGGGAAATGTAGAGATTCCTACAACCCTAGAACAGACAATTACTTACGAACTAATTACCCAGTAGATGTTCAATAAAAATATAAAACTGGTCCTTGCCGCTTTGGTTATTGCTTATGCTGTTTATCAGTTCATAGAGGGATATATCGGCAACGGGATCTTCCTGATCTTGCTCTCCGGGATATTCATCTTTCTTTATTTCCGAAATGAGATCATTTTACTGTCGTTTTTACGAATGCGGAAACAGGATATGGAAGGTACTGAGCGATGGCTTTCAAAAATAAAAAATCCTGAAGCTGCCTTGGTGAAGAAACAGCAAGGCTATTACAATTATCTCCATGGTATTATTTATTCTCAAAAGAACCTCACACAAGCCGAAAAATATTTCCGGAAAGCCCTGCGTCTGGGATTAAACATGAGTTACGATGTGGCTATGGCAAAGCTGAGTCTTGCGGGGATTGCCATGCAGAAACGAAGAAAACGGGAAGCCACTACCCTCTTACAAGAAGCAAAAAAACTGGATAAGAACAACATGTTGACGGAGCAAATTAAGATGATGCAACAACAAATGAAAAAGATCTAGTTAGCGGCTACAAGCCCCCTTTTCCGCTCTTATTCTGTTTCCCGGTAATACCCTTTATTGGGAATTTCCACAACATACTTTTTTCGGGAAGAATTGTTCAAATGGGGCTCCCGTAGCCAGGGATTGTGCCGTTTTAGAATTTTATAATTGATCTCATACAAGCTCGCGAAGTCTGCCCAGCTATTGACAACGGTATCTACTTCAACGGTAAAGGTGGGCACTTTTTTATAGAGATCGTCACCTTCCACTTCAAAACCATATTTTTCAGGATGTGAAAGAATTTCTTTGATCGCTAAAATCCGAAAAACGTACCGTCCGGTTTCCTCTCCCAATAAAAGATCATAGTAATCTGAAACCTTTTGGATTCTCATGTATTTTTGGATCCCGGCTGGCCCGGCATTATACGCTGCAGCCGTCAGGGTCCAGGTACCAAAACGTTCTTTCCACTTCTTTAGGTAATCGCAAGCCACCTGGGTGCTTTTTTCCACATGATAGCGTTCATCTACATTATCGTTAACCTCAAGGCCATACTCGCGACCTGTGGTTTTCAATATTTGCCAAAATCCGGTGGCCCCTGCATGAGAAACCACATTTTGCAGCCCACTTTCAGCTACGGCCAAATATTTGAAATCGTCCGGAACACCATTTTTTGCCAAAATGGGCTCAATAATGGGAAAATACTTATTGGCACGTTTCATGAGTAGCAAGGCATTGGATTGCCAATAGGTGTTCACAAGAAATTCCCGGTCTACCCGTTCCATAACTTCCGGGTCTTGCTGCGGAACAACCTCCCCTGCAAAATTTAAGTCTTCCGGAATATCAATTGCGCTGATCTGATAGGCTTCGGCAACATTTTTCTCGTTGTCTTTGATCTCCTTCGCTTTGGCTGTTTCTTGGTTTTCACCTTGTTGGAGTTGTATTCCGTAAATCAGACTTCCTAGTACAAAAAGGAAACCGATCAACGCCAGGATATTTCTCAAATACCTCATACTATCTCAATTTTATTGCAAGATACCACTAAAATTAATCCGTCAGTTCAGAATTAACCTGGGGAGATGTTCATTGAACCATTTGGCCCTGTGAATAATCATAGTGTGGGTGCCATTCCTCACCGGGATGCAGTCTTTGATATTGGCAAAAGGAAAAACAGCATCTTTTTCACCATGGATGTGAATGGTGTTTTCCAGGGGTACCTTTTGTTGCCAGTTCACGATATTGTCAATGGCCCAGTCAATGTATTGCTTATCCCGAATGGACAGGTACTTCTCATAGAGTTCCAATCGCTTGGTCACGGTTTCCCCAAAAGCGTACTTTGCCAGAAGCTCTACATTGTTCACCAAACCTGTGGGCAATAACTTATGCACCTTAGTGTATTTTGCAAAAAGCATCCGTTTAGGCAGTTCCGATCTCGATTTTACACTGGATACGATGATCGTCTTTTTAACATTGATCAGCTTTGCCATTTCCTGTACCAACATACCCCCGAAAGAGACGCCAAGCAAAACAGGATCAGGATGTTTAACGTGCGCACACATTGCTTTGGCATAAGTGCTGAGGTCCATTCCCTTTTCGGGAAGTATCCATTCCAAAAAATGGATTTCAAATAGAGTAGGGTCCAAGCGGATATTTTCGAAAATTTCAGGACTTGCCGCCATCCCGGGCATGAAATAGACATGTTGTTTCTTAGAAGTCACCGGCGCAACAGCTTGATTTTAATAGGAAAATAGTAAAATTTTAAGTACCTTTGCGTCCCATTTATGATGAACCTCTCATATTTTATTACAACGGTATCGTAACATAACCAAACTAAAGGGTTGCCGAGATAACACTACTGTCTTGCAGCCTTAAAACTACAATTATATGAAAGAAATGGAAATTAAGGACAACAATTTCTTGCGTCAATTTGAAGCAAAAGTCAATGGTCATTTGGCGAAAATCGAGTACTCTTCTCAGGAGCGAAAAATCTTCCTGACAAAATTGGTTATTCCTGAGGAAATTTCCCAGGAAGGGTTTAAAGAAGACTTTATCAAAGCTGTTTTACACTATTTGCAAGAAGAAAATGTTCGTGTAGTTCCAACGAGTCCGCATATCGCCGGATTTCTAAGAAAAAACAGGCAATACAAAGAAATGTTGCCTGTAGGTATCCGTATCTAAGTAGTACGAAGTTTACAAAATTCACCCGGCCAAAGCGCCGGGTTTTTTTATGCCAATTGCTGTTCCGTTACAAAGTCAAAACGAACCATGCCATCTTCATCAATCGCATTGAGTCTTACGGGGTGTAAGGTGTTTACCAACTCCGGATTCCAGGGGGTCTTCACCTTAACGTAGTTTTCCGTAAATCCGTGAATGTAACCTGCTTTATTTTCCCCTTCAAATAGTACTGTTCTTTCGGTACCCAGCTGACTTTCATAAAACGCGCGTCTTTTTTTTGCAGAAAGTCCACGGAGCATTTTGCTGCGCTTCTGTCGGATAGCTTTAGGAACCACTCCATCCATTGTAGCCGCAAGCGTATTATCGCGTTCCGAATAGGTGAAAACATGTAGATACGAAATGTCCAGTCCGTTTAAATAATTGTACGTCTCCAAAAAGTCGGCATCCGTCTCCCCAGGGAATCCAACGATCACGTCTACCCCTATGCATGCTTGCGGCATCACTGCTTTTATCCGCGCTACCCGATCACTATACAACTTTGTCAAATAACGTCGTCGCATCAAATTCAGGATCTTATCACTCCCGCTCTGCAACGGGATGTGAAAATGGGGAACAAAACAGCTACTTCCCGCAACAAAATCAATGGTTGCATTGGCCAACAAATTCGGTTCTATGGAGGAAATACGGAAGCGATGTATACCCTCTACAGTTTCCAAGGCCTGCACCAGGTCTAAAAAAGTATGATCGTGTTTTTTATTGCTAAACTCACCTTTACCATAATCCCCAATATTTACCCCGGTCAGCACTATTTCTTTAATTCCTTGAGCAGAGATCTCAGCAGCATTCTTGAGGACATTGGGTAAGGTATCGCTACGTGAAATTCCCCTGGCCAGAGGGATAGTGCAATATGTGCATTTATAATCGCAGCCATCCTGAACCTTTAGAAACGCCCGGGTGCGGTCCCCGATGGCATAGCTACCCACGTAAAAATCCGCTTCTTGAATTTCACAGGAATGGACTTCTGCAAAGTCTCTTTTGGAAAGGTCATTGAGGTAATCGGTTATTTTAAACTTTTCCGTAGCTCCCAGCACCAGATCTACTCCGTCCAGAGCTGCCAGTTCTTCCGGCTTTAGCTGTGAGTAACATCCTATAGCGGCAATAAATGCTTCCGGATTTACCTTTTGCGCTTGTTTTACAATGCCTTTAAAGCGTTTATCCGCATTCTCGGTAACCGAACAGGTATTAATGACATAGATATCTGCCCGTTCCGAAAAATCGACCCGCTCAAAACCCTCATTTTGAAAGTTGCGGGCAATGGTAGAGGTCTCTGAAAAATTCAGTTTGCAACCTAGTGTATAAAAAGCAACTTTTTTGTGCATTTGCTAACTTGAAATGGGATGCAAAGATAAGTATTTGGATGATGTTAAAATTTCCATAATCCTTAAAACAAGCTATTGAAAGTCAACTTCTTTTTAAGTATATTAAACTTTGAGCATACAAAAAAAACGTTGCTGGTAAAACAGAGCTAACAGAACTATTCCATACACACTATGGGTGATAAAAGAATAATATAAGATGAAAAAATGGGCCTACTCGTTTGTCTTATTTATATTTTGCCTAATCGCAACAGGACAATCATTTGAAAAAATCAGAAAAGAGGCCGAACAGGGCAGTGCTAGTGCCCAATTTAGACTTGGCGAAATGTATTCAAACGGGTTGGAGGTTCCCATTGATAAAAAACTATCCTTTTCTTGGTACCAAAAAAGTGCAAAACAAGGGCACGCCAGAGCAGAGTACAATCTGGGAGTACTGTATTTTAACGGTGAAAGTGTCCCATCTGATAAAAAACAAGCTTTTTATTGGCACCTCAAAAGCGCTAAGCAAGGGCTAGCCATTGCACAGTCAAGTATTGGTGATATGTACTATAAGGGTTTAGGTACCCCAATGAATAAAAAAAAGGCACTGTCCTGGTTTAAAAGAGGGGCAAGGCAAGGTGATGCATCTGGGCAATATTATCTGGGACTTATGTATTACGCAGGGGAAGCAACACAAATAAACAAGAAAAAGGCTTTCAAATGGTTCAAGAGAAGCGCACAACTCAATTACAAAAAAGCCCAGTTTAATTTGGGTTATCTGTATTACAATGGTATTGGTACTAAAATGAATAAAAAAAAGGCCTACTACTGGTGTCGGAAGAGTGCGGCTCAAGAACTTTGGATTGCCCAGTTTAACCTAGGGAACATGTATCAAGAAGGTGTTGGCGTTTCAAGAAGTGAGAAGCTTGCCTCTTATTGGTATCACAGGGCTTTTGAAAATCGTAAAATGTTACCAAAGCTAACCAGGGATGAGATGGAATTATGGAAATATTAAAATTCACCCATATCTACGATAAAGGCCTAACTTCAATAAACACAATACCATAAATCAGGAATAGGCCATTACTAGCTTTGGAAAAGTTTACAGCCAAATGTATAGCCATAACCACTTAAAAATGATGCCGCAGGCAACTAATAAGACGTTAGCATCTGGCTCTTAGATTTTAGAAGTTCTTTTTTTTGGTTATCAGGACTTAGTGTTTTTACACCAATCGAATTATAGAAGATAAACTTGTCTTGAGTCCTGCTACAATTTGTAACCGATTTTAAGGGAAACCTACTCCCTACGCCATTTTTTGGTAATTTCAAAGACATGGTTTAAAATGGCTTGCTCTTTTTCATCAAATTCCACTGCGCGCCGTTCCATCATAGCGTTGGAGGCTTCAAACGCTTTACGCGTGCGGTACGTCACAAAACCCGCTGCACCACCCCAACTAAAACTTGGAATAAAATTTCTGGGAAAGCCACTGCCAAAAATATTAGCGCTTACGCCTACAACGGTTCCCGTATTGAACATCGTGTTAATACCGCACTTGCTATGATCCCCCATCATAAGGCCACAAAATTGTAAACCCGTCGGCTCAAAACCTTCCTTCTGGTAATCCCAAAGCTTAACCTCAGCATAATTATTTTTGAGATTGGAAGTGTTGGAATCGGCTCCCAGATTACACCATTCCCCAATAACGGAATTGCCCAAAAAACCATCATGTCCTTTGTTAGAGTATCCAAACAATACAGCATTGTTCACCTCTCCTCCTACCTTGCAGTAGGGACCAAAAGTGCAACCTGTATATATCCTGGCACCCATTTTTACCGTGGCATGTTTACAAAGCGCGAAAGGTCCCCGTACACTACATCCTTCCATTATTTCTGCGGACTCTCCTATGTAAATTGGTCCTTCCATGGCATTTAGCGTACTACATTCTACTTTAGCACCCTCAGCCAAAAAGATATTGTTTCTGTCCCCTAATACGGTATTTGTTTCGGAGATGAGTTGTGAAGTCCTATTCTTTGTCAATAATTCAAAGTCCGCTTTGATCATGGCGTGGTTATTGGAAAAAATTTCCCACGAATGTGTCAACGGAACGCAATCCCCTGAAAAAGCATTCTTTGTAAAATCGCTACTGTTAAAAGGTTCTTCGGGATTTGTTGTGGCAAAAGCGATCACCTCACCATTCTTAAGAAGCGCCTCGTTACCCTGTAATTGTGAAATGGCCGCTACCAATGCTTCGGTGGGCAAGTATGACCCATTGATGACAATATTTTCTTTTTCAACCGCTAATGGAAATTTCTCCTGCAAATAAGGTACGGTTAGCGTACTGGTCCCCGTTCCTAAGTGGTGTTCCCATTTTTCACGGAGCGTTAGTATCCCCATGCGGATATCAGCAACAGGCCGCGTATAGGTGAAAGGAAGTAAGGCCTCCCTTTTGTTTCCATCAGTAAGAATGTAATTCATAAGATGCCAGGTTTAGGCCCTTTAAAAATAAAAACGCCTCCGTGATTGCAACGAAGGCGTTTTCAAAATATTTTTCACAATAGGAAGATTTACTTGTCCTCCTTTTGGAATTTTTTGTATTTATTCTTGAACTTGTCAATTCTTCCGGCAGTATCTACCAACTTGGTCTTACCAGTGTAATAAGGATGAGAAGTTCTGGAGATCTCCAATTTCACCAAGGGATATTCTACACCATCTACAGTAATGGTCTCTTTGGCCTCCGCAGTGGATTTAGTGATAAAAACATCATCATTGGACATATCCTTAAAGGCGACCAATCTATAATTTTCCGGGTGTATTCCTGTTTTCATACCGTTATCTTCTAAGTACCTCCAATTTTCGGACTGCAAATTTAGGCAAATTCCTATTACATACAAGAGGTTACCCATAAAAAACAAAAAAACTAACTTTAAGTTGTAACAAAGTCTGGAGTTTCACAACCAACAAGCGGTAATCAACTAAAATTAAACATATGGAAGAAAATCAACCGAAAACCGGAAAGTTCTCATGGAACTATGGTTTAATTCTTGGTGCAGTTAGTGTGGTTTTTGGGGTCATGCTCTATCTGCAAGACCTGCATACTTCTCAAAGTATCGGATTAATGATAACGGGGATTGTTTTAGCCGCTATCGTAACTTTTCTAGGAGTCCAAAATTTTAAAAAAGTCAATGGAGGATACCTTACGATAGGACAGGCCTTAAAAATCGGAGCAGGAATTTTGCTAATAGCAGGGATTATCAGTATCCTTTATCAAGTAGTCCTGGTAAACTACCTGGACCCGGATGCTCCGTCTAAAATTATGGACGCCCGTTTAGGTCCCTCCCTGGAAGAGGGAAAAATTACTCAGGAACAGTTTGACCAGCAAAAGGCACAGAGTATCCAATACTGGTGGATGGGATATCCCTTCATTTTGATCTTTAATGTACTAATCGGACTAGTTTTGGGATTAGTTTTTGGACTTATCTTAAAAAAGAACAAACCCACCTACTAATCAAAAAATAGTACATTTACCGGGATTTGGAGGATCAAAGCATGCAACTGTCCCTGGTTATTCCCTTACTTAACGAAGAGGAGTCCCTGAATGAACTCTATGATTGGATTGCATCGGTAATGCAATCCAATCGTTTTTTGTATGAGATCATTTTTATCGATGATGGTAGTACGGATCGCTCCTGGGAAATTATATCCAAATTATCGGAAAAGGACCCCAGTGTAAAAGGGATTCGATTCTTGAAAAATTTCGGAAAATCCCAGGCCCTTCATGCAGGTTTTTCCCGAGCTCAGGGGAAGGTGGTAATAACAATGGATGCTGATCTACAGGACAACCCGGATGAGATTCCGGAGTTGTATTCCTTAGTTTCACAACAAGGTTTTGATGTTGTTTCCGGATGGAAAAAGAAGCGATACGATTCCATGTTGACCAAAAATCTGCCCTCCAGGCTTTTCAATTGGGCAGCACGAAAAACTTCCGGAGTACAGCTTCACGATTTTAATTGTGGCTTAAAGGCCTTTCGGAAAGAGGTGGTAAAAACCATTGAGGTTTCCGGAGAAATGCATCGCTATATCCCGGTACTCGCCAAAAATGCCGGATTTACCAAAATAGGGGAAAAAGTAGTGCGGCACCAGGCGCGTAAATATGGTGCTACTAAGTTTGGAGTAGAGCGTTTTATCAATGGCTTTTTAGACCTGGTAACCATCTGGTTTGTCTCCAAATTTGGCAGGCAGCCTATGCATCTGTTTGGCGCACTGGGGGTATTGGTTTTCCTGGTGGGCTTTGCTTTTTCCATTTATCTGGGGATTGATAAGCTTTTTGTGAACCAAGGTGGGAGGCTAATTACAAATCGGCCTCAGTTTTACATCGCACTCACTTGTATGATCATCGGAACACAACTCTTTCTGGCCGGATTTTTAGGAGAACTCTTAGTGCGTTCCAAGAAGCGACAAGATGGCTATAGAATAACCGAAACGGTAAATATATAATCCCACTGCCTCCTACTTAATTTGTACCTTTATCCCGGACAAACAATCGTTTTTATCTATGGAAGACATTCTTACTACCGCAGCGTCTTGGCTGACTGATTTTTTCGATGCCGAAGTTAAAAAAGAGGTGCAAAACCTCATGGATACCGATAAAGAAGAGCTTAAAGAACGTTTTTATAAAGACCTGGAGTTTGGTACCGGAGGGATGCGCGGTGTAATGGGGGTTGGCACCAACCGTATCAACAAATACACCCTGGGTAAAAGTACCCAAGGACTAAGCAATTATTTAAAGAAGAGTTTTCCAAACGAAACCCTGAAAGTGGTTATTGCCTATGACTGCAGGCATAACAGTGATTCCCTTTCGCAGGTAGTCGCTGAAGTACTTTCGGCCAACGGTATTAAAGTGTTCCGGTTCTCTGCATTGCGTACCACCCCTGAACTTTCCTTTGCAGTACGCCACCTGGGCTGTCATGCCGGAATTGTGCTAACAGCATCCCATAATCCCCCGGAATACAATGGGTACAAGGTGTATTGGGGCGATGGAGGACAGATCGTACCACCGCAAGATGGGGAAATTATTAGTGAGATCAATGCGCTGTCCTTTGAGGATATTAATTTCAATGCCAATCACAACCTAATTGAAGCCATTGATACTACAGTGGACAAGGCTTTCTTTGAAGCTTCTGTTAAAACAGGTAACTTCAATGTAGCCGGGAAGGACGATTTCCATATTGTATTTACTTCCATCCACGGTACTTCAATAACGGCCATCCCCGAGGTGCTTCGTCTTGGAGGGTATAAAAATGTAACGGTTATCGAGGAACAAGCCACTCCGGATGGTAGTTTTCCTACTGTTAAATCGCCCAATCCCGAGGAACCGGAAGCCCTGGCCTTGGCATTGCAAAAGGCAGAGGAGCTTGGAGCTGATATGGTGGTGGGTACTGATCCTGACAGCGACCGGTTGGGTATTGCGGTTCGTAATCTGGAAGGTCAACTGGAACTACTTAATGGAAACCAGACCATGGTTTTGATGACCAAGTTCTTATTGGATCAATACAAAGCAAAGGGTTTTAAAGGAAATGAATTTATTGCCACGACTATTGTTTCCACCCCTATGATGGAAGAAATGGCGAAAGCCTATGGGGTTGAGTACAAAACAGCCTTAACCGGCTTTAAGTGGATCGGTAAAATGATCAAAGACTTTCCGGAATCGCAATTTGTTGGTGGCGGGGAAGAAAGCTTCGGATATATGGTGGGTGATTTTGTTCGGGACAAAGACGCGGTTACAGCCACCCTATTGGCGTGCGAGGTAGCGGCCCAGGCCAAAGCCAATGGAAGTTCCTTTTATAAAGAATTGATAGCGTGCTATGTACAGTTTGGCTTTTACAAAGAAAAGTTGATCTCACTTACCAAAAAAGGGATCAGCGGTGCGGAAGAAATCAAACAAATGCTAAAGGATTTTAAGGAAAACCCAGTAGCAGCAGTGCAGGGATCTAAGGTAGTATGGATTGAAGACTACAACACTTCCATCGCCAAGAACGTTGTCTCTGGGGAAGAAAAAGTGATTGACTTACCCAAATCCAATGTACTCATTTACGAAACAGAAGACGGTACCCGAATTGCCGCTCGTCCCAGTGGTACAGAACCGAAAGTAAAATTCTATATCAGTACGAATACCTCCTTGGCAAAAGCTTCAGACTTTGCCACCGTTAACGCGCAACTGGATGCCAAATTAGAAGGCATTGCGACGGAACTGAATTTAGGCTAATGGACAACATGCTAAAAAAATTGCTACGGTTTGCCCGGCCGTATAAGCTTCATGGAGCGCTCAATATTCTGTGCAATGTGCTTTATGCCGTCTTTAACGTGCTCTCCATCATCATTTTTATCCCTACCCTCGGGATTTTGTTTGATAATCAGAAAGAGGTCTATCAAAAACCAGTGTACCAGGGATTTTCCAATTTAAAATCCTATGCCGAGGACTCCCTCAACTTCTTCCTTACCCAAAAAGTATCAGAAGATGGGCCTATGGCCGCATTGCTCTTTATCTGTTTGGCCAGTATTGTGATCTTCTTCTTCAAAAATCTTTTCCGTTACGCAGCCATGTATTTCCTGGCATTTTTACGTACGGGAATGGTAAAAGACCTTCAGGATGCCCTATATCAAAGTGTGCTGGATCTACCCATTTCCTTTTTCTCTGAAAAGCGAAAGGGAGATTTGCTGTCACGGATGACTTCGGACATTAAAGAGGTTGAAGGTTCTATCATCAACTCGCTGGAAGCTTTGGTACGAGAACCTATCACCATCATCATCGTACTGGTTTCTATGCTGTTGATCAGTGCCAAACTCACATTGTTTGTCTTCATCTTTTTGCCAATTGCAGGATTTGTGATTTCTGCAGTAGGGAAACGGCTGAAGGCACAATCCCTTGCCGCACAAAAAGAGAACGGCGTGTTTTTATCGTTTTTGGAGGAAACTCTTACGGGACTAAAAGTCATTAAAAGTTTTAATGCGGAGCATACACTGACAAAGAAGTTTACGGATTCTACTAACCGCTTCAAAAACATTATGACTTCCGTCTTACAGCGCAAAGGCCTGGCTTCTCCTTTGAGCGAGTTTTTGGGGGTGGCTGTGGTGATTACGGTGTTATGGTACGGTGGCAGCTTGGTTTTTGACGATAACAGTAATTTACAGCCCCAGGATTTCATGGGGTATATCGGATTGTTTTACACCATAATTAATCCCGTAAAGGCCATTACAACGGTAAATTATAGTATCAAAAAAGGGAATGCCGCTGCCGAGCGGATCTTTGAGATCCTGGAAACGGAGAATCCCATTACCGAGCCCATAACTCCTAAGGAAATTGAAGCACTGGAAAAGGGGATTCACTTTAATACGGTTTCCTTTAAGTACGAAGACGACTACGTATTACAAGATTTTACATTGAAAGTGAACAAGGGGCATACCGTAGCCCTGGTAGGACAGTCCGGAAGTGGCAAAAGCACGGTGGCGAATTTGGTAACGCGGTTCTATGATGTTAATGAAGGTGCAATTGAGATAGACGGCATTGACATCAGGGACATTCCCAAAAAATCACTGCGAAGACTTATGGGATTAGTTACGCAGGATTCCATTTTGTTCAACGATACTGTCCGCAACAACATTGCTTTGGGTAAAGACAATGTCACGGAGAAGGAAATTATTGCGGCGGCTAAAATTGCGAACGCCCACGAATTTATTATGGAACTCCCTATGGGATACGAAACCAATATCGGAGACAGTGGTAACAAATTAAGTGGAGGACAAAAACAACGCCTCTCCATTGCCCGGGCGGTGCTTAAAAATCCGCCCATCATGATTTTGGACGAGGCCACTTCTGCCTTGGATACCGAAAGTGAACGCCTGGTACAGGATGCCCTGGAAAAAATGATGCGCAACCGTACTTCCATTGTCATTGCGCATCGTCTTTCCACCATTCAAAATGCCGATTCCATAGTCGTAATGAAAAAAGGTAGGATTGTGGAACAAGGTACCCATGAAGAGCTGATGTCTTCGCAAAAAGGCTATAAGAAATTAGTAGAACTGCAGACGCTAGGGTAAACCTACCCTTCCGATAAATAGGACACTGCCCGTATAACTGTCACGAATTATATACAAAAACGGTCGGTCAGCGATAAAACCAGGTGATGCAGAAGTCTCAACCACCTCTACCCCAGTTGCAGCAGCGGCCTCTGTACCTTCTTCGTTTACCTCAATAAACGTTTTTTGTAACACTCTTGATATTTGTAGTGGGGCCCCGGGGCTTATTTTACCCAGGTCGGCGTCGAATGAAAAAGCAATTTCCAATCCCATATCCATTAACTCATCATTCAGCAGGTTTTCATATTCCAATGTAAACTTAGGAACCCCTATTTGAAGCTCAGATACGCTATATTCCTCTAACCATAAAGCTAGATTTTCCGCGGTCATGCTATCTACTATATCTGAAGTGGTTAATCCATGGTTGGGTAATAACAAAACCATTTCAAAACGTTCTCCTTTATACGGTAGAATTACAGACCTGAATATTTCGTTTGAGAAAAAAGGTACTCCGGCATTCATGTTCATCATGGGAACTTCAACCGAATTCTCTGGTGTAGTGTAGAACAAAGCATTTCTGGTATTATCAGTTTTAAAGCGATATTTCCATTGCGCCTTAAAATAGAGGGCATTTGCTAAAAAAAGACGAGTGTCCGGAGTAAAATCTTTTACGAGTTCCTCAATCGTACCATTTGTATTCCGTTCCACCCAACTATTCACAATAGTCGGGGCCTCGGGGTTTCCGAAATCGATGTTGGCCACTTCGGCTTCGTATACTTTCTGATTTACCTCTACAAAAGTATTCTCCACAGGAAAGTCGTCTTGGATCCAAATGGCATTCGCCAAATCCATATTTGTGCCTTCGATTTTTGTGGTGAGTGACCTCCTCAGGTCTTCATTGAATTGGTTCAATTGGTCTAAAGAGGCGCCCTTGCCCAGGAGCTCATCAAAAGCCAATTTTGTATCGCCATCGGCACCATTATGTACCATTCCCAAGGCCATTGAAAAACTCAGGGGGGATACCATATAGTTTTCTTCGGTCTCCTGCTCAACAACTTTTTGAAAAAATTCAATCGCGAACTGGTTGTTTTGAGACACCAAAGCTTTTGCCTCCGCGGTTTCCAACGCATCATTTTCAAAAGATGGGACATCATCTGTAGCATCACATCCCAATAGAAGCACAAAGCCTAAAACAAAAAGAACTACTTGTGATTTCATACTACTCTTTTAAAAATGGATGAAAAAAGTGTTCCGGCGTTGCGCTTTTGAATCGCGAAAATCGAAATCCCTCCCTCAAACTGTCCATTTAAACCTTTTACGTATATTTTAGTCAAAGCTTTAAACACTACGCTTCTTGATAACCGAAGAAACCCTTGTTGCGGAACTAAAGGACAAGCAAACCCAAGCGAAGGCTTTTGAGGTTTTGGTGAACACCTACAAGGAGCGATTGTATTGGCATATTCGAAGAATTGTTTTGAACCATGACGATACTGATGACGTGCTGCAAAACACCTTCATTAAGGTTTTTAAAAATATAGAAAGCTTTAAAGGGGAAAGCAAGCTATACTCCTGGATGTATCGTATTGCCACCAACGAGGCACTGACGTTTTTAAGTCAAAAGTCCAAAAAGTTAGGGGTGACCAATGAAGCACTTCAGGAAAACCTGGCGAAAACCCTTGAATCTGACGTGTATTTTGAAGGAGATGCTATTCAACTCAAATTACAAAAGGCACTGGCCACCTTACCCGAGAAACAAAAGCTGGTTTTTAACATGAAGTATTTTCAGGAAATGAAATACGAGGAAATCTCCGAAATACTGGAGACTTCGGTGGGCGGGTTAAAAGCCTCATATCATTTGGCAGTGAAAAAAATTGAATCGTATCTTACGACAGCAGATTAAACCTTTTTAGAAAATTGGAGTCAAAAGGAAGCAATGAAAAAGGACCGCGATAATAAATTCAAAACCCCGGAAGGCTATTTTGATAGCTTTAATGAGCGGCTTATGGCGCGCCTATCGGAGGAAGAAGATATCGTAAGCGATATCATCCCTAAAACGGATGGCTTTGGCGTTCCGGCAGGTTATTTTGAAACCGTACATGACGCTGTTTCCTCACGTCTGCCACGAAAAGGAGCCCGGGTAATTGCACTGCGGTCCTATCGTTCACTATATTACGCTGCAGCTGCTGTTGCTGCTCTTTTAGTGCTCACCGCAGTGTGGAACCGGAATACTGCCTCCCCATTAGGGTTTGAAGATTTGGCGGGTGCGGACATTACCACTTATCTGGAAAATAACGACCTCGGATTATCGTCTTATGAAATTGCGGAAGTTGTAGATTTGGAGGAGGTAAGCCTTTCGGATATTATGGACACCCAACTGGAGGAAGAGGTCATCCTGGATTACCTTAATGAAAATGTTGAGGAAATTGAGGAGTTAAATTTGGAATATGATGAAATTCAATAGAACAGCAAGTGTATTTGGTCTGGCACTTCTTTTTTCTTTGGGACTACTGGCACAGGGTCCTGTAAGAGATAGGATTAAAACGCTAAAAGTGGCCTTTATTACGGAGCGTTTGGCGTTAACCTCCTCAGAGGCGCAGCATTTTTGGCCGGTATACAATGCACATGAAGATCAGGTCGAAAAGTTGCGAAGAAAAGAACGGCAGCGATTTGGAAGCCAACTTCCCTTCCTGGACGATCTTTCAGAAAACGAAGCAGCGCAACTATTGGCCGAGTTTAAAGAACTACAAATTGAAAAACACGAGGTAGAGCAGACTTTTATCCAGGATCTGGCCAATGTGCTACCGGCAAAAAAAATAATACTACTCTTTAAGGCGGAGGAAGACTTTAAAAAACGCTTGTTGCAACAGGTTCGAAAACGACGAGGTGGCTAAAACACTTTAAATCGACAAAAAACACGGAAAAGAGGTCAAATGACCTCTTTTTTCATTAAACCTTCTTCGCAAACCGTGGTCAAAGTAATAGAAACCCAAAAAAACGGAATGTTATGAAAACTTTGAAACGTATACTTTTGACCTTCGCCTTAATCGGTGGAATGTTATATACCAATGCACAGCAGACTGTGGTTCGCATCTATCCAAGGCACGGTACCGTGGTTACTACGCTAAGCAGTCCCCGGGTAATTGTTCACAAAAGAACCAACTATTATTTGGCAGATGGTGTCTGGTACCGGGCCAGGGGAAAAAAATATGTAGTATGCGCAGCGCCTGTAGGGGTACGCGTAAGGACACTGCCCAGAGGGAATAAAGTGGTAGTGGTAAACGGACGAAGATTGTACAAATACAAAGGTATTTGGTATAGAAAATCAGGAAGGAATTACGTAGTAGTGAATGTATAGCAAAGTTTGGATTAGATAGCTGTTAGTTTAAAAGAGCACCGGATCAGTGAGGAAACTCGAAGTTCAGGTGCTCTTTTTTGTTCTGCAATTGTATTTATACCTCCCTTACAAAGCCCAAGGCTTCCATTTTTGAGCTATTGGTTACAGTAGTCTCCACATAAATAACAGTCCCTGTAGTGCAACTGCAGGCCAAACATCCAGTGGCCAATGAATCGTCAAATTCAAAGCTGACGCTTCTTACATTTCCTACTCCATTTTCAGAAAGATATGATTCGATCGCTTTTGTGGTGTCTTCATTGGAGTCCGAAGGCCCCGTTTCCCAGGGATCTGCACACCCCGTTTGATTCCACAGGAAAAGCACTTGGTCATCATCATCACCCGAACAGGACATCAAAACGGGCACTATGAATAGCATTAACAAAAATCGAAGCGTGGTC
This sequence comes from Croceivirga sp., assembly GCA_028284665.1. GTDB lineage: Bacteria > Bacteroidota > Bacteroidia > Flavobacteriales > Flavobacteriaceae > Croceivirga. The sequence continues at coordinate 17,147 of JANQRG010000024.1, forward strand.
TTCAAAAAGTGGAATTGAAATTTCATTGGCTTAGTATTGTTATGTACAAGACAATTCGACTCGGAAAAGGTTGCGTACCAACAAAGGCCGTTCTTATGAATTTGAAATGATTTGAAGTAACTTCGGACTATGACAAAACGAAGGGACTTTATCAAAAAATCTACAGCTTCAACCTTGGCTGTTGCTATGCCGGTAGGATTTAATAAAAATCTTGCGTATTCAAAAAAAAACCAAGAGATCATTCGGCCAAAACGACTAAAAAAAGGGGATGTAATTGGTCTTATTGCTCCCGGCTATTCTATAACCCAAGAAATGCTGGAGAATTCCATCAATGCAATTGAGGCCATGGGCATGGAACCGTACTATACAAAAAGGATCTTTGGGAACCATGGGTATTTAAGCAATACTGATGATGAACGTGTCAAAGATCTTATGCACATGTTTACCAATACAAAAGTTAAGGGTATTT
>JANQRG010000030.1 GCA_028284665.1 Croceivirga sp.
ACTCGGCGGTGAAGGACCGTTACCTGACGACCCAACGATCAACCAGATCATTTTTGACGTTCTGGGTGATGGGGTACAGGCGAACATTTTTGTGGACAACGTATTTTTCTATACCGCCGGTAGCGGTGGTGGTGGAGCATGCTCCGGGGGGCCAACTATGGATGTTGCGGCCTTTCCGGTAGATTTTGAAAACTGTGAAGGGTTCAACGTGTCATTTGGTTCCTTGCAGACCAGGGAAATAGTTGACAATCCGGTATCAGGCGGCATCAATACCTCTGATAAAGTATATCAATTTATTAAGCCTAGCGGTGCCGAAGGATTTGGCGGTTTTCAGAATATATTCAATATGGGTACCTTTACTAATAACTCTACTATTACATTTAAGATATATAGTACCCAACCCAATCAGGATGTACGATTGGAAATTATAGCCATACCAAATGATGGTGGTATGATTGGCAATCCGGCCCCGTATGACCAAACGTTGACTACGGCCAATGAATGGGTAGAAATGTCTTTTGATTTATCGGCCAATGCATTTCCGAACAGTGGAGACGAAACAGTATACACCATGTTAGTAGTTAAACCGGGTAATATTGATGGAGGCAATACACCAGCAGATGTAACCTTTTACCTGGATGATTTCGCTATTACGGCGAATTGAAAATAAGTTTTAAAAGAGGGTCGATACATATTTGTGTAGCGGCCCTTATTGACTTCAATCATTATTCGAATTAGATCAATGTCAGAAAGGAATACTATTTCCGGAAACACAACACTCAAGTCAAGCCCAACAGAGGTTAAAGGAGGATTTGTAAAATTAGAAGACGAAACCTATTTTAAGATTTCAGACTATGACGCAATGCGTCCCTTTTTTATGAGCATCGTGAGCAATTCCAACCATTGGATGTTTATATCCAGTAATGGAGGGCTTTCTGCCGGTAGAAAAAACGCACAGTACGCGATTTTCCCTTATTATACCGATGACAAGATTACAGAGTCTTCGGAAATAACCGGGAGTAAAACAATTGTTTCTATAAAAAAGGAAGGAGCTACTGCTTTTTGGGAACCTTTTTCCAATCGAAATGAAGGCAAGTACGATATCAACCGAAACCTTTACAAAAATCGTTACGGCAACAAAATCTTGTTTGAAGAAATAAATCAAGATTTAAAATTGACCTTCAGGTACCAATGGTGTTCTAGTAACCAATATGGTTTTGTGCGTGAGGTTAGCCTCATCAATGATGGCAATGTGTCTGTAGATGTCAGGGTTTTGGACGGTATTCAGAATATCTTGCCGCATGGGGTGCCGAGTGAAACCCAGAACAGGGCCAGCAATTTAGTAGATGCTTACAAAAGGACGGAACTGGTTCCTGAAGTTGGTCTTGGTATTTATGCGCTTAGCGCCATCATTGTAGACAAGGCCGAGCCTAGCGAAGCATTAAAGGCGAACGTGGTGTGGTCCATGGGAATGCCCAATGCAACCCGTTTATTGTCGTCATTTCAGTTGGACGATTTCAGAAAAGGGAAACAGGTGCACCAGGAAACCGATATCAAGGGGGAAAAGGGAGCGTACTTTTTATCCGACAATATAACCCTTGCGGCCGGGGAGAAAAAGGAATGGGCTATTGTAACCAATGTCAATCAGGATCATGCTGCAATTATTGCCTTGATTGAAGCGTTAAAGGATCCTGATGCAATAAGAGATGGGGTATCTAAAGATGTAACGCTAGGCACCAAAAAGCTAATAGCATTGAATGCCTCCTCAGATGCATTCCAATGTACTTCTGATGCCTTAAGGGATACCCGGCATTTTTCCAATACCCTCTTCAACATAATGCGGGGAGGGATCTTTGATGATAATTATCGAATTGAGCGGAATGATTTTGCGAACTATTTGGCGAACGCGAATAGGTCGGTTTATGAGGCACACAAAACAGCCGTGGCGGGATTACCGGCAACTTTTCCTCTTCAGCAATTAATGCAGCTGGTAAAAACATTGGAGGATAGCGACTTTGAACGACTTAGTATCGAATACCTTCCACTTAAGTTCAGTAGGCGGCATGGTGATCCGAGTCGACCCTGGAATATTTTTTCTATCAACACCCATAGCGAGGTAGACGGATCAAAAATTTTGGACTATGAGGGCAATTGGCGGGATATTTTCCAGAACTGGGAAGCCCTGGCTTATGCCTTTCCGGAGTTTATTGATGGAATGTTGCTAAAGTTCTTTAATGCTTCCACCTTTGATGGCTACAACCCCTATCGGGTCACAAAAGATGGATTTGATTGGGAGATTATCGAACCGGATGACCCGTGGTCCTACATTGGGTATTGGGGAGATCATCAAATCATATATTCACTTAAGTTTTTAGAGTTTATTCAGAAACACTATCCCGAAAGACTGGAGCGTTACTTTGAACGGGAAATATTCGTTTATGCCAATGTCCCTTATAAAATCAAAGGCTATCAGGAAATATTAAAAAACCCCAAGGATACCATAGATTTTGATCTGGAAACCGATAAACAAATAAGGGAGGACAGAGTGCGTTTTGGTGGAGATGCCGCCTTGCTAAAACAGAAAAACGGAGATATCCATAGGGTCAATTTCATGGAAAAGATGCTGGCCTCAGTCCTTGCCAAGATTTCCAATTTTATACCGGAAGGTGGGATATGGATGAATACGCAACGACCTGAATGGAACGATGCAAACAATGCCCTGGTGGGAAATGGTGTTTCCATGGTGACCTTGTATTATTTGAGAAGGTACCTGCATTTTTTTGATGGACTATTGGATGCCCTGGGAGAACGAAAAATTTCGTTGTCCAAAGAAGTATTCGAGTTGTATAAGGGAGTTTGTCAAACCCTTAGGGATAATGAAAAGCTACTGAAAGCTACTATTTCCGATCGCAACAGAAGATTGGTTTTGGATGGCCTGGGCAGTGCGGCAAGCGAATACCGTTTAAAGGTATACAAAAGTTCCTTCTCTGGAAAGAAACAACGATTATCACTCCAAAACATAAAAGAGTTTATCGAACTCGCCTTGCAGTTTCTGGAGCATTCCATAGCAGCAAACAAAAGAAAGGACAATCTCTATCAGGCCTATAACCTGATGACGGTAGAAAAAGAAGGGGAAATTTCCATTTCATATCTGAGTGAAATGCTGGAAGGACAAGTGGCCGTTTTAAGTTCCGGATTTTTGAATGCAAGTGAGGCATTAGCCGTATTGGATGGCTTAAAGGCGAGTGCATTGTTTCGCGAAGATCAGTACAGTTATATTCTGTATCCCAACAAAGATTTGCCACGGTTTTTGGAAAAGAACACCATCCCGAAAGCTGCCGTAAACAAATCTAACCTTCTTTCAACGCTAATTGCCAGGGGCAATACACAGATTTTGGAGGTAGACATAAAGGGGCAATTTCATTTTAACGGGAATTTCAAGAACGCCAATGACCTTAGTGCCGCCCTGGAACAGCTGCATTTGGATGGGTATCCCGTAAAGGATAAAGAAATAGAGGAAGTTCTCAATGTTTTTGAAGAGGTTTTTGACCATAAAGCGTTTACCGGGAGATCAGGAACCTTTTTTGGATATGAAGGATTGGGCTCTATTTACTGGCATATGGTTTCAAAACTATTGTTGGCAGTTCAAGAATGTTGCCTTAGCGCTATTGAACAAAAAGAAAGTCCCGAAACCATAGGAAAGCTTATGGAACATTATTACGAAATTAATGAAGGGATAGGTGTGCACAAATCCCCGGTATTGTATGGTGCTTTTCCTACGGATCCCTATTCCCATACCCCGGCAGGAAAAGGAGCGCAACAACCCGGAATGACAGGACAGGTGAAAGAGGATATCTTAAGCAGGTTTGGTGAATTGGGGGTCCAAATAAACGATGGACAAATCACTTTTGCCCCCAGGCTTCTTCGAAAAGAGGAATTTCTAAGGGAAAAGAAAACGTTTCGGTTTGTTGATCTGCATTCAGAACCTCAGGAATTGTTGCTGCAACCCAATTCTTTAGGTTTCACCTATTGCCAGGTCCCCGTAGTGTACACCTTGGCTAATGAGAATACCATTGAAATACTACGAAAAGATGGCTCAAGGGCGGTGATCGAGGGGAATGCCTTAGGCGAAACTATGAGTAAAAGTATATTTCATAGAAGAGGAGAGGTGGTACAGGTGAATGTTTCGGTTGACAAAACCACGCTAAGATGAAATCAACGATTTTTTTACTAATAATTAGGTTTGGTGTATTGACTTTTTAGGGGGTAGAAAAACATGGATAAGAAAAAAGTACTATCGGCTTCAGAAATATTGGGCAATCCAAATTATTTAGCGATTTCCTACGGAGGATATAGGGAAAAGTCTAGAGATGTTCAGCCAACAACAGCACAGCTTATAGAAGATGTAAAGATATTATATGCGATGGGGATCAGAATATTGCGCACCTATAATGTGCAGTTGCCACATGCAGCCAATGTATTACAAGCTATAGCTGAATTGAAAAAGCAAGATCCTTCTTTCGAGATGTATGTGATGCTTGGGGCATGGATTGATTGTAAAAACGCATGGACAGGGCAGGAGCCCGATCATGACGTCGAAAGCGAAAATAACGCAGGAGAAATTGCCAGGGCAGTTGCCCTGGCAAAAGAATACAAAGACATTGTTAAGATCATAGCAGTAGGAAATGAGGCTATGGTGCATTGGGCCACAAATTATTTTGTACGCCCAGGTGTTATCTTAAAATGGGTGAATCATTTACAGGAGCTAAAAAAGAAGGGAGAACTTCCAAAGGATCTGTGGATCACGAGCTCAGATGATTTTGCGTCTTGGGGAGGTGGTGATCCTAGGTATCATTGTGAGGATTTAACTAACCTTATCAAGGCGGTTGATTATATATCCATGCACACCTATCCCATGCATAATTCTCATTATAATCCGGCATTTTGGGTAGTACCTGAGAGCGAAATGGAGTTGTCAAATAAAGAAAAAATTGAATCAGGAATGCAACGCGCTCTAGAATTTGCAACCAGGCAATACAAAGGTGTTTTAAACTATGTCCAAAGCCTGGGCGTAAATAAACCCGTACATATAGGAGAAACGGGTTGGGCAACAATGTCTAATGGCCCCTACGGAGCAGATGGTTCCAAAGCTGCGGATGAGTATAAGTCGGGGAAATACTATCGATTAATAAGGAAATGGAGCAATGCAGTAAAAGTCTCTTGTTTCTATTTCGAAGCATTTGATGAACAATGGAAAGATGCTGACAATCCATTGGGTTCTGAGAATCATTTTGGACTAATAAATCTTAAGGGAGAAGCAAAATATGCGATTTGGGATTTGGTGGATGAAGGTAAGTTTGAGGGATTAACGAGAGACGGAATGCCCATAACAAAAACCTTCGATGGTCAACAAGAAGATCTATTGCTGGAAGCCCTTATACCGCCATTGGCAATACGATAAAATTGAATGTAAGGTTATGAAGAATTGTTTTTCGATCATAAGAAATAGCTTGCTGGTTTTAGTAGTCAGTGGTATGTATTCTTGTGCAAAAGTTAAAAAGAACAAAGTGAACGAAGTTGCAACGACAGAAGTTTCAGCAAAAGATGTTTTAGGGAATCCTAACTATTTAGCCATGTCTTATGGTGGTTACAGGCATGCCGATCATAGCATTGAGCCTACCGCAGATGAACTGAAAGAAGATATGAAAATCCTTTCTGCGATGGGGGTAAAACTGATTCGCACCTATAAGCTTCTAAAACCACAAGCTGCTAATCTGGTAAAAGTGATTAGCGAAATGAAAAAAGAAGACCCAAATTTTGAGATGTATGTGATGTTAGGTGCCTGGGTCGATTGCAAGAACTCTTTTTTTTCAGGAAATGGGGAGCCGGATCACAACCAGGAGAATGAAGAGAATCCTTTGGAAATAGCCAGGGCGGTCGCACTTGCAAACGAATATCCGGACATTATCAAAATTATTGCCGTAGGTAACGAGGCCATGGTTAAATGGGCAGAAACCTATTATGTGCAACCTAATGTTATCTTAAAATGGGTCAACCATCTTCAAAACTTAAAGCAAGAGGGAAAATTACCTAAGGATTTATGGGTCACAAGCTCCGATAATTTTGCTTCATGGGGCGGCGGCGGAGAAGAATACCATGTGGAAGATTTGAATGAACTAATTAAGGCTGTTGATTTTATTTCTATGCATACCTACCCGATGCATGATTCGCATTATCAACCGGATTTTTGGTTAGATCAAACGGGCCTTGAAGGGAAGACGGATCTGGAAAAAATTGAGATCGCGATGTTACGATCCAAAGAATATGCCATGAAGCAATACGAAAATGTAAAGGCATATATGGAAAGTCTTGGTGTTAGTAAACCCATTCATATTGGTGAGACAGGATGGGCAAGTTTTTCTTCAGGACACTATGGCGCAGAGGGATCCAGAGCCTGTGATGAGTATAAGGAAGCCTTGTATTACAAGCATATGCGCGACTGGACTAACGCAGCAGGATTGTCTTGTTTTTATTTTGAAGGATTTGATGAACCTTGGAAAGGTGGTGACAACCCTGGTGACTCGGAAAAACACTTTGGATTATTTACGGTAGACGGGAAAGCCAAATATGCCATTTGGGACCTGGTTGATGCAGGAGTATTCGAAGGATTGACAAGAAATGGAAACCCAATTACAAAAACATTTGATGGTACTAAAGAGGAAGTAATGAAAACGGTATTGGTGCCACCAAAACCACAAGAAGTTGCAGCCCACTAGTAAAAAGTGCCAAAACCACTAACATGACAATCTTTAAAAAACTGATGTGTTTCTTTTTAACCCTGGTTGCTTTTAGCTGCGGAGAAAAACGCGAACAATTAAAAGTCGAAGTCTTTGAAACTTCCGCTAGTGGCAATAAGTTGACTCCGATTACGGAATTTTCAAGTGGGGAAAAGGGTAGCAAAATTGAACTATTCCCTGAGGAAAAATTCCAGAAAATAACAGGGTTTGGTGGTGCCTTTACGGAGTCTTCTGCTTACCTACTCAATACCCTGGGAAAAGAAAATCGAAAGAAAATTATTGATGCCTATTTTAGTCAGGATGGGGCACATTACTCTTTGACAAGAACGCACATGAATTCATGTGATTTTTCCTTATCAAATTACGCTTATGCGCCCGTTGCAGGAGATAAGGATTTAGAGCATTTTTCTATTGAAGAAGATAAAGATGATCTAATCCCTTTTATAAAAGATGCCATGGCTGCCTCAAAGGATGGTTTCAAAATTTTTGGCTCACCTTGGACGGCGCCGCCCTGGATGAAAGATAATAACGATTGGGTTGGCGGCAAATTACTGCCGGAGTATTATGATACCTGGGCATTGTTTTTCTCAAAATATGTGAATGCTTACAAAGAAGAAGGAATTGATATCTGGGGCTTTACGGTTGAAAATGAACCCCTGGGAAATGGAAACAATTGGGAAAGTATGCACTACACCCCCGATGAGATGACAAACTTTGTTCAAAATCATCTGGGCCCTAAACTGGAAGCAGAGGGCAAAGGCGATTTGAAAATTCTGGGGTATGATCAAAACAGGGAACATTTAAAAGAATGGATAGATTCACAGTATAGAAATGAAGCGACTTCCAGATACTTTGATGGTACGGCCATTCATTGGTATGCCAGTACTTTTGAAGTTTTTCCTGATGCGTTGCAGTATGCACATCAAAAAGCTCCTGAAAAGCACCTGATTCAATCAGAAGCCTGTGTGGATGCCGAAGTGCCCAAATGGCGAGACGACCCATGGTACTGGTCTAAAGAGGCCACAGATTGGGGATGGGACTGGGCACCCGAAGAAGATAAAAAATATCACCCCAAATATGTGCCTGTTTATCGCTATGCCCGGGATATCATAGGATGTCTGAACAATTGGGTAGACGGTTGGGTGGATTGGAATATGGTGCTGGATCGTCAGGGAGGCCCCAACTGGTTTAAGAACTGGTGCGTGGCACCGGTAATAGTAGATCCTGAAGAGGATGAGGTGTATTTTACACCATTGTATTATACCCTTTCGCATTTTAGCAAATATATCCGACCCGGTGCCGTGCGTATTGGTCTGGAAAACAACGAAAGCGACTTACTAATCACAGCAGCGCAAAATCCTGATGGAACTATTGCAGCGGTGATTTTAAATCAAGATACCGAAGTTAGGAACTTTTCGCTCGTTTTGGGAGAGCGCGCTACGGAAATCCAAATAAGCGGGCAGGCCATACAAACCATTTTGATTGATGGTATTGGAGAATAACTAACCAATTGTAAACCTTAAATGCAAAAAAATGTCTGAGCATAAAACCGCAGCAAAAGATATCGTCCCATTGGGTCAGAAAGCAGCCTTCGGAGCAGGCCATTTAGTTTTGAACCTCTATCCGGGAGCCCTGGGTTTCTTTATGTTCTTCTTATTGACCGCATTTGGTATGGACCCATTTTTAGCAGGCTTGTTAGGTGGGTTGCCCCGATTTTTTGATGCGGTTACCGATCCCATCATGGGATTTATTTCTGATAACACCAGTTCAAAATGGGGTAGGAGGAGACCCTACATTTTTGTGGGAGGCATACTAAGTGCCATTACATTTGTGTTGCTTTGGCAACTCGATGAAAACAATTCTGCAAACTTTAATTTTTGGTACTTTCTGATCATGTCCATGGTTTTCCTTATTGGAAATACCATGTTTGCTACACCCCTGGTTGGTTTGGGCTATGAAATGACCTCTGATTACAATGAGCGGACCCGTTTGATGGCCTTTTCACAGACAGTTGGCTTAATCGCATGGGTAATTGTTCCTTGGTTTTGGGTGATTATTGCTGACCCCGATATTTTTAGTAATCAGGCCCAGGGCGTACGGACCATGGCAATTTATGTAGGGGTAGCATGTTTACTACTTGGGCTTTTACCGGCAATTTTTTGCAGGGGCATCGATGCCTCTCAAATGGGAAATAGAAAGAAACTAACCCTTTCTTCCATATTCAGTAATCTAAAGGACCTATTCAAAAGTATTGGAGAAGCCATAAAGAACAAGCCTTTTATGAAGCTATGTGGTGCTACTTTTTTGGTGTTTAACGGGTATCAAATTGTCGCGTCTTTCAGTTTCTTTATTTTCGTTTTTTACATTTTTAATGGAAGCTATGAAGCTACGGCAACATGGCCGGCCTGGTTTAGCTCGATCGGAGCATTGGTTTCAGCATTTCTGGTGATCCCAATTGTATCGAAAATGGCTGAAAAATTGGGCAAAAAGAAGGCCTTCATAATTTCTACCGCTATCTCTATAGTTGGTTATGCTATGAAGTGGTGGGCGTTTACGCCCGATAATGTTTGGCTTTCATTTATTCCAATACCGCTCATGTCATTTGGATTGGGCAGTTTATTTACTTTAATGATGAGTATGACCGCCGATGTTTGTGACCTGGACGAGCTGGAAAACGGAATGCCCAGGAAAGAGGGTACTTTTGGGGCATTGTACTGGTGGGTGGTAAAATTGGGACAAGGACTGGCTTTGGTTTTGGGAGGCCTGGTGTTAAAGATGATCGGGTTTGATGGCAACGCCGCTACACAGACGGTCGATACCTTAACAAAATTGAGAATTGCAGATATAATAATCCCGGTAGTAACAGCAGCTTTGGCGATTTGGGTGATGTGGAAATACAGCCTTTCTGAAGAAAGAGCAAAAGAGATTAAAGCACTGCTTGAAGAACGAAGAGGTGTTTTATAGGTGTACTGAAATGATACGTAAAAATCGAACTTAAAATAGGAAGATGTCAACAAAAATAGTTATCCTAATAATTGGTGCAGTACTCATCGTAATTGCAATACTTGGCAGTAGTAAAGGCAGCTCCGGCAAAAAGCTGCTTAACAGCACATTCGCAGTACTTTTCGGAATTACCGGCCTGTTAATGATGATTTTTGGCAGCTATTCGTCGGATTTTGTCAATTACAATACCCAAATGGAACAGGTTTCCATCGGGAAAAAGTTAAAGATTACCGGTCCGGTAGATGCAGTGAAGGTGGTGTATCCGATAGATCAGGACTCCATAGATTGCCGTATTCTAACCATGGGGGTGTATCCTGAATCCCATGAAAAAGATATTTGGGTAATTATCAGACCTACAGATGATAGGTATTATCCGCAATCGGATCATACCAATACTTCCTACAAAAGAGATGGCGAATGGCAGGTGGTTACCCGTTTCGGTGGCGATAAGGGAGAGGCCTACGATTTGATCATTTATGAAGCAGATGCTACCGCCTCGGCCTTCTTCAGTGCTACCATAGCACAATGGAAGGAAGCGGACGATTATCCCGGGCTCCAACTGGAAGAAATGCCTGCCGGGGCCAAAGAAGTAGAACGCCTGGTCATTTATACAAGGAAAAACTGCCGAGGAGTTTTTTAGTAACTATAACCAAAAATGATTTGATACATGTTTAACAAAACCAATAGCTCGCAATAATGCTTACAGCTCATAAAGATGGTGTTCCTTTTGGTCAAAAGTTAGCTTTTGGCATTGGAATGTTCGCCAACCAAATGTTCCCTGCCATTCTTACGATCTTTATGGTTGTTCTTGTTGAAGATCTGGGATTTCCAGGATGGATGTGGTCGCTCATCTATTTTTTTCCAAGGATCTTCGACGCAATAACTGATCCTATTATGGGCTTTATCTCAGATAATACCAAATCGAAATGGGGAAGGCGAAAGCAATATGTTTTTATCGGTGGACTGTTAATGGGGGTGGGCTTTATTTTTATGTGGCAGCTCTATGCAGAAGATACTTTGCAATACAATTTTTGGTATTTCTTTCTTTGGTCCATCGTCTTTTATCTGGGGTTGACCTTTTTTAGCGTTCCCTATGTCGCTATGGGGTATGAAATGAGTGACGATTTTCATGAACGGACCAATATCATGGCCATAGCGCAATGGATAGGACAATGGGCTTGGGTGATTGCGCCTTGGTTTTGGGTTATTATGTATGATCCGGAATGGTTTCCTTCAGCTGATGTTGCTGTCCGCGAACTGGCCATTTGGGTGGCTATTCCCTGTGCAATTTGTGCTTTGGTTCCGGCAATCTTCATTAGAAGTAAATCAACACTTCATGAAAAATATGAGCCCTTAAATGCGGCGAATATTGGAAATAGTCTAAAAAAAATAATTGAGAGCTTCAAAGAGGCTTTTAAGATCAAACAGTTTAGAAAGTTATGTGTCGCCACTTTCCTGATCTTTAACGCATTTAATACTGTTGCAGCGCTTACATTTTTTGTTGTCGTATACAAATTGTTTAATGGTGATGCTGACGCCTCGGGTATCTGGGTGTCCTTATTTGGTTGTTTGGGCGCATTAGGTACTACTTTTATTGTGATTCCAACAATTGCTTGGATGGCTAAGGTTATGGGCAAGAAAAAAGCATTTATGGTGGCGCAAGCCATTTCAATTGTAGGCTATATTATGTTGTACTTTCTCTTCATTCCGGGGAAACCCTGGATGTATATCATAGGCTTACCTTTCTTTTCCTTCGGAATAGGGAGTTTGTTCACCATAATGATGTCTATGACCGCAGATGTTATAGATATTGATGAATTGAATTCCGGGAAACGACGAGAAGGTATTTTTGGGGCTATTTACTGGTGGATGGTTAAAGTGGGTTTTGCCATAGCCGGTGCGCTAAGTGGTATTATCATAGCAATAGTTGGCTTTAACCCGGATCTCGCTACTACTGAACAACAACCTGCCGTAGACGGATTACTTGCTTTCTTTTGCTTTTTCCCTATGGCCGGAACAATTGTAGCTATGCTCGTTATGAGGAAGTATGATGTGTCGGAAAAGCGAGCTAATGAAATACGCCTGGAACTTGAGAAAAGAAAGGCAGTAGCAGCTTAATTTTATGTATTGCAATTAAGGAAGTTGAATAACCAATAATACTCGAAGTATAAATTATGTCTTACAAAGCAGAGCGATTTCTTACCCTGGCTTCTTTGGATTATGCCGGAAAAACAGAAAAGGAACTAAAAAGTTTATGTCGGGAAATGCTGAAGGAAGGAATGCACGGCCTGTGCTTCAGCCCTTATATGGAAGGGCAACAACCTGGAGATCAAATCTCAGAAGATCAGATTCGAAGACGCATGGAGATCATTGCTCCCTATACCCGATGGATCCGATCCTTTTCCTGTACCGATGGGAATGAAAGTATACCCAAAATCGCCAGAGAATTTGGTATAAAAACATTGGTAGGGGCTTGGTTGGGAGATGACCCCGACATCAACGAACGGGAAGTAGAAGGTCTTATTGAATTGGCCAATGAAGGCTATGTGGATATTGCCGCCGTAGGCAACGAGGTGATGTATCGCGGAGACCTTACCGAAGAAGAACTATTAGGGTTTATCCATAGAGCCAAGGAGTCCATCACCGAAGTGCCTGTTGGTTATGTGGATGCTTATTATGAGTTTAGTGAACGTCCCAGGATTACAGAGGTCTGTGATGTGATTTTAGCCAATTGCTATCCTTTTTGGGAGGGATGTGACCTGGATTACTCTTTGTTGTACATGAAAGATATGTATCATAAGGCTGCTCGGGCGGGTAATGGTAAAAAGGTAATTATCTCCGAAACGGGCTGGCCCAGTCAGGGGACAAATCTGGAAGGTGCATATCCTTCTTTAGCAAACTTCCTGAAATACTTTATGAACGCCCAAAAATGGTCCCAGGAAGAGGATATAGAGATCTTTTATTTTTCTTCTTTTGATGAATCATGGAAGGTGGGAGCAGAAGGAGATGTTGGCGCATTTTGGGGCTTATGGGATAGCAAGGAGAAGCTCAAATTCTAGAGTTCCCATTGGTTTTTAGATTTGGAGGTGCATACTATCTTTTGAAGAATAGCCGCTAGGTGGCTATTTAATCGGTTTGTATTGGGTGAAAAAGCGCTGAGTATCTCCGTGAAGGTGCCTATTCTTGAGATACTTAAACTTCAATTTTCTTTACCCTAACAATTCTTTTACCTTTCGTTTGTTTCTCCCCGGGCTTTTCAACTAATTTTGCAGCAACTGCATTCAGCAGTATAACCAACCGAACTCCACAGATGAGTGAGTTTTTCAAAGCCGAACTCAAAGACAAGTTTTTGCAATACGCCTCAGAACGTGACGATTATTTTGAGACAGGATTGCTTTATGATGAGTTTTTAAGGCCAAACTATAGTTTGGCATATGTGGAAAAACGGATTCAGGAGATCATAGAGTTTGATCCTAACCTCCTGGACATCATGAGTGGGAACGGTATGAAGATTTTCATGTTATCTTCAACGGCCTACACCCCCGACTTTTTGGAAGAAGGAGGTTTTACCAACCGCTATATTCAGGAAGAAGAAAAATGGGACACTTTTCTGGAACAACTTGCTAGTACGCGCAAGCTCTCCGCACAAGAAAAATCAGGTCTTGATAAAACAAAGAAAAAGGCGTATCGCAGGGAACGGATTTTACTATTCAGTTTAATAGGAGCTGTGGCTACGAGTTTCTTGTTTACAATTTTTAGCCTTTTAACACCACTTTTCACAGAAAAAACCTATTTAAGCGTACGGGAATTCGAAACAAGAATGCAAACCCTGGAAGCGGAAAACGGGTATCTTCGGGAACAACTTGAGGCCATTCAAAACGAGCTTAGTAAAAAGGATAGTGTGCACTAATAACCGCTTGCTGACTTTTGAAGACTAACGCGCAACACTCCACAGATCTTACCTACTACCGTCAATACACTCAAGACATTACCATTAGTGCGCGATCGCAATAGAGCAGGGACCATACCCCCAATGGAAAAGGTGCCATAAAATGTCGGGGCACCGGTATTTATCGTAGAATTTAAGTTTTATTTAGTAGATTTCCATTGGCTATATATTTATATTGCCATCGAAATATTCGGGGTATCTAAACGGCAGGAGGAACGAAATAGTGAAAAATTTCATAAATATAGAACATTGATACACCCATAAATCTAAGGTATGGAGATGATGCCTTGGATTAGTTGTTGATTTATAACTTTAAACAAAAATGACTGCAGATTTACTGGAAAAAGCGAACGAATTTGAAAACAGGACCCTGAGCCATATGTCCACCAGTGACAGGGTCGCAGCTTCCCGGGAGGCCAAACAACTTATTTTAGCCATTAACGAAATATATAAAAAGACAAAAGATGGCAACTTAATGGATATTATGAAGCGCCTAACCGTGAAAAAGCGAAAGATTGAAAAACGGTTAAAAGGTAATCCGTTAACCTAATAAAACTGACAAAGCCCGTCTGTAATAAGCGGGCTTTTTTTACTTTTATAGAAGGTAGTCTAAACCTAACCGAACTACGTCTTTTTTTACTAACCGAATTAACTTTGATTGTATGAATACCAGGATTCACAACTGCTTTGTTGCTTTAACCATGATCTTTTCAACAACAATAATTATGGGGCAGGAAAGGCTTGGGGGGCTGGCCCTCTATACTGTTCGGGACGATATGGCCAAGGATGCGGTAGCAACCTTAGAGGCAGTGGCAGCCACCGGATATTCTTATATCGAAGCTGCGGGATATGAAAAAGGCAAATACTATGGTATGACACCCTCAGAATTCAAGGAAACGTTGGCGCAACGTGGTTTAAAACCCGTTAGCACGCATCAAAGTTCCGTTACCTTAAAAAATGCAGAGGAACAACTAGCTTCGGCAAAAGAGGTAGGCTTCACTTTTTTTGTGGTGCCTATTCCGCCTATGGGCATGTTTACCTATGATCGATCCACGATGACAATGGGGATGAAAGGGACCGTAGAGGATTTAGCCAAAATTCTTAATGAATTAGGGGAAAAGGCTGCGGCTAACGGATTGCAGCTTTTATACCACAATCACGATTTTGAGTTTAGGCCCAATGAAGAGGGGATTATTCCCATAGACTATTTGCTTGAACATACCAACCCGGATTACGTAAATTTCGAAATTGATCTGTTTTGGGCGGTCAAAGCAGGTGCGGATCCATTAACCTACTTTGAGAAGTATCCTGGCCGTTTTAAAGCCTGGCATGTAAAGGATATGAGCGAAAATGGCCGGTTCGCTCCTGTAGGAAAGGGAACTATAGATTTTGGAAGGATCCTTCAGCAGAAGAAACTGTCAGGCATGCAATACTACTTTGTGGAGCAGGATATGACATTTGATCAAACGCCTATGGAGGTGATTAAAATAAGTCATCAGGGTTTAAAGGATATCGGGTTTGATTGATCTTGGAATTGACCAGGTTTCTGCTTAAATAATCAATGTGCCGGGATATGGGTGCATATGTATTTCTCCATCCCTGGAAAGATGGTAAGCATGAATTTTACGCCAATCAATTGGTAAAGCCAATGAAGATTAGCTTATGGGATACAATGTACTTATTGTTGACGATGAACGCGAAGCTTTAAACAGATTGCAACTTCATCTGGAAAAGTTTTCGGACCTGGATACCATTACCGCCTGTACAAATGGCAAAGAAGCCTTGGCCCATATTGCTACGCAAAGACCTGATATAGCATTCCTGGATATCGAGATGCCGGAATTAAACGGTATTGAAGTAGTACAGCGCTGTAAACCGCCCTATCCCTATTTTGTATTTGTAACCGCGTATAACACCTATGCTATTGAAGCCTTCGAACAAAATGCGATAGATTATATCCTAAAACCTTACGACCCGGAACGAATTACCAAAGCCCTTCATAAGACCTTTCAAATACTAAAGAAGGACGAATTGGCGGACACTGCTGCGCAGTATCAACAATTGATAAGTGCCTTTGCGGAAAACGCGGTTCATGATCCGCAGAGAGCATACATCAGACGGATTGCGGTAAAGTCCATAGGTAAAACGGTCTTCATCAATGTGGACCACATCCTACAAATTGAAGGTGCCGATCAATATGTAGAGGTTGTTACGGAAGAAAAGCAATTTACAGTCCGTGAATCTATGGACAAACTGGAAAAAACACTGGATCCCGAAAAGTTTTTCCGGACTCATAGATCCTGTATTGTCAATATTGAGATGGTATCTGCTATTGAAAATGTAGATAAGCACAGCAGTTTAGTGGTATTGAAAAACGGTAAAAAAGTAAAACTTGCTAATAGTAGAAAATCTGATTTCCAGAAATGGATGTATGGCGGTTTTACTGCGAAAGGCTAAAGCAGGCACATAAATTGAAGTTTTTTCCCTCTCGATTTTCCGCCTTTTACAACACTGCTTCCTGAACTACCCACTTCCCGCTTTTGCGGGATTATTCCTCTAGGTAAGTTCGCCTAACATTAAAATTAAAATCATGAAGATCAAAAATTTTTTAAGCGTATTGCTGTTCAGCCTATTCGCTTTCGGAGCGGTCAAAGCGCAGGATGCCAAAAAAGACATTAAAAAGGTTGCCGCCAATTTTGTTAAAGGAGCTGATGTTCAAAGCCCGGAATTGTTAAAAGCCGTAATGGAGGAGAATTCGCTTCAGTATGTGCTCATTGGAGGGAAGTTCAACACCTTTTCTGCCGAGCAGTACATTACTATGGTGGAAGAAAAGAAATTGGGAGGTAAACCCAGAAAGATCACCTATAAACATGCCGAGCTGCTAAGCGATAACCTTGCAGTAGTGGTCTTGAACGCAGTAAGTTCCGAGTACGACTTTTTGTACCAGCTTTCCATGGCAAAATCGAATACAGGCAAATGGGAAATTGTTGGGGTAACTACGGAAATTAAGGGCGTCTAACATGAGGAGCATAATATCTTTTTGCTGTATTGCCATATGCTGTCTCTTATCTGCTGGTCTTTACGGCCAGCAGGTAATTAGCGCCCAGGGAATGTCATTTACTTATCGTATGGAAAAGGATATGCTTCGGTGTACATTACAGGCAAAAACCAAGGGCTGGGTTGGTGTTGGGTTTAATACCAAAAACAGTATTGTGGGTAGTGATTTATACCTTTTTAATATCATTAACAATAAGGCTTCAGGCGTGGATCTCTATGTAAAGAGCGCAGGAAATCCATTAAAAGACATGGAGTTAGGCGGGAAAAGCACTTTTAGGATCCTGGAAGCTACGGAAGGTGAAAATACCACCAGGGTGCAATTCACAATTCCGTTAAATTCCGGGGATTCTTATGATTTTGTCCACAAAGTAGGAGAACAGTACTGGATCATTCTTGCCTATTCTGTAGCGGATGATTTTGGACATCACTCCAGGGTACGAAAACATCTACCCTTTACCCTTGAAGCTATACACTGAAGTGTTCATTTTTGTACCTTTTGATAGTGTTTAGTAAACAAAGGAAGAGAAATATAGCGATCCACGTGATCTGGGTTATTGCAGCGCTATTTACAAGTACGCAGCTCTACCTGAAAACCGTGGATGCTGGAGGCAAAGATAGCTGGGGGCAACTCTTTGTGGTACAGCTATTGGTTTGGAGCATCTGGGGGTTTCTTAGCCCTTTGATCTTCTGGTTGGGGAAACGTTTCCGAATAGATCGGCAAACGTATTATAGTGGCGCATTACTACATATTGCCTTTGCCGTCATTTTAGTGCTGTTGTATTTGGCAGTGTACTCCGTGATCTGGAATCTTTTAGGTATTGGAGCCCTGCAGTGGGAAGTCTTCTGGCAATACTTTAAGATCTTTTTTCTCAATCTTTTCCACTGGCACTTTTTCATTTATATGGCAATAATCGGAGTGGCGCACGCCATAGTATTCCAAAAAGAATCCAGGGAGCGACAAGATGCGGCGGTTGCTTTGGAAAAACAACTCCTGCTTAGTGAGTTGAATACGTTAAAGTCTCAGTTATCCCCACATTTCTTGTTCAATACTTTAAATAACGTTATCAGCACGGTAGAGCAGGGAAAGTCTGAGATAGCGTCAGGAATGCTGTCTCGGTTGGGTGCTTTTTTAAGATGTATTTTGGAAGAGTCCAAACACCAGCTCATTCCTTTGGAGAAAGAGATAGAATATATTCACCAGTATTTGGAAATTGAACGATTCAGGAATAAACAACTCGAGGTGGCCATTCACAAAAAGCGAGAGCTGTTGAAACATAGGGTCCCTAATTTTATCTTGCAGCCGCTGGTTGAGAATGCCATTAAACACGGCATTTCAAAATCGAAGGAGGCAAATCGTATCGAAATAGGCATGGAACGGGAAGCGGACTATCTAAAGCTTTGGGTCTATAATGAAGGAACGGAATTAGACAATACGAGTAAACTTCACAGTGAAGGCGTTGGCCTTGCGAACACTAAATCCCGCTTGGCTTTTGTGTATGGTGATAAAGCCTCTTTTGAGTTGGTCCCTGTCAATACCGGGGTAGTTGCAGAAATTACAATTCCTTTTACGTACTAGGTTGAATTCCTGTCTTTTTGCGTTTCTGTTACTCCGTGCTGCTTTAAGGCTTATTTGGATACTGCCGGTATAGGGTTACAAAAGAGCAGCGCCTCCCCGATAAGGAAGGCGCTTTGATAAAACACGACAGACGTATCGATTCTCAATCCTTTTACTCAGATTTAGGTTCAGGTGCAGCAGATATATCGCCAATTTCAGATGTATCTAACGAAATACTTAGCAAAGTATCCATTTCCATAAACGCATAGGCATTTTGGATGCCTCCGGCACTAAAAAGGTTGGTGTTAACAGGCAGTTTCTTTTCCATGGCAAATAGTTTAAAAACGTTAGATTTTTCCAATGAGGTTTCTGAGGCTGATATGAGCGATCATTAAGTCGGCTTGCAATTCTGCTACACTGATCTGGGCATTTAAAAGCGCAGTTTGCGCATCCCTGACATCTAAGTTGGTAGCCCTACCGTTCTTGAACCGCTCTTCCGTTCGCGTAAAAGCTTCCTGAAAAGTTCCAAGGTTGAGGCGCTCACGTCCTAATTGATCTTCAAGAATGGTGATCCGGTTGACTTGCGTTACGGCATCCGTAACCAATCGATCCTCTAACTGTTGCTTTTCGAGTTGGATCGCATCCTTTTCCAGTTTTGCCACTTTTATTGCAGACCGGTTTTGGCCACCATTGAATAGATCCATTGTAATCCTGCCACCCAGCGTATAGCCAATATTGGTAATCTCCGCCAACTGTTGTACGTCGTTTTCCTGATAGAAATAGCCATAGTTGGCAAACAAGCCAATCCTTGGTAGTAATTGCGATCGAGCCACTCCTATTTGGTTCTCTGAGATCTGTACCCCTTCTTGTGCCAGTAAAATGTTGGGATTGTTCGTCACTACCTCAGTTTTGATGTCCTCTAAAGAGGAGATCTCCATTGCGGTGTAAACTGCGGAGACCCAGTACCGTCGTTCCGCCTCGTATCCTATTAAAAAATTAAGGTCTCGTTTTAAGGTGTTTTTGGCCAACAATACATTGTCCAAGGTAGTCCTGTCCCGGTTAAGATCGGTTTCAGCGTTGAGTATGTCCAATCCGGTTGCCTTCCCAAAGGATTTCTCATCTTTAATTCGGGCAATACGCTCACCAGTAATTTCAAGGGTTTCCAGCAATAGCTCCTCCCTGCGTTGCAACTTGGCAATCTCCAGAAATAACGTCGAAACCGATAGAATAGTTTCGTTTATGATAGCAAGCTGCTGAAGATTAGCCACGTTGTTCTCATTTTGTAAGAGCCTGTACCGATATTTCCCACTAAAGCCCGCAAATACGGTATAGTCTAATTGTGCTACGCCTTGTAGCGTAGTAGAAGCTACCCCGTCTTCGTCAAAGCGTACTTCCGGCGGATTGGGTTGAAAGGTACGAATGGTTATATCCGTGGCATTGTTCGTGTAGTTCGCATCACCTATCAGCCTTAAGGTAGGCAACAATCCAGCGTTTCCAAGCCTGTTGCGTTCATTGGCAACCTCCACCCTTTTTTGTTCAATGCGTAGTGCTTTGTTGTTTTCCAGTGCCAAGGCAATTGCCTGTTCCAGACGCAAGGTCTCTTTTGGTCTTTCCTGCGCACTTAAAGCTGCCGCTGACGCAAAAACGAGTGCTAATAGCAGTGCTATACTTTTATGAAGTTTCATTACTTTCCTGATTTATGATAATAGTTTACGGGCTTCTACCAACTCAATGTCAATACTGGTTGCTGTGACCTCCTTTTTACGACGTAAACGCTTGTAGTAAAAGACCTTAATGCTGTTGATTGTGGTAAGCATTGAAGGCAGGAAGATTAGCGTTAAGATCGTTCCGAAGATCAGGCCATAGGCAATTGCAATTGCAGTGGGTTTTAAGAACTGCGCACTCACCGAATTGTTCAGCAACAAGGGCGCTAAGCCAAAGACGGTAGTAATTGTTGTTAACACTATGGGCCTAAAACGTGAAATAGCGGCTTCTTTAAGTGCATCACTTCCATTGTGGCCACTTCTGATAAGGTCGTTATACGTAGAAAGCAGAACGAGACCATTATTGATTAGTATTCCCCAAAGGGCGATCATGCCCAAAATGGAAAAGATGCTTACGGGAACGTTGTGAATAAATGAACCCCAGGCCACACCGATAAAGGCGAAGGGCAACATCGATAAAATGGCAATGGTCTTGCCAAACGATCGGTAGTTAAACAGTACTATGGCAATAATTAATATGAATACCACAGTTGATGGACCTTGACTACTCGTCTGTGTCTCTCCACTCAAACGCGCTTCCCCTTCCAGCGTATAACGTAGATTGGGGTATTCATTTTTAATCTCTTTTAGGACAGTTGCCTCTGCTTCCGCCAACACGGCAGGGACGGAAGTCATTAAACTCGCTACATCTGCTTCTACCCGTATTTCACGTATCCCGCTTTGATGATTAATTTTCCGTACACCTACCTTTTCGCTAAATGTGGCTATTTCACCGATGGGGTAGGAGGCACCGGAAGGTGTAATAAAGCGAGCGTTCTCAAGCTGATCAATACGCTTTCTATCGTTTTCATCGTAACGCAGCCATACTTTTACCTCCTCGTCTCCGCGTTGCAGGCTCTGGGCTTCCAATCCAAAGAAACCCTTGCGGATTTGGTTGAACACCTGCCCTTCGGATAACCCCAGGAAACGTGCTTTTGGGGTAAGTGTCATTTCCAGTTCCGGCATTCCAACTTTATCGGTGTCCGTAACATCTTTGAGATCATCGCGTTGTTCCAGATACCGACGTAGTAGTTTTTTAGCGGCTCTTACCTCTTCAAAATTGGTTCCCAGAAGGGCAATGGAAACGGGTTTGCCAAATACCGCAATACTGCCGTAAGATAGGTTGGTAGCCTCCGGAATAGGACCCACTTCGCGCCTGATCGCATCCGCTATCTCAAAACTGAGAATACCTCTGCGATCGCCTTCCATCATATAGATGTTAACCAAACCTTCATCGGTATTGGGCCCCAAAATACGTTCTGTAAAGTTGATGATATCCTCACCGTCTTCTCGTTTTTGCTTATAGGCTTCATTCACTTTCCAAATGGCCGCTTCAATCTGTTGTAAGCGTGCATTAGTGATATTCTCATCGGTTCCCAAGGGCAATTCGAGTTTGGCGGTGATCAAATCTTGATCGATGGTAGGGAAGAAGGTTCCTTTGATCCAGCCAGCCCCCATGGCCCCCACAGTAAGTAGCATAAAAAGAAGGACCATGGCAATGCCAACCAACGGTTTTCGCACAAAGAACCGAATCACTTTTATGTATACCTTGTCCCTAAACCATAGCAAGGAGTTGTTCGTAGCTTCTGTAATTTTCCAGGGCCGGTCTTTTTTGGTCAAAGCTTTTGAGCGCGCTATGTGTATGGGTAAAATGAAAATCGTTTCCATTAGCGCGATAAAAAGTGTTGCACATACGACAAAAGAAATGTCGGAAAAGTAATCGCCTAACTGTCCATCCAAAAAGAAGAACAACGAAAAGGCAAGTGCGGTGGTAGCTAATGAGGCCATTATTGCCGGAATGACTTCAATTGTTCCTTTTACTGCAGCTTGTAATGGACTAAGACCCTCTGTGTATTTCTGGTATATGTTTTCGGCCACAACTACCCCGTCATCTACGATCACGCCAAGCACCACAATCATTCCGAACAACGACACCTGATTAATGGTGAGGTCATAAAAATTGGATAGAATAAACATGCCCAGTAAGGCAACTGGGATCTTAAAGGCAACCCAGAAGGCTATTCGCGGGTTCAAAAACAGACCAAGTACAATAAGTACCAACAATATCCCTTGCCACGCATTGTTCTGAAGCGTGCCGATAGCATCATTTAAGGAGATGCTTTTATCTTCAATGACCTCGGCTTTAATCCCAACGTGGGTTGCATTAAATCTGTTGAGATAATCATTTACATATTCGGCATTCTTAAGGATGTCTTCCTTCGCCCGGGAAAACACTTTTAGGGTAACCGCTTTTTTTCCGTTAATGTAGGTACGGTCCGGTTTATCCGCAAAGCGATCAGAAACATCAGCCACATCAGCCAGACGTATGATCTTTCCGTCTACTGTGGTTTTTATCACGATATCTTTTAATCCATAGGCCGTATAGGAACGATTATCCAATCGCAGTAGAATGTTTTCGCTTCCTGTTTTTAACTTACCCCCGGAGGCCTTAATGTTTTCCCTTTGAATGGCCGCACTAACCTCATCAAAGGTGATATTATACGTCCTTAGATCACTTTCGCGAAAGCTGACTTCTATTTCCTCTTCGGGATATCCAGAGAGTACAATCTGTGAGAGTTCAGGAGAAAAGAGCAATTCATCTTTAATGTTTTTAGCATAATCCTTTAGCTCACGTACACTTTCGCTACCGGTTACGGCAACGGTCATGGTATAATTTAAGATCTCCTCCTTAAAAATGGTGGGGCTCTCAACTTCTTCAGGAAATGTGGTGATACGATCCACAGCGTTAGTAACATCCTGTAATACCTCATTAGGATCCGCATCGTCAAGAATTTCAATTTTTACATTGGAAAAGCTTTCTTCGGAAGTAGAGGTCACCCGACGAATGCCCTTTAAACCATCAATGTTATCTTCTATCTTGTTGACCACGTCATTTTCAAGTTCCTCAGGCGATGCACCCCGGTATACCACGTTAACATTGATGAAACTTACAGGTTCCGGAGGCAAGAAATTAGAGCGCATACCGGCAACGGTGATTAACCCAAGCAAAATAATCAGGCCTACAAAAATGTCCGTGATTTTCGGTTTTTGGATAAGGTAAGTAATTAGCTTTTTCATCTTACTCCGCTATTTTTAGTCCGGAAACCGGGGTTTGGAAAGGGGTCAAAATGAGTTGTGCTTTATCCTTCAATCCGCGAACCACAACAGCATTTACTTCCGAATTCACAATTTCAACCGTCTCCTTTTCGATCACCCCGTTTTTGAGGAGATGTACCGTATCATCACGATTAATAGCAGTTGCAGGAATTTTTACCGCATTTTCAAAGGTACTGGCGGTAACTTCCCCTTCCAGGTACATACCACTTTTTAGATCCTTATCCGCAACGCGTAAAAACACCGGGATGTTCTGTGTGTTGGGGTCTACGATATTGTTAATACGGACTACCTGAGCCTGAAAAGTCTTGTTTAAACCTTTGTTGAATAATGCTATTTCCTGACCAACCTGTAGGGTGTGGGCAAGCCCAAGTTTTACCGCGGCCTCTACTTCGAAATTATTATCGCTTATAAACGTCCCAAGCGGTTGCCCGGGGGATACCAGACCGCCGTTATCTACTGCTGTTACAGATAATGAACCACTGTACGGTGCGGTGAGGGTGAACTTTCGCAACCTTTCTTCTTGAGCTTTGATGTTGAAATAGGTATTAAACACTTGTCTTGAAGTAAGAAAATACTTCTCAGGATTGGATTTGGTCTCTGGAAGTGGGGGTAGGTTAACCCCGGACTGATAATTGTTTACGTAGTTCAACCAGTTTTGATAGTTTTCAGGATAATCTGCTTTAAGGTCCGGCATCATACCGGTAAGAATATTTAAAAAAGCGCTTTTTTGTGATTCCAGATTTAACGCAAATTCCTGACTGTCAATCCTAAGTATGACTTCTCCCTTTGTATAGTTGACGCCCGCCTTGAATGGCTTTTTGGAAGGGAGAATGCGGCCTTGCACCTCGGCCACTAATTGCGTGGTGTATTTAGGGATAACCCTGCCATTAATAGGCACGTAACTAATGACTGTTCCGTTTGTGACGGTTTGGAGTTTGAGATCGGATTTGCGAATGACCTGAACCGAGCTCTGCGTAGCTACTGCCGTAGTAGGTTTCGTTTTCTCCGGATCAGCGGTTTGTTTTTCTTCACTGCCACAGGCGATTAACATGCTACCAATTAAACCGAATAGCATGGCTTTTTTGATGGTTTTCATAGCTTTAAAACTGAATTTTGAATAGTGACTATTAGTCACTTTGGTTTCTAAAAAAGAATTTCTGTTTAATTTCATGGAAGAGTTTATATTCACTTTTTCTGTTACGATATAAGCGTTTACGCTATTTTCTTTGCCTTTTAGGCTGCTGTAGGTAATGAATTGAAACATAAAGTGCTCCGCTACTCGCTCCCTGTTTTTCAATGCATTTTGGGAAATGATGAGATCCGTTTTATGTCTATGGCATTGTGATAACAAACGGGCTGTAGTGTTTAATACGTCTCCGTGGTACACCAGGTGTTTGACCTCCCCACCGATTTCGCTCTGTACTACAACTCCGCTATGAATAGCACACTTAAACTTAGGTTGTAAATGGTAGGTGGTTCCGAAAACCTGACTATTTTCTTGTAAGTAAGCCTTAAAGTCCGAAAAGAGATGTAAGGCCATAAGATCCGCGTTTGGTTCATCAGACTTCCACGTGATCACGGCCTCGTCCCCTACATACTGATAGATCTCAAAAGGGGTGAAGGCCACTAGTTCGTTTAACAAACGAAAGCAATCTCGTAATAGGTTGGCATATTTTTCACTTCCCAGCTTTTCGGCAATTGCCGTCGCCTCATTAAGATCAATAAACATGAAACCCTTTTCAAGTAGATGCGGTTTAATGCTTTCTCCCATGGATTGGGAGAATAGCCGTTGAATACTGCCGGAGCGGCGTTCCAGATTAGAAATAAAAAACATTAAAATACTAACCAGACTGAAGTAGAAAACCAGTGAGATAAAATGGCCATTACTCAGAATATCGAATAAAGCCCCGGGTACATTTTCAATGTTGTTGATGGAGTAATGTATGGTAAATAGTACCAGACAAGCCGTGGTGAAAATGCCAACCGAAAGCAGTATTAATCCGATCAAGCGTACCGTATTGGAATGTCCCCAGGAGAGTATACGGTCACCCAGGTTTTTATAGGTAATGCTGGCTATACTAATGATCAGCAGTGCCGTATTCGCAATAGCCATGAACTCGTAAAAGGTGAGCCCTTCGGTAATGAAATTGCTTCCCGTTGGGGCATCAATTAACCACCCCAAAATGAAATAGACATTAGTGGCTAGAAAAGCAATGATTGAAAGTATGATATGGCTGATAAGCTGTTTCACTTAGGTTAGAGATAGGGCTTTATCTAAATAGTCATTCAAAGGTTTAAGGGCGAGATAGGCTTCTTCCACAAAGTCTACAAAACTGTCGCTGACAACCATAGCTTCGGTAAGCTTGACCTGGGCGGTTAGGTTGTTGTAGCGTAATAAATCAATATACTCATGGTCTTTGGGATACCCTTTTGGAGCGCTTTTGAGCCGCTTGGGATCTTCCGCAAGTCCGCCAAAGATGCGTTGGAAGGATTCTTGATTTACGATATCAAGTAAAGCTTCGCCGTCATAATCAATAGCATCTCTTACGTGTTGCAATACCTTTTTTTCCGGATTCCAAAGCCCTCCACCCAGGAAGGACCAGCTTAGTCCGGCAGAAACATGAAGATGTGCAATAGGATCTGTCCTGGAGGCGGGGGAGAATGCAAAATAGTCCTTGTAAATAGGCTTGTCCGGATGGAAAACCCGATTATTGTTGATCCGCATAATGGTCTGTTGGGGCGTAAATTGTGTAAAAAAGGCATTGTGCTTAGAAAGGCGCTCAAGAATCAGCGCAACCTCCTCGATCCACCGTGCTCTTGCATTTTGATAACGTTTTCTGTTGGCATCCATCCACGCCTTGGAATTGTTATTACTGAGGTCTTTTAGGAAATTATAGATGTATTTTTTGTTGATCATTATGCAGTGACTGTTAGTCATTATTGATTAAAAAAATTATGTTCTCATCCCATCAATGAGTACGTTTACGTACGATTCAAACAATTCGCGTTGCTCAATTTTTTCACTATCCTTTAAAAAAGCCTTTTTTGCATCCATGAATTGCATTACCCCCATGCAGCTGCCCCAGCAGAAGTAATTAGAAATTAGCGGGTTTACGGTCTTCTTAATGAATCCATTATCAATTTGTCGTTGAATATGTTCGGTAAAGAAGATTTGCAATAAATGGCTTATACTTATGTAAGACTCCGCATTTGTATTAAAATCAGGACGTTCCATATACACCAACAATTCAAAATACCTGGGATAGTCTTTTTCATAATGGTAAACGGACATTAAGATATTTCGGGTTTGTTCAATACCTTCGGGTGTATTTCGCTCGCTGAGCCTAAAATAATTCAATAGCTGATTTAGGGCTTTGGTACTCACCTCGGCCAACAGATCGTCCTTGCTTTCAAAGTATTTGTAAACCGTCCCTTTAGCAATCCCCAGATGCTCTATTACTTTATCTACCGTAAAATCGTTGACCCCTACTTCCAGCAATACGGTGTCTGCAGCGTTAATGATTTGTTTCTGTTTGGATGTAAAAGCTAGTGTCATAATGACTGTTAGTCATGCAAATGTAGACAATTTTTTTATTGTTCAACATTTTTAACAAAAAATTGAACAAAAATAACGATAACCTGAAGAGCCGGGAATTGGAGCGTATCGGTTTAAGGTTATCCTAATTGGGGATGAGGTTCAAAAAAGCCTTTTCAACCCCCTTACAAATGGTTACCGTATTATGCGTACAGTTTTTTAACCGTATGGGATCAAAGCTTGAGATGGTAATGGGATCTACCTCAAATTCTCTGGCCAGTACTGTCGTAAGCATCTCCAAAGCGGCTTTTGCCGAAGAATATGCGGTCATACGATAATTAGCATAGGAAAAAGTTTCATCCCGCATTTTTTCAATATCGCCTAAAGCGCTGGATATATTTAGGATACTTGCGTTGTTACTCTTGAGCAATAACGGATAAAGCGCTTGTATGGTCGTTAGGGGCGCAAAGAAATTCTTGTCGAAGAGCTCCTTTACCTCCTCAATACGGAGTTCCGTTACTTTTTGACCAAAGCCATTGGCCATTTCGGCGTTGTTCACCAAAACATCGAGCTTTCCAAAGTTCTTTTCGATATGCTCCCGGAGTTTTTCAATAGCTTCCCTACGGGTCACATCCATTTGTACGAGTTGAATTTTGTGGAGATTGGCCTGTTCCAGTTCTACGAAGTCTTTTTCTTCAGCAGTGAGGATTACCTCAAACCCCTGACCTTGCAGAATCGAGGCGAAGATCTTTCCAAGGCCATTACCCCCCTCTGTAACCAGGGCGATGCGTTTTGTAGTCATACCATAGTTCTTTTAGTGCACTACAAAGTTCCGAATAGGAAGAAAGAAGAAATAACCACTTTCTATTACAAAATGGCAAAAATCTTAACTATAGCGATTGTCTGAACTTATTGGGTGTTGTACCACTATATTTCTTAAAGAAACGGGTGAAATGCGTTGGTTCCTGGAAGTTCAGCTGATAGGCAATTTCGGCAACGTCCAAACCGGTAAAAGAGAGCATGGTCTTACTTTCCAGGTAAACGCGTTGCTGGATAATATCCTTAGCCGTTTTCCCGGTTACTTGTTTGACCGTTGTGGTCAAATAGTTAGGGGTAACATTGAGCTGTGCTGCGTAGTCCCCAACATTCTTCGAATCAATGTAAAGCTTATCCACCAGTTGTTGAAATCGCTGGGTAAGGACTTGTGCTCTTGAGAGATGGCGTTCTGTTGTCTTATATCGTTCATAAATGGATTTGCAGTTGTACAAGACCGAAATCAGCATACCTTCCAGCATTTTTTCCTGATAGGGATGTGGGTTTTGGAATACCGATAGCATACGTTCCATATCTGTTTCCAGGGACTGTTGTTCTTCGGGTGTCATTAAAAACACATTGTTTTCCGTGATTTTTAAAAATGGAAAAGTTTCGGTGAGGTCGGGAATGGTCTGGGCAATAAATTCTCTCCGAAATTGGATATGGATCCCTTTTGTATTCGGATCACGAACCCATGAAAAAACCTGTCCGGGTACCACAAACCACAAGGGGAATTGGTCTAAATCCACTTGGTTGGTATTCAAATTGATCTTTGCACCAGCAGATTCGCTTAAAATACCTACTTGATAATACCCCTGTCTATAAGGAGGCATACAGCGTCGGGCCGAAGGCTCCAGCGACTGCATGGTAAAAATGTCAAATCCGGGAATATGGCTCCGATGATCAAACCCAGTTGCTTCGTGAATGTCATTACTGGTTTCGAAAACGGGAATCTCTTTTTTAACCATACTTAAAAATAGCAAATTCAAACCAGGCGGAGAATGATGTTTGGTCCATTAAATGATATCACTTACCATGGCAAACCCAGCAATCATTATGATCACCGATACTGTCAAGTAAAGCAAAGTGACGAGTACAAACTTTTTCATGATTATTTGATTTTGTTGTATACCACAAAGTTCGTCCTGAAGTGCCCCTGGGTGTTAACCGAAACTACAGGATAAATGACCAAAATCTACTGTGCCTACATAAAATCAAAAAAGCAAAATGAAAACATTACCAGCCTTTACCCTTTAGAACTCCTCAATGGCCGCCATGATATGCATCCTCGCTGCTTCAATAGCAGCGTTTTTGGCATTCTCACCATAAAAAGCTGTAGGTTCTATTGGAATGAAGGTGATTTCCGGTATACCAATGAATCCGAAAATCAACTGCAAATACGGTTGCACAAAATCCATAGGTGCCGTAGATGCGTCGGAATAAGATCCTCCCCGACTGTTGAGTACAATTACTTTTGTATGGGTTACTTTCCCTTCATACCCGCTTTCGGACATCGTAAATGTCCTTCCCGAACGGACAATATGGTCAAGATAGGATTTCAATACTGATGGAATACCAAAATTGTACATAGGAACGCCTAAAACAAGCAGATCAGCAACAAAGAGGCGATCTACCAGTTGGTTGGATAGTGTCAATTCCTTGGTTATTTCCGGGGTATGTTGGTCAATAGGCACGTACATGGCTTGAGCATACTCCTGGGAAATATGGGGAGGGGTCTCTCGTATCAAATCCAACCGGTCAACCGTTATGGACTGCTTTTGTCGGAGTCGGTCGATAAACGATTGTGATAGGGCTCTGGAAATCGAATTTTCAATTCTAAGGCTACAATCTATGTGAAGTACATTCATTTTTTTGTTTTTAAGATGTGTGCTATTTGTTTCGTTTGCTGAACTTTTGAAGTACGTTTTGATAAGCGATATCCAAAAACGTTTGTATCGTTTCCAACTGGTCCTTTGAAGGGCTATTCATGGCTACCCAACCCATCCAGGCATAGATTGGATGAGGCATAAGAACCCGTAAAGCAGTAAAGTCAAAATCCAATTGTATCACGTCTCCCTTCGGAGGGCGTTTTGGGGTGATCCCAAATAGCTTTTCGTATGCTCTTTTGCCAACACCAAAACTTATCCGATAGATCCCATCTCTGTTGAGAACAGATGCTTTGTCGTTGGGGCCATCACTTTCCTTTATCGTGCTGAGGTAAACCCCTTTGGGCAAGAGACCCGACGGGTTGTAAAAAAAACTTCGCTCACGGTAAGCGTCGATAACAACTATTCCCGGATAGGTGTTTACGATCCAATTCTCAAGTTCACTGGGCGTCATGATCCTCACAATTTTTGATTGGAGCGAAAATAGGGGGGAAGCGTGACAACCCTATGTCAGGTAGTTCCGGAATTTTTTTGGATCACTTCATGAAAGTAACCGGAAAGGTCGAAATCTCTTGGGGCAGTAGCCGCTTTGGGAATGCCCATCTCCTGGATTCGGTCCAAACGAAACTCTCTTAAGGCTTTTCGCAAGTGACACCACGCAATGACAACCCAGTTTTCACTGGTAAAATAGATCGCCAGAGGCTCAATATCGCGTTGTGTTATCGCATTATTGGATATTGCGTGATACCACACACCAAGCACCTGGTGATTGGTAATGGCCTTTTGGATTTTTGCCAGGGAATCGCTTTTGGGGGCTTTTTTTTTCTGGGTAAGTGCTATCCTTTGGGAAAGCAATGCTGTTTTGTTCTTATTCGAATATTGAAGTACCGCCTTAACCTTAGTGATCGCCTTTTGATAATTCTCTATCAAAGACCTGTCACTGTTTGAAGCAATAATCTTTTCAATAGTAATAAAAGCATTGGCCTCTTCTTCGGTAAACATCACAGGGGGCAAATTAAAGCCATCCATCAAGGTATAGCCTTTCCTTTCCTCAACTGCAATGGGAACTCCTGCTTGTTCCAGTGCGCGGATATCGCGATAGACCGTACGTGTACTGATATTAAATTTATTTGCCATTTCTGCAGCGGTTACAATCTGTTTGGACTGCAGTTTTACCAAAATTGCGGCAAGTCGTGATAGTCTGGGAATTTCATTTTCCTCTGGCACCTATTCTTGCGTTTTTATGGTGAATGAAGTAGTCAATCCAACACTAAAATTTCTTGGGAGCTTTGCAACCCCAAAGATCGCTCTTGAATGTTTGCCCTTGTCTTCCAAAATATTAATGAATAATTCAGAAGCTCCATTAACAACAACAGGTGAATCATCCCAATCCCCTGCGGATTGGAAATAAGCATCAATGTGATTTAACCCAATTATAGCATCAAATCCAATTTTCTTATCCACTTGTGCCAAAACATTTAAAGCGCATAGTTGCATTGCCTTATATCCGTCCTCCGTTGATAATTCATCGCCCAGGCGTCCTTGATAAAGGTATTCTCCATTTAAAATTGGAAATTGAATGGCAATATAGGCTATTGTCTCCCGGATATTAACGGAAACATAGTCCCCACCAGGACTTGAGATATCAGGTAATTTTAAATTAAACCGGGTAAGGTTTTTATGTGGATCCATATCACTTAAAGTACCAAAACAAAGATACCCTTTACTGGCTGTTGAAAATTTCAAAATGCTCCAGGGTCATTGAATTTTGATCAATAACTTCGAAGATCTTTTCAGCTCCTTCCATAGCATTGATTTTTTCTGCTGCTGTTTTGGCCGATCTCAGATCCTCCCAAAAGACAATATCTAAGAAAATAGTGTCTTTGGCTACTGATGTTTTCCGTGCAACAAAACCAGGCTGATCGCTAACAAAGCTATTCATTTGTCGCATTGCATTTTTGGCGGTTTCGGCAGTTACCCCTTCTTTGGTTTTAAAATGTACCATTTCAACAATTGTGGCTTTTTCCATTTTTATCTTTTTTGACCCCTTACCGCAACGGATTGCGATCAGGAGAATTAAACGTAAGACTATCTATTTCATTGGTCAAAGGTAGGAGGGGAGTATGACAGCCCTATGTCAGGTAGTACAAAAAAGCCTACTTCAAAGGGGTGCAAATCTCAATCAAAAAGCCGTCGATATCCCTAACATAGGCCACCACCTGGCCCCAGGGCTTGGTTTTTGGCTTTTCTTCCAACGTTCCTCCTGCTGCTATTGCAGTATTTACTGCGGTGGCAACATCCTCGGTGGCAAATGCAATTTCAATCCCAAAGGGTTTAGCATTCAAGGTACTTTTTTGATATCCCTTACTCAAATTTGTATCCGCCAGTTGGAAGTTTGCAAAAGATAGGGTAGTTGTTCCCGTATTTACTTCGCCATAGTCCTTATCAGGGGTCAGTAGTTTTTGACTGAAGCCAAAAGCCTCTTTGTAAAACTGTATAGATCTTTCCACGTTTTCAACATAAAGAATGGTGTAGGAATACGTAATCACGGTAGCGGTATTTGAGTTATTGGTATTGATGTGTCGCTTCTTTGTAGCATTTCTTTCGCAAGCCGTTAGTAAAAGTAATACGGTAAAAGAAAATAGCCACTTCATAGGATAAACGTATACACATCAGGTGACAACCCTATGTCAGTTAGTAGTAAAAACCTTTACTTTTAACACAACGCAGTCGTAATAAGTGTCAACGTAGGCCTTTAGGAAGGTAAAGCTTTAGCTGATTGGCATTTAGCGTGACGGCATCTAAATGTCCCATTTTTTTTCTATCCTCAGTAATAAGATGGATGTGCAAATACGTATCATGATGGGTGAATATACCTTGATGTTGCGTAGAATAAAATCCAATGAGTTCTGCCGATTCCTGGTATAAATGGTACTTTACTTGTCCTTTGTGTGCATCTTTTGGAGAACGTACTGCAGTTCCTTCCGGTAAATTCTGAATGTGGATGAGGGCTTGTGCCACCTTACCTTTTAATTTAAATACAAAAGGAGTTCCTTCATCATTAACTAGCGTTCCCAGGTGATCTTCCAAAGTCTTTAAGTCCCTTACTGTAGTGGGCAAATCTTGTTCTTCCCACTCCTTTACCTGGCCGTAGACAAAAAAAGGAGCTGCTACAGCAGGGGCACGTACAACATTCATTGTACTATCACTAACTACCGTAGAGACGTAAGAAATACCATTTGCAACGAGTATTTCTCCTTTTAGGTATTCCACCGGACCTAAGCCATAAACGCCGCTTTGATCGGCAATCGTATCCATCCGGATCGTTCCTTCCAGCTCCCCTTTCCATTTCACATTTTTCATACTTCCTGAATGTAGCACAGGACTGTAGGAAACCTCTTGAGCGCTTTTCTTTTTGCAACTTGTGCTGGTCAGCAGTAAGGTGAACAGAGAAAAAAAGCAAAACAGTCGTATCGCGATTATGGATATTGAAGGAGCACTTATCATTCCTGTTTGTCGTTTAAAAATGCCACTGCCTTAGCGATTACCTCAGGGGTACGTAAGATCCGGAAATGCCCGGTGTTTTCAACGGGGATCAAGGTTGCATTATTCCATTGTTTTTTTACGTTTTCAGACCGTTCAATAGGAATAACGGTATCTTCTTTATCATGGAGGATAAGCGCTTTTTTCACCTGGAGAAAGCGAACAAAATCACTCACGTTCAGATCGGCAACGCTAAGCCCGGTTTCGGCTTCCAATTTTGTGATGAGTCGGTTTTTTACGTTTTCCGTAATACCGACCTGCTGGGCCACGTCGTTGATACGTTCTAAAAAACGATCGGGCACAGTAAAAAGGACATAGGAGTTTATTACCAAATCAGGGTTTTGGTATAACGCATAGGTAGTAGCTACTCCACCAAAAGAGTGACTCACCAGTTTCGTAACCTGATACTTTTTGATCAATACACTAACGAGTTCGGTAAACTCAAAAAGACTGGTTTTTCCTCTACTGCTAAATCCATGTGAGGGCGCATCGAATGCATAGATGGTATACTCTTGTTCTCGTAGTGCCTGGATCAGATCGGCAAAATTCCCTGCCTGTCCTTCCCAACCGTGAATGAGCAGCACACTGTTGCTACCACCGGGCCAGGTGTACAATTGAATATCAAAATCCTGAAAACGAAGCGTTTCCCGATCTGATTGCTCTAAAACTGCCAGCTCATGAGAGCGTAACTTTCGGATCTGTGGACTGGTTAGTTGTTGATACGCAAAAGCAACCACCCTTTGTGGAAAAAGGATGGATGCTAAGTGAACAAGCTTTTTTTTCATTTGGTAATACGCAATTTGGAGGCCTTAATTTCCGGTAAAAATCTGAGTCCGGAAAGGAATAAGAACATAAACCATTACAGGAACAGGTAGTAGCGTAAGCACCTAAGTTCGTAAACCTATCGGCAATGCGTTTACTACATCTTCGAATGTCCTTAAAATCACTGTGATAAGCGGGTAAATGGGGTCCAGGTGATGACAGTTGATCTAAGCTTCTTCATAGGACTCCGGTTTTAACGTATACGACTGAAGATTTTCCATCAAGTGCGTTTGAGAAGATGTCCCGGGGATGGCGATAATATTGGGCGCAAAATGCAATAACCAGGACAGCGCAAGCTGATTGGAAGTCATCCCTTCTTTCCCTGCTTTTGTAACCGTCGGGTCATTCCAATTGCCTCGTGCTACTGGCGTATGTGCTATAAAAGCAATGTCCCGGGCAGAAGTAGCCCTCACCAAATCCTCGGCATTTCGATCTGCATAGTTGAAGGCATTTTGTACCGCATCTATGGTTGCCACCGATTGCGCTCTTTTTAGCTCCTCAGGGGTCACATTTGAGATGCCGAGATGTTTTATTTTGCCTTCCCGTTGCAACTGGGCTAATGCCCCTACCGATTCCTCGATCGGAATGTTGGGGTCTACTTTATGTAAAAAGTAAAGGTCAATGCTGTCGGTGTTCATCCGGCGTAAACTACCTTCAAGCGCGGTCCTAAGATAGTAGGGGTGACCGTTGGGAAGTACAGCCCCAGGTTGGTATTTGATAAAGCCGCCTTTTGTGGCGATCATTACCTGGTCTTTATAGGGACGGACCGCCTCTTCTACTAAAAGTTCTGAAGTATACGGACCATAAGCGTCCGCGGTATCAATAAAATTCACGCCATGTTCTATAGCTGTTCTGATGACGTTAATGGCATTTTCCTTGTTTGGGGTATCACCCCAAATACCTGATCCTGTGGTCACTCGCATCGTTCCGAAACCAATTCTATTGATTTCAAAATCGCCTATTTTGAATGTTTTGTTTGTTTTCATGTTTCTTCTTTTGAGGCGGCTTCATGGGTTTGGAAGCCGCTTTTGTTTATCGTATTTCTTAGTTCAAATGTCTTTTCATGAATGGGACTACGGCATCGACCGCCTGTTGCATTTCGGGATAGATATCGTAGAAATTGAAATGATACCCTTTACCCCACACGATTTCCTTTTCGCTTTGGAGTAGGCTATAAAACTTTTTGGCCTGTTCAGGGATCAGGGCATCGTCCGTTGAAAAAACAAGCGTTGGAATGGTAATGTGCTCGGCCTGACGTATCGGGTCAAATTTCTCCACCCAATCGATCCATGCGCTCCAGGACACTTCGTTTTTCCAGTTCTTAATAGCGCCACCGCGGTTTTCATCGAAGTAGTACTCTCCGGGTGTGAAATTAAAGCCTTCCACTTCCTGTGAATTGGTGAATATTTGAGTGGTCTTATTTTCACCAATGGTTTGAAAAAGGCGCTGGTTTTCCAGAGATCGTTTATGGTTGGTATCCAGGGTCTCCTTACCCCAAAAAGGTTCGGCAAGAGCAGGTTCGTACATCCAGGGAACCACTGCAGCGATGGCATCTACACGATCATCAGAAGCGGCCAGGTAGGCAGCATTGCCCCCGGAAGTGCAAACCCCAACCATTCCGATCTTGTCCACATAGGGGAGTTGTTCCAGATAGGTGACCGCAGCTTTCAGGTCGTTAAGCTTCCCCTCCACACTTTCATTTTGCCTGGGAAGGCCATCGCTTTCACCCCAACTGGCATAATCGAAATTAAGGACCACAAAGCCCTCTCTGGCCAATAGTTGGGCATAATTGTCCGGCATCATTTCCTTGACCGATGAAACCGACCCCTGAACAATTAGTGCGGGATAGTGCAGGGAAGGATCAAATCCTACCGGTTTAAATAAGTGCCCTGCGAGGGTTAAATGGTCTCTTTGAAAGTTGATGTCTTCTTTGGTGACGGTTTTTGTACTAATTGTTTCCATTTTTTCTAGAATTGAAGTATTACGTGATGTTTGAGCGTTGACCAATGCTGTTGTTAAGAATAGCATGGACAACCATTTTTTGAGGTTCCATTGTGTTTTCATTGTATTGAATGTTACGGGTTTGTCAATAATTACAATACAAAAGTAGAGGGGCTTGGATCCTGAGGTGGAACCCAAAACTTCAATGGAATGACCAATTTCTTGGTTGCGGAATTACTTGCGGAAGTTACCGGGGGTCATCCCGCGATGCTTTTTGAAAAAACGGGTAAAATGTGTAGGTTCCTGGAAGTTTAAACGATAACAAATTTCTTTGATGCTAAGGTCGGAATAGGACAACAGGTAGTCGGCCTCCAGCATGATGCGCTCGTCGATGATACTTTTTGCATTTTTTCCCAGGGTTTCACGGATCAATTGACTCAAATAGTTTGGAGTAATGCTCAATAGGTCGGCATATTCATTTACCGTGGTGGCTGTTAAAAAGTGTTCGTTTACCAAATGTCGATATCGGGCAACAAGACCATCGGTTTCCTTTTGTTTGCCTTTGCCTTGATTCATTTCTTCATAGACTTGGTTACAAAGCCATAAAATGGCTTGCAGGTTGGCTTTGATCAATTCTTGCGCGCTGGACTCTCCACTGTGAAAGTTTTCATGGATTTGTTGGTAATAAAACTGACATTGCGCTGCTCTTTTAGGAGAAAGTTTAAAAAGATTGGCTTCGTAAATATTAAAGAAAGGAAAGTCGCTCAATGCCTTTTCCTGGAATACCCGGCCCACAAATTCCGGTCTAAAGAACATCACAAATCCGGAGAGGTCCGGTTGTATGCCCTGCCAGTGATGCACCTGTCCGGGTGCGTTGAACACCAAATATTTCTCAGGCGTGTGAAAGGTTTTGTCGTTTATCCGGTACTCTAGCGGAGAGCCGCCTAACACCAATGAAATTTCAAAAAAGGCATTTCGGAAGGGAGTAACTGCCTTGGGTAAAGCGCCCCGGATTTCCTCATGGGTGCCGATATGGAAAGCTTCTGCATTTTTAGTGAGTTCCAAACCAAGAAATTCATAAAGCGATGAAATGGTCTTGTTGATTGGAATAGCGGAAACCTTCATAGGCCAAAGATACATCAGTATAGATCAATAGAAGGTCGCACTTGGGTTTAACACCAATGTTTCACAAATTACAAGATAGGCAAGTAAGTACAGCTTATGCTAATTCCTCTGTGCTTAAGCTTTCCCCTTCGCGCGGCAAATCGTATTGGATCCATTCGTCATTCAAATGAATATCCAGAGAATCCAGGCGACCGGGTCCAACGTTTTTATAAGCATGAGGAATGTTTGCAGGTCCAATAACCAAATCTCCCTCCTTCGCAATGAATTGTTTTTCACCTACAGTGAATTCTGCCGTTCCTTCCAGGATATGAAAAACCTCATCATAAGGATGCATATGCAAGTTAGGGCCTTCCCCAATCTCGTCGACGCTGTAGCGAATAACAACAACCTTAGCACCGTAGGGATACCCTTCTAAAACTCCTTTAGGCGGGTTTTGTTTTTTTATCCAATCCGATTTGGGGATATGTACGGGTTCAATTCTTGATTTCTTCGGCATACTATAGATTTTTAGAGGATGATACTTTTTAAACGTCTTTACATTATTATGGGACCAAAGGATACGAGATCATCGTTTTTCTACGTTAACTTTTGAAAATACTTTGGTCCAGAAAGGAATGAGTAAATACACCATAAGCGGCACCAGGATCAGGGTCAATACCAAGGTTCTAAGGAGAACAGGTAAGTGGTTTAAGTGGTCTCCAAATACCAATAATAGCACGGTTATTGCCGGATAGATGGCTATCCATACGATAAATGTTGATTTTAACTTTTTCATGATCTTTCTAATTTAATTACAATCAAATGTACTTCCGATAGCCGCCTCCCAATGAACCAGAAACCAAGAAGAAATGACCATTTTTACGTATTGCGAAGTTGTAGCGGGGTTTTACCGGTTTTCTTCTTGACAAAACGGACAAAATGGGTGGGATTGTCAAAGTGGAGGTCATAGGCGATCTCACTTACTGTTCTGGAGGTTTGCAGCAGTAATGTTTTCGCTTCCTGTAATTTCCGATTGTGAATTAACTGTAAAGCAGTGCTTCCCGTAAGGCTTTTTACCACATAGTTTAAATGGGTGGGATGGATGGATAGCTGGTCAGCAAACGCTTTTACCGATTTAAGCACCTCTTCTTTGTCAGTGCCATATTGTTGTTCTATTAGTTCACGGAAGCTATTCAATATGCGTTTGTCCGAATTTTGTATCACGGCATTTGTTCCCAATTTTTCTTCGTATAGATTTTTGGATTCCAAGAGCACGATGTTCAAATACGATCGAAAAATATCCTCTTTATTGGGTAATGTCTGCTGAGACAAGGTGACGATATTCTCACAGGTCTGGCGCAAATGCCGACTTTCTTCAGCTGTGATGGCAATGCTCATAGAAGCATTCTGGGTAAAGAAAGGAAAGTCTGCATGTAGTTTGTTCTTTTTATGTACTATGGCATAAAAGTCAGTTGTGAAGTAAAGCACATAGCCACTCATGGGCGCAATACTTTCCCAGGATTGGATATGTCCTTCTCCTGAAAAAAACAGCGTATTGGTCGCTAAATGTGCATTGTTTTGATTGTTATGCATCTCAATAGCACCACTAAGAATAAGCATGATCTTGTAAAATCGTTTGCGATACGGAGGCATTGTCTGGGGAATTACTTTAGCAGAATCTTCTAATCTACCAATCGCAAATCCATTAAAAACAGGGCAGTCAAAGTTGATAAAGTCAAAATACTCTTGAATTGTGGATAAGGTATAAATGCCATCTACTTTCATTGAAAACCAATTCTTGATTTACAAGGTAGTGCATTATTCAAAACGACTTACCGGTTTTGTTCGTTTAAAAAGTCTAAAGCTATCCGTACCTGTTTGTCAAGATCTTTAACCTTCAAAATGGCGTAGATAAGACTTCTTTTTTTTCCATCCGTCAGAACGTCAAAAATAGACTTTGCCTCAGGGTCCTGTGCCAAAAGTACCTCGAGTACCTCCGGGATCGCAACACCTAATTGATCGGGATCCTCTTCGATACTAAAAGCTACAAGATCCCCTAGGTTCTTTCCTAAGGCTTTTAAACGTTTTCCTGACACAATTAAGTAGAAGTTACCATCGCCCAGGTGATTTAACCCGCAACGGTACGAAACTAAGTTATCAATGGTACAGATCAATCGGGTCTTACGTTTGTTGCTCAGTTTGCCTACAATAGCCGCTTCGATCTTGAGGTAGTAGTAACCCCCTTTGCGTTGTTCTAATTGTTTGATGGTCTGTTGCCCCTGATGTAAACTCATTTATTATTTTCAGCAAACTTCTTTAATCCAGCCAGATCTTTGAGATGCATGTTGTGTGTCCATTGAATTATCCCAAAAACATACGGAAAAATATGACTAGGCCTTTTTAAGGTGTTATCAAAATACAACAATACACGGGTATGCTCCACGTCAATTTCGTTCAAATAGAAATGTAGCCTTGTGTTTTGTTCAAAAGGGGCGTTGCTTGTTAAATAGAAGCTTACTTTTTCATTGGCAACTAATGCTATGACCTCTTGATACCCGAACTGCTTCCCCTTTTGCAGATAAACCGTTTGTGCACCAAGTTGACCGTCTACATTTCGTACGGCACATTGCGATTTGGTTGCTGAAGGCCAGGCCGACCATTTCATGAGTTGTTCCTGATACCGTATGGCATCATAGATAGCCTTAGGAGGTGCTTTAATCAGGATTTCTTCCAGGTATTGTACCTTGGTGGGTAGGTTGAAATATAAAACGAAAAGTGAGGTTAAAAGTCCTGAGATTACTCCAATTATAACTGCAAGTACCATTTTTTTGGTTTTTACTACTCGCAAAACTAGAACCAACAATATTGGATTTTTTTGCCCTAAGACAAAAAATCACCCTCTTTTAGCGCGTAACCGACTCAAAGAACTCTGTGTAACCCCTATAAAACTGGAAATGTATTTTAAGGGGTATCTATTCAACCAGTTTTTTTCTGCTTCCACTCGGAGATAGCGTTCCGTTGCATCTTCGCTTTGAAACGAAATTATATTTCGGGACATATTAGCAAAAGCTTCTTCAACTGTTCTACGTAGCAGCGTGTTGTACGCACGGGATTTTATCGCCAAACGATCACTTTTTTCTTTAGTGATCCGATATACCAGGCTTTCTTCAATACTTTCTATGGAAACAAGCGCAGGACACTGGTGGAGGTAGCTATCCAATTCTGTAAAAATTTGCCCTTCAGTCCCTAACCAAACGGTAAAATCCTTATCGTCCTTGCAATAATACAAACGCACCGTTCCTTTTTCTACAAAAAAATATTGATTACAAATATGCCCTTGTTTGAGTAAGAATGCTCCTTTTTCAAGAACGGTAAGTGTTAGATGATCATAAATTTCATTGACTTCGCTATCCGTTCCGCCGGAGAGTCGTTTTATTTCGGTTGTTAGAAGACGCATTAGACCGATTGTTCGTTCCCTTAAAACTAAAGAATTCCAATTAAAAACAGCGACCCTCGTTCTTGAGAAATCGCTGTTAATCCAGCACTAAAATAGTTTTAGGGATTTAAGGCTTACTCTTGCCCGCCTTTTTGGTTTTTGGCAGCATCAAATAGCGGATCTGCCATTGAAGCATACATTGTTTTCATAAAGTGTAAGACTTCCGGTTTTGTTTTTTCAACACTTCCGCCATTAATGGGCGGTTGTGGGTCATATTCCATGTCCAACATTACGGCTTGTGTATAGTCTTCACCGGTTAATTCTGCCATTATGGCCAGTGCCATATCCATACCTGCTGTAACTCCGGCGGATGTCCAGTACTTTCC
The DNA here is from genome assembly GCA_028284665.1 of Croceivirga sp. Taxonomy (GTDB): domain Bacteria; phylum Bacteroidota; class Bacteroidia; order Flavobacteriales; family Flavobacteriaceae; genus Croceivirga. Next base: position 40,708 of record JANQRG010000030.1, read on the forward strand.
ATCTTGTGTATAGCGCTCTCCCGTAAAAGTGGCTCCATTTTCGGCCAGTATTTCTTCTGCTCGAAACCAATTTCCCGTTGCTTTTCGTCCATCTAGCAAGCCCGTTTTTCCTAAAATCCAACCCCCGGTGCAAACACTAGTAGTGTATTGTGTGGTTTTATCGATATCCCGAATCCATTGCAACAGGGCTTCATTATATGAATTCTCAATAGTTTCTTTAAAACCACCCGGAACTACCAGAATATCCAAACTATCCACTTGCGTTACAGTGGTATCCGGCACAAATTCCAATCCCATTACGGTAGTTACATTACCCGGATGTAACGCTATGGTCATCACATTAACCCCCATTATATTCTTAAATATATATCGCGGTCCTAAAGCGTCTAAATCATTAACGCCGTCATACACCAGAACACCTACATTTTTAATATGGTGTTCTTTGATTTTAACCAATTGCATTGTTTCTTCATGGGTCATTGTTTCGACCTCCGAAGTACTTTCCGTTATCTCTTCTTTTAGTGAGGCTTCTTTTTTACTTTGGCAAGCGCTCAAGCCAATGAGCGCCACCATCATAAGGATTGTATTTTTCATTTTACTAAAATTTGATATTCAATGTTGCTCCAAAAGTTCTTGGTTCTGAGATACGGGTACTTCTTCCAAAGCTCGTATCAGGTGCTCCAAAGGCGATATAGCGCTCATCCGTAATATTTCTCATCCATGCGGATAATGTATACGTGCCATTGCTTAACGTTACCAATGTATTTAACAGGCTATAGGATTCAATTTCCAAATCGTTTTGGATGTCACTAAAGGCATCACCTATATTTCTGAATTCACCACGTAGCGTTACGTTATAATTCTTAAACACAGGAAATTGGTATTGTCCTGCCAGAAACAAGGTATGTTCCGGTGCATTGGACAAGGTATTGCCAGACACATCGGTTAAGGTTGTTTCGATTTCTCCCAAAGCTTCATTGAATACATCCCGGGATAATACAAAATCTTTGTACTCAGTATCATTGATACCCAGATTAGCTTCTAACTGTACGCCTTTAGTTGGAATGGCAATAGCTTCCAGCTCAATTCCTGTTGACCTGGCATCGCCAACGTTGGTTCTGGCAAACACAAAATCTCCAAAGGAGTTAAGAAATTGCAGATCTTCCCAGTCGATATGAAACAAGGCGAGGTTAAGCTGTAAAGTGTTGTTTAACCAATTGGACTTATACCCAATTTCGAAATTGTTGGAATACTCGGGTTCAAAGGTCTGGGACACCCCCTCAGGCAGTAGATTGCCATTAATACCACCTGCTCTAAAGCCTCTTGTATAGCTTGCATATGTATTTTGATTTTTGTTGATGGCAAAGGCCAATGCCAATTTGGGGAGCAAGGCATCATAATTGCCACTTACTTCCGTTCTTGGGTCAATAAATGTAATGTCCCCATTTACCTCTTCAAAACGACTAAAAATCAGTTTGCGATTTTCATATTCATAGCGTAAGCCCACAGTTGCGGTAAATGCCTTCGAGAAAGCATAATTTACCTCGCCAAAAAGCGCTATGCCTTCATTTTTTCCAATCTGACTGAACACGTCAAGTGTAGTAGCATTCACAATTCTAGCGGTATTGGTTGATGGTTCATAATTCGTTTGGTTAAAGTAATAGCTACCCGCCGTATAGTTAAGTACAGTGTTCTTACGCTCTGAAGAGATACGGATCTCTTGTGAAAAAACTTCCTGAGGCTTATTCATTACCCCTACTTCACCTTCATTATAACTTGCAAATACCTGTCCGGGAACTTGAGGGAAAAAGTCAATGTCATCAAAACGTAATCCTACACGTTGATAGGCAGAAATTGAAGATATTTTGAAGGTATTGGCTTCGTAATTTACAGCTACAGCGGCATTGAGTAAATTACGTTGATGTTCACCAACCCTTCCTAAAAAAATGCGATCGGGATTGTCAAGTGCCAGTTGATCATCTTGTACGGATACAAAAAATGCACTGGCATCAGATTGATCTATTTGGGTTTTTAGATTCAGCGTAGCATTCCATCTGCTATTGGGCAACCACTTTAAAAACACATTGCCAAAAAGACTGGATTCATCGCCAACACGACGACCCTCCTGACCCAAGACCGGGTCAGCCGCACCTTCAGTAGAATTGGTCAAAAAACCATCCCTGTATTGATGTTGCACGGCTATGCCAAAGTACAGTTCATTAGGAATAAGCGGAGATTTAAAACCAAATCCGTGGCGTTGCAAGCCCAAATTCCCAACACTACTTTCAAAGAATCCTGACTTTTTATTAGTAGGTTTTTTGGTAATAATATTGATGACACCTCCTAACGCGTTTCGGCCATAGAGCGTTCCTTGCGGGCCTCTTAATACTTCAACCCGCTCTACATCCATAAACTGTAAACCTCCGGAAGCGATATCCAAACTATTAACACCATCTACATAAGTAGCGATTGCGGGGTTTTCTGAGAATACCTGAATACCCCTTATGCTTTGTAATCCTTGAAAGCCAACACCTAGCTGGGTTGCGCTATAATTGGGGATGATTCCTGTAAGTTCATTTACATTCCAACTGCGTGTCTCTTGTAAGCGTTTTGCGTTAAGACTTGTTACCGCAATCGGCACATCTTGCAGTTTTTGTTCTCGTTTAAGTGCAGAAACCACTACTTCGTCAATTTGTGTAGTGGCAGGTTCCAGGATAATGGTTAATGTTGGATTGCTATCGGTAACCACTATTTCGATCACTTTAGTAGCATAACCTATCTCACTTATTTGTAAGGTATGTTTTCCGTTTTTTAATTGCAGTCGGAACGTTCCGTCTATGTTCGAAACTGTACCTTCTGTTGAGTTCAATACCGCTATGTTGGCATCAGCAATGGGTTGGTTTTCGGGATTGGTAATTGTACCAGATACGGTTTGTGCCAGACATAATGGCGCACTAAGGCCGATCCATAGGACGACCAGAATTATTTTATCCATTTATGATTATGATTAATGATAAATCCACAATTGTGGACACAAAATTTATGTAGCCATAGCGACCTATAGCTGTGAATACGACCAGGGATGAGGCACTATACCCGGGGCGGGTGAAAAATATCCCAATGTAGTAGATGAGAATAGTTATCAGCCGTAAAAGAAAACGACTGTTGCACGGATGGAATACACTTTACGTTTAAAATGTTTTCACGGATCCTAAAGAATACAAATTCATATGTATTATAAGTAAGTTGGGGTAGTTTTTGTTCTTGCTCCGTTTGCTTTTCTTGCAACTGTTGCATCAAATAACATTTCCCGTTACAACGCAACTCAGGCTGTTTTTTGTTTATACACAATACTTCCTTTATGTATTCATTATTGGCCAAAAAATCGATCCATACAGTAATATTAACCGCTGGTTGTGCATGTAAACAAGATAGGAGTAGTATGGCAAAAAAACGTTGCAGATTGTTGTTTTTGCAAAGATAAGCGCTGGGACTTTTGAACGGGACAAACGGCGTAAAATAGTCTTGTGTTTTTTATGGGACAAATCAATTGGAATCGGAAAATGAAATACGTGTATGCTACAGAGCTATGAAAGTGGTACTGATTGAAAAATGCCATTACATTTGTAGTAATACATGTGATGGTCAAGGAATATAGCACTCGGGAATTTAAAGAAACATACACGAATACGTCCGTGGATGATACGTATCTATTCCGTACCGGATATGAAGACTTTTTTTGCTTACGGCTTGAAGATATTGTATCATATGCTAATGTTCCCATCCTTCCATCCAAAGAAAAAAGTCACTCCATTCTATATGTTACCAATGGCGTTTATGAATTTAAAAAGGGGAATAAACCCTATAAAATAAAGACCAATGAAATTATAGTTATACCTGCCGGTGAAGTTTTCTCCGTGGACGTTATAGCCGAGAACTTGAAAGGATTCGCCATGCACTTTTCGCCAACGTATATTATTGACTCCGTAAGTGCGATAAGTGTTTTAAACAACTTCGAATTTTTATTGCCATTTACAAATTCGCACTTCACATCAATAACCCATAAAGCACTTATAGTAAACATTTTCAAACGACTAAATGAGTTGTATATGGAAAGCGTTGATAAGAATGCCTCGTTGATTACAAATTATATACTTGTTTTATTGTACGAGCTCAAAAAAAAATATACGACTTTAAACCTACATACCTCCTCAACATATGAACGCCTGAGTCATAGATTTAAACAGGTGTTATTTCAAAATTTTAAGAAGTTGCACCGCACTTCCGAGTATGCCAAATTATTAAAGATTTCCCCAAACCATCTCAACAAGGCCCTAAAAGCAGCTACCGATAAATCCCCCAAACAATGGATTAATGAAACGCTTGTTTTGGAGGCTAAATACCTGCTTCACAAAACTGATCTAAATATTAATGAAATAGCCTTTGAATTGGGTTTGAATGACCCTTCTTATTTTTCTAGATTATTTAAGAGGATGGAAGGCGCTACCCCGTCAGAATATAGAAATAGGATTGAAAAGTCCTATATCTGATTTTTACTATCCTACATTCTTGTTACCGCTCAAGCTAATTTTGTGGAAACTAAAATATTCATTGGATGAATGTAGGATTATGGATAAGTCAATTGCTCTTGGCATCGTTATTCACGAGTATAGGTGTAATGAAAATAGTTATACCAATAACCAAATTATCGAAAAACATGAAGTGGGTGGAAGCCGTTCCCGTTAATGCTGTTAGGGCCATTGGGATACTTGAGGTAGTACTGGGTTTGTTACTACTTATCCCGCGTTTATCAAGATTTTTACCTAATAGCGCAATTGGTTTGGCATCTTATGGGATAATAGCCATAATGCTGGGTGCAATATATATACATCTTAAAAGACAGGAATATAGTTTTATCATGATCAATATCCTTTTAGTACTGCTAGCTGGTTTTGTAGCGTATGCCGGTAAGAAACTTCAAGTTTTTTAATATGTATAACCCCTTATTAGGTATACACTCGGTTGTACGTTGGCTGGTTGTTCTAAGCCTTTTACTTTCAATTGGCATTGCCATTAGAGGCTACTTGACCAATCGCAGGTTTTCTCCAACAGAGAACAAAATAAGACATTGGACTGCAACAATTGGTCACATCCAATTGATCATTGGTATTTTATTGTATCTCAAAAGTCCTATTGCACAATATCTTTATACGGATCTCAATGATGCACTGGCTAATTGGCAAGTTCTTTTTTTTGGTGTTGTTCATTCTTTATTAATGTTGATCGCCATCGTGGTGTTGACTTTAGGTTCAGCGTTTGCCAAGCGAAAAACCACCGATAGATTGAAGTATAAAACGATATTTATTTGGTATGCACTAGCCTTGATAATCATTCTTATTGCTATCCCCTGGCCATTTTCACCTTTAGCTGAACGTCCCTTTATCCGAGGTTTTTAATGACGAAATTATTTGGAACCCATATCGGCCGTTTACGCATCATTGCTATTTTAGAAGGTATTTCATTATTGCTTTTGGTTTTCGTGTCAGTACCGCTTAAACGTATTTACGGTATTTCCGAATTGTCCAGTGTTTTAGGGCCAATACACGGGATCTTGTTTTTACTTTTTGTCTTTAATACAATAACCGCAGGGGTTGAATACAAGTGGAAATTTAAACGTACAACATGGAAAGTGTTACTTGCCTGTATTATACCCTTTGGAACCTTCTACATTGATCATAAAATTTTGAAGCCAATTTATGAACACGAACTCAAATAGTTTTTACCTTTTTAGAACCAATGTGCAGACTACCAGGAGTATTAAAAAGTTAACACCTTATTTGAACAGTATAGTTCAATCCGGAAAATGGTCTTTCGACCTTGAAGATCGTGATAATGTACTTTGCCTCACTTGTGATAAAAACACCAAGTTGAAAGTAAAACAACTGTTACAGCGTAAAGGATTTGTCATTGAAGAATTACACTATCTAACGGATGAATAGCAAAGGCGTGATTTTTATTAAAAAACAGCGACCCGCATTACTGAGGAATCGCTGTTCTATCCGGGGCTAAACTTGGTATTCGTATTTGGATTACAAAACGGACAGCAAAAAGACGTTTATGCTATGCACTATGAAGTTATCAATTGCGGCCTAAGGTGTATTCTCCTTTTATTGTGGTCCTATGTAGTGTTCTTGTACTATCATTAAGGGTTGGCGTGGCCTGATGAAAAACAGCAAAGTTATCGGCAATAACAATATCACCTTCCTCCCACTTATGCTTATATTTTACATCAGGAAGTTCCAGATATTGGGTAATTCTATCAAAAACGGCTTTGATTTCCGCTTCGGTTATGTTTTTTTCCTTTGAAAATATGCTTCTGGTCAGTCCGTAATTAAGATAAATTGCCTTTTCCCCGGTTACGGGATGGTTAATTACCAAGTCGTGTGTTGCAGTGCCACTTACATTGGTTTTCAAGTGCTTGGCAATATCCTTAAGGTGCTTTGGGAGCATTCGATATACTTTTTGAGCATCGGCAAAAAGTGTTTCTCCTCCATAAGCGGGAATCTCGGTAAGGTGGAATATAGATATTGGTGTTGGATTTTGATTGAATGATCCGTCCTGATGCCAATAAAACCCAACGTTTTGATGCCCTTTCTCTTTGTTGGTTGATAATCTGAAAATTTCGGGATGGTCTTTAAATTGATTTGGATGGTATGGAAAAGTTTCCAACTCGCCAAAGATACTTGAGAATTGGACCTGCTCTTCGGGACCTAAGGTAGGGCCCTTGATGACAACTAATCGGTGTTTCCTTAGATTTTCTATTATCAGCGCCTGGCCGTCTTTGCTTATGTTGGTAACGTCTAAACCGTCAATGACAGCTCCAAATTGTGGGTATATGGGTGTTGTTTTTAAAGGATTTATAGTTTTCATTTTTGTTAATTTTAAGTGTTGAACTTCCTTTGTTTAATACGTCAAAGTTCTTCTAAACTTTCATGAACAAAAATGATGTGGATTAAGGAAATCCGTTAATTTAGGTCAATATTATCTACCCAGTCTATCCTTTCGCATTCTAGATAAAAATTCCGTGGTTACCCCTATGTAAGAAGCGATGCTGTATTGCGGGAATCGATTTACCATTAAGGGGTATTTATCTAAAAATTGCCTGTATCGTTCCTCGGCACTAAGGGTCAATCGTTCAATGACCCTTCGTTGCATATACGCTGTTGAACGTTCGGCCATTATTCTAAAAAAGGTTTCAAATTTTGGGTTTAAGGCCTTGAGCTTTATCTCATTTTCACGGTTGACCTGTAAAATCGTGCTGTCTTCCTGAGCCATAACAAACATGGTTGCAGGCTTTTGATAAATATAGGCGTTGTAGTCCGTGATCCACCAGTTTTCTATAGCAAATTGTATGGTATGCTCATTGCCCGAGGCATCAATTATATAGGCCCTCATTGCCCCCTTGGTGACAAAATTTCTATGGCTGGGAATAAAATCGGGTTGTATGATATACTGTCGTTTTTTAACGATTTTGGGAGAAAAGAAACTTAAGAAGTGTTCAAATTCATCGTCCTCCAAAAAAATACGTTTGGAGATATGTGTTTTCAATAAAGCAGTACCCTCTTGCAATTGTTGTCTATTTAGTTCCGATAAAGATCATTTAAGAAATACCCCTTATGCATTTTAGAAAATAGTTGACTAAAAAATCACTCAAACAAATGAATTTCTGTCAAAATGCTCTACGGGTTAATTACGAACATAATATAAAAAAAACAGCGACCCTCATTGCTGAGGAATCGCTGGTTTAAATCTATCATTGTTAAAATGAACTATTCTCACAACTCTGACCAATCAATATAGATGTAGTATTCCGCTATTTTGCCATCCCTCATTTTAAAGACATCGCAAACGGGAACGGTCAAGGTGGTATTATTTAAACGTGTATAGGTAACCATCCCGCGGTGTACCACTGCGTCACCACTTTCAAAGGTATCGCTCATTTCGTGATTGATGCCTTTGACGGTAGCAAAAAAGCCGTTCAAGGTTTCGGCAATGGTCTCTTTACCTTTGATCGGACCTAAATTCCCCGCCTGAAAAACACAGTCATCCGTTAGAAAAGAGAGCACTTTTTCCGTGTCCTTCTTATCGAGAGAAGGAGATAGTTCTTCTAGGTATTTATAGTTTTCCATTGCTGTTACTTTTCTACAAATTAATCGTTTTCAAAATCTTGGTTAAATGCCGCCTCCTGATTGGTGGGTTCGAGATATTCTGTCCACTTTTTGAGCAATCCGTTCTCGAATTCGAATACACTAATGATGTTATCATTGGTATAGACATACCCATTTTTAAAGGTAAACTTAATGTCGAATTCTGTTATCACGAAGTTGCTTCCGGATGGGTAGGTACGTAAATTGAAAATCCTAACAGTCTCCATCAGATTTGGCATAACGCTGAATAGATCTACGATAGTTTGTCTTCCTTCATGTACTTTCACTTTAAAAAAGTCTGAGGCAAAAGGGTTGGAATAAACCGCATCTTCGGTAAAGAAAGAGGCCATTTGGCTCATATCTTTATCACGGAGTGATTGTAAGAATGCTTGGATATGTTGTATGTTCTTATGGCCAACTACCTCAATAAAATTTTCGGGGTTGAAGTATTCAGTTAATCTGACTACTTTTCCGTCTTTAAATTCAAATGTGCCTATGAGTTCATTCTGATAGTTCTTATCACTTCCCTTTAATTCGATATCAACACCCCATTTTACCATTATTTGATCCTTATCCTCTAGTGGATTGATTTCGATATGAGTGAATTTTAGTTCTCCGTAGTCATTGAGCAAACCTGTATAGGCTTCCCGAAGTGCGTCCTTTCCCTCAACAGATTTAGGGAAGCCATCCGGAGCAAAAGGAATAAGCTGTATTCCATCTTCGCTCCAATACGACAGCCAGGTTTCCAAATCCTTGTTGCCCATGGCGATGAACATTTGTTTTATGGTTTCAGTATTTGTTGGTGTTATAGTTTCCATTTTTGTAGTTTCTATTTGTGAATAATTTGTTGTGGGTATACCCAATAAGATGACCAGTATAGTCTTGATGATTTTAGTTTCCATGGCTTAAGTTTAAACCCCTTTTGCGATCTCTACGATGTTTCGGTTGCCCCGTTCCCAACGCAGTTGGTATTTCATATAGGTTACCTTCCAGACACCTTCCTCAACCTCTTTGAGCTTGAATTCGTAATGTCCCCCATTGTCCCAGAATGGCTCACCATCTGCGTTAGTCAACTTATGCACTCCTAATTCTTGAGCTGTTGCAGTAGCCTGATTGCCATTAACATCGATAACATGACCGGCAATAATGTGTTCGGACCCCTCATAGTTGGCTAGCCATTTCCATTCCTCAACAAGTTTGCCTGGAGTGATATGAATGGGTTCTCCTCCGAATTCCGAAGTGTAGTCTAGAGTGATTTCGTCTGCAAATACCTTTTTCAACTTATCCCATTGACCAAGGTCTGCATGCAGCATGATACGGTTAAGAACTTCTGTGATTAATACTTTACTCTGAATTTGATGATTTAATGAATTTTGCATGATTTCTATTTTTTAAAGTTGTTTATTTCAACTGGAGGAACAATTGTGCCATTTATATAAAGTCTTGATTAACAGTTAAATAACACATTTTCAGTAAAAAATTATTCCTAATATATTGGGAAATCCCAATTGTATTCACGATATTTTGGGAACAGTATGGATTTTCATGAATGACAAGTCAGCCCTTTATTGGAAAAAGCAGGATGAAGAGAAAACCGCGTTGCTCCTAGTTAGTGAGAAATTGGCGAGCATACAGCAGCCCAAAGACCTTTTTCAAGTAGTTTTTGAACTCCTGCAACCTACCTTTAAATTCGATCAAGCCGTTGTAGTACTTTATAATGAGGAATTGACCCATAGCAAGCATTTATTTCATTTTGACCCTAGGGCCGAAGCTCCTGATCGCGACCAATTTTATAAAAAGCTAATGGCTGAAGAATTGCCAATTGAAGACAGTATCTACCAGGAAATCGTAGAAGCTGAGGAACCAAAAATCATCTCGTGGATGTACCTCAACGATAATTATGGACATACTGTTGGTGTTCAATCAGCAAGGTCTTTCGGATTCAAGGAGTTGTTGTTCATGCCAATGAGTTTTGCTGGGAAAAGAATCGGCTCCTTTGAATTCCTCTCCAAAACCCAAAATCGATTTTCTCAAAACAAGTTGTTGCTCTATCAAAATATCGGTAACCAAATGGCAGGGGCCATTTCCAATCTTATTGCCAATGAAAAAGTTGCTAGGGCCATGGAGGAAATCCAACAACTCAACCACAGGTTAAAACAGCACAATGACTATTTGGAAGAAGAGGTTGCCCATCACTACAATGCTGAAGGTATGATTTCCGAAAGTTTTGTGATGAAGAATGTATTGCAAAACGTAAAGTTGGTTGGAAAAACGGACACCACCGTTTTAATTATCGGTGAGAGCGGAACGGGAAAAGAATTGATTGCCCGGGCAATTCATAAAGTATCGAATCGAAGTGATAAAACCTTGATCAAAATAAACTGTGCTACCCTCCCCGCTCAACTCATAGAGTCCGAGCTCTTTGGGCATGAAAAAGGAGCTTTTACCGGAGCGGTTCAACAGCGTATTGGCAAGTTTGAATTAGCCGTGGGTGGGACGCTGTTTTTGGATGAAATAGGTGAACTCCCTTTGGATCTTCAAGCCAAATTGCTACGGGTCCTACAAGAACGTGAAATCGAGAGACTTGGGGGCAACGAAGTCATTAAAACCGATGTGAGAATTATCTCCGCTACCAACAGAAACCTGTTGGAAGAGGTTGAAAAGGGAAACTTCCGATCGGATCTTTATTACCGACTCAACGTATTTCCAATTGCCCTGCCACCACTACGGGAACGGAAGGAAGAGGTAGAGCATCTGGCTTTTCATTTTCTGAAGAAAAACAGCAAAAAACTCGGCAAGCCTTTGAAGGGTATCAGTAAGAATGCTTTAAAAAAGCTTCAATCTTACGACTGGCCTGGCAACATTAGGGAATTGGAACATGTCATAGAGCGAAGTGCTATTCTCACAACAACAAGTCAAATCGAGCAAGTGCACCTACCTAGTACGCAATTGACAAATAATATGAATGAAAACTCGGATTTGGTAACTCTTGCGGAAAATGAAAAACAGCATATCCTCAAGGCGTTGAAACATACCAATGGAAAGGTCAGTGGCTACGGAGGAGCAGCAGAGCTTCTAGAGATAAAGCCAACCACGTTAGAATACAGAATGAAAAAGCTGGGGATTCGGAAAAAATACTCATAAAAACAGCGACCCTCATTTTAGAAAAGCCGCTGTTTGTCCAACACTAAAGCGTTGTATGGGTTCTTTTATCTTGATGTATTCTCTGTAATTTTTAATTGCTCAAATTGGTTTTGCAACTCTTGTTGACTAACAACTTCCCATCCCCCTCCAAGGGCTTTATAGATCGCAATTAGCGATGTAGCGGCAGCAATCTCGCTAGTTGCTAAGCTATTTTCGGCTACCAAAAGCGTATTGTCTGCACTCAGATAATCAATAAAGCTATCCAATCCGGCATTGTAACGTTGTCGCGCAATTGTTGCTGCTTCCGCACTGGCCACTGCGGATTTCCGCAAGGTTTCCCGTCGTTTCAATTCGTTGGTGTAATTCGTCATTGCCGTACTGATTTCCTCCAGGGCCTCTAAAACTGTTTTTTCGTACTGTTGTAACCTCGCGAGAGCTAAAGCATCGTTCTGATGGATCTGTTGTTTTACCCTCCCCAGATTAAAGGCGGCCCAACTAATGGTAGGAATCACCGTCCAGGTAAAAGAATTGTTGTTCCCAAAATTGGAAAAGTCCACAGCTGAAAATCCTATAGATCCGCCAAACTGAATATTGGGATAGAGTTCTGCCACTGATAGGTTGTATTGGGCAATTTGCTGTTGCAATTGCGCTTCAGCTTGCCTTACATCGGGACGTCTCCTTAGCAGATCGGTTACGCTACCTATGGTCACAGAATTGGGTAGACCTGGCAGCGGTTTTTTGCTCACGATCCCTTCTTCCAGGTTTCCGGGAACTTCCCCAATTAAAACACTAAGACTATTTTTTAAGGCTTCCATTCTTGCTTTAAGTGGCGGAATCGTCGCGCGGGTATTTTCCAACTGGGCCAGCGCTCTGGAAACATCCAGACTATTGCTGGTGCCGGCATTTTTCAGACGAAGGGTTAAATCGTAGGTGGCTTGTTGCCCTTTCAGGTTCCGCTGCGCAATATCCAATTGATATTGTGCGCCCCGAAAGGCTATGTAATTGCCGGCCACCTCGGCAAAAATCCGGACATACACTCCTTGTAAATCGGCCAAAGCGGATTGTTGGTTGGCGTATACTCCTTTGATTCGGTTAGACACCCTACCGAATACATCGGTTTCCCAAAACGCATCAAAACTTCCATTGTAGGTAGTAAATGTTGGATTGGCCCCGGGGACAAAAATGTTTTCCCCTAATCGCGTCCGTGTTACGTTGCCATTGGCGGTTATTGTTGGTAGGCGATCGAACCTGGTCCCTTTTAGTGCTGCACGGGAAGCGTGGAAATTGGCAACGGCTGCAGTAATATCCAAATTATGTAGTCGTGCTTTTCGGATCAAGGTGTCCAATATGGGATCGTTAAATTCAGACCACCATTCGGTAATAATTTCACTTTGGCCCCGGGCAAAAGCGGTATCCTGGGTTATTTCTTCAAGGAAGTTGTCGTTAATCTCGTTAGTTGAATTCACTTCAAAATCCCTCTTGGTAATTCCACAGGAAACCAGTAACAGGGCGAGTAAGAGTAGTGTTAGATTTTTCATGATTTTTATCTTTTTGTTATGTTCAAAGTTCGGTCAGTAAGGGTGTTTCTGTTTAACCAAAAACACCCGTTCTATGACCAAAATCTAATATGGTGAGAGCATGTAGCGGTTAATTGCATCAAATAACCTTGAATAGCTGAGTTTTCTTTTGAAAACCTTTTATTCATTTTCGGTGCATGCTGAAGATTAATTATGAATTCCTTAGAAAACCACTCCTTTTGAAATTGGGTGCTTTTTAGGAAGGGTGGGTTCTCCCAATTGTTCTTTTAAGTTTCTCTCAATAGTCCAGCTTAAAGCACTCATTGGAGTATCTTCCATTTTATTCTCAAATGGGTCTTGCGTTCGCTCTCCAATAATATCTAATGCCTTAAACACAAAAGAAATTATTACGGATACCGGTATCATATAAAAACCTAAATCTTCAACTAGGGCAAAGGGTAATAATGTAGCGTGGATAAAAACAAAGACTCTTGAAAAATAGGAGTAGGGCCTTGGCATTGGGGTATTCTTAATACGCTCCGCTTTTCCTTGAATATTGTTGAATTCGACCAATGACAGGTCAAGTTGCATATATCGAAAATCATTAAGCCAACCTTTGTCACTAGCGTATTTTAAGTCTTCACCCTGTAACTGGATAAGGTAATTTGGGGGATTATCCTTTTTTAAAAATGCTTTAAGCTCTTTTTCATCTATAAGATGTGCTAAATCTCCATAATCATTTTTCTCAACAATATGTTCAAATCGATTTTTGTTATAGTCATGATGGTTTCTTAGGAATACTCTTAATGCGTGAACAAAAGCAGCATGCCGGTAAACTAGTTTTTTCTGAAATGATTTGACCATAATTTCCTCGTCTTCATCGAAATCAAAAAAAGTGGAGGTTTGACGACCCCAAGCCCTGGAATAGTTAACCATCAGTCCCCATATCTTACGAGCCTCCCACCATCTGTCATACGCTTGGTTGTTATTGAAACCTAAAAAAATGGCCAGAGCGGTACTCAAAATCGCTATGGTGTAAACGGGTAAGTAGATTCTCGATGCATCCAAGTGAATTGAGACAAAATAAACAATAACACTAAGCACAATGTAGTACGCCAGACTCTTCCAAACGTATAAAAATGTAAGTTTCGGATTTAAATATTTTCTGACTATCATGATCCTAAATTTTTCCAGTTGCCATGGATTGTGTAATAAGTTCAAAGCTTAAGTCCTTTAGCTTTTCCCGCTCTGATTCGTTGTATGCTTGATCATTAGCCCTTGCAATTCTATGACCATCAAAATATTTTCCGGTAACCTTTTTCAAGCTCTGATGAGTCACTAATCTTTTGGTAGCTTTTGCCCCATCTTCTATTGAAGCTATTCCATAACCAAAAGTCTCTAAGGTCATTTTGGTAGGCATTAGAGTTGCTGGGTGCAAGGCGTTTACGGTTATTCCAAAGGAGCATAATTCGTTTGCCAGGTCAAATGAAAACATGATCAAGGCCAGCTTACTTTGACTGTAAGCATTAATACCACTATAGCCATTGTCTAACATTACATCCCTAAATGAAATTTTACGTTGTCCTGCGGAAGCCATATTGACTATTCTAACATCATTGGATTTAGTCGCTGACTTTTTCAATAAAGGAAGTAACGCTCTGGTGAGATGGAACGAGGACAAATAGTTCACTGCAAATCGTAACTCGTAGCCATCTTCACTTAATTGCTTTTCTTCATCTCCCGTACCTGCGCCGATGCCGGCATTATTGACCAAAACATCAAGGTGTCCTTCATGGCTTGATATCTCCGAAGACATCTTTCTCACATTTTCCAAGGATGAGTAGTCTGCCAGATATGGAGTTATTCGCGAAGAGTTGTTAAGGGACATCAGTTGTTTGACCAACTCATTTACTTTGTCTTGATTTCTTCCATGCACCAAGAGATGGTGTCCTTCTTTTGCTAAACTGAGGGATAATGCTTTTCCTAATCCATCTGTTGCACCGGTGATTAGAATTGTCTTTGCCATAATGGTATTTTTTTGATTATGACAAAGTAACCGCATAGAAAGTGCTACTTTATTACACCAATTTCGGGAATGGTAGTCAATTTTTAAGATTTATCAGGAATTCACTTGGAGTGACACCCTTAGAGAACTTTTTGTAGAACTTCGTGAAGTAAGCCGACGAAGAAAAATGAAGTGAGACTGCAATTTCCTTTATACTTAAATTGGTATACCGCAAAAGATAATTAGCTTCGAGAAATGTCCTTTTGTTAATCCAATAGATCGGACTGGCACCTGTATTTTCCTTTATTATTTCAGACAAATATTGAGGGGTAATAAATAGTTGTTGTGCATAAAAGGATACATTCCGCGTCTCCTTGAAATGCTTATCGACCATTTTTTTAAACCGTTCTACTAGCAAAATATGGTTGGTTGTTTGATTTTTGTTTGGAGGGGTTACAACGTTGCTATTGGAAAATCTTTTCGAAAGCAAATGGATATTGTGCAAATGCGTCCAGATGAATTCATAAGAGTCCATCGAAGACTTCTTTTGTTCACTCGCTATTGCTATGAAGCTTTTCTCTACTTCATCAAAAGTTTCCTCATCCAGTTGAAAAAGAGGCCTGCCATCAAACCTATAGAAATCAAGGGTATCCAACCATTTCTGGTCTGCAAAGTATTTAAGGTAGAACTCCTTTTTAAAGCAGATGTAAAAACCATCTATATCCTCGGACAAATCGGACAAGTTATGCAATACTCCAGGCGCCAAAAAATGGATAGTCTTCGGTATAATCTGATAAGATAGGAGTCCTATGTCCTTGTTGGCATTTCCGTTTCTATTAATGGCAACAACGTAAAAGTCCATTCTATTGGGCTCAAACTCCACGACTAGTCCTTGGTTTTGGTAAATCTCAATCCCGTGTTTTTCAAAATAAATGCCGGAATCCAATTCATAGCGATGCACATTTGAGGCTTCGGAATTAGTGTAGAATGGGATGTTGGACATTGTCTGAAGAAAAGCTTTAAAATAAGAAAAATGTGGTACCCAAATTCAATGAGTACCACATTAGTTCAATTGAAATCTCTATTTAAATTAACTGTGCTTTTTTGTTGATTCGTTGGATCGTGCTTGGAGATTTGTCTTTAGATTTTTTTGTGGTCAGTTTTCTGCCCAGATAGTAAAATACCGGGGTAAGAAATATGCCAAACAAGGTTACGCCTAGCATACCACTGAAAACAGCAATCCCTAAAGCGTTTCTGAGTTCAGCCCCTGCACCTGTGGCGATGACCAAAGGCACTACCCCTAGGATAAAGGCCATTGCGGTCATTAAGATGGGGCGCAACCGTAGCCGTGATGCTTCGATAACGGCTGACCTCAATTCTGTTCCCTGATCTTCGAGCTGCTTGGCAAACTCAACGATCAGAATAGCATTCTTACTTGCCAACCCTACCAGAACTACCAGGCCAATTTGTACCATGATGTTGTTGTCCAAACCGGCAAGGTCTATCCCGATCATTGCAGATAGCAGTACCATTGGAACTATAAAGATCACTGCAAGTGGGAGTACCAGGCTTTCAAATTGTGCAGCTAAGAGCAGGAATACAAAGACGACGGCTAATAAAAAGGCGATTCCCGCGGTGTTCCCTGTTTGTTTTTGTTGATAGGCCATTTCGGTCCATTCAAAAGAAATGCCCTGAGGCAAGATCTCTGCGGCGAGTGTTTCCATCCGATCCAGCGCTTGTCCTGTACTGTAACCGGGAGCAATATCTCCAACCAGGGATGCTGATGGGTACAAGTTGAACCGTGGTATCCTATTGGGGCCGGCAATATCTTTTTGCGTACTGATGGTGCCCAGCGGAACCATATTCCCATTTTGGTTGCGCACCTTGATGCGTGAAATATCATCAGGAGTTAATCGGTTAGGGGCATCAGCCTGAGCAGTAACTTGATAGGTTCTTCCAAGATAGTTGAATTCATTCACAAAGGCTGAACCCAAATACACTTCCAGGGATTGGAATACTTCGGCCACATTGATGCCCAATTGCTCGGCTTTCACCCGGTCAATATCCAAATACAATTGAGGAGTTTGGTTGTTGAAGAAGGTAAATACGCTATTCAAAACAGGGTCTGCGTTAGCAGCGGCAGCCAGTTGATACGTAGCATTCAACAGCGCTTCAGAACCAAGGTTCGCACGGTCCTGTACCATCATCCGAAAACCACCGGCGTTTCCGATACCACGAACCGATGGAGGTGGGATCACTACAACGAAGGCGTCATCCACTTCCGCCATTTTTCCACGTAATGTTCCCAAAAGCGCTTCATAGCCAATTCCCTTTTCGGCGCGGACATCAAAGTCTTCCAGGGTAACAAAGATAGCGGCAGCATTAGAGGCGTTGGTGAACGAGGCACCGTCAAATCCAGTAAAGGAAACTGTATTGGCCACGCCATCTACTTCTAACAAGGTATCAATAGCGTCCTGTACCACTTGATCCGTCCTGCTTAACGAAGCACCGGGAGGTAATTGGATGGCAGCAATAAAATATTGTTGATCCATAGCGGGAACAAAACCACTAGGCACCCGGTTAAACTCAAACCCGGTTAGGGCAATCAATCCTCCATAAACCACCATCACCATGGTACTTGTCCTTACCAATTTGCGAACACTATTCCCGTAACGAACGGACAGAGTTTCCATAAAGCTGTTGAAACCATCCCCGATGAATTTCAAAGGGCGTAGGAGTAGTGGAGTTTTCTTTTTGGTGTCATGTTCCTCATGGCGCATTAGCAAGGCGGCCATTGCAGGGCTCAAGGTGAGTGATACAAAAACGGAGATAGCCGTAGCTACGGCTATGGTTAATCCGAATTGCTTATAAAACTGTCCGGAGATCCCTTCCAGGAAAGTTGTGGGGATGAATACTGCGATAAGTACTAATCCGATAGCTACTAATGCGCCTCCTACTTCATCCATGGTTTTACGGGCCGCTTCTTTTGGCGAAAGCCCCTTGGCCAGGTACCGCTCCATATTTTCTACTACTACTATGGCATCGTCTACTACAATTCCTATAGCCAATACCAGACCGAACAGGGTTAAATTATTCAAGGAGAATCCTAATCCTTGCATCACTGCGAAGGTTCCGATCAGGGAAACCGGAATGGCTAAGATGGGGATGATAGCGGCTCTCCAGGACTGTAAAAACAGTAGGATGACCACTACCACTAAAAAAATCGCTTCAAAAATCGTATGATATACTTCATCCACTGATTTTTGAACAAACTCCGTAGGATTGTACGCAATTTTATATTCCAGGTCTTCCGGAAAATCTTTTGCTAGTTCTGCAACTTTTTCCTGAATGGCGGCTGCAGTTTCCAAGGCGTTACCCCCAGGTTGCTGGTAAATGGGCATGGCAATAGCGGGGTCTTTTCCCAAATAGCCTTTAGTAGCATAGTTTTGAGCACCCAATTCAACACGTCCTACATCTTTCAATTGTACAATACGGCCATTGTCTCCGGCTTTGATAATGATATTTTCGAATTCTTCTTCTGTGATCAGTTTTCCTTGCGTCTGAACATTGATCTCAAAAGCGGATTGCTTACCGGAGGGTAGGGTGTTTAGCGTACCACTCGCGATTTGAACATTCTGGGCTCTCAGTGCTGCAACCACTTCACCTGCGGTCATATCCAGGTTAGCGATGCGGTCGGGGTCCAACCAGATACGCATGGCATATTCTGCAGCACCAAAGATTTGAATATCGCCAACACCTTTTATACGAGCGATCTGATCGATCATTTGTAAGGTAGCGTAATTACCGATATAAGTTTGGTCATAGGTTTTATTCGGAGAATACATATTGACGACCAGCAAAATATCCGGAGATACCTTGTTGGTGGTTATCCCTAGCCGACGTACTGATTCCGGTAATCGGGGTTCCGCTACGGCCACCCGGTTTTGAACCTGTACCTGGGCACGATCCAGATCCGTTCCCAATTCAAAGGCCACCTGAATAGTGACTACCCCATCGGCTGAAGATTGAGAGGTCATGTAGATCATCCCTTCCACGCCGTTAATTTCCTGCTCCAATGGAGTTGCCACGGTTTCTGAAAGGGTTTGGGCGTTAGCCCCTGGATAGGCGGCCACTACCTGTACGGTAGGAGGGGCTACATCAGGGAATTGTGAAACGGGAAGCGATACGTAGGCCAGGCCTCCCACAATTACGATCAGGATACTAAGTACCGCTGCAAAAATGGGTCGTTTTATAAAAATGTGACTGAATTTCATGATTTCTAGCTTTTAGTGTTGAACAGAGGGCTCCCTGTCGCTCACGTTGTATCACTTTAAATGACACTGCAAGCGCTGTGGAATACCCGTATGTTATTTGATTTTCCTTACTCGGCGGTTGCCAGGGCTAAGGAGGTTTTGTTTTCGTCCAGCGATTTTTCGGTAGGCTGTACGGCTATCCCCGGACGTATCTTTTGAATGTTATTGAGGATCAGCTTATCTTCAGGGTCCAATCCTCCTCGCACAATTCGCAATCCATTGGTGTGCAAAGGGCCTAATTCGATATTCTTGGTAAGTACCGTGTTGTCTTCCCCCAAAACATAAACAAATCGAACGGATTGATTGGTTCCGATGATCTCATCAGGGATCATGATGGCTTCGTGCGCGGCACTTCCCAACAATCTTGCTTTTCCGAACATACCGGGTTCGATAAGACCATCTTTATTCTCCAAAGTAGCTCTTCCCTCAATGGTCCCGGTGCTTCTGTCAATTTCATTGTCTACAAAATCCATGACACCTTCGTGCATGTATTCTGCTTCATCTTGTAGTTTTAGGAATACGGGGTTGGCAGTTGATCGGGAGGAACCACGTTCTCCGGTTCTTGCAAGGCGGGAATACTTTAAGAAATCCGCCTCACTGCCTCTAAAATAAAAGTGGATAGGACTGGTAGCCACAATTGTAGTTAGGAGTGTAGAATTAGAAGCTCCACCATCGATGAGGTTTCCCTGGTTGACCCTATCACGGCTTACTCTTCCGGAAATCGGGGCTTTCACCTTAGTAAACTCCAAGTTCAATTTGGCGTTGTCCACAGTGGCCTGTGCTAGTTGTAAACTTGCTTTGGCACCGGCTAATGTCTGTTGGCGGCTGTCAAATTCTTCTATAGATACCGCTCCGGTTTCTCTCAGGTTCTGAACACGGTCAAAATTATCCTGGGCTTGTGTGAGCATGGCCAGGGCTTGTCCGTAGGCGGCTCTAGCCTGGTTTAAAGCAATAGTATAAGGACGTCTGTCAATAACAAAGAGTATATCTCCCTTCTTGACTTCCTGTCCATCTTTAAAGTTCACACTTTCTACATAACCACTTACCCGGGCACGAACCTCAACCCGGTTGCTGGCTTCAAAACGACCGGTATACTCGTCCCATTCGGTAATGGTTTCATAGGTTGGCGTAGCCACTTCCACAGCTAATCCCTGAGGAGCCTGTTGTACAATTTCTTTTTCTTCTTTCTTTTCAAAGGCTGAAAAGAGTAGTAATGCCATTACGGCAAGCATCATTGCAAAGATCACGTAAACCTTAGCGTGAAATTTTACTGTTTTTAAATTGATTGTTTTCATCGTTCCGTATTTTGATTTCTTGTTTGTATTTAAATTTTACAGTACAAATGTATTTTGGGAACGAACCTCAGGGTTAACCAAAATCACAGTGGAAATGACCAAAATTTAAGATTAGCAGGAATCAACACGGAAATGCACCTTGTTTTCCTTAAAAAATGGTCTTTTGCTATCGCTTCGTATTCTTGTGTAATTGCCTTTTATAGCGAAGGGTATAGGTCATTTAGGCAACGGGTGTTATCGTTTAAGGGGTAGATTGAGGTAGCTACTGTTTAGAATCCCGAAAATGTGAAGAAATTGTCTTTACCCAAAGAAAGGACCGGTTTTAGAACAAATTCGTTGTTTAAACCAAACCCTACAATAGAAAAGCAGTAGCATTTGCCCTAAGAAAATGGAGTGCTTTCGACATTTGGTTTTCTACGGTTTTCACGGAGATACCCATATCCAAAGCAATTTCCCTGTATTTTTTTTTCTCAAGTTTGTTTTGAATAAAGATTTCCTTACACCTGGGGGGCAATTGGTCTATCAGCATATTGAGCCTTTCCATCCTAAAGTCATAGAGGTCGTCTTCCAAAGCGGCTTCCGAAACAACATCCCATCGTATTTTGTCCAAAGTGTCAAATTGGACCTTTTGGTTGCGGATGTACAGTAAGAATTGGTTATGGCAAGTTTTGAAGAGGTAGCTTTTGAGCGATGTGGTGATGATCAGGGTTTTTCTTTTTTGCCATAATGCGATGAGCGCCTCCTGAACGATATCCTGGGCCAAAGGGCGGTCGTTGCACAGATTGAAAACGTAATTACAAAGCCAATCATAGTATTCTGAGAACAAATGCCTGTAGGCTTTTGCCGTGCCTTTTCGCAATCCCTGTATCAGTTTTTGTTCCTCCATTGTATTCGCCACCTACTCAAAACTAATAAAAATTAAAAATACATAGGGGTTTTTTGTGATTTCCGCATCATAAGGGTAAAACAAGTGTTGAATGTCCAAATTCCATTCGTTAATCGATAAGTTCATTGATCGCTCTATTTCTCCCGAAGAAAGAAAGATCCTTGAGAAATGGATCCTGGAAAGCGAAAGTAATATGGCTTTTTTCAAAAGTCGTCTCAAGGAATCACACCAGATGACCTTGGCCGATTTTGATTCCGATGCCGCCTATCAAAAGTTCATGGCGACGATAAAATCGCAGAAACAGGCTTCAAAACCCATGCGCTCGGTATTGAAGTACGCGGCGGCGTTACTCTTAATGTTTACTATTGGCTTTTTGGCCAAAAGCTACTTGTTAGACCGGAGCTCGCAAACCTCCTTAAAGGTTGTGGAAAACGAGAAGGAAATCGATGGAAACACCGACAAGGTGCTAATAAAGTTGGCGGATGGCACTACAAAGGTACTGAACCCCGAGGGTATGGAAGAGGTAACGGATTCCGAAGGGAACCTGGTCGCCAGTCAAGGAGAAAATTCCATTGTACTCGAGCAGGAGGGGACATGGCAGGAAGGCTCCTTAGTATACCATGAGATCTTCATTCCCTTAGGGCAGATCTTCAAGCTGAGGCTTTCGGATGGGACCCAGGTATGGCTGAATGCAGGATCGAAGCTTCGTTTTCCGCAAAGTTTCGGTAATTCCGATAGTAACAGGATGGTCTATTTGGAGGGGGAGGCCTTTTTTGATGTGGTAAAAAATGGGAATAGACCCTTTATCGTGAACACCCGGGAGATAGATGTGAAGGTGTTGGGCACCAAATTCAACGTCTCCTCTTATGAGACAGATGATTTCATTTCCACCACCTTGGTGGAGGGAGCCGTTAAAGTCTATGAAACCCGGGCGCCGGAAAACGGTATCCGCTTGACCCCAAAGCTTCAGGCCAACTACGATAAGTTCGGTAACAATTTCAATACGACGGAAGTGGATACCGATGTTTACACGGCCTGGATTCAGGGCCGCCTGATCATCGACAATCTGACGTTTTCCGAAATACTGGTCAGGCTGGAAAGAAGATACTTCGTGACAATTGTAAACAAGGCGGAAGGTCTGAACAATGAGATCTATAAAGGGGAATTCGTTGATGAAGACATCGAATCTGTGCTCAAGACCATCTCCTTAAGTACCCCTTTTAACTTTGAAATAAATCAAAACATAATAACCATAACGCAATAAAAAATGAAAGGGAAGTGTTGGCCCACTTCCCTTATCAATTCGACCATTAATAAACGAATATTAACAATCAAAGCAACTCAAAACTATGAAAAAAAGTGACGAGGACTATGTTCTTGACAAAGAGCGTAGCAAAAAATTGCATCTCAAAATGAAGTTCTGTTTTCTCTTAGCCTCTTTGGTGCTCTTCCAGCTTTCGGCTAATCCATTGATGTCGCAAAAGAAAATGGAATTTGACTACGACAATGTTCCGCTTAAAAGGATACTCAAAGAAATAAAATCCCAAACGGGATATCGGTTCTTTTATAATGTTAAGGAAATTGATGACAGACAGCGAACCTCCCTAAAGGCCGACAAGGAAACCATTCGGGAAGTTTTAAACAAATTGGCCCCGAAGGCAAATCTTGATTACACCATTAATGAGAACCAAATCGTTCTGACCAGGAAGGTAATTACTACCAATGCCCCACCTCAGGAAAGGCAGATAAGCGGCACGGTCAGGGATGAGAACGGAACACCCTTGCCAGGGGCGAGCATAGTGGAAAAAGGCACCACCAACGGTACGGAATCCGATTTTGACGGTAACTTTTCCATTAGCGTTCAAGACGAGGATGCCATCCTGGTTATTTCCTATATCGGTTTTACAACTCAGGAAATTCCGGTTTCAGGACAATCCAATATTGCCATTACGCTTCTGGAAAGCACGGCAGCCCTGGATGAGATTGTGGTCATAGGGTATGGCACACAGTTAAAAAGCGACCTTACGGGATCAGTATCCTCGCTGCGTACTGAAGACTTCAATCCGGGCGCCAACGTATCCGTAGATCAATTACTGCAGGGACGTGCTGCCGGGGTGCAGATAAGCCAGTCGAGTTCGGCTCCGGGGGGTGGTCTAAGTATCCGTATCCGGGGGGCAACAAGTTCTTTGAATGCTGGTAACGAACCGCTCTATGTCATAGACGGTTATCCTATTGACAATACCCCAAACCTGGGCTCTGGAAATGCAGCACAGGTGGGAAATAACTTAAGTCCCCGTAACCCACTAAATGCCTTAAACCCAGCGGATATTGCCTCCATCGAGATTTTGAAGGATGCTTCTGCGACCGCTATCTACGGATCGCGAGGCGCCAATGGGGTGATCATGATCACCACCAAAAAAGGAGGAGAAGGCAAAATGTCCGTAACCTACGATGTATATGCGGGTATGCAAAGTGTTGCCGAAACCATCGATGTATTGTCCACCAGTGAATATATCGATGCCATAAACGCCTTATCCGTAGATCAGGGAAATGATATAGTTTTTACGGACGAAGATATCGCACGAATAGGTCGAGGGACCAACTGGCAAGACCAAATATTTCGTACGGCGCCCGTTATCAATCATAACCTTTCCATTCAAGGAGGCTCGGAGCGGACTTCCGTTTACGCCTCATTCAATTATTTTGATCAGGAAGGGGTGGTCAGAAATTCAGGGATCAAAAGATTCGCCGGTAGAATAAATGTTGACACCAAAATTGGCGAACGTGCCCAGTTGGGAATAAATTTCAATACCAGTCTGGTTCAGGATAATAATAACGTGGATGGGGTTAACACAAATGAACAAGCGGGCCCTATCAACACAGCACAGTTGTATGACCCCACAGAACCCATATTCAATGAGGACGGTTCATTCACACAATCCCCCAATTTGACGATCAATAACCCGCTGTCCCTGGTGAATGGTATTTCAAGTTTAAGTGAGACCAATCGTACTTTTGGCACGGTCTTTTTAAACTACGATTTTACAGATAACCTATCCGGGAAATTCAATTTCGGAACGGATCGGCAACAAACCCGAAGGGATATTTTCAACTCCACACAAACCATACGAGGTGGCGACGAGAGTGGTATCGCCAATATACGGGTTCTGGAACGTTCCAATTACCTCTTTGAGTATACCATGAATTATAACAAAACCTTTAACGAAAGGCATGATGTAACGGTTTTAGGAGGTATCACGTTCCAACAATTTGATACCCGAGACTTTGAGGCACTAATCAATGGTTTCCCCACAGATGAAATTGGCACGGATAATTTGGCTTTAGGGGATACTAACAATGACGACCTTTCCAGTAGAAAGGAAAGAAGTTCATTATTGTCCTATTTGGGAAGGGTAAATTACAGTTTTGACAACAAATATTTGGTTACTGCTTCTATCAGAGCGGATGGCTCCTCACGTTTTGGAGAGAACAATAAGTTCGGGTATTTTCCTTCTTTTGCCCTGGGCTGGAAGCTTTCCGAGGAAACTTTTATCCCCGACGTTTTTAGTGAATTAAAGCTTCGGGCAAGTTGGGGGCAAACAGGAAATCAGGAAATCGGTAATTTCAATTCGCAGTTGACTTTCCAGGCAGGGCGTAATGTGGTATTGGACGGTAATTTAGAGGGAAGTGTTCAACCTGCTCGCATAGCCAATCCGGACCTAAAATGGGAAACTACCGAGCAGTTGGATATTGGTTTGGACATTGGCCTGTTCAATGGAAGGGTCAGTACAACCCTGGATTATTTTTCCAGAACCACTAAAGATTTACTATTTAATCTACCATTGCCCCTGGCTTCCGGTTTCGGTTTAATTTTAACCAATGTTGGGGAAGTGAAGAACACCGGATTTGAGGTGTTAATCAATTCTACTAACATAGTGACGAGCGATTTTAAGTGGGACACTTCTATAAATCTTTCAACGTTACAAAACGAAGTAGTCGATTTGGGACGAATTGACAGAATTGTCGCCGGGAATGTTCAAGGAGTCGGGAATACCTCAGTATTCCAGGAAGGCGATCCTTTAGCTTCTTATTTTGGTTACGTGGTCACAGGATTCTTCCAGGAAGGTGATGATATCGCAAACTCTGCACAACCGACCGCGCAACCCGGATTCCCAATTTTTGAAGACCGAAATGGGGATGGGGTCATCAATCCGGACGACCAGACTGTCATCGGAAGCCCTTTCCCGGATTTTATTTATGGCATTCGCAATTCCTTTCAATATAAAAACTGGAATTTGGATATCTTCTTTCAAGGTCAAGAAGGCGCAGAGCTTTTGAACGTAAACTTGATCGAATCCCTGTATCCCGCGAATTTCAGGAGAAACCGGCTGGCCGAAACCATTTTGGACAGATGGACGCCCCAAAACCCGGATGCCCGATGGCCCTCATCGGTCAATCCAAACGCTTATGGAGCAAGTAAGGTGAATACCCTTACTGTGGAAGATGCCGCTTTTTTCAGGTTAAAAAATGTCCAGCTAAGTTATAATGTACCGGTACGTAACATTACGTTTCTGAATTCGTTGCGACTTTATGTCACCGGACAAAATCTATTTACAATCACAGATTACAGCGGATTTGACCCGGAGGCCAACTCATTTGGTGGTCAAAATGTTAGGATTGATTACAGCAGTTATCCCCTGGCTACAACCTATCTAATAGGACTCACTGCTAGCTTTTAATCGCATAAACAAAATTGTCATAATGAAAACACATATTTATAAATTCTTAATAGTAATATTCGGCTTATTTGCCTGTGAAGATCGCCTGGATGAAGAAGTATTTTCGGAATTGGCTCCTTCCAACTTGTTGATTACCGAAGAAGGCATCAATTCCCTTTTAAATTCGGCGTATACCTATGGACATCGATCTGGAGGGGATACCTCCTGGTCTCCTTACTATATGGCCTCAATGCCAGCAGGAGAAGTCTGGGGTGCAGGAGGAGGTATTGAAAGTTTATGGCAGGCCCTGATAGACCACAATTGGGATAGTAACCATTCCCAGATACGCACACAATGGGTGGGGTACTATAGAAGCATACGGGACGCCAACGTTGTGTTGGATAACCTGGAGAATGAGGATTTTTCAGAGGAATTCCGGCAAAATACGGAGGCTGAGGTGCACTTTTTGCGTGGATGGTCCTATTCCGAGTTATACAATTTGTTCGGTGCCGTTCCCCTATATACCTCCCCAGGCGATGATCCCTTATTACCCAGGGCCACCGAAGCAGAGGTACAAGCTTTTATAGAACAAGAACTCAATTTGGCCATAAACGCGTTGCCTGTTCAAAATGAATTTGGTAGAGGTACCCGGGGGGCTGCCCTGGGAATTTTGGCCAAGTACTATCTCAACCGAAAGCAATGGCAGGAAGCCGCCGATCTGACACAACAGATCATTGATCTTGGGGTGTACCAACTGCTTCCGGAGTTTCGCCAGGTTTTTAGTATTGATAATGAAGGAAATAACGAACTGCTATGGACATTGCCCAAAGATGCCTCCGGGGTTAGCACCTTTCAGCAACTGAATGCCCTTATCTTTCCTCCGGATTTTCCCAGGCCTTTCCCAAATAATGGCGTATTTGCTGCACGTACTTATTTGTTCGATGATTTTGTAAACTCATTTGAGGCGAATGATGTGCGGAAAAATCTGATTATTACGGAGTATATGAGTACAGCTAGTGGGGAGATAGTACAAGGTTTGGGGAATGACCAATCTTTTCCTTTTAAAATTGAATGGGATCCCTCATCCGTGGGTGCCAGGGCAGGAAATGACATTCCCATAATCCGCTATGCCGATATCCTTTTAAGCCGGGCAGAGGCGTTAAATGAACTCTCCGGACCCAGTGCTGAGGCAATCGATCTCATCAATCAAGTACGGATTAGAGCGGGAATTCCAACTTTGAGTTTGGCCGGATTTAATCAACAGTCCTTACGGGAAACTATTTTACAAGAACGGGAATGGGAACTGTGGTTTGAAGGCAAAGCAAGAGAAGATCAGATTAGACAGGGTGTATTTATTCCCAGGGCCCAGGCCAGGGGGAAAATCACTGCAGATTTCAGAATACTGTTCCCGATACCTGAACGGGAGTTAGACGCTAACCCGGCCTTGGAACAGAATCCTGGGTATTAGCAATAGCTGCTAACGCGTTTGGGTTAGCTTGAACATTAGCATTGCGGTTACAACCTGCCCACAGGCTGAGGGCAGGTTTAGCCGACAGAAAAATTCGAATGAGTTCACCATAAATAGTTTAAACAACCTATTGAAAATGCATTTACAGGAAAAATTTCGGCTACGATGCTTACGTTTTATCAGGACGGCTTGCCTTGGATTACTTTCACTGAATACAATGGCCCAAAACGAGACAAGCCAAGCTGAAAAGCCCAACTTCATCATCATCTTTGCCGATGATTTGGGATATGGGGATTTGGGTAGTTATGGCCACCCGACAATACACACACCCAATTTGGACAGAATGGCCGTGGAGGGTCAGAAATGGACCAATTTTTATGTGGGGGCAAGTGTCTGTACCCCCAGTAGGGCAGCGCTCCTTACGGGACGTTTACCGGTACGAAGCGGAATGGCGGGAGCCAAGTCACGTGTGCTATTTCCAAATTCGGCCAATGGCCTTCCACATGAAGAGATCACCTTGGCGGAACAGTTAAAAGCTGTGGGCTATGGCACCGCTTGTATTGGGAAGTGGCATTTGGGCCATAAAGAGGAATATTTACCACCCAAGCACGGATTTGATTATTATTATGGAATTCCATATTCCAACGATATGGATTTGACCCGGAAGCTGGAAGGCCCTAAAGGCTATTGGGATTTGTGGACCAAAGAATACAAGGATCTTGAAACAAGCGATTTTAATGTGCCGTTACTTCGGAATACCACTATTGTTGAACGACCTGCTGACCAACGGACCATTACAAAACGCTACACCGATGAGTCCCTGGAATGGATTGCGGAGAACAAGGAAAAGCCGTTTTTCCTTTATCTCGCTTACAATCTCCCCCACGTACCGCTATTTGCCTCCGAAAAATTTACAGGAACAAGCAAAAGGGGGCTTTACGGTGACGTTGTCGAGGAAATTGACCATAATGTGGGACGTATAATGACCTTGCTTGAGAATGAAGGCCTTGCCGAAAATACCATTGTAGTTTTTACCTCTGATAACGGTCCCTGGATTAAAACCGAAATTTCCGGTGGTAGTGCCGGACTGCTACGTGATGGAAAAGGGACTACCTGGGAAGGGGGGATGCGGGAACCCTGTATTTTTTGGGCCCCGGGCCGTATCTCGCCTAAAGTGGTAATGGATATGGGTACTACCATGGACCTGTTCACTACGTTCAGCAATCTGGCCGGTGCGGACATACCCACGGACAGGGAAATGGATGGTATGGATCTAGGTCCTGTGCTGTTCGCCAATGGCAAAGGTCCGCGCAACGAGGTGTACTATTACAGGGGGAGGGATCTTTATGCGGTCAGGGTAGGACAGTATAAGGCACATTTCATTACCCAGGAAGTATACGTGCCCAATCCGAAACGGGTGGTACATGACCCCCCATTATTGTACAACCTGGATGAGGACCCCTCAGAAAGGTTTGATCTCTCCGAAAGCCACCCGGAGATTATCCGCGAAATAGAGGAAGCGGTGAAAAAGCACAATTCCAAAATGGTCAAGGGGCCGGACCTTTTGGAGCTCAGGGAGAAATCCAAGTAATCCCCGGAAAGAATATTCAAACCGTATTGGAAAACAATTTGATACGACAGAGCCAACCTAAGTAGCACAGGATTTGATTTCCCGAGAATAAAGGACAATCCCTTATCCGTTTCAGAGGTAAGCCGAAAAATTAAGTTTAGTTAAGTTGAGTTAGTTGAGGGAAGGACGCAGACCATTGCGTCCTTTCCAATTTTTGGCATTTTCTCCCAAAGGTTTGCTGGCACCCTGCAAAATCTAACGACCGAGTTATTGAACTCATAATTGAAGTATACCTGACCAATTAGAAAATGAATGGTGTTAACGCAATTATTGGTGGTATTGACAGGCTGACCTTAAGCAGTTTTAAACTCATCTTCGGTAAGCTTTACCTTTTAAATGATATCCAGGAGATACTTCTAAAAACTAATTGGGGGTATACTTCAATTCAATTGATTTCAACGAATCAGTATTTTAAACATTTCTGAGCTACCATTTTTCCTTTCTACATATCCATAGCTTTTGTATAATTCTTTTGTTCCGGTTGTTGCCATTACACCAATATAGGCATGCCGTGAAGCTATGGTTTCGAAATAACCCTCAATTTGATCCATAATTAGCCTACTAACGCTTTTGTTATCATAGTTTGGGTGGATTACAATGTCCTGTATATTGAAATAGATGGCCCCATCACCAATTACCCTTCCCATTCCTGCCATATTGAGGCCATCTAAAACCACAAGACTATACACTTCTTTTCCGAAAGTAGTTTTTGAAAATTGATTATCAACGGTATACCAATCGGATTGATACCCTAAAGAGCGGTATTCTTCCCGACTTGGGGGGCGTTTTTCAATTCGCAACTTTGCAACTTGTTCAATTGTCATTTCCATACCTGATGTTTTTTCCTCTTATTTTAAAATTACTTGTCTTAATGACCAGGGGGTTTTTAAATCTCCCCCCGGTCATTGCTCAACCCAACACAAATTCATCACTCTGGCACAGTACAATGTGTAGCGTTGAAGAATTGTCCTCATTTTTAAAAACTATATCTGAATCTCAGGAAGATGCTATTTCCCAGATTCCTAAATTTATTTTCCTGTTTTCCATAGAAAATTTGGCCTGTCATATCAAAGTCCCAGTTTTGGGAAATGTTATACGTGAACTGTGGGGTAAGGAAGACCGAGTTCAAATCCACTGCATAGATTGAAGCCAATGATCCTGATATGGCTGGTGTAAAAGTTTTTGTAAACTGACCAAATAGGGACCACTTGTTTGGCATTAAGTTTTTGGCATCTATCGTTGCATTGTTTGCTAGTGAACCACCAAAGAAATCAACATCACCCACTCCATTGCTATTGTAAAGCCCGGATACATTGATGGACATGTCGTTTACCAAGTAATAATCAAATGAAACAGATCCGACAAGAGAATTATTCCCTTCGGAACGGTCATTCGGCATAAAATAACTGAACTCACCTTTAAAACCTACGTCTTTGATAACACCTTCCCAACCCATTCCCAGTGTAAAGTCATTCATAAACTTAGCGGCTATGAATTGAAAGTCGTACTGATGTGTATTGAAATTATACTTGAGGGCTACTGTGTTATCCTCCCATGTATTTGCATAACTTATTGCGAACTCCAAACTGGAATCCCCCGAAGTAAAATACTTTGCCCTTAGGGCATCTGCTCCCGGGCGTTCTTCATAATCAAAGTCCAAAAAATTGTAAGCGTTAAAAAGATCATTGGGGTTCCAAACCAGGTTTTTTCCCCAATTTATGCGCTGACGCCCCGCGACCAGCTGCCATTTTCCTTTATGATAATCCACAAAGAAGCGGTCTATGGTAGAAAGCATTAGAATTGACTGTTTATTGAGCAAAAAAGCATCCAGGTCGATATCTTGATTTGGATTCCTGACCGTTGAGGCAAACTCAGGAAAGGCCCTGACGGAGCTACCCCAGAACAACCTGTTCCGCAGTTCAAGCCCCAATGTCAAATCGTCATTGGCGTATATTTTAAAATTCGTCCGGTTATGGATCAAATTATCATTGCCAATGCTGTCCAATGAAATAAAACTGGAAGTGTTTAAATATTTCACATAACCCGATACGGTCAGATGTTCGGAAACCCAGCTTTGCTTTTCTTGTGCCACTAAGCTGAGGGTGAATACAAAAACCAAAATACAGGAGAATATGTGCGCTTTGGGTATCAATTTGATCGTAAAACGTCCGCTATTATTTTCCCGTCCTCCATGGTAACTACACGTCGAGCCCTGTCGATAACCCTTTGGTCATGGGTGGAAAAAATAAAGGTGATCCCTTCTTTTTCATTGAGTTGTTCCATGATATCCAAGAGGTCAGCTGTGGATTTTGAGTCCAAATTGGCCGTAGGTTCATCGGCTAAGACAAATTTCGGTCGGGAAGCCAATGCCCTTGCCACGGCAACACGTTGTTGCTGGCCGCCGCTCATTTCATTAGGACGTTTTGAAGCCTGGGTTTCCAATCCGACCGATTTTAGCAATTCTTCTACCCGTTCATCAATTGTTTCTTTGGGTTCATGTTGCAAGAGCATAATGAACCCCACATTCTCCTTCGCATTGAGCACAGGAATTAAATTGTAGGCCTGAAATACAAAGCCAATATTTCGTAATCTGAAGTTGATCCGTTCATTTTCTTCCAACGCAATGATGTCCACTTCGTCTACAAATACATTGCCTGAATGTGGTTTGTCCAAACCACCAATAATGTTGAGCAACGTACTTTTCCCGGATCCGGAGGGCCCCACAATGGCCGTAAACTCACCTTTCTGAATGGTCAGGGACAGACCATTCAATGCCCGTACTTCATTACCCTTGCCTTCATTGTAAACCTTCCTTAGGTTTTCTGTTTTAATAACATTCATTGTGCTTGTTTTTAATTGATAATTCAAAGACCCCCTTTTTTAAATCGCCTTTACTGCTTCTGCAGGATTCATTTTCAAAGCTCTTCTTGCCGGTACTACAGCTGCAATCAATGCCACTACAAGTGTCATCAAAGTGATATTCAAATACAGGACGGCAGGAAGTTTTGTGTACACTCTGGAAGCCATTCCGAAGCTTTCCAACCCTTTGCCCACGGATGAAAGATCAATACCGTGAATTCCGAAATACTCTATTCCCCAAATGGATAGGAGAACACCCAGGGGTGCCGCTACAAGTGCCAGGAAAAGGGTCTCCAACATGATCATGGCAAATACTTTTCGTCTGTCCATGCCAACAGAAAGCAACATGCCTAATTCTCTTTTTCGTTCCAAAACTGCCATGAGCATGGTATTGATAATTCCGAAGGTCAATGCCAGTAAAATGATACCCATGAATATGTAGAGAAAGTTGTTCATGGTTTTCTGCGTATAGCCCAATTCCGGTGCGAGTTCGTCCCAGGTTTCCACCAAGTTAGTTGTGGAAATTTGGGTTTTGACAGGTAGGGTCTGGTTAAGATCGGTACAGAGAATGGCTATTTCATGATATTTACCGCTCAAGGCAACAAGAGGCGCTAAATCGTCATATTTTACAAATACATTGGCTTCATCAAATGAACTGTTCACGGTTTTGAAGATCCCTTCAACCCTAAAACTGGTAGCAATAGTATTATTACTGGCATCCTGAAAGTTGAGTACAACTTTGGAGTTGACTTTTGCATTTAATTTGTCGGCCAGTTTTTCGCCAAGAACAATTGGATTTCTTTTCAGCTTGTTCAAATAGGTGCCTTGTACCAATTTTTCAGAAATATCAGTGACATTTTTTTCTTCATTTTGAAAAATGCCCATGATTTTCACACCATAATTGCCATGGGCTGTAGATGCCATTCCTTGCAAAACCAAACGTTTTGAATAGGCCTTTACATGCCGCATGGTATCTATTTCATTTAAAATAGTTCTGGCGCCCGTAATGGTATCTTTTTTGTCAAAGTCCTCGAGAAATCCAGCATGGTGTATTTGGATGTGTGAGAGATAGGTATCAATGGAACTTTTTAAACGCTGATCGTTTAATCCAGCCGTTACGGCCATAATAAACAAGCCTGCCAATATCCCTACAACTATAGAGGCGATAACAATACCGCTCCTTAGCTTGTTTCGCCAAACATTTCTCCAGGCTATTGTTACTAGTGTTTTCATTTTTTTGCTGTGATTAAGCCCTCATCGCTTTTAGAGGATTGAGTTTTTTAATGACTACAACAGGATACAGCGAAACCAGGAGCGCAATGGAAAAAATAAGTGATGCGTGAACCAACGGAAGATCAGGTTGTATATAAAACGGGATTTCGGCACTGAAACCGAAAGTCTCCATCATCTCAGCTTCCGTTCCTGGCAACACTAAAGGATCGTAATGTTTCCACAACATAATAGGATAGGCCAAAAGAACACCTACGAATACTCCCAATAGGGATAAAATGATGGTTTCCATAAAAACCATCAGCATCAGTTTGCCTTTTTTCATACCTATCGAGACCAGCACACCAAATTCATATTTTCGCTCCTGGGTCATCATAAGCACGGTACCAAAAATGCCGAAGATGAGAATCATATAAAGAATGGCTACCATCAACAGTCCCCCAACGTTGTCGGCCAAAATAGTCTGCTGCAGTTCGGGCATCATTTCTTGCCAGTCCATGACTTCATAGCTGTCATCCAATTCATTGGAAATAGCCGCTTGCAATGATTTTAGGTGGGCGTTGTCTTTTTTGTCTATAACCAGGCTTGTGGCAATTCCATCAGCACTGAAAAGATGCTGGGCACCTTCTAAAGACATCAATGCTGTGGCCTTGTTCAATGTTGGATTTTTAAGGTCTATAATACCCGAAACATGAAATTTATCGGCAGCCAGCATACCACGGTATCCCTGTCCCAAAAACACTACCGTATCATTTATAGCTGCTTTGAAATACGACGCCACTCCTTTGCCTATGATGATCTCTTTTGGGTTTTGGGGAAGCGTACCGTTCACCAGTTTTGCCTCGATATCCTGGAGCTTTTGTTCCTTTTTAAAGTCCAATCCGTTTAGCGCTATTACCTTGGTGAGGTCTCCCACTGACAGTAATCCATAGTTTTCCAGTCGTGGCAACAAGGCCTCAACACCTTTAGTGTTTGCCACTTTTTGCATCAAACTGTCCGTCATGACCACTGCCTTATCTATGGAACGTTTGTCCCAATACCCCTTTTCGTGTATCTGTATATAACCCGTATACGAACCCACTACATTGTCTATCATGCTCTTGTACGTTCCTAATTGCATGGAACGCATCATTAGGGAAAGGAACACCGCAATCAGGATGGAAGCAGCCGTAATGACACTTCTTTTTTTGTTTCGCCAAATATTTCGCCAGGCAATTTTTAGAATCACTGTTTTACCATTTTAGGGTTAACGGATGCGCTTCATATAATTGGTAGTGAAGTATTCATCGGGGATGTCCATATCAAACTTCCATTGGTCATACGTAATCACAGTAGACTGCCCGGGCTTATCTAAAGGTGTGACCGTCAATTTTGAAGGGAGTAGTTTACCATTAAAGTCCTTCACTTCCGATCCTACCATCTGGTTCACCAAAAACATGTCCTCGTCATAATAATCCGTTTGCAGCTGCATGTATTCGTTTTTATCGATCCAGATGATGATTTTCCCCCAAACCACGGCAGCATTGGGTTTTGGGGTCAATTCTATTTTCCAGCAGGGGTAACCTTCTTTCCCTTCTTCGCCAATAATCTCCTTGGTGTAATCGGTTACCAGAGAGGATTGTTTGATCAGATCATCATTAGTGAGGTCCGTTCCCATCCAATTTTGTAGCATCATAGAGGGCGGAAACTTTATGGTTCTTTCCAGGGTAAGAAGGTAATTCCAAACCTCTTTTTCCCGCATTAGAAACACAGTACCTTTTTCTTTTGCAGGACTTGTTATCACGGAAACGGAATAGTCCGAACCCCGGCTCCATCCCCTTATTTTCATTTCTTTGGACCATTTGGGCCGAATGATATCGATGGTCAGTTCGGTATACGAGGACTTTCCCCGTAATTTGTCGTCGGATCTTTTGACAATTTCATCAGCAATTTGACTGAATGAAAAAGATGTTATTGTCATGAATATGACCAATACTTTTAATTTCATTGCGCTAGCTTTTTTGGTTTGTATAACCGCTTATAATGTTTTCTTTGATTTTTTTCAGGGGATAGCTTTCACCAAAAACCATGTACTGAATGCCTATTCCATCAATCAATGCTCCCAGTTTCAAAGCTTCATTTTCAGGGTCATGATGCCCCATACTGATAAAGAGTTCCTGTAGTTGTAAAGTAAAATCTTCATATACCTTGGAAATTGTTTTGTGTACCGATGGAATGGATCCCACATGAATGGCCAGGGAAACGATAAGACTCCACAACTCTTTTTTTTCCTCAAGTACTTTAAAAAAGCCTTCAATCACTTCCCTGATGATTTCTTTGGGATCTAGCTCCTTTAATTGCTCTTCGGTCAAGTTGAGTTCCGTAGCCTCTTTCAAAGCGAAATCAATGGCAGCATTCAGTAGTTGTTCTTTGTTTTCGAAATAGCTGTACAGCAGCCCTTTGGACATCTTTACTTTCTTTGCAATATCACTGATCGAAGTATTGAAATACCCTCTTGTTGCAAATAAATACAGGGCTTCAGAAACAATTTGTTCCCTCTTCGCTTTTCTGTGCGCAGCTAGTTGCTTTTCTGTTCTAGGACTCATTTTTTAAAATTGAACGATTGGTCAAAATTAAAAAATAGTTTGATGAAAAAAAGGTTTTGTACATTATTTAACAAAACCCTATGAATCAGTTGTTAGGAACTGAGCATCCCATACGCTGGCCTACCCGACCTAAAACGCCTCTGAAAGATTAAAGGAAAATGTAGTCTGCCTACCATCCACTCCGTTGGCATCCTTCCGAAGGCCGTATCCAAAATCAATTCTTAGGTTCATTCGATTCTTCTTATTGAACAAGATCCGTAAACCACTCCCTATAGCAATGTTGGTATTCGATATTTTATAAGAAGTAGTTTCACCGTAGGCTTGCTGGCCGTTTACAAAGAATACCGCCCCTAAACCCTTCCAAAAATGAGTTCTGGGATATTCTATAGTATCATCCCTCCAGAAAGGTAACCGATATTCAATATCAATTTGTTGAGCGTGTTGGTCTTGAAAGGTTCCCTGAAAATAACCCCTACTACTTGATCTGGAAAGACCATATAATGGGATACTCCCTGTTGTGCCAAATGGGTGTTTCCAGTCCTGCACAAAACGAAAAGCCAGTGTATGGTTCTTAAAAGTGTTAAGGTACTTTGTGAATTCGATCCTTGAAGCCTGATAGTCAAAGTCGCTTCCGAAATATTTGGAATGGGTCAAAAGCGATACTTCCAAAAAAAGTCCGGATCGCGGATTGATCACTTTGTCCCTGGTGTCCAAGGTTGCTGTAAATCCAACGCCAATACGCCTGCCCTCATTACGGTTTTGTAGGCGGTTGAGTTTTTCTACACCTTCAAGAATTTGAAAGGAGCTTGGAATGGTGTCATACCTTATCACATTTTCCGCGCTTGCGGAAGGCCCAAGAAATACCTTTCTCCCCACTTTTTTTTGATAGCTACCTTGAAATCCTATTCGCCGAACATCTATATTCAGATAGTTCAGGATTTCCTGGGACCCGCTTTCTATGAGCATAAGGTTGGGGTCATTGCCAAGGCCGTAATTCCTGTCGGGCGCATCAAAATAGTAGAGCCTACCATTGATTCGGTCCCCATTGAACAAAAAGAACTGATATCCGGATTCCAGAAACAACTGGTTACGCGTGGTATAGACCGCTGACATATTCAAAAAAGAAACGGGTATGTCCGGGTTTCCTTTGCCTAGTTCAAAGTACCTAAATCCGATTACTCCCAGGTTTAGGGCCGATTCGGCAGAATAGGTGATAATGGGGAGAAAATCATATCTCCTTAAGGCTTTGGTATCTTGCGTAAATACGGTTTGCCAGAAAAAAACTGCAAGTAGAGCTGTGATTAATGATTTCATGGTAATTGGATTTTGATTGATGATTGACTTATGGTTCAGACGATTACATTTTATCAGTTTTTCTATGGCTATTTATTCCTACAATGCTTTTTTTCAATCGTATCATATACATAACCCCTAAGGCAACCAATACCACCCCGGTAAATACTATGCAGAAGTAAAATGGGTCATAGTGGGATCCCATCTTGGGGAAAAGAAAAGCCGATAGGTTAATTTGCATATGGAATAGTACATTCATCAAAACACTTCGCCCATAGTTCAGAAACAACCAAACCATAACAATCCTTTTAAGAATTGAAGCAGTACATTGCCAGAAAATCCAGTGGTATTCTTTCCCCATCTGGAAGTATGGGATTAGATGCCATACCGCCCAAACTATGCCGATAATAAGCCCTGTGTGCAGCACACTATGATTTTTCAAAAGCGCGTTAGTTGCATACCCGGCCCACCCAATTTCTTCCAATACAGCACCCATAAAGAAGAGTACAACTAAAATTCCCATGTCCAGGGGAAAGATTTGAATCGATGGCAAATCAATCCCTGCATACCGCATGGTGAAAAACGTTAACGTCAAAACAACAGGCATGGTCAAAATGGCCAATACGTATCCGACTATGTTGACCGATCTCAATTCAAAGCATTTGTAAAAGATTTCTTTTAGGTCCTTAAATGGAAGATGGATACACAATGCAAGTGTTGGACACACCACCATTAAGGCACTAATCGGAAGTTCAACAGGAAACAGACCATTGCCCAGTTTTCCGATCGCGTAAAACGGAACCGAAAGGAGGATTATCCAAAGGAAAAAACGGTAAGTCTTTCGTGATGCTCTCATTTCGGGTAATAAAATGCAAAGCTCTTTTGTTCGAATGAATTGAGAAAAGAAGGGTTGTTTCAGATACCGTATTTAGGACAGGTCCGGGTCTTGATCACTTCACAATTAGTCTCTTGAAAGTATTTACAGGCCGCTGGCTATGTTCAAGCGACAAACGGATTGCTTTTTACAATCTGTCAGGTCCAAAACAGCTTCAATAACCCCTTGTCGGGGTAGCCGCGTTCTGCCGTTATTTTGCACAAACAAATTTTTTTATTTTGGAAATTGGCTCTTTGGAATCAGCCCCAATCCAAAAAAGATGCCCCCATTCATTCTGGAGGATTTCGAGCGTTGAATTTTCAATCATTTTGTGCGCATGTTGGGCATGCTCGATGGAGACAGAATTATCATTTTCGCTATGGACGATTAATGTGGGACATTTCACTTTTGTAATGATGTCCTCAGGAAGGATTTGGTCAATATCATTCAAAAAACCATATCCGGAGGTATAGTGTAGCATTGCAGAAATCAGTTCCTTAACATCTTTCTTTTCTAATTCGTAGGTGGAATGCTTGGAAAACTGCCTGAAGAAATTCTTGGCGATTGCTTTGGGAAAAGTCCTTGAAAAGAACCGTACCAGGCCCCAGGTGAATCCTTCGATCCTTGGGTGGAACAGGATTTGTGCTGTTTTGTACGTTTTTTCATTTTTATCGAGCCATTTCCTGGTAACTGCGGAAGCTAAGATCAGTTTACTTACCTGATTTGGGTATTTGGCTGCTAAGGCGATTGCTGTTGGTCCTCCGGCGGAAATGCCATAAACAATCACTTGGTCCAAAGACAATGAACGCAATAATTCTGCGATTAAGGCTGCAGATTTGAAGGGAGTTTGATTCCCTTTTACAGGGGTTTTTCCGTATCCGGGACGAGAGGGAGTGATCAATAGGAACTTCTCCAAATCGAAGCCTTTATGGCTAAGGGTTTCATAGCAATTGGAATGTCCTCCGTGTAAAAATACTACCGGAATACCAGTTCCTATTACGGCGTATTCGATATTGCCTAAATGTGTATGTGCTATTTTGCCCTTCATTAAGGTTTGCACTGCTGAATTTCTAAACAAATAAATTCAATCATTGTCTTTCCTCATCTGTATAACAAAATTAGAAATCAGATTTGTTAGTTGTTTTGGTCTTTTTTTAGTGGTTTTAATAGTTCACCTTTAGCCCGAGCGTTTTCAGGTTCTTTTCGTTCGGTCAACACTATTGACCGAATTGTTGACGGTGAAGTTGATCTCAAATGGAGTCATTTGACCTTCATCTTAACGTTAGGATATAAGTGCTAAAACAAGGGAGGTAGTAAACTGGCCCGGAAGTAGCAACAGGCATTCGTTTCGTAGAACATCGTGTATTTCTGATATTGGAAGTGTTTAGTACGCCACTAAAAACATCAATCCTGTTTTAATCAAAAATGACTAATTTATACAATTGGGTAAAAATTCAGAAGGATATGTTTGGGGAACCAAAAATACCTATGTTCACAAACAACGGACATGTTTATAATGAGATCTATCCATCCGATGGACTTGAGGATTATGTGTCCCTTTATTTTAAGGCAGAGAACCTTTCGGACAAACCACAACCAATGACCATTTGTCCCGATGGTTATTTCAAGCTTATCATACAACTCTTGGAGGGCAAAATCGTGGCGTATTTCCTAACGGGCATTTGGGCCAATGAAATCGATATTGTAATCCCTCCTAAAGTAGTTACTTATGGCATTAAATTTAAGGTAATCGCGGCAGAGCTAATTTTTAAAAGGGAAATCAGCGCTATTCTGAACAGTGTTGAGCAAAAAGAGACCGATTATTTTGGAATGGATGAAGTTAGTTTTGGAGCATTCGAGGATGTTGTAAAACAATTGGAGGGAATCCTATTGAAAAAACTTCCTGTAAGAGAACAGATAAGGGCAAACAGGATACGTTTGAGCCAGTTCCTTTACAATAATTTTGAAGATATCCAGGCGCGGGAAGTGGCCCAACAAATCCATTGGTCGCAAAGGGAAATCAACAGATACCTGAATAAGTATATAGGTATTTCCCTTAAAAAGTACCTTAACATTCAAAAATGTTATCGCGCCTACTTCAAGATTACTGAAGGTGAGTTTTTTCCGGAAAAAGGCTTCTTTGACCAGGCCCATTTTATACGCGAGGTCAAGAAACATACGGGCCAAACCCCCACCGCTTTGTTCAAGGGCCAAAATGACCAATTTATACAATTGAGGAATATCAAGAAGCTCTAGGTTTGCGAAAACCTTAGCCATGCGACATCTCAAACAGGAGATCTATTTTCCGATAATTGTAGGTATTCATTTTATCTTTTGGGCCATTGACCTTAGCTTTTATCAAGGAACTTTTAAGGAGGTATCGTCGGATACCTTGCTCTTTGGGGAACTCAATGACGTTACTTGGAAAAATCCGCACCGTATCCTGGGGGAAGTGTTCTCATCATGGGTGGTAACCGTGTTCGCCTTCAATTTTTTGATGGCTACTCGTGCCCGGTGGGTAGAGAACCTTTTCGGTGGCCTGGACAAAATGTACCTTATCCACCGTAGGTCCGGGGTCATAGCTGTATTCCTGTTATTGGCGCACTTTATCGTGGTTCCAAGGGACCTGGTGGAGTTCAATCCGGGAAAGCCTCTGGGGTTTTATGCCT
Organism: Croceivirga sp.; assembly: GCA_028284665.1. Lineage (GTDB taxonomy): Bacteria > Bacteroidota > Bacteroidia > Flavobacteriales > Flavobacteriaceae > Croceivirga. Next base: position 81,401 of record JANQRG010000030.1, read on the forward strand.
TTGCTTTAATTATCATTGGTGTGATAGTATCTGCAACCCCCGTTTTCAAGAGAAGAATACCCTATCATAAATGGGTCAATTTCCATAAACTAATGGGGGTATTCTATGTTATGGGTGTAATCCACGGAATCATGGTGTCCAGCCTTATCAAAGAACTGCCTATCACAAGGGTATATGTTTTTGGTATGGCCTTTATCGGTATCGCTGCATGGTTCTATCGTGCCTTTCTGTTTGGCCTTTTCAACAAAAAACTGGATTATATCGTAAACACCGTAAAGGATTTAGGCAATGCTATAACGGAAGTCACCTTAGTGCCCAATGGCCCTGCGCTCGATTTTAGGGCGGGACAGTTTGCCTTTTTTACCTTTTCAGGTGTTGGTAAAAGGGAACAACATCCCTTTACGATTAGTAGCCATCCCCATGAAAAGGAGCATCTTCAGTTAACGATAAAGGGACTTGGAGATTATACCAATGAATTGGCAAGCAAACTGCAAGAGGGCGATAGTGTCAAAGTAGAAGGACCTTACGGAAAGTTTACCACCGCCCATTCAAAGGAGAAAGAACAGATATGGGTGGCCGGTGGTATAGGGATCACACCCTTCCTCTCGCTTTTAAAAGACTACTATACCAAAAACATCACTTTGTTCTGGTGTGTAACCAGGGAAGAAGAAGCTCCTTATCGGAAACGATTACAAGAAGTGGCCTCTACCAATCCTATGTTCGATTTTGTTCTTTGGCCCTCAAACAAACGGGGACATATTAATGTAGATGATATGAGTATTCGCAACCCAAAGGACAAAACCTATTTTATCTGTGGTCCCGATGCCCTTAAAAGGAACATCACCAAACAGCTGAAAGCGGAAGGGGTAGCACAAAAGAACATCCATGACGAGGAATTTGCATTTCGATAACAACTATAAACAATATGAAGCAAACAGAATTCAACCCGATTATTGAAGCAGTAGTATTAATCAGGCATTATGCCCTTGCCGTGTCCAACAATTGGTCCTCAATGAAGGCCGTAGGGGCAGTCTTAAAAGATGATATCGAAAAGGCCACTGACCTGGTTCAAATGTATGGCTCTGCCACTACCAAACAGCAATGGTCCATGGAACTTATTGATTTTAATGCCACGAAGTCACAGTTACAGGAAATCATGAACCAAACCATTTCCAGGATCAGAAACAAAAGTGCGGAAGGCCTATTGGAAGGTTGGAACAAATATCACGGTTATGTTCCAAAACTGGAATCGAGGTATCAACGCATGAAGGAGCTTGGGTTGGCTGTGGTCCCGGAAAACAAAAAGGCAGAGTGGATGGACCTATGGAACGGCATCCAAGCGGCTCACACCAAAATGGGGGAGGAGGCGGAGGCCATTGGTATACAGCTGGGACTTATGGAACAATGTAGCCCGGCCGAAGTTGATGAACTTAGTGATACCATACTCAAACATATCCCTGTTAAATATTCCAGGGAGGAGGCCCACAAGTACACTGATGAATACATGGCCGCCTATGTGCAATTAAAGGAAGAGGCTTCGCAAAAGAAAACCCTTTGGGACCGTTTTCTTGATATCCTGGCGGGCGGAAAACAACAGACCCCTGCCCAACGTGTGATGATGCAACGCTGGGTAGATGGAGAAAAAGGCGATACTCATTAAAAGAAAGACTAACCATACGACTTTGATATGAATAAAACGATTTACCTGACACTGAGTGGGCTCTTTATGTTTGCCGCAGGTCTGATACTTTTATTTTCAACCACCATAGGGGTAGGGATATCCAAAATTATGGTGCCCCTCTTCTTTTTTGTTTCAGGAATCCTGGCATTTATGTTTTCCCAGGCCAATGGACAGCACAAGATTGCAAAGACGTTCCATCTGCTTCAGGGGGTCGGGTTAATGACTTTTGCCGTAATCATAGCGATATGGCCTGACACCTTGGCTATGTTCCTTACGATAACCACATATTTCGTTATGGTATACGGCCTTTTTGAACTCATGTTCGCCTTTTCCGTACTACGAAGTAGTTATAAACTGGACGTATCGATATTGATAACTAGGCTTTTGGTAGGACTGGTGAATCTCGTTGGTTCTTTTATCCTCTTCATGGCCCTTTTGAAAAGCACTGGGTTGGGCCTCCAGGTAGCGGGATTTCTTATCGTTCTTGGGGGCATAGGTTTTATGCTCTTTGCTTCCCGTGTAAAAAAAAATCTTTAGTTATGCCAAACATAAACACCTTGAACAACCTCGCTAATACGAAAGAAGAGGCCAAAGCTATTATCCACCCGCTACCATTTGTGAGAAATGCTGTTGCGTCATACAAACTCGATCCGGTTGGTGTTTTTTGGATGGGAACAAAGCAATAGGCTTTTGCACTAGTAACACCCAACGGGTAGGTTGCAATACAGGAATATAATGCTAGCCACAATTCGTTGCGTTTTGGTAGCATATAAAATGATAAGTGTTGATTAAAATAGAGGCCCAAATCCTTAATTTTGACCACAGATCTTAACGATACTCCTTTACAGCTATTACCACGATGTTACCATCAAAAAACCTGTTTAGGACCTTAGCATTCCTACTCTTGTCCCCCTTACTTTAGACCTCCTGTTCCGAAGAAACCGATTTAACAGCGCTTCTTTCTTAGTTAGGTAAAATATTTCCCGAATATCAACGTCCAAGCACTCCACAAGCGCCGGGCGGTCATCAAAGGTCTTTTAGCTATAAATGGGATCAAAGACAAAACGGCACTGTCACTTCTATACAATAATTCCCGTCAATTCAAGACATTTTACCAGCAATAATTATGTCCTGATTTATAGGGCAAGTCGTATACGGTATAGTGCGATTCTACATTTGCCTTGAAAAATGGGAAGAACCTGGTTCGCCATGAAACAACGAAGCAAATGAAGTATAGCTTTCGCTCCTTACCCTTTTGTGTCTTTTGTGCCACGCTATGGATGCACACCTTATCCTATTCCCAGGAACTGGATTTGCAATCCTATATCGAATTGGTCAAAAAAGACAATATCGACCTAAAGCAAAGTGCAAAACAGGTGCTGATAGCAAAAGAGGAGACCAAAATGGCAAAATCCTCACTATTGCCGGATGTCGGAATCAATGGGTTTTATCAGCGGGACTTTAATAGAAACTTTCTCTTTATCAATGATTTTGATGGAAGCACAACACGGTTGCGAACCAACTTCAACAATAGTGTTAGCGCTAATGCGGTACTGAACCAGACCATCTTTGATCCCGCCATTTTTTCCGCTTCCAAAATCGCAAAGCTCGCCGAGCAGATCAGTGGGTTACATAATGAAAACCTTAACAGTGAACTTATAGCACAGGCTTCTGCTTTGTATTGGCAGGCCATTTTTACCAAAGCAAGTGTTGCGGTACTCAACGAAAATTCAAGTCTGGCCAAAGCGCAATTGGAACAGATCAAGAAGCTGTACAGCAAGGGCACTGTGAGCAATTTGCAGGTACAACAAGCTGAGATTTTTTACAAAAAAACGCTCCCTCCCCTTCAAAATGCCAGAAATCAATTTTCCAAATTGATGGACGACCTCAAAGTGTTGGCCAATATACCCACTGCCGAACGTATCGTTCTAACGGATAGTCTCGAAACCATAGATCTCAACAATGTCATATATACCGATGAGTCAGGTCTGGAGGGACAGCCGAAGCTTAAGACCTTAAGAAAAGAGGTTGAGATAGCCGATAGGCAAATCAAACTCAACAAGAAATTCTGGTATCCAAAACTCAACCTGACTGCAGCGTACAACTATGACGCCCAGGCCAATGATCTTAATTTCAGTGCAAACGAAAACAAATTGTTCCTTGTACAACTGGGGATTACCATACCCATCTTCTCAGGGGGCAGGAACAGGGCCAAAATTGCCAAGGCTTCTATTGAACGAGAGACGGCGGAACTCAACCTGGTTAAGACCCGACGGGATTTGCACAATCAACTTCGTACAGCCGAAAACAACTATAACAGTGCCATAACCAATGTTGAAACGTACAGGGAGACTATAGTGTTGAATGAGGGGGAACTGGAAATTTTCAAAAAGCAACTACGCCTGGGTGTTGTTACTACTGTGGAATTCAAAGAAAGTCGATTGCGGCTCACCCAATCCAGGTTAGCGCTGTTAAACGCCTATCTGGATTTACATATAGCACAGCTTCAGATTTTACAGATCACAGGCCAAATACACTAGATGCCAACTCTAAAAAAGGACCTAAAAATGAAGACAATAAAGCGTTTATCGATGTTAGCTATTTCATGTTCCCTGTTGGGGGGCTGTTATTGGCCGGAAACCTTACAGGAAACCACAAAGGAAGAACCGATCAAGGTAAAGGCAATGATCTTAAAAAAGAAGCCATACCACAAAACAATGGTGTATCATGGGGAGCTGCAATTTTCAAAATCCGCAAGTTTTGTTGCGCAGCAATCGGGAATAGTAACCCAATTAAATGCCAGGCCCGGGCAAAAAGTGCGACGCGGTGAGCTTCTCGCGGTATACCCACCATTAAATCACCAATTGCAGATCGATCAGGCAAAGATTGAACAGCACAAACTGGCCCGGGATTATACACGGCAACAAGAATTGTATACGGCAGGAGCCGTCTCCAAGGTATCGGTAGATACGTATAAAACCCAATTGGACGTTCTGGCCAAAACCACCCAGCAACTGCAAAACAGGAATACGATTCGGGCACCTTTTTCCGGAATCATTACGCAGGTGCCGGTTAAAACCGGTGAGGAAGTTAGCATGGGACAAGCCCTGTTAAGTATGGCTGAAACAGCTACCCTAGTGGTAAATTTTTATGTATCGCCGCAAGAAATTGCCCATATAGCGGTAGGGGCAGAAACCTATTTGACCCTTCCCAATAAAAGAATCGAAGGGAACATCACAAAGACATCCCTTCAAATGGATTCGAAACGAAAGGCATTTCTGGTTACCGCCTCATTTAAGAATGAAGGGGTTTCGTTTGCAGGTCCCTACGTTGAAATAGCGTTGGAAACAGGACCATCCCTTTTGGGTATTTGGATTCCTGTGGAATCCTTAAAACACATCGGGAACAGGCAGTATGTGTTTGTCATCAACGATGGCAAGGCCATTGCAACCGATGTGAAAATAGGGCGGCGAAATGAGAGTTCCGTACAGATCATTGAAGGACTTGAAGTAGGGGAACTTTTGATTACCGCCGGTTCAGAAAAAGTAGAAACAAATAGTCCGGTTTCAATCATTCAGAAATAAAGCAGCTATGAAAGTCACTAGTTTCGCCGTATCCAGACCAGTAACCACGGCAATGGTTTTTTTGGGACTGTTGCTGTTCGGATTTATGTCGTATGTAAAACTCCCGGTAAACCTGATGCCCGAGGTCAATCTACCGGCCATGGTTATCGTAACGGACTATCCGGGAGCAACCCCTGGTGAAGTGGAAACTGAGATAACCAATCTACTTGAAAAAGAAGTCGCCACCATCAATGGGTTGAAACTCATGCAGTCTTACTCCATGCCCAATATGTCCATGATCATCGTTCAATTTGAACTGGACAAAGACCAGGATAAGGCCATGGCCGAACTGCGCAACAAGATAGATCTGGTGGTTTCCTTTTTGCCCAAAGAGGCCAAATTGCCATTTGTTCGCAAGCGGTCCAAACCCCTATTGGCCCCTTTTAGTATGAACAGTGGTTCTGTGGTGGATCTGATCATTACCGGAAATGTGGATGCGAACCAACTCTATCAACTATCAAGGCGAGAAATCAAGGATAAGATCTCACGGATCGACGGGGTCACCAAAATTGAGTTCAATGGTGGAAAATTACGTGAAATTCATGTGGAGGTCGATAAGAACGGTCTTTATGGCTTGGGCATGAACATTACGGAGGTTGCCACGCAATTAAAGGACAACAATGTGGATATGTCCGGCGGTGACATCGTAACGGAAGACCGCGAATCCATCATAAAGACGGGGAGCAAGTACAACTCTGTGCAATCCGTCAAAAACACCTTTATCGCTACCCCTTACGGGCAAAGGAAACTGACTGATTTTGCTAGGGTAAAAGACACCTTCCAACTCGCAAAAAATGACGCCTTTTTCTACGATGGCATTGAAAAAAAGGAACTGAACAATATTGTGGGCATAGGGGTACAGAAGAGCAGTTCGGCAAACGCAGTGTCCATCGCCAAGGCAGTAAAAGAACTGGTTCCCGAAATTCAAAAAAACCTACCCGAGGGGGTTACCCTGAGTTTGCCGTTTGATTCTTCGGAATATATCGAAAGCTCGGTGAATGATGCCATGATGAATGTGATTCTCGGAATCATCGTTACAGGATTGATCTTATTTCTATTTGTAAACAACATCAAGGCTACGGTAATCGTAAGCATCTCCATTCCCGTATCGCTCATCATCAATTTTTTAGCCATGCGGCTTTTCGATGGATCGCTCAATATGCTGTCTTTGATGAGCTTTGCAGTGGCCATCGGGGCCCTGGTTTCCAACTCCATCGTTGTGCTGGAAAACATTCTTCGCCTCAAAAGGGAGGGCTTGCCCGTAAAAGAGGCCTGCGTTACCGGCACCAGGGAAGTCTTTACCGCGGTATTGGCATCCACGGGAACCAACCTGGTAGTGTTTTTACCCATTGCTTCTATGAATTCTATAGTGGGCGCATTCTTTAGGGAATACGCGTTGACCATTTCATTCGCGACCATTTTCTCACTTTTGGTCTCTATTACCCTAACCCCAATGCTTGCCTCACTTTTGCTAAAGAACGACCCCAAACCCTCCAGGTTTTCAAATTGGATCATCAAATCATTTGAAAGACTACAAGAGGCGTATGTAAAATCATTGCGAAGGTTGATGTCAAGAAAACGCAACCCCATTATCCTGTTTGCGGTGATGTTCTTTTTCTTTATCATGAGCATGGGATTATTGTGGGAGATCGGATTTGAATTCGAGCCGGAATCGGACAACGGGGATTTGTTTGTAGAGCTTGAAATGCAGCCGGGAACCTCAATAGAGAAGAACAGGGAATTGACCAAGCTGGTCGAACAGAAAGTTGCCGCATATCCTGAGGTAAAGGCGGTATTGAGTATGTTGGGCAGTAAAAACTCCTTTACCACAGGCTCCAATTATACCAATATCTCCCTGAAGCTCAACAAAAGTGTGGACCGGGAGTTATCGAATGCCCAAATTGGAGAGAAATTATTGAATGACCTCCGGGATATTCCTGAAATAAAACCCGTAGTAGCGACCACAAGTTCTGAAGAAAGTGGTGATCTGGGGTTCTCCTTAAAATCCAATAATGCCGCACAATTGGCCCGGGCAAATGATCAGGTTATGAATCTTTTGAAGGATGTAGAGGGCCTGATCTCATTTGAATCGAGCTTGCGAAATGGTCCACCTTTACTTCAATTCAAGCCCAAGAAGCGTTTGTTGGCCGAACTGGGCATCTCAGTCAATGAACTGGCACTGGTCATTCGCAGCGCCATTACAGGAATCAAGGCTACCGTAATGAGTGAAAACGATGTGGAGTACAACATTAATATCAAGGTGCCCGTTTCACAGGCCAATTCGGTTGAGGATATCAAACAGCTCCCTGTCCATACGGCAACAGGTATGTTTACTGTTGGGCAGTTGGCCGAGGTGTCTTATGAAACCGCTCCTGCCCAAATCCTCCATAAAGAAAAGTCAAAAACTGCAGAGTTCAGTGCTACCTTGGCCCCCGGCTATATCATGGGAGATGTCAGGGCAGTCATCGATGCAAAACGTAACGCAATAAACCTGCCTTCTGGCGTAGATTTCCAATGGAGTGGCAACGTAGAGGAATTGGATAATACGGTGGCTGATATGACGATCACGTTTCTATTGGCGCTAGTATTGATGTATATGTTGTTGGCCTCGCTTATGGAAAGTTTGTGGCAACCCTTGGTCATTTTCACTACCGTTCCCATGGCCTTGATAGGGGTTTTTGTGATCATGTATTTTGCGGGGACAACAATGAACATCATGTCCTTAATGGCCATTATTACCCTACTTGGATTGGTGGTCAATGACGATATTTTGATCCACGACTATACCGAACAGTTGATGCACAAGAAAAAAATGGATATTCATAGTGCGACCATTCTTTCAGGCAAGACCAAAATGAAGGCGGTTATTATGACCACGGTTGCCATCATATTCGGGATGCTACCCAATGCTATCGGTCTGGGGGATGCAGGGGCGGAATATAGAATACCCATGGGTATTGTGACCATTGGTGGGATGATCACCTCCACGGTGCTGACCTTGTATTTGATTCCTTCCTTGTTTTATGTCATTAGAAGCAGAATGGAAAAAAGGCAGTCGGATGAAACCATCAAAAATTGAAATCACAAAGTTTTTGATAGTGATGATTGTTTTTCTGATTGGAATGATCATCATGCTGCTCAATACAATAGAAAACACCTGGATTTGGATTGGCTACATCAGCGTTTGGTGGTGGGCGGAAGCGAAAATAGCCAGGAATCTTCATATTAAACTTTGGGTCTGGGTCTTTATTTTGGCACTGATTCTGGTCATAGATGCTCTCGTAATTCTATACTTTGTTTAACGATGGAGATACGTAATTCAAGAAGATGATTCAAGTATTCTATGCTCGTTCCGCTCTTGTTCAACCTTATTTTAAGCTTATGTATCAATGCGTAAAGTAACCTGCATGCCATAAAGATCGAAGACTGCGCTCCTTTTTTTAGGGGCTTTAGTGCTACATTTGCCCTATGGAGATCTTAAACATAACGCCCTTACTGAGCCTTGCCGTAGGGGTGTTGTTGTTGGCTTTTATCTTGTTCCGAAAGTCTGGTCTGGGCAAGGAAAAAAGGCTTCGCTATATTTTGGCAGCACTGGTCTTTTATTTTGTTTTCGTATCATTTGATTACTACACTGCCTTGAGGGAGCCTGGGAGCAGTTGGTATTTTGGAATATCCTATATGTTCCATCACCTGGTAGGGTTCCTGTTCTATTACTTTATCGCCTTGTTGTTAAAATTACCGGTAGCCTTTAAAAAATGGTTGTTTATTGTTATCGGCCTTACCCTGTTACGGTGGTTCTTCTTTTATCCTCTTTTTGAGCATGAAGATATAGATGCGTTCTTTGCATCAATACAAAGCTCGGGATATGATGAGTGGTTGTTCTTAGAATACCTCCTGGTCACTTTACTCAATATTTTCTTCTTTTTCCTGGCATTTTACCAGTTTAGGAAGGCCCCCACAGCATTGATCCTTACCAAGAATGAAAAGCTCAAGTATAAATGGGCCAAATTGATATTGATTGCCCTCGTTATTTTGCAAATGGGGATGTTCATCAACCTTTTGGTCAACGGGTATACCCTGGATACCTATCAAATCTCCATAAAGTTTGAATCCTTGTTGATCGCTGTTTTCTTTTTCATTTTTGCCTATTCCATCATGCATTTTCCCGTGTTTGCCTTTTCGGGGGATTTTGAAGATTTACCGGAAGAAACCAAAAAGAAATACGCAAAGTCCTCATTAAAAGATTCATCTGAACTCTTTGATCAAATAAGCGGCCTGGTGAGGGAAGAACAATTGTACCTGGATTTCGACTTAAAATTGAATACATTATCCGAAAAGTTGGGAAGTTCCGTTCATCATGTTTCACAGGCGATCAATCAAAATTCGGGGATGAGCTTTCCCGATTTCATCAATGGTTTTCGAATTGAGGAAGCAAAAAAGCGACTGCTTGTGCCCAAACCGGACACTATTTTTGCCATATCGCTGGATGTGGGGTTCAATAGCAAAGCAGCATTTTACACGGCCTTTAAGAAAGTGACCTCCCAAACCCCAACAGAATTTAAGAAGGCCTCCAAAAGTTAGCTTCGGCAGCAATCGTGTTGATGTCAAAAGTGCCTTGCCTGTGATCCAAGTCATTTTTTATGTTCAGTATTATAGGGAGAAGCATTCTTTTAAATCGCCTGTGCTACGTTTGACCACAATTCATTGAAGTCGTTTAAACTTTTTGGATTGAAGCGAAAATTAGTGGTTTTGTGTCCAGATGAAGGCTTTTTCGAGCTGCATAGCAGGGCTACGGAGTGAGAAAAA
>JANQRG010000037.1 GCA_028284665.1 Croceivirga sp.
ACGAATGACGGAGGATCCTGAACAACCTGGGTTATGGTTCGCCCTCAGTATTGAGTTACCTCAGACTCAGGCCAAATTTCGATTAAACAACGATTGGTCCAATAACTTGGGGCCCGATGGGCAAGGTGGACTGACGCCAGGTGGGCTGGATAACTTTCAAGTGGAGGCTGGCACATATGATATTACCCTGGATTTAAGAACGTCAGGTTCTGAATCCGGAGGTTTTGAACGACAATGATTATTTTTTAAGAAGTTGTTTTGAGTTAGTTAGACCCCAAAGGAGTTGCTTTGGGGTTTTTTTGACATAATTTATTACATGAGAGTGACAGAGATGTATGTTGCGTTGCCATTTATCTTCCTTTCCCTGTTTTGTAGTAGCAATGATAGTAGAACAACTGATACGAATGGTAATACCTTAATCTTTGCACCGCCAGATGGCTATACTATCTGGCCGGTTAATGATATTGAAAACGTATAGTTTTCAAGTTTAGTTAATTAAGTCTCCTCGGACAATTCTTTGTCCGAGGTTTTTTATTGGAGTGGTACTACCAAAAGAATAGGAAAATTAGATTTAAAATGATTAACGTATTACACTAGTTAAACCGGCAAAAATTATTAATTTTTCAATATCAACTCCCAAAAGATTCCTTTTTTGAATTATCAGAATCATAGATGGATTTTTTTTACGATGCTTGTAATATGTTGTTTCGCCAATGCACAGATTACTTTCAAGCTTCAAAGTTTCCCCGAGGACACACCGGAAGAGGATGTTTTTTATTTAGCAGGCACTTTTAATATTTGGAACGCCTTTAGTCCGGATCATCAGTTCCAGTTGGCTGAAGATGGGTTCCATTACCTTACTCTTGATCGCTTTCGTCAAGACTGGATTGCGTTTTTGATTACCAGAGGAAGCTGGGAAACTGTCGAGATCAATGCCCTGGGAGAACCCAAATTGACTAGAAAACTATCCGATGTAAACCATAAAAGAGATACTATCGTTCTGAATGTCGACAAATGGGCTGATTTACATCTTACTACTCCAAAAAACACAGTAAAAATAGAACTTGAGAAAGTTCCCAAGAATACCCCACCTGATGCACCCATTTATATAACCGGAAATTTCAATGGATGGGCACCGGGAGACAAAAGGTTTCAAATGAGGGAATCTAAAAATGGGAAATGGACCGCTGAAATTCCTTTGTATTGGTCAAAATTAGAATATAAGTATTCAAGAGGTAACTGGCAGACTGTAGAAGGTAAAGCATACGGTAGACCCAGATTAGATCGAATTGCCTATTTGGATGTTACTTCACCGTTGTCAAAAATTACGGATTCGGTAACACACTGGGAAGATATCTCCTCAAGAAGTTTTAATCCCTACACCTTGATTTTAATCTTAGCGGCAATTCAGGGTTTGATTTTGATACTGATAATAAACTCTTATGAAAATAACAACAGAAAAGCCAATGCATATTTGAGCATTTTAATAGCCCTTATTTCGTTTGCCCTGCTTTTCAGAGTAGCCATTTATGATCGTGAAGTGTATCACTTTTTTCCAAGATTTTCCCTTTTACCGGATTTGGTCTACTTTCTGTATGCACCCTTATTTTTATTGTATGTACGGAAATTATTGAATACGGATAGCGATAAAAGATCACCGGTTTGGTGGCATTTTGTTCCTTTCGTTTTACAGCTATTCTTCTATACCATCTTTTTTTTAGAGCCGCTTCATGAATTTATTGGCAGAAGTCTATCGCGGATCTATGCCAGACCACTATACATCATTACCGGAGGATTGGCTCTGGCCTACAACATTTGGTATTGGGTCAAAATAAAAAAGATTATTTCCCAATATTTGGAGGGGGTGGAAAATACGTTTTCTGAAGATCAGAATGTGGTTTATCTTAAGAATATTATGACCCTCAAGGGCATTTGTTTATCCTTCTGGATACTCACCTATTTAACAGGCGGTATTGGCTCAATTCTAGGGTTTAACCTTACACAAACGACGATAGTTCTGGTGGATTTGACATGGGTGGTGTTCTCTTTGACCGTATATATTTTGGGCTACTTCGCTATTAAGCAGCCAGAGATTTTTAAGATAGACAACGTTGACCGAGAAACACCCAAAATCAAATTAAATGGTGGGGAAATTGCAGTGTTGACCACGAAATTGCAAAATGCAATGGAAAAGGAAAAACTCTTTTTGGATTCTTCCCTTACCCTTCCTGAACTTTCGGAAAAATTGGATTCGAGCCTGCATGAGATTTCGAGGGCAATAAACGAGGGATTCCAAAAAAACTTCAGGGATTTCATAAATCAATATCGCGTCCAGGAATTCATCAAAAGGGCCGATGAAGAGGCCATAAGAAAACATACGTTTTTGGCATTGGCAATGGAAGTAGGATTTAATTCCAAATCTTCATTTAATAGATCTTTCAGAAAGATTACGGGAAAATCTCCCAGAGAATATTTTAGGGAGTAAAGTAGTTTCTATCATCTGCTAGGGTCAGATTATAAATTGCAGCGAACCGATTTTTTTCAAATACTATTTTTCTGGCATAAACTAGTATGGTATGAAACGTCTTCATCGATATTGGATATCCCCGATATTCATATTGTTTTGTTTTGGCATTAATGCGCAAATCAACATTGAGAGGATTGAACCCCCCAACTGGTGGGTGGGAATGTATCATAATGAGGTAGAGCTATTGATTTACGGAGATAATGTGTCGAACTTAGACGTTACACTGGAAAAATACGACCATGTTGAGATAAAAGAAGTGAAGCGATATACAAGCGAAAACTATCTTTTTTTAACTATTGCCATAGCTAAAAATGCCGCTCCGGGGAGTTTGACCTTTAAATTCCAAAACAACAAAGGTAAAACGTTCAACAGGTCATATCCACTTTTGAAGCGAACTGATGATCGAAAAAATATTGTTGGTTTTGATGCTTCCGATGCTATTTACTTGATTACTCCTGACCGTTTTGTAAACGGTGATCCAGAAAATGATTTTGTCGAAGGCCTGAAGGAGAAACCAAATAGGGAATTTAAGGGAGGAAGACATGGCGGTGACATTACTGGTATCATCAATAGTCTGGATTATATTGACAATTTAGGCTTTACGGCTGTTTGGCTAAACCCTGTATTGGAAAATGACATGCCGGAGTATAGCTATCATGGCTATTCTACTACGGATTTTTACAAGGTTGATTCACGATTTGGATCTAACGAAGAGTTTAAATCTTTGTGTTCAATGGCCAGGCAAAAGAACATGAAGATTATAATGGATATGATTGTTAATCATTGTGGATTGGACCATTGGTGGATGGATGACCTACCCTCTGAAGATTGGATTAACCAATGGCCCGAATACACGGGAACGAATCACAGAAAAACGGTGGTACTGGATCCGTATGCTTCCCAATTGGATTACAAACAATTTTTCGACGGTTGGTTTGTTCCCTCAATGCCCGATTTAAACCAACGAAACGGATCCATGGCTAAATACCTCATTCAAAACACTTTATGGTGGATTGAATACTCGGGCATTTCCGGCATTCGAATGGATACGTATCCCTATCCCGATATGTATTTTATGAGTGATTGGACAAAAGCTGTGATGACCGAATATCCAAACTTCAACATTGTAGGTGAAGAATGGGTGACACGCCCTACCATTGTTTCATATTGGCAGAAAGGGAAAGAAAACCCTAACGGATATACCTCCTATCTGAAGAGTCTGATGGATTTTCCACTTCAAAATGCCTTGGTCACCTCATTGACCGGTAAAAAGACCTGGACCTCTTCATGGACCAATGTTTATGAAGAATTGGGGCAGGACTATCTCTATCCGGATCCTAACGAACTAGTAGTTTTTCCTGATAATCATGACATGAGCAGAATATTTACCCAAGTCAATGAAGATGTGGATTTGCTTAAAATGGCCTTGGTCTATACGGCCACTATTCGAGGAATACCACAGATTTACTATGGCACTGAAGTTTTGATGAAAAACCCTGGAACTGACGATCATGGCATAATACGATCTGATTTCCCCGGAGGATGGAAAGGGGATAAAATAAATGCTTTCACAGGGAATGGGCTGACAACCGAACAAAAAAACATCCAGGAATTTATACGGAAGTTACTGCATTGGCGCAGGACAAATTCAACCGTACACCATGGCAAGTTGATTCATTTTTCCCCTCAAAACCAAAGGGATGTTTATGTGTTTTGTAGGTATGATAAAAACAACAAGGTATTGGTGGTGTTTAACAGGGAAGACACATCTGTTGAAGAGGGATTAAAGCAGTATAAGGAAATACTGGGCACCGCATTTTCAGGTAAAGATGTCTTGTCCGGTGCTACGTTCAAAGATGCGACCAGGATTTCCATTCCTGCTAAAACGGCAATGATCATTGAACTGGAATAATTCCAACCAAATAGTAATCCAATGCGCAAAAAAATCGTATTCGGCCTAGTCTTAGTTTGCACAATACTTAGCTGCAAAAAAGAAAGAAAGGAGGACATAGCTCAAAAGAGGGAAAAACCCAACATTGTAATGATCGTTGGTGACGATCAAGGATATCCCTATTTCGGCTTTATGGGCGCAGACTATGTACAAACTCCACATATGGATAAGTTGGCACAAGGTGGAACCTTGTTCAAGAACGGATATGTACCGGACAATCATTGCAGGCCATCATTGCAGACCTTAATGACAGGTACGCTACCCATAGATTACAATATTGAGGTTGACTCCAAATTCAAGGCAATGAAAAGCGGTCTTACAGATGAAGAAATAGTGAATTTTCGATTTCATGCCATGAAGCATTTTTCCACCTTACCCAAAATTTTGGCGAAAAAAGGATATCGCAGCTTTCAAGGAGGGAAGTGGTGGGAGTTCAATTTTCAAAATGGAGGTTTTGATGAGGGTATGACCAAAGGCTGGTCCAAAGAAGATGAAGGGAAAAATGATTGGTTCTTGAAATTTATGGGGGGCGAAGGCACAGCATTAGCGCGGGCCACTATGCAACCTGTATACGATTTTGTGGAGGCAAATAAGGATGTCCCATTTTTTATCTGGTTTGCACCAGAACTACCACATTATCCCTTTGATGCTCCTGAAAAATATTATGATCTGTACAGGGATAAGGATATGACTGAATCTGCGAAGCGATATTATGCCAATTGTACCTGGTTTGATGATGGAGTGGGAGAGTTGATGCATTATTTGAAAGAAAAAGGGGAATTCGATAATACCATTTTTGTTTATGTAAATGATAATGGTTGGGAACAAGAACCACATCAAGAGTTTCGAAATGACTCCTTACGATGGCATAATGGAGGTGACAAAGGCAAGCTTTCGATATTTGATCAATCGTTTAGGACTCCGATACTATTCTCCTGGAAAGAGAAAATCCCTTCAAACACCGAAAACGGTTCTTTGATGCATAGTGCGGACATTCCCGCAACACTACTGGATTATGTGGGTACAGAGATCCCCAAGGATTACTTTGGAAAATCATACAAAAACCTTATTTCCAAAAAACAGCTAGGTGGAAGGGATATTATTATAGGTAACGTTACCCAAATGCGATCGGAAGAAGATATGATGGGAAAGAACATCGAGGGGTATTGGTTACGAACTAAAAAATGGTTTTTCAAATGGAATAAAACCACAAACACTATTGGCCTGTTCGATATGGCCCAAGACCCTAAGAACGACAAAGATTTATCCACAGAAAATGATGAGCTTGTAAAGGAGTTTCAACAGGAAATCAATCAATGGATTTCAAAAAGGGAATTAAAAAACCAATTATAATTTTTACCAAAGGAATCCAGAGATATGACCACGCCATAAAAAAGGGCTATTTATCTTTTATTTTGTTTCCGTTAGCTACTATTTTTTCATTTTAATCAATAGTGAATTGGTAGTGCACAAATTGTCTTAACCTCTGAATATGGCAATGTTTGTGCAGGCGTGTCGCTCCCATAAATTGGTTCTAAAGGAATTTCCTGATAGGAGGCGTTCCGCTTTAAGTTACGATTGATATTAAATATCCTCAGGGTTTCAAAATCAAAGCGTTTGTCTTGTTTATCTTTTTACATTTGAAATAGAGAAGTCTGTAGTTATTCGGCGATAGGCGCAATTGCATTTGATATGTTAGAGGCAATACTTGTATCGGTTATTAGCAGTTTTGGATTGGGTCTGAGCTTTTTTTTTGGGGTTGTGTTTTTGAGGAATAAAAAACTGGAAAACCGTATCCTGGGCTTGCTTTTGGTCATTTTCGCACTTCGAATTACGAAATCCATTCTTTACAATTTTGTTGAATTACCGCTTTTTGTAAAGAATTTAGGGCTAGCAGCAAATCTGGCGGTTGGCCCGCTTTTATATCTCTATGGTTACCACTTATTATCTCGAAATGCCGCTTTCAAAAGCTCCAATTTACTACATTTCATCCCTTCCCTTCTGTACGTGGTGTTTTCCCATATGATCCCAAATTCGGATGGCAGCTTTTTTTGGAATCTTAGTTATACCTTCATCTTGTTACAGTCTTATGCGTACTTGGGGATGAGTATACATCTTTATCAAAAGAAAATGAACGGTATTCAGAAAGAACTTAGACTTTGGTATATACGACTGATTTTTACATTGGGATTGATCTGGGGGTGCTACACCTTGATTTTTGTTGGCATCCTTCCGATGTATTCCGCAGGTCCTATAGCGTATTCCTTTTTCATTATACTGCTGGCGTACTTAGGGATACACTCAAAAAAAACCTTTAATCTTAATTTAACGGCAAGATACCATACTTCTACACTATCGCCTGAAAAGGGTAAGGCGTATTTTGAAAAAATCGAAGCTATAATGAAAGAAAAGCAGTTATATCTAAATCCTGGTTTAACCCTAACATCTGTGGCTGAAGCTGTCGGAATATCATCGCGGAATGTATCGGAAATCATAAACAAACATGCCAACCAGAATTTTGCCAGTTACATCAATAATTATAGAGTAGAAGAGGCGAAATGTTTGTTAAAGACAAGGAGTAAAAAAACCAAGATAATAACCGTTGCCTTAGATGCAGGATTCAACAATCTTTCTACGTTCAATGTTACCTTTAAGGCGATAACAAATCTAACACCTTCGGAATATAGGGCGCAACATGATTAGCTCATATTAAGGTGTCTCAGCACATAACTATTCGCCGTACATAAGTTGATAGGGAAACTGCCTTCCCGTTGGTCAATAAGTTATGCAAATGGCGGGAGCCACGGAAGGTAATTAACTACATCTATTGTCTTTTACCAAAACAATTCTACATGTGCTTTTCACAAATAACCTCGCAAATCGTTTTCCAATTCATGAATCCATAGGTAAATAAGGTTGCTGAAATATAACTTGGAGCTAAAACCAGTTAATATGAAAAGTGCCTGGATGCTTCTGTTTTTGATCGGGTGGGTCGCGCTTCCTCTTAGGTTGGATACGCTATATGCTCAGGAAACCGTTTTTGATTTTGATACCAATACTACAGTACCTCATAGGCGTTCTAGCTTACCACTATTAGAGCGCTACCTGCAGTCCTTGGATAAAAGGGGCTTGTTGAGGGAAGAAACGATTTTTGATAGAAATAGTGTGATATATGAAAATGACCTTCCGGTACCGGTAGTAAAACGCTATGAAGAAATCTTCGGCATAACCGGAAGATTTGAATTAGTTGGGGATGTGAATCTATGGGTTGAAGAAATAGGGGAAGGTGTCCCATTGGTTTTGGTAAGTGGAGGGCCGGGAACGAGTTTGCACTACTTCCACCCTCATTTTTTTAAGGCATCACAATTTTCAAGAGTGATCTATTATGATCTCAGAGGAGTAGGATTATCGGAAAGAATACCGGGAAAAGAAGGTTACAACATCATGCAAGCGGTGGATGATCTGGATAAGCTTAGAGCAAAACTGGGGATAAAGAAATGGGTTGTTCTTGGATTATCCTTTGGAGGAGTGATAACCCAGGTATATTCTTTAAAATATTCGGAGAATTTGCTGGGAATGGTGTTGGTTGCTTCGGCACTACCAGTGTCAATTGATATTGGGCTAGGATCAAGGCAGTATGACTATCAATCTCAAGAAGAACGTAACAGGATTGAAGAAATCTATACCCTAAATGGCAAACGAGCCTTTCCCGTACATTCGGAAACCGTAGATCCGGAGTTGCAGAAAAAGATGTTGTTCAATGCCTTTATGAATGGAGACTGGAAACGTAGACACTTAAAGAAATGGACAGAAACGGATATGGCCATGTATGCCAGGTACGAGTTTGTTCATGATAAGAATTACTACCGCTCCATGCTTAACGACTACTTTAAGTATGATCTCAAGGGGGCATTTGAGGATTGCCCTATACCTACCCTTATTATTGATGGTGAATGGGATTTGGGCTATTCTTCAGAGAAGCATGAACTAATGAAAGCGGAATTCCCCAATGCTAACGCTTTGTTGATCAAAGGTGCGGGACATCTTCCCTATGAGGATAATCCTTCGGTTTTTTTTGAAACCCTAAAAGCGTTTTTGAAATTCTCAACCTCCTCCGAAGATACCAACTACACTAAATGGAGCGAAAAAATTAAACCGGACGAGTACAGAAAAAGAAATTTTGTTCAAGATCCGAACTTTCAGAATAAGAAAGGAACACAGTAGAAAATAAAAAACCAAGTACAAATTTGATACAAGACATTACTCTGGATATCCCAAGGAAATCCAATCATCCCGCCAAACCACGTTTCATTGAATATCAAAGCGTTGTCAACTAAGGGTTTGAAGGTGCTTTTTGTTTTGAACCGTATTTCATTTACTATGGGTCGCTATCCCATTAGAACGCCTACTTTGCAATTGCGGGTCGTAGCTGTTTTATCTCACTGATCTGTACAACCGGTCTGATGTTGGTGTAATTCTTAAAATCACCGAGTATAGCATCTATGTTTTGGCCTATGGCGGCATTATATTGGGCAAGGTCGCTAACATAGAAATAACCAATGGCCACAAAAGGGACTTCATCCTCCGGTGTTCTGCCAGCCAGGCCTTTGTCAATTTCATAAAATTTTAAATTATCACCTATAAATCCAGCTACCATCGGCATATGCTTTTCCTCATAATAGTCCATATCAAAGGTAGCGTCCTCCCCATTTGGGTAGAGAATAGCCACTTTGATCGTGCCGATTTCTAATCCCGATGCGTTATTCAACTGACTGGTTTTGCAACTTGTCAAACCTATAAGCGTTAGGACGATCAAAAGGGATCTCATTTTAGTAATCATATTCATTAGATTCATAATTCTCGTTTTGTGGTGAAACAATTGGTTTATTTGGGGTAAAGAACGAAGCTTTTCCCTAAAAATAGTTTCCTTGGCATTATTTCAGGTTAATTCCGAAAGTTTTTTACCAACAGGAAGTTTCCGTATGCGCTTTCCCGCAATTGCGAAAATAGTGTTGTAGCTAACGCTTTTGTTTATGAAGCCTGTTATTATTTTTAATTTAAATTCTTCCATAATTATTAACAGCGATTAAATGGTTCTCATTCCATAGGCAGCTATCATCCGGTAGGGATATAATTCCGGAAGTTTACTTATGGTATCCAGCTCTTGTACGTCTTCCTTGGCGATCTCAATTTTGGGTGAGGCCATGGTTTCTGTTAATTGTTCCGGTATCCGGGCGCCTAAAATGACGGAAGCTACTGTTTTTTTACTCAAAATCCATGCGATGGCGAGTTGGGCAAGGGTACAGGAATACTTTTTACTAAGGTCCGAAAGGACTTCTAAAGTGCGCCAATTTTGCGCTGTATTTCTCCTTTCCCAGGATTCTTCATGATTGTTGGCAGAAGTGGCTATCCTGCCTTCGCTTGGCTGCTTTTCGCGTGCATATTTTCCCGTTAGAAAGCCTCCTCCCAAGGGACCCCAGGCCATAAGACCCAAACCTTCACTTTCAAAAAGATCGAAGAATTCGTACTCAATATCTCTATTCACCAAACTGTATTGATATTGTGCTGCAACAAAACGACTGGCTCCAATGGCATCGCAGATACCCAGGCTTTTCATAAGCTGCCAGGACTTGAAATTGGAAACCCCCAGATAGCGCGCCTTACCCTGGGCAATAATCTGTTCCAGGGTTCTGATCGTCTCTTCCAAAGGGGTAATAGGATCACTACAATGTACGTATAGCAAGTCGATATAATCCGTTTTTAAACGGGTTAGACTCTCATCAACAGCTTTGAGAATGTGCGTTCGGGATAACCCTTGAGCATTAGGGTTTTGAGAGGTAGAAAATCTGACTTTTGTGGAAATAACAATATCATTCCGTTTCCCGGAAATGGACTTTGCAATGATTTCCTCCGCCTTTCCTTGGGCGTAGATGTCCGCAGTATCAATGTGATTGCCCCCGTTACCAAGATAGCGGTTAACCAATTCCATCGCTTCTCGTTCAGAAGTTCCTCTTTGAGTGTTTTCGCCAAACAACATGGTACCTAAAGTAAGCTGAGAGGTTATCAGCCCGCTGTTGCCAATTCTGTTGTTCTTCATTTTTTAAGAATAGAAATTACTGCCCGTAAAGTATTGCATACTTCGGAATACCTCCTTTTTAAATGCCAAATCCAGGGATTAGCAGTACAAAAAGGACTTTTTAGGATACCGAAAGGGGTAACTGCTTTCTTGCTCTTCCGAAGAATATCCTTGTACCGGGTTAAAGGCTTTTCCAATAAAAATGACTCAGGTAAGAAAACTACCCGGCAATTTATCGCTATAGCAATAGTAACACCTTTAGATGGTGCTCTTTTGTTAATAACCATTTTATCGGACTGTAAGTTTTTGGTCAAAAAACCTACTTTTGCAGTAGCGATATTATTTAGGAGAAGAACTTATGTCTGAACAAATTGAACGTATTAAAACATTGATCATAGGCTCCGGACCAGCGGGGTATACTGCGGCAATTTATGCAGCACGCGCAGATTTAAAACCTGTGGTTTATACGGGTATGGAACCTGGGGGACAGTTAACCACTACCACAGAGGTAGATAATTTTCCAGGATATCCCGAAGGGATAGACGGCCCTACGATGATGGTGCAATTACAACAACAAGCGGAGCGTTTCGGTACTGATGTACGGATAGGTATGGCTACAGCTGTAGCGTTAAGTGATGAGGTAGGAGGTATTCATAGGGTAACCATAGACAACGCCAAGGAAATTGAAGCGGAAACTATTATCATTTCCACAGGAGCCTCGGCTAAATATTTAAACCTTCCCAGCGAGCAACGCCTACGGGGAGGTGGGGTTTCGGCCTGTGCGGTTTGCGATGGCTTTTTTTACAAAGGGCAGGAGGTAGCTATAGTAGGAGGTGGTGACACCGCCGCAGAAGAAGCCTCTTATCTGGCGAATATTTGTAAGAAAGTAACCATGCTTGTCCGCAAGGATCATATGCGGGCTTCCAAGGCCATGCAACATAGGGTAAACAACCTGGACAACATTGAAATACGATACAATACCGAAGTTGACGAGGTATTGGGAGAGCAAGTTGTGGAAGGTTTACGAATGGTCAATAACCAAACCGGGGAAAAGGAAGATATACCGATCACCGGCCTTTTTATTGCCATCGGGCATACGCCTAATACCGGTATTTTTAAAGGGCAACTGGATATGGACGAAACCGGATATATTATTACCGAATCAGGATCTACCAAAACCAATAAGCCTGGAGTTTTTGCAAGCGGAGATGCTCAGGATAAGATTTATCGTCAGGCGGTTACTGCTGCAGGAACAGGTTGTATGGCAGCCTTGGATGCCGAACGGTATTTAGCTTCCATAGAAACGGCAACACCGGTGGCGCAATAGTCTCTCAAACGTAATGCAAGAACATAAAAAACGCTGCAGTTAAACTGCAGCGCTTTTTTTAGGTTGGTATTTAGTTTCAATCAATACGTTTGTAATTCTCGGAAAAGGTACGTTTGCCTTCCTCATCCAAATTGATCTGACTGTAGGTATCTTCGCCTAATTCCAGCTCAAAAATAAACTCTGTGAGCGTATCCAGGGCTTTCATCATTTCGTCATCACCGTAGATGATGGTCTCGTGAAGTTCATCTTCGGTAATGAAATACGAGCCATATCCAAACCGGCCATTGGGTTCGTTGGGCACATAGCGGGACCACATGACTTTCCCGTTGTAATACATTTTTACTTGCCGATAACCGGCTTGCTTCGGTACGGTATCCGAGATGTTTACCCCATCGTCATAATTGTAAAAGCTAACCAATTCCCAGGTCCCTTGTATGGAGTGGAAGGGTTCCGGTGGATCGGAGGTCAATTCAGTGGCTGAAACAAGTATCAGCAGCAAGAATAATAAACCCAGTATTTTTTTCATTTTCGGTGGTGTTAGTGGAGCGATAAATTCTCTTAGAAGGTACTAATTTTTTATGAATTATGTAAAAAAATAGTAACATAAAGAGGATACTAACAAAATAAAAAGAATTCTACTGAGAATATGAAAACAAAATCCCGAGTACTCCCGGGATTTTTTATGCTATAATAGTGGGGATAGCATTCTAATATTTGTGAACGCTTCCTGATACGGATTTCTTTTTTTGTACGGAGGCTTCCCCGGTATAGGAAATATCAGCTCCGCTGCTGGCATCGGCGACCAAAGATTCGGAAACATTGACCGAAATATCAGCTCCGCTGCTGGCATCCGCATTGCATCTTTTTGCCAAAAGCCCCCTGGCCTTGATGTCAGAACCACTGCTGGCATCAGCATAGAGCATATCCGTTCGTCCGGATACTTTTATGTCTGCACCGCTGCTGGTCTCTGCAACAACTTCAGCGGCATCCACTTCCACTTCAAGATCAGAACCACTACTGGCTTCCAATTCAATCTTATCTGAAGTGATGGTATTCTGTGCAATAAGATCTGCTCCACTCGAGGTTTCAAGAGCATCAATTACGGGAAGGGTAACGTAAACGTTTTTGGTAGCCCTTCCAATATTTTCAATAGCGTGTACCTTAAGTCGACCATCCCGGATATCGGTTCCTATTAATTCAATGATGTTCTCGTCTGCTTCTACATTAATGCTAAAGTCGTTGCCTTGAGTAACGAAAACATCAAGTCCTTCTGAAGCATATACCACGGTAAATTCCTCAGTTACTGTCCTGCTTTCTTCTACGATCTGCCCGTTTCCTCGTTGCCCTTCGCCAAAACTAATGTCAAATGCACAGGAGGAGGTAAATAACGCCAGTAGGATGGCAATTGCAATTTTCGCTAGTGTTGTCATGATTGTGTTGTTTTAATGATTGAATAAAATTCGTGTTTCTGTTGTTCTACTGTTATTAATTTTTTCCCAATTGTCAAATTTTGGGACTGGATTGTTAATTCTCGTTTGCTTTGATCTCCACACCGTCCTCGTCTACTTTCATTCTGAAGGATTCCCCGCTATCTTCCAGGTCAATATTGATCCCCTCTTCATTAATAATAATATGGCCCCCGCCGTCATCATCTGAGTTGAGGGTTTCCGGGCAGTTCAGGCATTTTAGCTCGCCGTCGCTGCCCATGACCCATAGGTAATCAACTAAGTCGCTTCGATAGAGATCCTTATCGTTCCGTGTACTTCTACCAATATGTCCTTTAAGGGAGGTATCTAAACGTAGTACCTTTCCTTCCGGGATATAGATAGTAGTACGTACTTCCTGATCCCGCATTTTATTTTCAATAGCTGTGGTCAGAAAATCGTTCAGGACAATTTCATTTCCTTCCAGAGTATACCCGTAATCAATTTGGCTAGAACGACTTCTGGCCTCTTCATAGGAACCGCCATCCGCATCTTTTCTTATTTTTAATGAGACAATGCTGTCTTCTGCTTTTCGGATGTTGAGTGCTACATCTTCGGAAAACAATAACGCTGTACCATTTTCATCGTAGACCATTTCGAGATTTTCAAACCGAAACCGGTTGTCGTAATCAATATTATCCGCAGACTGCATCCGGATCAGAACAGTATCCGATTCCTGGCCTAATAGTAAGGTCTCATTAACGGTGGTAGTTCCGGTGTAGGCATGCGCTGCTGCCTGCCGAACCCCAAGGGCAATGAGAATGCCAATGGAAAGCAGCCACAACCCTAAAAGGGAAAACTTGGCGATATTTCCAATGGACTTTAGATTGTTCACCAGGATCTTCAAGCCTAAATACAGCAAGAAGAAGAAGGGTATCCCAATGGCAAAGAACAGTAAGAAGGATACCAACCAAACCGGTGCGCCGGTAGTATTGACAATATCGTAGAAATCTACTCCGGGGAAGTGGACAACATCAATTACACCAACCGTAACCAAACCGACAAAAAGACCGATTAGGGTGGCTGCCCCGATAATGATCAACAATACGCCAATGAACTTGGCAAAGACTTTAAAAAGGAACAAAATAATGTCCCCTATGGTATCAAAAAAGGTCCTGGAGCTGCTTTTGACCTTGTTGCCTACTTGTTCGTAGTCAACATTTTTAACCCTGTCGGCAACATCATCAAACCCCTCTTTTACTTTGCGTTCTATATTGCTGATGTTGATGGGCTCTCCCCGCATATCCAGTTTTTGGGAAGTGGTCGCTGCTTCCGGAACTAAAATCCATAACAGAATGTAGGCGATAAGCCCAAATCCGGTAAATATGGCAAGAAGGATGAAGATCAATCGTATCCAAAGCGCGTCAAACCCCAGATAGTGCTCTAGTCCTGAACACACCCCACCGATATACTTCTGGTCAGTATCGCGATATAGCTTTTTAACGCGAGAAGTAGAGGAGGCCGTTTTTTGTCTGGGTGCATCTTCAAAGATGTCTTCATCTACCATATAATCCTCGGGTTGTCCCATAACCTGGATCACTTCATCCACTTCCTTTTGGGTGATTACCTGACGATCATGCTCCATCTTTTCGGAGAAGAGCTCTGCGACGCGGGCTTCAATGTCTGCGATGATCTCATCGCTGCCCGGAGTGCCTGAAAACGAACGTTTTATGGCTTCCAGGTACCGTCTTAGCTTGGCGTACGCTTCCTCATCTATATGGAAGAAGGTGTTCGCTAAATTTATGTTTACTGTCTTATTCATTGCTTAATTTTCTTATTTGTTGGTTACCAAGTTTACTGCATTTCTAAGTTCATCCCAGGTACCGTTCAATTCCTTAAGGAACAAATGTCCTGTTTCGGTTAGGGCGTAATATTTTCGTGGTGGTCCTGAAGTAGACTCCTCCCAGCGGTAATTGAGTAGTCCCGCGTTTTTTAATCGGGTAAGTAGCGGGTATATGGTACCTTCTACTACAAGCATCTTAGCGTCTTTAAGTGCTCCGAGTATTTCTGATGCATATTTGTCCTCGTCTTTTAAAATAGACAAGATGCAATACTCCAGAACCCCTTTGCGCATTTGTGCCTTTGTGTTTTCTATATTCATAACTTCATGATTCCAAATTAATTAACTGTTCGTTTTGGTTTCCACCCACCCCGCTGTGATGAGCAGCGGGAGCGGAAAACCGTTTTTGATTGATTGATTGCCCTTCAACAACCTGCCCTCCGTACGAGACTTCGGTAGGAGGGGTGCTCAGGACGGGTGTTTTTCTAGTTCGTTTTTTGATTGACCCTTCAACAAAGCTCAGGGCAAGTGATTAAACTCCTTTTGTATTGATTGATGATTGTTCATTGTTGTAAATGATGATCGTAACTTAACTCTCTACGTACTTTCCATGTACCGTCTTCCAGTACCCAAACATGAGTAAACCGGGCAATATCCCCTTTTTGATATTCTCCTTTGGCATTGAGAAATTCGAACGTATGAACGCCATGTTGAATAGCGCCATACAACTGTCCGTTATTATATAAGGGATATACCTCTAAACTTCCGGGTTGTAAAATTCTTTTTGCAGGTTGTTGCGCCTCTGGCTTTCTATTAGCGCACCCATCTGCGATGCGACCTACAAAGGCGTCCCGACCTTCTGTTATGCCTACCTTGTCATGGTAGAATTCAAAATCCTCTGTAAAAATGGCATTCAATACCTCAATTCCACAAGTGTTAAAGGCCGCATCAAAAAGGATACTGTCCTGGGCTTTTAATGTCCTGTACAACTCATGATCTCCGGAAGTTTGAGCGATACTAGTATTCGACAAAACCAGCAGTAGCAAAATCAATATGGTGTTACCGGTCCGCATTACTTGATAAATTTGATGGTAAATGGATATTGAAAATACTGTCCTTCATTGGTGCGTATCGTAGCTAAAACACTGTATACCACATTGATCACTACGAGGGCAGCATGCAACAAGCCGCTTATTCCTGCCGGCCAGAAAAACCGACCCCATCTGAAATCATCGCTGCTAATATGAATATTCAGATTGTTCAGATCGCTGAGCTTATGAAAGCCCCAAAAACTTCCATCGAACAGGTCAGGCATAAAACCAACAAAAAATGGAATGCTGATAAGGCTTATCACTATGGAATACAATAACAGACTAATTTGAAAATTCAAGGCCTGCTTACCGTTGTAATCCACAAAATCATGTTCCTTCTTATTGGCCGTCCAAAGGATCAAGGGAAAAATAAAATTCCCAAAAGGCACAAAGTATTTTGTGAATGTGGATGCATGTATAATGGCCGACAAATTTCGTTCATGTTTGGTTAAAGTAGTTGCCATTTTTTGTTCGATTTATTGATTGAAAATAGTTTTACCTATTAGCTTACGATGCAAATATATATCCAAAAGATGGTACTATGCAAAACAAAGTACTATAATTTAACATATAATTAACAAAACTGCTTTTTTGACAAAAAAGCATAAAAAATGACTTAAATAGTTGAAAAACAATTATTTAAATAATTCTAACGTACTAATACGATACTTTTAAATAATAAGTAGATAAGGTATTTTGCTGATTTGAAATTGGTTACCTTAGTAGGACATTTTTCCAGTTTTAAGGACGTTGGTTCGTGAAAAATCATACTAATCTTCGAAAAAAGATACTTAGTTACACCCAGGTTGATGATGAAATATTGACCGGGGAGTTGATTCATTATGACCAGATTATTCTATCCAAAGGAGATACCCTGCTTACCCCGGGAAAAGTCGAAAACAGATTCTATTATTTGGAAAAGGGCTGTATTTGTTATTACAAAGAGGAAAACGGTGAAATCAAGGTTTTGGAATTCTACACCGAAGACGTTTTTTTTACCGATTTGCTCTCTTATGTTAACGAAGAAACTTCGAGCTGTTATCTAAAAGCGTTGGAAGATACCATAGTGTTTGCGGTACACAAAAAAATAGCCGAAAACAGTTTTGACAACTCACATCAACTAGAACGTTTTGGCCGTTTATCGATGCAGGAGGCTTTTATGAAACTGTTTACCAGGGTGGAGCGAATGACGCTGCGCAGCAATGAAGAACGGTATCTTAGGCTTTTGGAAAAGCGACCCGAATTATTCCAAAGAGTCCCTAATTATCTTATAGCGAGTTATTTAGGAATAACACCGGTGGGGCTTTCAAAACTTCGGAAGCGACTGGCTACAGTAGGTTAATGACATTTTGTTGTTTTCACCCTGTTTTATTATACCAGTTTAATGGGTTTGGCAGGAAATAGTAATACCTTCAAGTCATTCAAAAAAAAGACTATGGAAAACCAATATGTAGACATCGAAACCTTAAAATTTTTGCTCTTCCAGGTGCATGAAGTTAAAGAAGTACTTGATCAAGAACACTTTTCAGAATATGATGAAGAAGCAATTGATTTATATGTGGATTCGGTAAAAGAATTTGCGGATAAGGAGATGTTTCCCTATTTCAAAGAGATGGATGAACATCCTGCCCACTTTGAGGATGGTGAAATTGTGGTACACCCCCAGATCCGGAATTATATGAAGCTGGCCGGTGAAATGGGATTCATAGGGGCTCCTTTTTCCTACAAGGTGGGCGGACTTCAAATGCCTTCGATGGCCATCAATGCTTCCGCTTTCATTCAAGAAGCAGCAAATAACCATATGCCGGGTTATGTGGGACTGACCCTCGGCGCCGCGGAACTGATCATTCATTTTGGCGATCAAAAGCTCAATGAAATGTTTATTCCTAACATGATTTGTGGAAAGTGGGGCGGGACCATGTGTTTGACTGAACCACAGGCCGGCAGTTCCTTGTCCGACATTGTAACTTCGGCCACCCCTGATGGCGATACCTATAAAATCCATGGTCAAAAGATATTCATCTCGGGTGGGGATTATCAGGGAGCAGAGAATATTGTGCATTTGGTTCTGGCGAGAATAAAGGGCGCCCCGGCTGGAACAAAAGGTATTTCCCTTTTTGTAGTGCCTAAAAACAGACCTGTTGGCGATGGCCCACTGAAATCCAATGATGTAACCACGGTAGCTGATTTCCAGAAAATGGGACAAAAAGGCTACTGTACCACACATTTGTTCTTTGGGGATAAATCCGATTGTACCGGTTGGTTGGTGGGTGAACCCAACCAGGGCCTGAAATACATGTTCTTAATGATGAACGGAGCTCGTATTGCTGTTGGCCGTGGAGCTGCGGCAATCGCTACTGCCGCGTATCATGCATCATTGCAATATGCCCATGAACGGCCACAGGGCCGGGAATTGCAGCGATCCGGGAAGAAAGACGTTTCCCAGGAGCAAACGCTGATTGTCAATCACCCCGATGTACGCCGAATGTTGTTGCTACAAAAAGTAGTGTCCGAAGGTTCCCTTAGTCTGGTTTTCCTGACCTCTAAATATCACGATCTATCCGTATCCGCAGCAACCGAAGAAGATAGGAGACGGAACAAATTATTATTGGAAATATTGACTCCGGTGGTAAAAACCTATCCATCAGAGATGGGTATCACTTCGGTCAATAATGGGGTCCAGGTGCTTGGGGGATATGGTTTTTGTTCCGATTACATACTACAGCAATACCTTCGGGATATCAGGATCTCTGCTATTTATGAAGGTACCACAGGTATCCAGTCCCAGGACCTATTAGGAAGGAAGATAACTATGGGAAATGGCGAGGCACTTTCTTTATTGTCAGAGGAGATAAAACATTCCATTACCATGGCAATGACGTATGAAGCACTAGCGCCATATGCCCAAAAACTAGGGGAGAAATTAGAGCTAACACAAAAGGTACTCCAATCTCTAATAACCTTTGCTATGCAGGGTGACTATCAACGTTTTCTGGCCGATGCGACTCCTTTTATGGAATTCTTCAGCACTATAGTCATAGGTTGGCAGTGGCTTGAAATCGCGATCAAGGCGCAAGAGGCTATGGTTACGGGTACCCGCTCAAATTCAACCGAATTTTATGAAAGTAAAATTCATGCGATGCGATTTTATTTTAAATATGAGCTGCCCAAAACCCAGGGACTTGCCGAAGTTTTGATGAATCAGGAAACCTTAACCTTGAATACGGATAAAAAGATTTTTGCTTAATGGACCGGATAACTTCAAAATTTGATCTTTCGGGAAAAGTAGCCATTGTTACCGGTTCCAGTAAAGGCATCGGTCGTTCCATAGCCCAAGGTCTTGCAGAGAACGGTGCAAAGGTGGTTGTGAGTAGTAGGAAACAGGAAGCTGTTGAGGCTGTTGCGTCAGCATTCAGAAACCAGGGTATGGAAGCAATAGGCATAGCCTGTCATATTGGGGATGCCGTACAGCGCCAAAACCTTGTTGATGAAACGCTTAAGTCGTATGGACGGATAGATGTTTTGGTGAATAACGCGGCCATCAACCCTTTTTATGGCCCCTTGGAAGCGGCAGGTGAGGAAGTTTTTGACAAAATTATGGAGGTAAATGTCAAAGCTCCCTGGCTGTTGTCGAATTTGGTGCAGCCACATATGAAAGACGAGGGAGGAAGTATCATCAACATTGCTTCGGTAGAAGGCGTGCACCCTGGCTTTCGTTTAGGGCTGTATAGCATGACCAAGGCGGCTTTGATCATGTTGACCAAAAACCAGGCAAAGGAGTGGGGGAAATACGGTATCCGCTCCAATGTGGTATGCCCCGGATTGATAAAGACCAAATTCAGCCAAGCCCTGTGGAGTGATGAAAAGACCTTGGGGATGTACACCAGCACAATTCCACTAAAACGCATGGCAGAACCCGACGAGATGGCGGGATTGGTGATGTTATTGGCATCTGATGCTGGATCCTATATGACAGGTGGAGTCTATACCGCAGATGGGGGGTATTTAATTTCCGGTTAATCAATATTGTCATTCCTGCACTTATGCTGAGCCAAGTCGAAGTAAAGGCGGGAATCCAAATAATAGCACTTTATGAATTTCGAATACAGTGAAAAGTCGTTAAAACTTCAAAAAAAACTACAAGAGTTCATTGCTGAACATATTCAACCTATTGAGGAAGAGGTAAATGCTTTTCATGCGAATCCGGAAAACAGCTGGAAACGGTGGCCAGGAACTGAAGACTTAAAACATAAGGCAAGAGCTGAAGGTTTATGGAATCTGTTTTTACCAAAGTCCTACAAGGAATTTAGTCCGGGCTTGAGTAACCTGGAATATGCTCCATTGGCGGAACAAATGGGTCGAATTCTATGGTCCTCTGAAGTCTTCAATTGCAGTGCTCCTGATACTGGAAACATGGAGGTATTGGCCAAATATGGCACGCCCGAACAACAAGAAGAATGGTTGAGACCGTTATTGGACGGAAAAATTCGTTCGGCATTTTTGATGACGGAACCCGAGGTAGCCTCTTCTGATGCCACGAATATTGAAACTTCCATTATGGCAGATGGAGATGAATATGTTATAAACGGCAGAAAATGGTGGTCTTCGGGAGCCATGGACCCTAATTGTAAGTTGACCATTGTCATGGGAAAAACTGATTTTGATGCTCCAAGACATCAGCAACAGGGTATGATCTTGGTGCCTATAGACACTCCTGGTCTCGAGGTACTTCGGCCGCTTCCTGTTTTTGGATACAACGATTCTCCGGAGGGTCACGCCGATATTCAGATGACCAATGTTCGGGTACCAAAAGGGAATTTGTTGTTGGGCGAAGGCCGTGGATTTGAAATTGCTCAAGGTCGTTTGGGGCCCGGTCGTATTCACCATTGTATGCGGTTGATAGGCATGGCTCAGCGCTCCCTGGAAATTATGGCCCAACGAACTATCGATCGCAAACCATTTGGACGCACTTTGGATACCTTTAGTAGCGTGCGTCAGGATATAGCCAAATCAGCCTGTGAGATTGAACAAACCCGATTGTTGGTATTGTCTGCCGCTGACAAAATGGACCGTGTAGGGAACAAGGAAGCCAAAGATCTAATTGCCATGATCAAAATAGTAGCACCGAATATGGCTCTTGCCATTATCGACCGAGCTATTCAGATTTTGGGTGGAAAGGGTGTCTGTAACGATACACCTCTTGCACATTTTTATGCTGCCGCTCGAATGCTCCGATTGGCCGATGGCCCGGATGAGGTGCATATGAGCCAATTAGGTAAGAGCATCATTAAGAAATATACCCAATCTTTATGACTGCCAATCCAACAAGACCGGTTCGGGAAGGGGAGGAGTTAAATGCCAAAAACCTAAAATCATTTCTTCAACAAAAAGAACTGATCCAAAATATCGATGGCGAACTTGAAGTAAGCCAATTTTCCAACGGCTATTCCAATCTGACCTATCTCATCAAAATTGAAAACAAAGAATATGTGTTACGTAGACCTCCTTTTGCTGCCCCAAAACGGGGCCACGACATGGGAAGGGAATACAAGGTGCTTTCTCATCTGAACCCAGTTTTTGACAAAGCTCCTAAAACCTATGCTTTTTGTGAAGACACTGAGGTGATTGGTGCTCCTTTTTACATCATGGAAAAAGTGCAAGGTGAAATCCTTACCGCCAGAGCGGCCCATAAGAAGGGTGTTTCACCACATGAGTTCAAGACCATCTCAAATACTTGGTTGGACACTTTTGTGGAGTTTCATACCATTGATTATAAACATGCAGGACTTGAAGATTTAGGAAGACCTGAAGGCTATGTATCCCGCCAGGTGATCAATTGGGGCAAGCAATATCTGGCTGCCGCCACGGATGATGTCCCGGCAGCAGAAAAAGTGATGTCCTGGATGCAGCAAAATCAACCGGTAAGCTACGACCATACCTTAATTCACAACGATTTCAAATACGACAATGTGGTTTTTTCGGGAACAGATTGGAAAAACATATCAGCCATATTGGATTGGGAAATGTGTACGCTGGGTGACCCCTTGATGGACCTGGGAACCTCTTTGGGGTATTGGACAACGGCTGACGATGCCGATTTTATGAAACAGGGGTTGCCGTCGCCTACCGTAATGGATGGTAATCCATCAAGAAGTGATATTGTTCAAGGGTACGCAGAGAAAAGTGGTCGTTCGGTTGACAATATTGTTTTTTACTATGCGTATGGACTGTTCAAAATAGCCGTCATTGCCCAACAGATCTATTATCGCTACAAACATGGGCATACCCAGGACCCAAAGTTTTCAAATTTGAATAAAGCGGCTGCTTTGTGCTGTAACAATGCGTGGCAGGCCATCCAAAGAAACAAAATAGACAACCTATATTAAATGGAATCTTATATCAATGTAAACCCGGATGAGTTCCAAAAATTCAAAGAAGAGGTAGGTAATGTACCTGTTATCATGTTGAATCTTTTGAGATATAAAAATGTAGTGGAGGAAACTGGGGAAACCGGTAAAGAAGCTTACGGCGCCTATTTAAATGCTGCAGCCCCTTTTTTGGAAAAGGTCAAGGCAAAGGTTCTATTCTTTGGTGCTCCCAAGCATATGCTGATTGGCCCCACAGATGAGGAACTTTGGGATTCCGTCATCGTGGTTCAATATGATTCATTTTCCGATTTCATCGGTATGGCCACTGCAGAGGGATACCCGTCCCATTTACGTGCCCGTGCTTTGAGCGATTCAAGATTAATCCACTGCAAATCAATTCAACAAACATGAATTTAAAAGATAAAGTAGTCATCATTACCGGTGCCGGAAGTGGTATCGGCAGGGAAACGGCTAAACTATTTGGCAAACATGGAGCAAGCGTTATTGTTTCCGATATCAATAGTACTGCCGCTCAAAAAGTTGCTGAGGAGATTCTATTAGATGATGGGAAGGCGATAGCTCAAAAAACCGACGTCACCGATTTTAAGGAGGTGGAGGAATTGGTATCCGGAACGCTTGAAAAACACAACAAGATAGATGTGATGGTCAATAATGCTGGAATTGGCGGTAAAAATCAAGCCAAAACAGCGGACCATACCCTGGATGATTGGCATAATGTAATTGCTGTGAATCAAACGGGGGTTTTTTATTGTATGAAACTGGTTTTGGGTGTTATGGCAAATCAGGGTCATGGTACTATTGTCAATGTGGCCTCACTGGCCGGACTAAAACCCTCGGGCAACAATTTATCCTATGCAGCAAGCAAGTTTGCGGTCGTAGGTATGACCAAATCGGCAGCATTGGAATATGGTAGGCGAAACATACGAATTAACGCGGTTTGTCCCGGGTTTACAGAGTCTGCCTTGTTGGATCAGTTGTTGGCAGTTAGTCCTGAGATGGGCGATAAATTAAAACGCTTTATCCCCATGGGGCGTTTTGGGAAGGCGGATGAGGTCGCCGAAGCTATTTGCTGGCTCGCCTCGGACAATTCTAAATTTATCACAGGACAGACCCTAACCCTGGACGGAGGAAACTCATTGATGTAGTGCATATGAATACAATACAACTAATTGAAAAAGAAAAGTATACCATTATCCAGTTGGATAGAGGCAAGGCCAATGCGATCAATTTTGAAATGGTGCAGGAATTACGGGAGGTATTCCAAATACTCGCCAAAAGGGATATAGTGAAGGGCGCCGTACTTACCGGGAAACCGAACTTCTTCTCTGCGGGATTAGATTTGGTGGAACTCATGCAATACGATAAACCCAAAATGGATGATTTCTTTATGGCCTTCGGAAGCCTTTACACCGAAATGCTTCGGTTTAAAAAGCCGCTTATCGCCTCAATTACAGGACATTCCCCGGCAGGGGGTTGCGTTTTGGCTGTAACCTGTGACAATAGGTATATGGCCGAAGGGGACAACTATGTCATTGGTTTGAACGAAGTGGCGGTCAATGTTCAGATCAGTCAAGACCTTGCGGAATGCTACGCCTATTGGTTGGGTAAGGGTTTGGCCCATCGCTATATTTTGGAGGGAAAACTATTGAAGGGGCAGGAGGCGCTTTCTTGTGGATTGGTAGATGAATTGCTCCCATTGGAAGACGTATTGCCCCGTGCAGAACAACAAATGCAACACTATTTGAGGGCAGATGAAGAAATTCTAAGGAACACCAAGGCCAAATTGCGAAAGTCGCTTCTGAATGCGTTGGAATCTAATCCCGAAAATGCGATGAAGCAGGCCGCCGAATTATGGTGGAAACCAGAAATACGGGCAAAAATGATGGCCTATGTAGAGCGTTTTACGAACAAGAAAAAATAGAATAAAACAAAATGAATAAGCAACTACTATTTGTAAAAAGACCTGTTGGGGAAGCTGGGGCTGATACCTGGAATTTAGTTTCCAACCCCATTCCGGAACCTAAGGATGGGGAAATACTGATCAAACAGCATTATATATCACTTG
Source organism: Croceivirga sp. (assembly GCA_028284665.1). Taxonomy (GTDB): domain Bacteria; phylum Bacteroidota; class Bacteroidia; order Flavobacteriales; family Flavobacteriaceae; genus Croceivirga. Next base: position 24,691 of record JANQRG010000037.1, read on the forward strand.
ATCCGGCCATGCGGGGTTGGATGAATGATGCCAGGTCCTATATTGAACCCATGGCCATTGGCTCGGTAATGCGTGCCGGTTCCGTTGGGGAGGTCATTCAATCGAACAATCATCCGAAATTCAAAGTAGGGGATTTTGTTTCAGGTAGTGGAGGAGTACAACAGTATGTGACTACTGATGGCAAAGGGTACTATCCTGTTGATCCCAAATTGGCACCGCTGCCAACCTATATCGGAACCTTGGGAATGCCAGGCATGACCGCCTATTTCGGAATTCTTGAAGTAGGGAAAATTAAGGAAGGCGATGTGGTTTTGGTGTCAGGCGCTGCTGGCGCCGTAGGAAGTATCGTTGGTCAAATCGCGAAAATCAAAGGGTGTACCGTCGTAGGAATAGCGGGTGGTCCTGATAAATGCAAGTACATCAAAAATGAACTTGGCTTTGATGGGTCTATCGACTATAAGAACGAAAATGTTCGTGACCGACTTAAAGAATTGTGCCCAAAAGGCATAGATGTGTATTTTGACAACGTAGGAGGTGAGATCTTGGATATTGCCCTGTCCCGACTTCGAATGCACGCACGCATCGTTATATGTGGGGCAATTTCGCAATACAACAACAAAATGGCCATCAAAGGACCCAGTAATTACCTTTCCCTTTTAGTCAACAGGGCTACCATGCAAGGCATGGTCGTTTTTGATTGGGCAAAACGATATGGCGAGGGGGCACAACAAATGGGCATGTGGATGGCACAAGGGAAACTAAAAAGCAAAGAAGATGTGTATGAAGGCATTGAAAACTTCCCGCAAACCTATAATCGACTTTTTAGCGGTGAAAAAATGGGGAAATTAGTGCTTAAAGTAATTGAGGATTGACAAAGGTTGGTTTTCGTCATGCTGAACCTGTCTGCCGCCAGGTAGGCTTGTTTCAGCATCGCATCATTAGTTGATGAGACCCTGAAATGAATTCAGGGTGACGTATTACAGGGAATAAGGTTCAAGAAAAATAATTACTGAAATGAAAGCAATTCGATGTAAAAGTTACGGCCCCCCTTCAAACCTGGTTTTGGAAGATGTAGATGCGGTAAACGCCGGACCAAAGCAGGTGGTAGTAGCTACGAAAGCTTGTGGGCTCAATTTTCCTGATACGTTAATCATTCAGGGATTATATCAGTTTAAACCTGATCTGCCTTTTACCCCAGGTAGTGATTTGGCAGGAGTTGTTAAGGAAGTTGGGGAAGGGGTTAAGCACCTGAAAGTAGGACAGGAAGTGTTCGGATTTGTACCTTATGGTGCGCTGGCCGAAGAAGTAGTGGTGCCTGCCAATGCCTGTTTTCCAAAACCGCCACAAATGGATTTTGAAACTGCGGCCTCTTTTTTAATGGCGTACGGCACGTCCTATCATGCTTTGCACGACCGTGGTAAAATCAAGGAAGGAGAAAGCCTTTTGGTCTTGGGTGCCTCCGGGGGTGTTGGGCTAGCTGCTGTTGAATTGGGCAAGCTGATGGGAGCGAAAGTAATTGCTGCTGCTTCAACGGATGAGAAATTGGAGCTTTGTAGGCGGTATGGTGCCGATTTAACCATTAACTACAATGAACAAGACCTAAAGAGTACGCTAAAAGAAATGACGGATGGCAAAGGTGTGGATCTGGTTTATGATCCTGTTGGGGGTGCGTATTCCGAACCTGCCTTAAGGGCCACAGCACGCTATGGGCGTTTTTTGGTTGTTGGATTTGCTGCCGGGGATATTCCAAAAATCCCATTGAATCTTACCCTGCTTAAAGAAGCGGAAATTGTAGGGGTCTTTTGGGGAAGCTTCGCCATGAAAGAACCTAAAGCGAATATGGAAAATAGCATGCAGTTAATGCAGTGGCATGCCGAGGGGAAATTAAAGCCCTACATTCATAAGGTGTACGAGCTTTCTGAAACCCCAGAAGCCTTGGAGGAGATAGCGAATCGAAGGGCAAAAGGAAAACTGGTAGTTAAGGTTTGATATAAGTTCAATGTTAAATATTAGGGCACCGTTCACCATGCATCGAGCAATTACAACTAAAAAATATGAGACTAAAAAATAAAGTAGCCATCGTTACCGGGGGGTCCAGGGGCATTGGACAAGCGGTTTCCGAATTGTTTGCAAAGGAAGCTGCCACCGTAATCATAGTGGATTTGCTTCCTCAGGGAGCGGAAGTGGCCAATGGAATTAATGCGGCTGGCGGTAACGCTGAGTTCCATTCCGTTTCCGTTACCGATAAAGCGGCCATCGCATCCCTGTTTGAAAGAGTTAATAGGGAACATGGGAAAATCGATATTCTGATAAATAATGCGGGGATCACCCGTGACCGTACTTTGGAAAAAATGAGCGAAGAAGAGTGGGATGCAGTGATAGCGGTGAATCTAAAAGGGGTGTTTATTTGTACCCAAGCTGTGGTACCCTACATGAAAGCCAATACATACGGTCGCATTGTAAGCGCAGCTTCAAATGTAGGACTACGCGGTAATTTTGGTCAGACCAATTATGCCGCGACCAAAGCCGGGGTGATTGCCATGAGTAAAACCTGGACCACGGAATTGGGCAAGTATGGGATAACAGCTAACGCCATAGCTCCGGGCTTTACCATGACGGATATGGTGAAGAAAATCCCGGAAGAACACTTTAAAGCCATTGCCGCCAGTATTCCGTTAAAGACGGTCGCCCAACCTATTGACATTGCTTATGGCTATTTGTATTTAGCATCGGATGAGGCACGATTTGTTTCTGGAATCTGCTTAACCATTGATGGAGGAATTTCACGATAAAAGTATGAAGATGGCAAAATTGGTAGTAACGGACCTAAACGAATTCAAAACCTGGAAAGGTAAAGAACTTCCGAAAGGGGATTGGTTGGTGGTGACCCAAGAAATGATTGATGACTTCGCTAAGGCGACTCAGGATTTTCAATGGATACACGTAGATGTTGAAAAAGCCGAAAAGCACTCTCCTTTTAAAAAGCCTGTTGCCCATGGATTCTTATCCTTGTCCCTATTTTCAAAAATGTTGGGTGATTTGGTTACTGTCAAATCAGTTCAAATGGGTGTGAACTATGGTTTGAACAAAGTTAGATTTCCAAGTCCTGTCGTGGTGGATAGTCGTCTTCGCATAACAGGAAGTATTGCTGAAGTTGAGTGGTATGGAGAAACAGGGTTAAAAATAACCTGGAACTGCACAGCAGAAATCGAAAATTCAGAAAAGCCAGCCTGCGTAGCAGAATTTATCAGTTTAATGTTCGAGTAACCCAAAGGTTTCAAAGTGGTTATAAAGTAACTTAGTTTGCAATTTTGTAAATTAAGGCAGCTATTACTGAAATGAACGACTTTAATGACTCGATTATTTGACTTGCTCTATCATCAGCAAGAGAAGTTTCCCCTAGAAAAAGCCCTCAATTCCCGAAATTCAAACAACGAATGGCGATCCTACAGTACCGATCAAGTGGTAGAAATGGCGGAACAAGCAGCTTCCGGCTTGTTATCCCTGGGATTGAATAAAGGCGATAAAATTGCTTTAGTTGCCTATAAAAATCGCCCTGAATGGCTGATCATGGATTTTGCCATCCAAATGGCAGGAATGATAAGTGTACCCCTATATCCAACAATTAGTATCGGGGAATACGAGTACATTTTAAATGAAGCCGAGGTAAAAGTGGTTTTTTGTGGCGCTTTGGATTTGGTGGATAAATTGACTGCAGCTAAAAAGAAGGTCAAAACACTCAAGCACATCTATGTTTTTGATAAAGAAACCGAAGGTGCCTATTGGAGCTCAATTTTTAACGCGTTACATGCCGATGAGGTTGAGAATATCAAAAGTGGAATACGATCTGAAGATCTGGCAACAATTATTTACACCTCCGGCACCACTGGAAATCCCAAGGGCGTAATGCTTAGCCATTCCAACATCCTACATGTAGTCAAAGAGACCTCACCGCATTTGACTGCTGAAGCAGGAGAAAATGTACTGAGTTTTTTACCACTTTGTCACATTTTTGAACGTGCTGTTGCCATGGTATATGTTTATATGGGAGCACAGGTTCATTTTGTAGGAACAGATAATCTTAGTGGTCCGGAAGGCGATCTACAGGCCGTAAAACCCGTTACCTTTTGCGCGGTACCACGTCTACTTGAAAAAGTATATGAGGCCATATACAATAAGGGGTTGGCTTTGGAGGGCGTTAAAAAGAAGCTGTTTTTCTGGGCTTTGGAAATGACGAATGATTACCAAATCAATCAGAAGCTATCTTTTGGAAAGCGACTGAAGTGGAAAGTTGCAGACAAGCTAGTTTTTAGTAAATGGCGGGAGGCGCTTGGAGGTAATGTAAAAGCCATCATCACAGGTGCAGCCCCTTGCCCTGTAAAAATTATTCAGGTCTTTTGTGCTGCGGGAATTCCCATTCGTGAAGGTTACGGATTAACAGAGACCTCTCCCACGATAACAATAAACACCATGGAGGATGATGGTGTCATTTTGGGTACAACCGGTCCCATTATCAATGGTGTTGAGGTCCATGTCGATACCAATGGCGAATATCGGGAAGGAGAAGGCGAGATTTTGACCCATGGTCCTAATGTTATGAAAGGCTATTATAAAAAACCTGAGGCTACGGCTAAGGTATTTACAGAAATGGATGGAAAACAGTGGTTCCGTACCGGCGATATTGGAACAATTGTTCATGGGAATAACGGGCGAAAGTTTCTTAAGATCACGGACCGTAAAAAGGAACTCCTAAAGACTTCTGGTGGCAAATACGTAGCGCCGGCACCAATTGAAAATAAGATGAAAGAGGACTTTTTAATCGAGCAGATGATGGTGGTAGGCGATAAACAAAAATTCGTTACCGCTTTGATTGTTCCGGCAGAAGAGGCCCTGAAGAATTGGTGCGAGGCAAAAGCATTGGAATGGAAGGGTCTGGAACATATGGTACAGCATAAAAAGGTGCTAAAAAAGTATCAAAAAGTCATTGATAGCTACAATCCACAGTTTAGCCATATTGAACAGGTCAAGAAGTTCACTTTAGTTCCCAAACCATGGTTGCCGTTACATGAAGATGGTAGCGAGTCTGAGTTAACACCGACCTTAAAGTTAAAAAGGAGGGTCATTCGTAAGAAGTTTGCCAAAGAAATTGCAGACCTTTATGCGGACTAACAACAGTTTATGAATCCACCTTCGAATTTTAAAGTAAACCTCTTTACTTTTTTTAACCTTCCATCTGCATGGTGGTGTGGTGTGCGATTGAAATATATGGACGATACCAAAGCCGTGGCTACGGTAAAGCATCGATGGTTCAATCAAAACCCTTTCAATTCAATGTTTTGGGCGGTTCAGGGTATGGCAGCCGAATTTACAACAGGTATCATGGTTTCTACTGCAATTCGGCAAAGTGGACGAAAAATCTCCATGTTGGTCCAGAACAATAAGGCCAATTTTTCAAAAAAAGCCACGGGAAGAATCACCTTTACTTGTGAAGATGGACATTTGATCGCCGACGCACTAAAAAAGACCATCGCTACCGGGGAAGGACAAACCATTTGGATGAAATCTGTTGGAGTCAATCAAGATGGGGTAGTGGTGTCTACCTTTAATTTTGAATGGACGGTACGTTTAAAGGCATAATCCATAACACATCTCAATACCTGTAAGCACTTAATTACAAGAACACAAAACAGCGACAAGAAAATAAATGCCCACTGAATTGACGTTGCCGTGTCATATCCTTCTTAAGAAGTAAATAACGATTATTTAATATTGGTAAAATCAGAATGGAGTGATGTTTGATCATTTTTAAAGAACGATCAAAAAGACAATCCAAATGAAGAAATTATCAGGACTATTGATTTCGGTTTTCGTGTTTATGAGTTGTAATGAAGATGACAATTCCCCCATTGCACCTGCCGCAGAATTGAGTGGAGTATGGTCGGTATCGTCTATCGAAAAGAATGTGCCCTTAGGTGCTGTTTGGGGAAATAGTGAGTGTTTATATGCCGTGGGAGGTTCTTTAGCTGTTGACCCAAGTATACATTTAGGGACGGTTTTAAGGAAAGTTGATGGGGCCTGGGTAATTGAAAAAGAAGATTTCAATTCAAGATTGGTACTTCTGGGTATTGCAGGGCTTTCATGTGATGAAATATATGTAGTTGGGCAGGTCGCTGATGGAGTTGATAAAGGTATCGTATTAAAATTTGATGGAAATGAATGGGAAGAAATAAGAAATGATATTGTCTTCTCGAATATTGAAATCGTTGAAGGAACAGTGTATCTGACCGCGTGGGATGGTTTGTACAAAATGGAATCAAATCAGCTAATAAAGATTTTTGATGCTACTGATTTTATTACAACGGATGTTTGGGGCATTAACAACCAACTTTATCTGGTTGGTCACTCCGGAGAACAGGATTATATACTTAACTACGATGGCGACACTTGGTTAACGATGTATGAAGGTGAGCGGTTTCAAGAAAACTTTTTGGATAATATCGAGGGTATTTCGGAAAATGAAATATATGCTACCGGTACCGGCGGTAGCATACTAAAATACGATGGTGAGAACTGGCAAATAATAGAAAGTGGTCTTCTGCCAATAGGAGGGTTCAAAATCTTTAATTCAAAAGAGTTATACCTTGCTACAAGTAGATTTAGAACGGGCAATAAAATATATCGATATGATTTAGAGCAGCAAGAACTTGTAACGGTTTTTGAAGCTGACATTCCTTTTTATGGCCTTTGGGGAAGCAATGAAGTTGGTATTTATGCGGTGGGTACAGAAGGAACTATTGTTCATAATACCATTTTAAACAAAGTCGATTAAAAAGGGACTATTTTCTAAAGTTCATAAGGTAATCCCTTACGACACCATACCAATGAATTGTTTCTAACCAATAGTTATGGCAACAATTTTTTTGAGATACTATGAGTAGCATAGATCATAAATAGACTAACTCAATTGCTTTCAGTACATCCTTTATTTTTCCGTTTAACAGTGGTTTTCACCAGAATCGCCGGTTTGTAATAAACCCTTTCTTGGATAGCTTTTAAAGCGGGGTCACAAATACTTAGGCTTATAAGTTGGTAATTATTTCTTTCCTCATCTCACCCGGTGGCAATCCAGCGGGAAAATGGCCCAATTGTTAAATAATCTTAAATCCCATTTTCGCTATTAAACCAATTGGATAAGGTAAAGTCACAGGTATGATCGTAAAAACAACGTACCCATGTATTACTTAAAAAACACCGTTTTCCTAACCCTTTTGATAATCGTATCCTGTTCGACGGATTCGGAAGATATAGCTCCGGAAGAGACAATTGATGACACGGCAGATATCGCAATTGACAACTTACCTGATATTTCAGGTTATCCCATTGTAGGTACTGAACAAACACTTTCTTACGACAATACCACTATCATGTCCTTGCCTTCTTCTGGTACTGACTTCTTTGGCCAAAATTCAAACTACTTGGGTACAAAACCGGACTATCAGGACAACGGCGATGGCACGGTAACCGATAGGGTTACCGGCTTAATGTGGACACAAAGTCCGGACTTGAACGATGATGGTGTTATTGATACCAATGATAAGATCGCTCAGGCCGATGCGGAACGTGAAGCTGCCGTAAGTACTTTTGCCGGATATGACGACTGGCGTTTACCAACAATCAAAGAGCTGTACTCCCTGGCGATGTTCTATGGGGCCGAACCTGAGGTATTTGCTACGGCGCAAGGTAGCGCCGTGCCTTATATTGACACTGATATGTTTGAATTTGGATATGGCGACCTCGATGCTGGGGAGCGTATCATTGATGCGCAATTTGCCTCATCTACTATCTACACCAGTACAACTATGAACGGTGATAAGACAATGTTTGGTTTCAATTTTGCCGATGGTAGAATAAAAGGATATCCTACTGACTTCAATCCCATAAATCCAAATGAGGCTAACAAGTTCTATGTAAGATACGTAAGAGGGAATACCGCTTATGGGGTGAATGACTTCTTTGATAACGGCGATGGAACCATTACAGATAATGCTACCGGTCTGATGTGGAAGCAAGATGACGAAGGGTTAGCGATGTTATGGGAGGATGCCCTGGAACATGCAGAGAACTACGAATTTGCTAGCTATTCCGACTGGAGGCTTCCAGATACCAAGGAGTTACAAAGTATCATTGATTACTCACGGTCACCTTCTACCACAAACTCGGCGGCTATAGATGACCTATTCAATGCCACCCAGGTTACCAATGAGGCGGGGCAAGCCGATTATCCCATGTATTGGACAAATACAACGTTTAGTACCCAATCACAAGATAATGGGGCGTATGCTATTTATCTCTGCTTTGGTAGAGCAATGGGGTACATAAATGGCGAATGGTTAGACGTACATGGAGCCGGAGCGCAGCGAAGTGACCCTAAAACGGGGAATCCGGATGATTACCCTGAGGGCCATGGCCCGCAAGGTGACGCTATCCGCATTAACAACTTTGTGCGCCTGGTCAGATACGCAAACTGATGGCGCATCACCCGCAAAGCAAGAATACAGTGTCACTTTGTAACAAACCATCTGATTTTTGCACTTATATTTAAAACTTAAAATAAGAACAGATATGAGTAGCACAAACCACGAAATAGACTATCAGATTTACGGAGAAGAAATGCAATATGTGGAGATCGAGTTAGATCCGCAAGAAGCTGTTGTAGCAGAAGCCGGGAGCTTTATGATGATGGATACCGATATTAAAATGGACACCATCTTTGGGGATGGCTCCAACCAGGATTCCGGGGTATTGGGAAAATTATTTTCTGCAGGAAAGCGTTTGTTAACCGGAGAAAGCTTGTTTATGACGGCCTTCTTGAATGTGGGTCAGGGCAAAAAGCAGGTGAGTTTCGCTTCGCCCTATCCAGGCAAGATCGTTCCTATTGACCTTTCGCAAAACGGAGGAAAGTTTATCTGCCAGAAAGACGCTTTTCTTTGCGCTGCAAAAGGGGTATCTGTGGGTATTGAGTTTTCAAAACGTTTGGGACGTGGCTTCTTTGGTGGAGAAGGTTTTATCATGCAAAAATTGGAAGGAGACGGAATGGCCTTTGTACATGCGGGAGGCACCATGGCAAAAAAGACCTTAGCCCCGGGAGAACAACTAAGAGTAGACACCGGTTGTATCGTTGGTTTCTCCAAGGATGTCGATTACAATATTGAATTTGTTGGCGGGATCCGAAATACGGTCTTTGGCGGCGAAGGGCTTTTCTTTGCTTCCTTGCGAGGCCCTGGAACGGTCTATATCCAATCCTTGCCGTTTAGCCGTTTGGCAAGTAGGGTCTGGGCAGCAGCCCCGCGTGGAGGTGGAAAGGACAAAGGCGAAGGAAGTGTTCTGGGTGGCCTTGGCGATATTGTGATGGGGGATAATCGGTTTTAAGGGGCAAGATGTCGGTTGCTGGAAGCTCGATGTTCTTCATCCTTATGGAGTCGTAATTTCGTTTTTAGCTGAAAAGAAAGTATTTGAATGGAAAGGGATCCTAAATTCAAGTTTGAAAGGCTCCGAATTTGGCAGGATCCAATGGATTTAGGAGAGTAGGTAAATAAACTTACCGATACATTTCCTCAAAAAGAACTTTACAATCTATCTTCCCAAGCGTGTCGTGCGATCGATTCTGTTGCTCTAAACATTTCCGAAGGCGCAATACTACAATCAAACGCTGAGTTTCGTAAATTTTTAGGTTATTCTATACGCTCTTTGGCGGAAGTGGTATCTTGCTTGCACAAGGCAAACCGCAGAAAGTATTTGCCTGAAGAAGAGTTTGAAAAATATTATCAGAAGTGTTTCAAATTGATGAACATGATTATTGCATTTAGAAATGCTTTGTAATAGAAATACATCAGGCATCGAACCTCTAACACCAAACAAGAATGAATTTCCAAAACCTTTTTCGTTTTCTAGAGCAACTTCAGCAAAACAACCATAAAGAATGGATGGACGCCAACAGGAAGTGGTACCAGGAAGTGCGGCAGGATTTTGTAGGCTGGTTAGATGGTTTGGATGCGGAATTGATGGCAAGTGATGACGACTACTATCCTACCCCGGGGAAAAAAGGAATAAATCGGATCAACAACAACCTGATGTTCCATCCCAATAAACCGGTATATAAAGATCATTTTGGGGCGGGACTGGATAAGGCGCCAAAATCGGCTGATTTTTACATTCACATAGGTCTGAATGAGTGCATGTTGGCAGGAGGCTTTTGGCGGCCAGACCCAAAGACGCTTCGTAATATCCGGGACGGCATTGATTACAATGGGGAGGAATTAGTGGCTATTCTCAATAAAGATTCCTTTACGGATACTTTTGGTGATCTTTATAAAGATGAAAAATTGACCAACGCCCCAAAAGGGTTTTCGGCGGACCATCCTCATATCGAGCTATTAAAGAATAAGTCTTTTGCGGTGGCAAAAGCGATCACTCCCGAAATGATTCTGCACCCGGATTTTGACGCCCTGGTGCTGGATGTGTATTTTGAGATGTTACCTTTTCGCAGGTACCTCAATGAAGCTGCATTGTTGTAACATCGCTGACCGCAATTGAAACTGTTTTGTTGAAATGGAACAGAGAGAACACCCAAAAGGTTTTTTGGATGCCGGTGAACCACTGCTACTTCGCAATATGCAACGCTATGTTGCATTAGACGACGCAGAAAAGCAATGCATTCGAAAGGCTTTTAAGCAGATCAGGGTTCCCCGAAAGACGAGCATCCTGGAGCAGGGCAGGCCATGCCGGTATTTTTATTTTGTAGAATCCGGAAGTCTACGCGCATTTCATAGCAATGCCAAAGGTAAAGAGGCGACGATGATGTTTGCTATACAGGATTGGTGGATAACGGACATGGCTACTTTCATGGAGCGGAAACCGGCATTAATTTCATTGGAATCCTTGGAAGAATGCCTACTCTTCTCAGTTGATCTAACAACTTTAGAGCAGCTATTACAAAAGCTACCTAAGCTGGAAAGATACTTTAGGATACTGTTTCAACGCGCCTATGTACGCGAGCAAATGCGAGCTTTGGATGCTATTTCGTATACCGTAGAGGAACGGTATCATCGTTTTCTTCAAAAATATCCTCAAATAGTAGAAAAGGTGTCTCAAAAGCAGCTGGCCTCTTACCTTGGTGTTACCCCGGAATTCTTGAGCACGGTAAAGAAAAAAAGCACCTCTTAAACTATCTTAATAGTTCTTTGGATGTAATTTGGTTTCTTTGAAAAAAAAGAAAAATGCAATTAATACTAATTGCCGGTCCTTATAGAAGTGGCACCGGAAACGATCCTGTTTTGATTCAAAAGAATATGGATAATCTGGAGGCAATGGCGCTCCCCATATTTCGTAAGGGTCATGTACCAATTATTGGGGAATGGGTGGCCAACCCTTTGATCAGTCTTGCAGGTTCAAAAGAGGTTGGAGATGCGATCTTTACCGAATTACAATATCCCGTTGCACATAGACTCTTGACAAAGTGCGATGCCATTTTACGGATTAAAGGAGCTTCTAAAGGGGCGGATCAGGATGTAGCCTTGGGCGAAAAATTGGGCCTAACCATTTACCACAGTTTGGACGAAATCCCGGATAATAATGGGTAAAGTACGAAACATTAAAAAGGAGCTGCTGTCAGACAATTGGTATTCGCTTAATAAGGTTACGTTTGAATACCAGAGAGCGGATGGACAATGGGAGACCCAGGTTAGAGAAGCCTATGATCGTGGGAATGGAGCTGTAATTCTTTTGTATAACAAGGCGAAACAATCGGTGGTGCTTACCCGGCAGTTTCGAATGCCGACCTATTTGAATGGAAATGCTGATGGGATGATGATCGAAGCTTGTGCCGGGATCCTGGAGAAAGGCAATGCAGAAGAAACGATACGGATGGAAGTCACCGAAGAGACAGGATACCGTGTAGACCAGGTGGAAAAGGTTTTTGAGTCGTATATGTCACCGGGTTCGGTAACCGAGATCCTGCATTTTTTTATTGGGGAGTACGAAGATAGTATGAAAGTAAGTGCAGGTGGTGGAGCCCCGGAAGAAACGGAAAACATTGAGGTATTGGAGTTGTCCTTTTCTGAAGCCTTACGATGGTTTGCAGCCGGGAAAATTAAAGACGCCAAGACCATAATGTTATTACAATGGGCTCAGGTGAATGGGCTGTTTTAGGACTAGTACCCTGAATGGATGGCCATTAATATGGAATACATCCGTGCCCGTACTTCACGAGATGGACTTCTAAAATGATTGTTCATAAAACTAAAGGCCAAAAGTTTACCGGAAGCCGTTCGGAGATACCCGCTAAGATTGTACGTATTTCCCATGGAACCGGATTTAGCCAATAGAAAATGATGCCTGAAATCCTCACTTTTTTCATCCACTGTACCGTCCTGGTTCCAACGCGGCAGTAACGAAAAAAGTCGGGTAGTGTCTGTCTCCTGGTACAATTGGGTCAATACCGCTACCATGGCTTCGGGGCTGAACAGGTTATATCGGGAAAGCCCTGAACCGTCTACCCATCTGGGCGGTTGCCGTAGTGTGCTGAGGTGGTGTTCGAGAACATGATCCCTGGCTAAGGCAAAACTTAGGGTGTCGGACACTACGGCCGAAGCCATTAGCATCGTCTGTTCCGCCAAAAAATTATCGCTTTTGGCCAACATCCGTTTTAAAATACTATCTGTTGCCACACCATATCGGATATTCGCCTTGGTTGGTGGATTTTCTTCGGAGAGTCTAATATTTCCATTGATCTTTGGCCCTAACAGTTGCAGTACCAAGGAATCGGAGGTTATAAATGGGATTTCTATGGTATCCTCTGATTGCTCCGGAAGATAAAACTGGTTCTTACTCCACGTTCTTGTGGGTTCTCCATCGGTTGTTGCAATGGCGGCCGTAAAGAATTTTGGTTGGATCTGCGGGGGGTTACCCGGGAGAACCTCAAGGACATTGCCATAAAGGGGTAATGGGCTGATCTCCGCGGAAAAATAAAAGGGATAGTCCTCCCAAGCCCATCCCGGACCATATTTTTCACCTATGTAGTGGTTAGCACTGAGGAAAATGGTGTTGTAGCGGTTTAAGAAGGTAATTGCACTACTATCTTTAAAATGAGGATGTAGGAAGGCGGGATTTCCGGTCCCCGCTATGTACAAAGAATCCTGCTGCTCACGGTATTTTAACAACGGAGTGTGTTTGTCCAGCGTTTTTAATGCAGTGTATAAGGTAAAGAGCTTAACGGTGCTGGCCGGCGTGAAATACTTCTGCGCATTAGCACTGAAAAGCGTATCTCTGGTGGCTAGATCCACCATCAAAAAGCCGGTAAATTGCTCGTTAAATGCAGGTGCGCTTAATTGGGTAACTACCGCTTTTTTAATGGTGTTGAACCTGGAAGAAGCACAACTAGCAATGAGGAAGAGCAGGAACAAAAAACGCAGCCATTTAAGGCTAAATAATTGTTTTAAAAGGGTTTGCGTCAAGGAATTTATCAAAATTAACATGAAATTATCCAATTTTTAACGGCTACAGATTTTCAAGATATCGCTTTTATCAGTATTTTAGTACAAGACCGATGAACCTAAAATAATCAAATAGATATTATGGCTAGAGCAATGTTGGAGTACACCAAAACTGTTTTGCAAAAAGTAAGTTTTGATGCAAAGTTGTTCGTTAAAGAAGTAAAAAAAGCGGTTTCCAGGCTTTTGCCGGAAGAAATAGAAGAGCTACGAATCTGGTTGACCCAATTTACACAGGACAAACCGGAGTTACACCAAAGTTTACTGTATCTTAAAGCATAGTTAAACCGCCCTAGAGGCGGTTTTTTATTTGGCCAAAGGACTAATAATTTCCACGTCCTGAAAGGCAATAGCCCCTCGAACTATCCCTGATATCACCTCACGCAACGCCTCAGTAATTTGAATTTTAAGCTCGCTTTTGTGATAGATGAGGCTTATTTCTCTGGCAGGAGATGGTGGGGTAAAATGCTTTAAATTCTGTTTTTTTCGCTGATCCAATTCCATCGTATTTAAATAGGGCAGCAGTGTCATCCCCATTCCTTCATCGGAAAGGTTGACGAGGGTTTCGAAACTACCGCTTTCTATCTGAAAGTGTTCTACCGGAGCTATCCTGGAAGATGTACATAGATTGATCACCCCATCCCGAAAACAATGTCCATCTTGTAGTAAGAGAATGTCAGCAATATCCAGATCGGTGGTCCCGATTTCCTTTTTATCGGATAACCGGTGGTTGGGAGGAACATAGCCCACAAAAGGTTCGTAATATAAAGGACGCTCTTTGATAAAAGCAACTTCCAATGGAGTAGCTGCAATAGCGGCATCCAAATGTCCGTCTTGGAGGTTAGCGATCAGGGTATCCGTTGGCTGTTCTTTGATGATTAGATTTACTTTAGGGTATTTTTTAATAAAGGTGGGCAGGAACATAGGAAGTAATGTGGGCATCACGGTAGGGATAATACCCAGGGTATATTCGCCTCCAATAAACCCTTTGTCCTGATCTACAATGTCTTTGATGCGTTCTGCCTCTGCAACGATATTCTTGGCCTGGGCCACCACCTTTTTTCCAACTTCGGTAATTCCAATAGGTTTTTTACTTCGGTCAAAAATTAATATATCCAGTTCGTCTTCCAGTTTTTGCACCTGCATGCTTAAGGTAGGCTGGGTTACAAAACTTTTTTCGGCGGCTAAGGTGAAGTTTTGATGCTCTGCCACAGCAAGAACATACTGTAACTGTGTAATCGTCATTGGTATTATTTACTAAAATAAAGATATAAAAAACATTGATAAAAACTATTGTAAAAGCACGTTTACATTTATTAATCTTATACTTTAATTGAAACATGAAGTTATGACCATTAATAGTATCGGATTGGACATCCAAAAATCGAAAGAACTGGCAGTTGACTTGAATAAATTATTGGCCAATTTTCAACAATACTATCTGAACTTAAGGGGGATTCATTGGAATATTAAAGGAAAGCGATTCTTTGATCTCCATGAAAAGTTTGAGGAACTATATGTTGATGCAAATGTTAAGGTAGATGAGATAGCAGAACGGATTTTAACATTAGGAGGTTTACCGTTCCACACCTTCGCGGATTATATGGAAAACTCAAAAGTACCCGTTGGGAAGAACATTACCCAAGACGAGAATGCTATTCGTTTGATAGTGGATTCTTTGACACAGTTGTTGTTACTAGAAAGAAGTATCCTGGATGCTTCTGAGGCAGCAAAAGATGAAGGGACGAATGCCATGATGAGTGATTTTATCACCGAACAGGAAAAGACCGTTTGGATGATGAAGGCCTGGTTAGCCGAGGAGATATGATCCTTGAAAAAGAAAATCCCCGGGGACTCCCGGGGATCGTTTTTTGATTGCGTGTATTCTTTAAAACCTGATGTTGAACTGTAGATCATCGTTAGCGACCTCAAACTTAGCGGATTCAAAGGACGGAGGCCCCATTGTCATATCGTTTCCGCTTGTTCCATAACTCTCCTTAGGCATGCCATTGGCCTCATAATCCATTCTTTTATTGTCATTTTCGTCGTGCATTGTCATGATGGCATAGGTACCGGGAACAACGTTTTCAAATACAAAAGTTAGTTCGCCTTCTTTTGCTTGTTCCGAAAGGGTTACGATTCCACCACCTTTCATGAACGTATCTTCGGTATGTAAAGCCGTCAAAACCTTTCCCTGATCGTTTACTATGTTTTCAATAGTGACTGTAATTGTTACGGTTTCCGTATCCTGACCGTATGAAAGGAGGTTGGTTAATAGTGTGACAAGAAGTAAAGCCAATGTTTTCATCTGATTTTTGATTTATTGTTAATGATGGAGCAAAAGTGGTAATCAGCCGCTAAGAAAGAAATTTTGTGTACCTCAATTGTAGATTATTGCTACCGAATTGTTATCCGTAATGCCTTAAGGGTTCCTGGATACTTGGAATTCGAGTTGTTTTCCAAAATAAGGACTAACCTTACTAAGGAGGTGACACCAACAACGGAAGCGCCTAAGAAGCCCCTAATGCTAACACCATTTGAATATTGCATCGTTCATAAGGAGCAACAATCCCTTCTACTTCTACAAACCCCAGCTTTCGATACAAAGCAATAGCTGGTTTAAGCAATGTATTGCTTTCAATGTAGATGTTTTTTGCTTCAAAGGTTTTTGCTTTTTCAATAATGGTCTGTCCTAAAGCATATCCAACTCCTTTGCCCCTTGCTCTTGGTGAAACCCCCATTTTAGCCAATTCGTAATCAAACGGGCCGTTTTCCATTTTCAGCAAAGCGCATACGCCAACAGGTGCTTCATTCCATAGGGCAACTGCGATATAACCTCCTTTGTCCAGTACATTTTCCCGGGGGTGATCCAGCACCTGGTAGTCAGCCGCAACCATTTTGAAATACTTCCTGATCCAATACGCATTCAGCGATTTGAAAGCCTGGTGATAATGATCCTCGTAGTCTACAATTTGTATTTCCTGCATTATCGATGTTGCAAATCGGCGTGTTTTTGTTTACTTACGATTTCCACAAGCCAATATACGAACTGCCCGATGCCTCCCACTAAAATGAACAACAAGATCCAGACGATAAGAAGATTATCTCCTTTTAGATTAGGATTTTGTACGGCGTGAACAATATAAAAGATAAGACTGGCAAACGCGATCACCATAACCAGTAAGATCGTCAAAAAGAAAAACCCTAATCCACCAAAAAACTCTGCGGGAGGAGTGTCATTTTGCTCTAATTCCGGTAGATTGGAAAAGATGGAAAACATGAAAACAACGTAGCCAATAAGGATAAGTACAAACGAAGCAATAGGGGCGATGGCAAAAAATGCCTGCCAAAACTTATTATGTAACATAATTGGTAGTTTGGAATAAAGTTAAGTGCTTTTCAGAAAGTATGTACTGATCCGTGTCATTGCTGCATTTTTAGGTAGTAATCAGCAGAATGCTTACCCGACCCATATATCAAAAAGAAGATACATACCACTAAGGTAATGGAGGAAAGCACCAAATTAATACCACTCATTTCACCAATGAAATTGGTCAATACGGCACCGATCAAGATCGGCAGCTGCGCTGCTGCCGCCCAACGCGTAAGCAATCCGATTACGATCAGAAAACCCCCAACAAAGTGCGCTGGGACCAGGTAATGTAAAAACAGCATGCTTCCCGGAACTTCTTTCAAAGGTTTGGAAAGTGCCGCCAATTGCTCCGGATTGGACATAAAATCGATCCCTTTGTAAAAAAGGAATACCCCAAGGGCAACTCTAATGATATCCAGAGGATAGTACGTATGGGCATTGGCCCATTTATTTAAACTTTTTATGGATGCCATGATGTAATATTTATTGGTTGATCTATAAGTTACTCATTTTAAATGAGATATAAAAGAGTATCATTAAAACGGTGTGGCAAAAGGGTGCTACTCTTGGGCCTTTGAGATCTTTGAGATTTGCGTTGCAATGGCTTGGGATGCTGCATCTTCCCGTTGTTTGAGTTCCGTAAGAATTTTAGGGTGGTCTTCCATTCGGGTCTGGGAAAGCTTATAGGCGGCCTGGATGGAACTGATTTCAATCTGGAACCCAACCACACCTTTGACCTGGCGTAAGGTTTTAGGAGACATTCTTTGCAGGGAGGTCGGATTTTTGGACTGTTTTTCATATTTGTCTACAAGCCGATGCAGGGCTTCCATGGTAGCCGCTTCGGTGAGTGTAGATAGTGTACCATAGACATGCACGGCAATATAATTCCAGGTGGGTACTTCTTCTTCTTTGTACCAGGAGGAGGAAATATAAGCATGGGGGCCATTAAAAATACAAAGTACAGTTGCCTGATCCCGAAAGGATTTCCATTGCGGATTGGCTTTAGCAATGTGCCCGACCAAGACGTCTTTTCCATCCGCATTCGTTTCCAACTCCAGCGGAATATGCGTGGCCCACGGAATTCCATCCAACTGGTTTACAAGGATACCAAAACTATTTTGCCGGATAAATTCCTTAACCTCTTCCAGGTTTTCGTTTTTGTAATGATGGGGAATGTACATGCAGTTAAAATTACCACCTCTAGTTGAATAATTTTTAACGATTTCTAAAATAGCATCACTCTTTTTCCAATTTCCAAAGATTCTCCCCTATTACATTGCCAGCAAGGGCTTCATCAAAACAAACAGCACTACGCGCCTTTGCCGAACATGAATAAAAAACCTTCAAAAGGTTCGTCATGATCATTATAGAATTCATGGGAAACACCGGCAGGGATTAAAATGGCTTCTCCGGCCGACAGACGAGATGTTGTACCATTAATGATCATAGTACCCTGCCCTTTTATGGCAATAAATAGCGAGGGGAAGGGGTTACGCTTAGAGCGTTCGTCCTTGTTGGCATGTTGTCCCTTTTTTAAGGCAAAGTATGCGGATCGAAAGCCTTCCTGGTAATAGAAAACCGATGCTTGGGCGCCATGGGTAAACCGGGTGTAATCCAATCCAAAAGGAATTCGCTCCGGAAAGCCTCTTGTCCAAAAATGAAAATATACTGAAAACAAGTCATTTACAAAGTTTTCATTAGGTTGGAACCCCTTCATGGTTTCGACGTCAAAGGGTGCTACATCTGTGGAGAATTCTTTAGCCGATGCCGTGAGTGCATTAATCTCCCCATTGTGGATCCTTTTTAGGGTTCCCAGGTCGGTTTTGAAGTAGTAGGTAGGTAAACCTGGTTTTCCCTTGATAAGTGTTACCGATGCCGTAGTGTTCTCAGTTCTTGCTTTTGCTTTTATATGCCAGAATGTAGTG
Organism: Croceivirga sp.; assembly: GCA_028284665.1. Lineage (GTDB taxonomy): Bacteria > Bacteroidota > Bacteroidia > Flavobacteriales > Flavobacteriaceae > Croceivirga. The sequence continues at coordinate 43,536 of JANQRG010000037.1, forward strand.
TCTACTTGTATGCCAAAAATCACATCCTTGGTAAGCGCAACGTCTTTTTGATAATCGTCGGCATACTGGGTCAGAATATACTGTGCCGTCTTGTCTTGCGAAGAAAGTACAACAGCTTTGGACACAAGTGCCAAAAGAATAATGCCTTGTTTAAAGTGCAGCTTGCCTATTTTCATAATGTCTACTTTTTTAGTTTGATAAGTAGACGGCATGATCATCACTGCTGTTACCGGAAAAAGGCGTTTAGGGATAAAGGGTTTTGTTTTAGGGACGAGTATGGTCTAAAGGGTGTATTGCGCTAACTGATGCATCACTTTTTCGCGATATGACTTCGAAACCTCAAATGTTCCGGGAACATCGGATAATCTTACTTTGAGCTTTCCTGAATCGTTTTTGAAAGTTTCCAAATGCATCAGATTGACCATGAATGAGCGATTAATTCTAATAATAGCATTGGGCCCTAATTTTTTTTCCAGTCCGGTCAAGGTGGCCCGTATCAAATGCTTCCTGGGCATATCATCTTCCAGATAGTTTAGACTGGCGTAGTTGTCCTCCGATTGAATATATTGTATGTTTTTTAAGGGCAGGGCAATGTGGTCATTCTTATACGCGCCAGACAATAGTATGATGTCATCTCCTTTTAGACTATTTCCGGATACGGCGAGGACATTTGTATAGTCGTCAACCGCTTTGTTATACCTAAAACAAAAATGGGTCCCAACAAACGGGATAACCAATATAGAACCAACTTCAAGAATATGTTTGATATAACTGGCCAGGTGAAAGTCGTGAAAATTCCCAATGATATTGTAAAACATAAAGGTGGCACTTGCTGTGACCACAAGTACCATCAATGTCCAAACCAGATAGTTTTTTGGCTGTTTTTTTGAGAATAGCCAGCAATATATGACGAACTCCATTAGGAGTATAGTTACTGCTGCTATACTTGAAAAAACAAAAAGGACGGATGCCAAGAGCATAGTGATCTTCTCATCAGGTCTGTAATTGTTGACCCCGAAAGGCTGGAAAAAAAGCAAGAAAACGAATGTGAACACCCCTGCCGCTACGGATAGCGTAATCTTGAATATATGGGTTTCTGTGTATATATTGGTGGAGTCATTCTTCATTTCACAGCCGGTTAAAGTAGAATTAAAGCAGCCATAACGACCAAAACGATCTTACCTATAGTGATACAGGTCGTTGTTGAATGTATTTTTCAGGCCATAGCTTTTGTCCGATCTCAAAGGAAAATTTAATCATCGGTATCGGTTTCGTGCCTTTCTTCTTTTTTCAGTGTATGGTATCTGAAATAAAGCCTAACGCCTAACCTGGCAAAAAGAATAATGGCAATAAGCGTTATTATATTTATAGTACTCATCTAGGAAAAAGGAGAATAGGTGCCAAAGTTCCAAATATAACCTTCCGGGTCCTTACAGCTATAACCGCGTCCTCCATAGTCCTCATCTTTTATGGGCATCACAATGTTTGCCCCATTGGCAACTGCATTTTCATAATGATCGTTGATCTCTTCGATGATAAAGTATGGGCTTTGTGTATTAAAACCGCCTACTTCTTCCGGGGTTCTTGTCATTTTACCAAAATCTGAGGTAGTATCGGCTGTGCCCAGCATAATAAACGCCTTACCCAAGGATAGTTCTGCATGCATCACCTGCCCCGTCTCCGTACGATAGACATTTTCCGCTTTAAATCCCAAGGCCACAGTTAGGAAGTTAATAGCGCCTTCTGCATCTTTATACGCCAGGGTAGGTATTGCTCCGTAGTTACTCATAACAGTAGTTTTTAATCGGATTTTGTAAAGGTGTACCCCCAAAAGTTCAGGCTTTCCACTTTGGCCTGGCCATTCAACTGAAAACTGACTAGATTCGGAGATGTCCAGCGTTTGCTGGTTGCCGTTCTAAAGGTATCATAATGCCAATGCCCGGCGCGCATGGATTCAAAATCATTGAAATCCAACAGGAGACTATCGTTCTCAACGGTAATCGTAAGCTGACCACATAAAGGATGATAATAGGTTCCGGAGTAGGCTGGTAGTTCCAAGGAAGGTGAGGTATTCGGGATACGTGCTTTTACTTCTTTTTGCAATCGTTCCTTGCGCTTTACTTTCAACTTCTGGTAGTGTTCAAAAATCCTGGGATGCCAGTTTGTACTGCTATCATCAAATGCAAACAGATCCATAGCTTGATAAAGGATAGCATGGCGTAACTCGGCATGGTCCAGATTGGCAAAAACATAGACAGCTGTATTGGTATCGTGTATAACCCCGGTAATAGCGACCAAACCCTGCAGGCTTCCGGTATGGAAGTCAAGTTTATGCCCGCGGTAATCGTGCTGGAACCACCCCAGCCCATAACTTATCCAGTTGGGTTGTGTTAGGGAAGCAGTGGGATAGAACTGATTTTTGGGAATGAGCGTATGCGGTTGGAACAGGGTTTTGAAGGTAGTTGGTTGTAAAATCGTGTCGTTGCCAACAACGCCTTTGTTCACAATAAACTTAAGGTAGTTAGTGATATCATCCAGGCAGGACCACATCATACCTGCTGCTCCAATCTGGTCAGAATAGTTGCGATCCACTATCTGGACCCCGCCTTCATCAAAATCATAATGCGGTGTTGTATAGTTGCCTACCTTCAAAATGTCCATCGCCTTGGTTTGCGAACGAGGCATTTGCAAAGGAGTGAACAACCTTTCTTGAACAAATTCAGACCAGGGTAGTCCACTTACCTTTTCAATTACCTCACCGGCAGCAGCGTACATGATATTTTGATACACAAACCCGCCCCTCAGCGGATAGACGTCCTTGGTGTGCTTAAAGCGTTGTAGGGTTGATTTTGTGGAAATACTGTCCAATGCCCACAACACATCTGCGTTAGCAATGCCTAAATTATGGGTAAGCAAGTCCTTTACCCGTGCATTTGCCGCAATATAAGGATCGGATAGTTGAAAATCGGGTAAATGCGCTACCACCTTATCATCCCATTGCAACTTTCCTTCATCCACCAGGATCCCTAATGCCATGGCGACCATCGCTTTTGTGGTGGATGCCATGGCAAACAGGGTTTCCCCATTTACGGCTTCCTTAGAAAGGATGCTTTTTATCCCATAAGTTTTTTTAAAGACCACTTCGTTGTCTTTTACCACTACAGCGGCCAGACCGGGTATTTTCCAGTCCTGCATCCCGGTTACTATCATTTCGTCCAGAATTGTGGCTGCTTGTTTATCCTGGGAGCGGCTCAGGAAGATTGTTGTGCATAGGAGTATCCAAAGTAGTGATGTTTTCATCCTCGGTGGGTATTTATTGTTTGTGTAATATATAGTAGCCGGAAACCCTATCCATCAACACTTTATCATCTTTGAAAGTAATTCGGGAAGTACCATCAGCCCAGGTACGCTTGCCCAAATAGATGTCAAGGGTATCCATGTTATCATTGTTGAATTTATAACTGATCCCCTCTTCGAAGGCATTGACCTCCAGGGTACTTTTCTGACCTCTTACTTGTCCGGAATAGGTTCCCGCGATCTTCTTGAGATCAAAATCTATGACTTGTGTTTCATATTCTTGTTTATCAAGTAGTTCCCAGGAGATATTTTCAGTAAAAAAGCTTGCTCCCTTTGGGCCTGTGGTGTTTACCAGACAAATGAGGTATAGATCTTCATCAGGAAAATACCGGGTGTCTGATAAAAAACCAAATATACCACCTCCATGACCTAACTCCTTATGGCCGTACCTCGAAAAGCTCGTCAGGCCCATAGCATAGCGCAGTGGTGTCCCGTCATTCAAGGTTTTAGGGGTGCTTATTACTTCGTACTGTTCCTGAGTCAGTATCTTTTGATGATGCAAGGCCTCCAACCAGATTAACAGGTCTTCCGTTGTGCTGCATAACGAACCCGCAGCATACGGCCAAAGATGATTTAAATACATTTTTTGTTGTAGCCCTTCAGGGGTAAACGAATAGCCGTACGCTTTGTTTTTCACTACTTCGCTGCTGGAACAATAATAGGTGTCCCGCATATCTAACGGCTGAAAAATGGTTTCAGCCAGATAATCTTCGTAGGTTTTGCCGGAAACCTTTTCAATGATGAGTCCGAGTAGAAAATAAGCTGAATTATTATAGATCATGGCCTCACCCGGTTCAAAAAGGAAGTCTTCCGCTTCTATAGCCCTTACAAGGGAATCCCTGGGCAGTGCTTTCATGAAAAAATCCCCAAAGACTTCCATTTCGGTGTAACTGGGAATACCTGAGGTATGGTTTAACAATTGATCAATGGAAATCTTTCTTCCTTTAGTATCGTACTTCAGGTATTTCGTAAAATCATCCGCTAACGATAGTTTACCTTCTTCTGCTAACTTTAGGATAGCGGCAGCAGTGAACTGTTTCGTCACCGATCCGATTTCAAAACCCGCGTTTTCCGGCATAGGGACATCCAGCTCCAAACTGGCATAGCCGTATGATTTTTTTAGTAGGGTTTTCCCCTTTTGATGTATCAATAGGGCGGCTCCGGCAATTTGAGCACTGTCCAGGCTGACCTGAAAAATGGAATCTGCAAAAGCCTCCAATGTAGTAGCAGTTGGTTGAGATGCCGATTGTTGTAGTTCAGTTTTACAACTGGAAAGAACGACAAAAAATACCAAAGTAAGGAGCTGTAAAAGGGTGGATTTATTCATTATTGGCGGCTTTTCGGAATCAGAAGTAAGATATGAAATTTGAAGCTGTTAGGGGTGCTTTATAAAAGAAAAAGGCTCCCCTGGGGGAGCCGTTCTAAAAAAAGGTTCTGTCTATTGCCCACCGGCTACCAGGGCTTGTACGTTACCGTCCCCTCCACTTAGATCTTCACGGAACATCCATAGCTCTGAAGATTCCCCATGGGTACAGGCATCAACTTCTTTCAGGAATTTTGCAAAGCTACCTTCGCCATGGACCTCTTCAAACCATTGCGGAAAATTGTCGGGTTTTCCCATCCATGCGGATGAGTCAAAAAAATCAACCCACACATAGTCTTGTCCTTCATTGTTGGGCATTTCATTGAAGTAAGATCCCCATTGATGATCTGGGTCTTTTGCTTTATATACCTCCTGAACCTTATCCAACACAGCTTCGAATTCCAATTGTTTAAAGCGTTTCATGTCTATTATGAAGATGGCCAGATTCTTTAAGGTAAAATCCCTGGAAAAATTAGAATGCTTCAGATCATTCTTCCAATAGGTAGTCTCCATAGTGGCTTCCGCATAAGGCGCTACGTTAGTATTCCAGTCTGTAGTATGTTCACTATCAGGAGTATTGGTTTCATCAAAGGCCGCCCATGATGTGGGCCCCATACTCCAGATGTATTTCCCTGAATTTTTTCCACTGGCGATCCAAAAAACGTTTACCGTTCCGGATCCTTCAGCGTGGAACTTTTTGTTGTGCGCTGCCAGTCCAGCCTCAAACTCGGAAATCTTTGCCGGATTTGGGGTGAGCATAACGTTCATGAATACCGGTTCCTGTAGCCCTTCTTGTGCAAGTAACACCCAGGGTGCTAGCAGTAAAATTAATAGTGTTCTTTTCATTGTTATTAATTTTTAGTGGTTAGGTAGGTAACTATTCCGACGCTGTTTCTTCATCACCGTTTGCTTTCTTGGCCTGCGCTTCTATTTTTTGAAGTTCCAGAACCACCTCGGTGGGGTCCCAATACCCGTATTCCTTTACGATTTTGCCTTCGACGAATTGATAGGTGAGGTGTGCCGGGATTGCAATCTCCTTCCCTGTTGCGGCGATTGTACCTTTCCAATTTACCCAGCAATTCACCCAGGTTTCTCCGTTATCGGCAAGTACCTTTTCGTATTCCTGGTTGTCTTCTTCAAATCCCCGTGCAGAATAACTAGCGTCGTTTTGTTTGTGATAGTCCATTACTTCACCCGGCGATAAGGGATTGTCCTTAGTGTTGTAATAGGTTTTGGAGCTATCTGCATACATACTGGTATCATAGGACTGACTGTCATAGTTTGCGAGTAACTGTTTGATCGTATCAATTTCAGGAGCATTTTGCGTATAGCGAACAGGCCCCTGGTTACAGGAAAGAAAGAGCAATACGGCCATACCTGCTAAAAGTGTTGTTCTCATTATTTGATGATTTAAATAGTTGAGGTAAAAAAAACCAGCAAAAATTTTGCTGGTTTTGGGATTACATGCTGGTTGGAGAATAGGCCATATCAGGGCGCATACGTCCCACAAATTCCTCGTACTGCAGTAAATTTCCAAAGAGATCCTGCATCATAAGATTACCATCTTCGCCAAGAAGTGCTTCGTTCGCCTTGCTTTTGGTAGCATAGTCTACTTCGTCTTTAGCAGCTACGGCTACCATTAGGAATTCTCCCCGGGTTCCGAAACCACTCTTGTAGACGCGATAATGTACTTCGGAACCTTTTTCCGCGAACATTTTTTTAATGGACTGCATCTTGTCCATAATCATTTTTCGATCCCCCGGAGTATAGTGGAGGTAGTGGAATTTCCGATAATCCTGGCCCTCGGGAGTTTGCGTAATTCCCCCTGGCATGTAGGAAAGTTCCTTGTCTAAATGAATGATATAATTCTGCTCAATATCATAGCATTTGTCCATTCTGTCAAAAAGGTCGGCCATAGCAGTACCTCCCATTTTTTCAGCTAAGGTTTCAAAAACCGGTTTTTCTATGTCTGACATGTTTTCGATAGGGCTTACCCACAGATACCGGGAATCTGCTGTATTGGTCACGATAACATTCATTTCTTGAATATTGTGCTTCCGCATATTATCGGTAAGTTCCTTACAAACGGTCTCATATTCACCTACCATAGAGGGCTTTACCACATCTTCGTGTACCCAATAGGCCTGCGTTGTTTTTTCCTGCCCAAAAACTGAGCAACTAAAGGTCATTACTAGTAAAGCCATCAATGGCTTCAAACTACATGTTCTCATACTATGTTGATTTAATGGTTACGGATTGAAAATGCTGCTATGACTTGCGATGATGTCAGCTCAAAGTTCCTCGGACACGCAAGTAAAAGGGTCAAAAAACAAGAAAGTGAGGCTCGGAGGAAACCATTCGGGGGTAGTGAATTATGGTTTTCCTTGTTAAAAGATAGGGAAAAACTGATAATAAGGAGGCTTTTTTGTTAAAAATGTTAATAACTCCTTAAAATATCCTCTTTTCCAAATCAGAACCATTTTTGAACGCCAAGCCACAATCCAGCATCCAAATCATACAATTCGGTCGATCTAAATTTTCTTCATAAAGGGATTCCATGACTTTTGAAGCATCAAACAACGAACAGTCATGAAAAACCAAATTCTAATTGCAGTAGTACTCCTCGGAAGCTGGATTATTTCCGCCCAAACTACGGTTAGCGGTAGGGTTACCGATAAATCCGGGAATCCCATTCCCGAAGCAAATGTATACCTTGAAGGTACGTATGATGGAGCCTCCACGGATATTGAAGGAGGTTTTTATTTTGAAACTTTCGAATCCGGAACACAAACCCTGGCCATTTCAGTATTAGGCTACGAGCCGCATTACGAAATAGGGGAAGTCACTTATTTCAAAGATATTTCCATCGTTTTAACAGAAGCCATTAACCAACTTACCGGTGTTACCCTTTCGGCAGGAACTTTTGAAGCCGGGGACAACTCCAAGGTTTCTGTGCTAAAACCTTTGGATATTGTTACCACAGCGGGAGCTGCGGGGGATTTTGTAGCAGCTTTGCAAACCCTCCCCGGTACTACTACGGTTAATGAAGATGGCCGACTCTTTGTACGCGGCGGCGGTGCCGGAGAAACCCAGGTATTTATCGATGGACTTCGGGTGTTTCAGCCGTTTAATGCCACTACAAATAATATCCCTACACGGGGTCGTTTTTCGCCTTTTCTGTTTAAGGGGATAACCTTTAGTACAGGAGGGTACTCCGCAGAATACGGCCAGGCATTGTCCAGCGTCTTATTGCTGAATACTACAGATGTGCCGGATCAGGAAAAGACAGATGTTTCGGCCATGTCTGTCGGAGGTGGGGTAGGCCATACGGAGATATGGGGGGATACCTCTTTGAGTTTTAATACCCAATACATTAATCTATCACCTTACGAAACCCTAATCCCTTCCACTCAGGGGATGCGATGGAACAGCCCTTATGAGTCCATTGCCGGAGAGGCTGTTTTTAGGTCCAAAGGTGACAAAAGTATATTTAAGCTCTACACAGGGTTTAATTATGCCAACTTTGACATTGAACAAGAAGATATCAATTTTGAAGAATTTGTCCGCTTCCGACTTCGTAACAATAACCTCTATTACAATTCTACCTACAAGCATTTTTTTGACAACAACTGGACATTCAGCCTGGGCGGAAGTATTTCCTGGGATACCAATGACATAGGCGTTTTGGAAAATGAAATCGAAACTCAGGAAACCGCAAGCCATGTGAAATTGAAATTAAGAAAGATGTTTAGTAGCAGATTTACTGTAAACATGGGGGCTGAGGTCTTTAACGTAGACTACGAGGAGACCTTTAGGGCACCCGATGGGTTTACCTTTGACAACAACTTTAATGATCTGCTATGGGCAGGATTTGTTGAGGGTGATGTGTTTTTTAGTAATGATCTGGCCCTTAAACTTGGAGCACGCGCTGAACATACTTCAGTGCTGGAGGAATTTACCCTTTCCCCTCGACTTTCCCTGGCCTACAAAAGTGGCGAAAACGCACAGTTTTCACTGGCTTACGGGGATTTTTATCAGAACCCCTTAACGGAAGTCCTAAGGTTCGACCAAAATTTAGGTCTGGAAAAAACCTCTCATTATATCCTAAATTACCAGTATTTGAAAAATGGCAAGACCTTTAGAGTAGAGGCCTATTATAAGGACTATGATAACCTCATCAAATTCAATACGGAATTACCACAATTTGATTCTCAATTTGATAATACCGGTGAGGGATACGCTGCAGGCCTGGACATTTTTTGGCGGGATAACAAATCTGTGAAAGACCTGGATTATTGGATCTCCTACAGCTACCTGGATACCGAGCGAAACTTTAGGAATTTTGTGGAAACCGCCACACCCAATTTTGCTCCTAAACACAATTTTTCTTTGGTTACCAAATACTGGGTGGATAAATTAAAATCCCAGGTGGGGGTTTCCTACAACTTTGCTACCGGAAGGCCGTATGAAAATCCCAATACCCCGGGTTTTTTGAATGAAAGGACTAGAACCTTCAACAATCTAAGCATTAATTGGGCCTATTTGATCGATCAGCAAAAGATTCTCTACTTCTCTGTAAATAATGTTTTGGGATTCAATAACATTAGTGATTACCAGTATGCTACTACTCCTAATACCGACGGAATTTTTGACAGACGCGCCATAACGCCACCCGCAGACAGCTTCTTTTTTGTAGGATTCTTTTGGACCATTAGTGATGATAGGAAGAGCAATCAGTTGGATAATCTGTGATACGGATTAAGGAATCAAAGCCGGGTAGATAAAATCGGTTAATAAGGCTTCCGAATCCTTCTTAATATCCCATTTATTGTAATTGCCTGCGGTTACTACCACAATCATGTCATTGGTTTCATCAATATATATCCGTTGGTCCCCATTCCCAACCGCAGTTGGGATAAGGTGATTTTGATTGTCTGCAATGGTACTTGCTTTAAAGATCCAGAACTGGTAGCCATAACCTACATTGTTGTTTCTTCCAAATGTAACCTGAGATTGCTTTGACTTTTCAACCCATTCCTCAGGAAGAATTTGCCTTCCCTCAAAATGACCATCATTGGCGTATACCATTCCAAATTTCATCAGATCCCGGGATCGCAGGCGCAGGCCGGAAGCGGCGGCGGGGTTTTTAGTGTTTGGAAAATTGGTCCATTCAGATTTTTCAATCCCCATGGGTGAAAAAAGATGGTTCATCGCAAACTGGTGGATATCCTCCCCACTCACTTTTTCAATTATGGTGGCTAATAACTGGGTTGTTCCCCCATTATAACTCCAAACCTCTCCCGGAGTTTTCACTATTGGCCTGCTTAGTACAAATGCAATAGGATCTTCGGCGGATGTCATTTGCATTTCGCTGTTCTCAGGATCAGAATAGGGGATGTTCTCATTCCACTCCATTCCTGTGGTCATTGTTAATAAGGTCTCAACCGTAATTTGAGCTCTTTGTCCTGTATTGTATTCTACATACTCCGGGAAAAAGTCAAAAATGCTTTGCGTTACGCTGTCAATCTTACCTTGTTGTAGTGCAATGCCAGTGCAAGCGGCAACAACGCTTTTGGAAATACTTCGTACATCGTGAAGGCTGTCTTGATGGTGTTCAATGATTCCTAGTGCCTCACCCCATTCTTCATCTTCCCCCTTAAAATATTTTTCGAATACCAATTGTCCATTTTTAAGAAGAAGCACGCTGTGAATGTTGGGGTAAGCTCCTTTTTTGATGGCATTTTCCATACTAACAATTTTTAAGGAATCAATGCCATTTTCAACGAGGTATCCCTTTTGAAATTCGGCATCTGAATCATCAGAAAGTTCCGAGTGAGTGGATTTAAGCTGGGTATTGCAACTGACAAGAAGAATCAGCAGGAGGAAAGCCAAAGCCCTGGAAAAAAAGAAAGACATGTTACTTTTTAATGAATAGTGTAAACCAAAGATAATGCTCTAATTAAATCGTTACACTTTTCCGGCTTTTCAGAAAACACATAACGATTAAACTGGCTCAAAGCTACTTTTTTTGCGATCCAGCTTTGAAATTCTACAATTCGGTCAGTCATTATTCCATACAAGTGCTTTGCAGGCCATTTTTGTTGGGTAATCAAAAAAAATCATAGAAAACACTGACACCATGAAAAAAATACTGTTACTTATCGGATTCGTAATCTCATGGGGCGCTATGGCCCAGGATCAATATACAAAAGGAATGCAAAAGGCCTTTTCTCTCTGGGGAGAAGGAAAGATAGCGGAGGCTTCTAATTTGTTTGAACGTATAGCCCTGGCAGAGGAGGATAATTGGATCCCGTATTATTATGCGGCACAGGTTAACGCCGTTTCCTGTTTTGGATTAAAAGATGAGGTTTTGTTGACCCAACGCCTGGAAAAAGCAAAGGAAATTGTGGATATTGCCAAAAGACTGTCTCCGGATAACGCAGAACTCTTAGTGCAGGAAGCCACGATAAATATGGCCTGGATCGTCTTTGACGGAGCTACCTACGGGATGACCTTATCAGGCAAAAATACGCAACTCTATCAGGAAGCATTAGCCTTGGCGCCGGATAATCCGCGAGTGGTCTTTTCCAAGGCCGAGTGGGATATGGGATCTGCACGTTATTTTGGCAAGGATACTACCCCGTACTGCAAGGATGTAGAGAAGGCATTGGAACTATTCGCTACCTTTGAGTCGGATGTGCCTTTTTATCCCAATTGGGGGGCAGATAGGGCGAAAAAAGTCCTCGGAGAATGTAAAATCTAATTGATGAAGAGTTTTTTGAAAGTATTGAAATTTGCTTTGGCAATCACCGTGGTGGTTGCCCTTTTCGATATTGTCATTTACGGAGACGGGGATTACTCTTTTGAAAATGTAATTACCCTATTAATTATCGATTTTGTTTTCTCCTTATCACTTACCGCAGTAAATTCCTATTACTATGATGCTTTAAGTCTGCGTTTTAACTGGGAAACAGATCTCAAAAAACGGCTGTGGTTAGGGGCCCTGGGTTCTATTGTTTTTTCCACTGTGACCATAATTCTCCTGAGATTCCTGGTGTATTATTATTACACCGGTAATGGTTTTATGGCATTCATCAACCGGGAAACTGTGGAAGACTATATGTTTACGGTTATAGTAACCTTCGTTGCCATTTTATTCTTTCACACGTTCTCCTTTTATCGTGAGCTTCAAAAAAGAGAGGTCAAACAACAAAAGAAAATAGCCCGTTCGGCTTCAGCAAGCTTTGACGCCCTTAAGAACCAATTGGACCCTCACTTCCTGTTTAATAGCCTTAACGTACTTACCAGTTTGATTGAAGAAGATTCACATCAGGCCCAAAAATTTACCACTTCCCTTTCAAAGGTCTATCGTTATGTCCTGGAACAAAAAAACAAAGACCTGGTCACTGTCGATGAAGAACTTAATTTTGCCAGGACCTATGTCCGCCTGCTTAAAATGCGATTTGAAGACAGTATTGTATTTGACATTCCTGAAAAAGCTTCCGATCCGGAAGCTAAAATAGTTCCATTATCCCTCCAGTTGTTATTGGAGAATGCGGTAAAGCATAACATTGTCACATCATCCAGGCCCTTACATATAAAAGTAACCGAGAACAACGGTAGTCTGAAGGTGAGCAACAATCTTCAGGAAAAGCAGGTGGTTAAAAAAAGCAGTGGCGTAGGCCTGCAAAATATCAGACAACGCTATTCCATTCTAACAGACCGGGAGGTTGGTATTTCTAAAACCGATACGGATTTCAGTGTACAGTTGCCCATGCTTTCAAAACAAATTACCGTTATGGAAACTCAGGAATCCCATATACAGGAAAAACGGTACCTGAAGGCGAAAGAACGGGTAGAGCAGATCAAGGGCTTCTATGGTAACTTCATTTCGTATTGTTTGGTGATCCCCTTTTTATGGTGGATCAATTCCCGTACTACTTCCTTTACCTGGGCCATTTTTCCAACCATAGGATGGGGAATAGGGCTTTTCTTCCACGGCATGGAGGCTTTTGGATACAATCCTTTTTTAGGAAAGAAATGGGAAGAAAAAAAGATCCGGGAGCTCATGGAAAAGGACGATTTTTAAAACCACCTTCCAGTGGCTACCCCTGGATCCAAAAACGGTAGTCCCGGTTCCCTATACAATCCATCCGAAGAATCCAACAATTCAGTTATTGATTTTTTATTTCCCCTACCCATTTTAAGAAATTTGGAGTATCAATTAAGATCAACATTTAAAACCGAATATCATGGAAAACAACAACGAGTACCGATACAGAAAAGCGAAGAAAAAAGTAGAGAACATCAAAGGATTCTACGGGAATCTAACGGCCTATGTGATAGTTATAACATTATTGGCATTACTAAACTATTATACTACTAGTTTTCCCTGGGTTATTTTCCCTGCTGTAGGTTGGGGACTAGGGCTGATCGCCCACGGCTTTTGCGCATTTAACTATTTGCCTTTCTTAGGGAAGGATTGGGAAGAAGGTAAGATCAGAGAACTTATGAGTAGCGATTCTTTTTAAGTAACTTTAAGAATAGCAAACAACAACCAACAAAATTCAAGATCATGGAGATCGATAAAAGGGAAAGCAGGTATATTAAAGCGAAAGAGCGCGTAGACGAACTACGGGGATTTTATGGTAATCTCACCGCTTACGTAGTAGTGATCACAGGTCTGGCCGTTTTAAACTATTACGTAGATGGCTGGAGTTATATGTGGTTCCTTTGGGCAGCCTTAGGATGGGGAATAGGACTGTTCTTCCACGCGGTCAATACATTTCGATGGAACCCCTTCTTTGGCAAAGACTGGGAAGAACGAAAGATCAAAGAGTTTATGGACGAGGAAAATGGGAACAAAACGAAATGGGAGTAATCATGGAGCTACGAAATACGAATAAATACAATAGGGCTAAAAAAAGGGTTGATGAGCTAAAAGGTTTTTACATCCACTTTGCGGTATATGTTTGCATCAACGCCTTTATTCTGATAAATATCTATCTGAACCTTAGAGACGGAGAAAGCTTTTGGCAATGGGGACACTTCTTTGTGCTCTTTGGCTGGGGAATAGGCATCGGCTTTCATACCGCAAAGACCTTTGGATTTAATCCCATTCTAGGTAGAAACTGGGAAGAACGGCAAATCCAAAAATACATGGATAAAGACAAGGACGATGCTAACAAGTTCATATGATCCTCGGATTATGGAAGGTTTAGAACAAAAACGCGAATACGCTAAGAAGAAGGTTAAGGCCCTGAAAGGCTTTTACGATCATGTGAAGATATTCATACTGATCAACGGCTTTTTGTATCTGGCAAAAAGTGGCCTTTTACGTCCATTCATGCCAAATGGTGTACAGTTGGAAAGCTATTATTTTGGCTGGGTGGATTTGCATACGTTCATTTGGGGAGGTATTTTAGTGATCCATGGCATCTTTGTATTCCACACTAAATTGCCGTTCCTCAGAAAATGGGAAGCCCGACAGATCCGGAAGCATATGAATGAGGACCGGGAGGAAGTGCGAAAATATAAATAACCCTTACCAAACTCACTACTATGAATGCCATCATAATTGAAGATGAAAAACCGGCTGCAAGGAGATTAGGACGCTTATTGGATGAACTGGAAGTGCAGGTGTCCACCATGTTGCATTCCGTAGAAGAATCCGTTAACTGGTTTCAAAACAACAAACATCCGGACCTTATCTTTTTGGACATTCAACTTTCAGATGGGCTTTCCTTTGAGATCTTCGACGTCATCGAAGTCAAGAGCGCGATCATATTTACAACAGCCTATGATGAGTACGCCCTTCAGGCATTTAAACTGAACAGTATCGACTATTTACTAAAACCCATTGATGACGAAGAGCTGGAAAAAGCGGTAAAAAAATACCGGGAATTTCAGCCGGAAAAGGAAAGTATTTCGGTCGATTTTGATGATATCAAAAAGTTATTGGTCAATCCTGTAGAGCGGGAATATAAAAAGCGGTTCACGGCTAAAGTAGGGCAGCACCTTAAGATCATTAATGCCGATGAAGTGGAATGTTTTTATAGTGAAAACAAGGGGACGTATGCAGCAACTACTGATGGAAGGAACTATCTTCTCGACACTACTTTGGAACATTTGGAAGGCGAACTGGCACCCAAAACCTTCTTTAGGGTAAGTCGGAAGTTTTATGTGAACATCAATCATATAAATGATATCATTGCCTATACCAATTCCCGACTTCAGATCAAGATGAATCACTTTCGGGACCAATCAATTATCGTGAGTAGGGAAAGAGTAAAAGACTTTAAGCTTTGGTTGGAATAATCAATTTTAAAATATTGGAGAACAATTTTTTAGACACTTCCATAGATTTTTCTTATACCTCGTTTTTGATACAGTTTCCCTAGTTTTCACTTACCCGATTATCATCAAAAGCAGAAGGGAGTAGTTTTGGAATAAGTTTAATGAAAATGGGTAGCAGTACTGCTCCACCGGGGAGCATAAAAATAGCTAAACTTGGAATGGTCTTAAAAATATCCAACAATTGCGCCTGGATTTTTTTTCGTTCCCCCAGAGTTAAATCATGGGTGGTAGATTTAGCAAGGAGTTGCACCAATTCCTTACTTTCTGACAATTCTTTTTTAAGCCGTTTACTATTGCGAAGGATGAGCTTCCCTACATTCTTGGTCATGCCATCGTAGAATTTAGTGGCCAGGCCGGTTTCCTTTAGATATGGAATATTGTCCCTATTTTTTTTAAAAAACGTAATTACGTTCCCGAGGGCACTATCAATAACCTCTTTTTCTTTATTGAGAATATATCCTATATCGTAAATAAACGCTGATTCTTCCCCTTCCAAAGTATTGTCTTCCCAAACGGTTAAACACGCAATATCCAGCAGATAATCCTTTTCAAAAGCGCTAAAATGAAGTTGAATTAATTCCGGGTAACTTCCTTCGAAGGTGGCATCTTTTAAATCTACATAGGTAAGGGAAGCGGCTAACAACTGCATAAGTTTTGCGTCGCTTTTGTGGGTCTCTTTGGAATTTAAGGCCTGGTATGCAATATTAATCGCCACATATTCCAATAATTGGGCCTGTGCTATAAGGCTGGGATGATTTTGCAGATAGCGCCTAAAAATAAGCACGTCTACATAGAGCAGGGAATTTGTTAGGCTGTTACCAAAGGCTCTGCTGAAAGCACTTCCATTTAAATAAATACGGGAGTCCAGTAGCTTTTCTAATTGTGCTTCGGTTTTTTTTCCACTTAAAATTTTACTTAAAAATGAGATTTTCCCTACCTCCAGGGAAGTGTAATATTCAAATACAGTGGTGACAAAATCATTAAAATCACGATTTCCGGTCTCAAAGGTGTAGGCAAAATACAAGGCTGTTAGTAGATTGGTCTTTGCCACTTCGTCCTCGGTAAATCGATGTTCGGATCGAACAAAATCGGGAACTTCCAAATGAATCCCGTAAACAAAGCCATAGCCAACTAATGCTTTATGCAAGGCGCCAAAGCTATCGTAGTCTGGCGGGTTTTGGTTCAGTTGATAACCAAACTTTTTGATCCAACCTTGGGCGGAGGGGTTCATGGTTTCTTTGATTGATATCCCCAAAGAAAAAGAAATTAGAGGACTTTACCCACAAGAAAATGCTACTGTTACCAACTCCTCAAACAGTATTTGTTATTTTTTCAACAATTACAACCAAACTCCCGCTTCCAAGCTTTTCAGGAAAGAGCATTTTGGTTCCGGGCAGAAAATGGAGGTTATAATAGGTTCCCCGTTTAAAGGGAGATGAAGTTATCCAAGGCCAACGTCCAATCGTAATTTGTGTAGTGGAGATCTACCCCTTTAGTGTCCGGGATAAGATCGTGCGCTTTTAGGATTTTCTTTACACCGCGTTTCCCTCCAAAATCACCACGGAACCAGGTAAAGAGGGAGGTTACAGAAGCTACTTTTTTAGTCGCGTCATAAGTTGTGGATTTTTCCAGGAATTGCGCAGTACTTTTTTGCAGTTGTTCTTCAAGACGTTCAGGATTGTAGATGGCTACCGGGGGACAATCCTTGGCTCCGCAGTTTAGTGCAAAATGTACCCTGTACTCCCGTTTACGCACCCTAAGTTTCCGCTCAAACCTATCCGTAAACCATTTTCTGACGTATCCCAGCCCCAGCTCCCACTGCGATTTTCGAAGTATCCCATGCTCTATTTTGGCAAAGGATACCACCTCCCCGGCAATAGGAATTTGCGGTTTAGCAAAAAAGGCGCTCCGGTTTTCATAATATTCGGGATGTTCTCGAAGGATCACCTGGATATAGGCATTGTAGAGATTGACCCAAAAAGCATAGCGCTGTGCATCGGTTTGCAGTGCATTCCGTAATTCTTCTATAGAGGAGTTGGCCAATTGTTCCCGGATTTCTTTAGTATCCTGTCCCGCGATTATCCTTTCCAAAAACTGTTCGGATAGGGTATTAAAAGAGGTTGTCTGGGATGTTATTTTGGATAAGGGGGCTTCTTTTACCTTGCAGCAACTTAGAAGTAAAAGTATGGGGAGAGCAAGTACCGGGAATTTCATTAACGATCTATTAGCAAGGCGCAACACCTGTTCCTGTCAGAATTGCCCAATTGGTCGAAGTTCTGAAAGATTACTTTCAACGTTTCCATTATAAAATCGGTTTTGAACCCTTTATGGATCAGATTTAAACAATGACTTTCATCATCTATGGTAAAAAGAGTTGCCTCTAGTTTTGCTGGAAATTCTAAATAATTGATAATGAGAAAAACGTTAATTTGCTTAGTCGCTGCACTTCTGAGTGTTTCAAGTCTTCTTATTTCCCAAACTACTACTGATGACAACACATTTTCAAGATGGCAATTCAGGTTGAGGGGAATTGTGGTGGCTCCCGATGAAAGCGCAGATATTGAGGCAATTGGAGGAGATGTTTCTATCTCGACCGCCGTGGTCCCGGAATTTGATATCACCTATTTTTTCAATGAAAACTGGTCTTTGGAACTAATTTTGGCTACTGCAAGACACGATGTTGAAGCTGTAGGAACAGCTGCAGAGGATATTGATCTAGGTCATGTTTGGTTATTGCCCCCAACCTTAACAGCCCAATACCATTTTACCGGTGGGGATTTTGTGCCTTATCTTGGAGCGGGTCCTAACCTTACCTTCTTTTATGGGGTTGATGAAGGGCCAACTGCAGATGATGTCGAATATGATACCACCTTGGGATTTGCAGTACAGGGAGGATTTGATTTCATGCTAAACGACAAATGGTTTCTGAATTTAGATATCAAGCGGTTGTTTCTAAATACAGATGTCACAGTAGATGCTACCAGTGCCCTGGGCGCAACTGTTGGTGCTGATGTGGACATTAACCCATGGATCTTTGGTGTAGGTGTTGGGGTAAAACTTTGAAAACTGTTTTTTGAATACTAAGCCGTACCTGTCTGACAAAAAGAGAGGTGCGGTTTTTTATTAGAGGGCTTCCAGTAGTTCTTTGGTAAATACAACGGTAGCAAATTCGTTGTGAAGACTGGCCAGCGTAGTTTGATGGATCGTTTCTGCATCCCATTGTTCTCCATTGATCCCAATCCGATCAAAAGTAGCTGTGGCATCCGAAACAAGATAGGTTTCAAATCCCAGGTTCCCAGCCATCCGCACGCTGGTGGAGATGCAATGATTTGTAGTTAATCCTACTATAACCAGAGTAGTAATTCCCTTATTTCGAAGTTGTTCTTCCAGATCCGTACCAATAAACGCACTGTTGACCTGCTTCACGAATAGCGGTTCCCCATTCATTGGGTGAAACCCCTCTTTTAATTGAAATCCTGGTTTTGAAGGATGTAACGGGGATTCCGGATTTGTAGAACTGTGTTGCACATGAAATACAGGCTTGCCGGTTTTACGCCATTGCTGTAAAATAGTCATCATCTTAGTCTCGGCATCCGGGTTGTTCCGATTACCCCCGTAAAAGGCTCCATTATCCAGGCCATATTGGATATCGATGAGTAGTAGGGCTATGTTCCCTTTTTTCAGATCAAGCATGTTAACTGATTTTCAATTGTAAATACGAATAATCTCCCCATTTCCTTTGCCATATACGCTACGCACATAACCATTTACCATTTTGGTCATCGGAATGGGATTGTGGCCTGGAAAATACGAATGATACCGCTCATAGGCATCTTCTACCATCCCAGAGGAAACCACATTTAACCGAATTCCATTTTTCATTTCCAAAGCGGCCGCTTTTACAAAGCTATGGATCCCTCCATTGACCATCGCGGCACTCGCCGTTTTTACCACAGGATCATCTGCCAGAATCCCTGTGGTAAGGGTAATGGAACCCCCAGGGCGGACAAACTCTTTCCCAATACGGACCAGATTGACCTGACCCATCAACTTGCTTTTTAAACCAATTTGGTAATCTTCTTCGCTGAGGTCCTCGAAATTGCCCCATTTAGCTTCTCCGGCGATGTTGATAATGGCATCCAGTAGCCCGGATGTTTCGAAAAGTCGCTGTATGGAAACGCTATCGGCAATATCTACCCGAACATCCCCGGAAGAACGACCGGCAACAATCACTTCGTTTTCTTTTCTGAAGTACGCCGCTACAGGGGTGCCAACTGTGCCGTTCCCTCCAATGATCAAAATTTTCATATGTGCAGTTTACGATCCTACGGTGCCTAAGGTATATAATTGTTCTGAGGTGGGCGAATCGCTGCCCCCCTCGGGTTCCAACGTAATGCCAAAACCTTCGGAAGGATTCGGATTGGGTAATTGGAATAAGCGGTTTTCGTTGGAACTAAAATCTTCAAGCAGTCCAATACTCGTTGGTGTTAAAGGATCGAGCTGTAAAGACCATACCTGATACGTAAATCCTGGCGGCGGGTCGGGTAGTCCCAGGGCATCGATATACACACTTTGAGTAGTAGGATTCCAATAGGCTTTTGCAAAGGTCTCCGGAGCCGCCGTTTGCCCGTTCAAGACCACTGTAATAACGCTTTGGGCTCTCAACTCTTCAAAGATAGTTGTTGTGTTATGTAATGTCGCTCTGGCCTGTAAGATCTGTTCCTCAAGGGTTTCTTTCTGTTGATTGGTGAGCTGTACTTCGGATTGCAAACGGTTGTTCTCTACATACACCCAAAGTAAGCCTACTGCAAATAGTAGCGCTGCTGCCCAACCCAGGTAATTTATCCATGGTGTTTTTCCCGATGTACGATCGGGCTGAAATGTTAAGGTGTCATTTTCCACGGTAGTGATATTGGCCCAATCGATCTGTGGCATTTCGAGAGATGCCGCTTTGGTCATTCGCAGCATTACCCGTTCAATCGCTTTAATTTCAGACAAAATGTCCGGGTACTTCCTGGCCAGGCGATCTACTTCTCGGTTCTCTTTTTCGCTAAGAATACCCGCGACGTAGAGTTCCAGAATTCCTGACGCTATGTATGCTGACACGTCCATTATAGCTGGCTATTTTTCCGTATCCGGGCAATACAGTTCCTATTTCTTGTTTTTACCGTTCCAATAGGGCTACCCAGAGCTGCCAAGGCTTCCTTTTGGGGATATCCCTTAAAATAGAGCAATTCTATGATTTGCCGGCACCAGGTTTATCAAGGTTTAGGGCGCACCTCTAAAGATAGGGAAAGCGAAAGGAAATAGAAACAAACACTCGTTGTTAGCACAGGAACCATCGTCCTGCAGTCATTTAGAACATCGCGAGAAATCTAAAACTAGGTATTGCGGATTTCTCGTTTGCGGTACTTTTACAAAATATCAGTTGCGATTATTGCTCCAACAACGCTGCCAGGCGATCAAAAGAGGATCCCCAACCGTTGTAAAAGCCCATAGCTTCCTGTTGTTTGCAGTATTCTTCCGTTTCATGCACTACATGGAAGATAAAATGGGTTTTGTCTCCTTCTGATCTAAAATTGGCATTCATCACTACATTTTCCGTCATGGGTTTAAAATTAGCGGAGGTGACAATCTTTTCGTGATGCACTATTTCCTGATAGCTGCCTTCGGCAACGAACTCCCTCCCGTCTGGCATCAGCATTACGTAATGCCAGCGGCCACCTTCTGCAAAATTGTGTTCTACCACCCGGATCTTCATTCCCTTGGGCACCCACCAATTTACAATGTGTTCCGCCTGACTCCAGGCTTCCCAAACCAGGGGTAGGGGGGCGTTAAAAGTGCGTTCCAGGGTTAAGGTGCGGTTGCTGGGAAATTGAGTAGTGCTCATACTATTGTTTTTTGGTTTTAAGTTGTTCCAGATACTGTTCAAAGCGATCCAGTTGTTGCTCCCATAGCGGGCGGTATTGGTCAATCCATAAAAAAGCGGGGATCAATGCCTTGGGTTGTAGCAGGCAGTAGCGCTCCCGGCCTTTTTGTTCCAAAGTAATGATCCCACATTCGTTTAGGATCTTAAGATGTTTGGAAATTGCCGGCCGACTCACATCAAAGTGCTCCGCAACGGCATTAATAGTCAGCGGTTGCCGACTTAACAATTGGACAATGTCCCGCCGAACAGGATCTGCCATGGCTTGAAAAACATCTCTTCGCATTAAAATAAGTAACTAATCGGTTACAAATATATATGAAACCGTTTGGTTACGCAAATGATTTGAATAGTAATGGGTAAGTGGTGTTGCCACATAGGGGTTACTGAACAACTTCTTTCAATATGCCCCAGACATTTTCCCTGACAATCTGATGCCCCTCCGGGGTAGGATGGATGCCATCTTCCAAATTGAGCTCCGGGACACCGGCTACCCCTTCCAGCAAAAAGGGAATTAACGGAATTTGATTCTCTTCCGCTAAGTCCGGGAAAATTTTCCGGAATTCAGTAGTGTACTCCGGACCCATATTGGGCGGTATTTGCATTCCGGCCAATACGATCTGGGTCTTTGTGTTCTTATCTTTTACCAAATCGATCATGGCCTGCAGGTTATTCCGTGTCTCATCTAACGGTATACCTCGTAAACCATCATTGGCGCCCAATTCTAAGACAAACACGTCAACTTCTTGATTCAGCACCCAACTCAAACGGTTAAGTCCCCCCGAGGTGGTCTCTCCACTTAAGCCGGAATTGATCACAGTATACCCCAGCGCTAAAGAATCCAGGCGGTTTTGGATGAGCGCCGGAAAAGCCTCTTCTAACTCAATTCCATATCCAGCGGTAAGGCTGTCGCCAAAAAAGAGGATCACTTTGTTTGTTGTAGTGATTTCTTCTTCGCTTTCAGAAGGGGTTGCAATTGCCGGTGTTTCGGTCGTGGATTTTGTGGTTTCCTTGCAGGAAATAAGGAATACAAGCAGTAAAAAATAACGAAACTTTAAGAGGTGTTGCATGGGATAGTGGACTAAAAATCAAAATCAATTGCCTATTTTTCAAGTTTGAGAAAAAAGGAAGCTTTCACGCTATGTCAAAGATATTAAACGTTAGCCAGCTGGGGAAAACCTATACTAGCGGAACAAAACAATTAACGGTACTAGAGGATGTTACCTTCAGCATTAATGCCGGAGAAACGTTTGCCATTGTTGGCCCTTCGGGAAGTGGTAAGACAACCCTTTTAGGCCTTTGTGCCGGACTGGATTATCCGGATACCGGTAATGTGGAATTGTGTGGGACCGCATTGGGGGAGTTAAATGAAGATCAGCGTGCTCGCCTTCGTAATGAAAAAGTGGGTTTTATTTTTCAGAACTTCCAATTACTACCTACCCTAACGGCTCTTGAAAACGTAGTGGTTCCCTTGGAGTTACAGGGCGTGAAGCAACCCTCAAAAACGGGTAAGGAACTGTTGGGTAAGGTAGGTTTAAGTGATCGTTTACACCATTATCCTTCCCAATTATCGGGTGGGGAGCAACAGCGTGTAGCGTTGGCCCGGGCCTTTTCTAACCGTCCTTCGGTGTTGTTTGCAGACGAACCTACTGGTAATCTCGATCAGGATACGGGGGACAGGGTAGTGCAGTTATTGTTCGAGCTCAACCAGGAGGCAGGGACCACCTTGGTTATTGTTTCCCATGATATGGAACTGGCACAAAAATGCCAGCGTATTTTGAAGCTTCGGGGAGGGAAAGTAGTCGCCAACGAAGTTTTAGTACAATCATGAGCGATTCAGTATCGAGCAAGGCGGGATGGCCCTGGTTGTTCAAAATGGCATGGCGGGATAGCAAGGCCAGCGGTAGCCGGTTACTACTATTTATGGCTTCTATCATTTTGGGTATTGCAGCGGTAGTGTCCATTCAGTCCTTCAGTGAAAATCTCAAAGAAAATATAGCGGTACAGTCCAAAGCGCTCATGGGAGCGGATTTTGTAATTGACAGTAACCAACCGCCTAATGAAAAAGTACAGGCAATTATTGATTCCCTTGGGGGAGCAGATGGCCGCGCTGTAGAATTTGGGTCAATGGCCATTTTTCCGAAAAACGGTGATACCAAACTTGTTGGAGTACGTGGGATTGAAGGAGGGTATCCTTTTTATGGGGAATTGGAAACCGAACCCGTTGAAGCCGCTCAGGCATATCAGGAAGGCGGCGGGGCGTTGGTAGATGCTACTCTAATGCTCCAGTTTGGCGTACAAAATGGCGATTCTATTAAGCTGGGAGATACGGTGTTTCCTATAATTGGTACCCTCATCGCTGCACCGGGAAGTTCGGGAATTGGAGCGTCCATTGCTCCTCCGGTATTGATTCCTTATGATGCCGTGGAAGGCACCGGCCTTATCCAAACCGGAAGTCGTGTCGGGTATGATTTTTATTTTATTGCGCAACCGGAACAGGACCTTGAGAAATTAGACGCTATAGTAGACCCCCAACTGGATGTGGAAAATGCAGATTTAGATACCCATATCAGTACAGGGCGACAATTAGGGAACAGTTACGGCAACTTTGGGAAGTTTCTGAATTTGGTTGCCTTTATTGCCCTATTGTTGGGCTGTGTGGGTGTTGCCAGCTCTGTACATATTTATATCAAGGAGAAGTTGCGATCTGTGGCAGTGTTAAAATGTATTGGCGCCACACGACGGCAAACTTTTTTGATCTATTTACTTCAAATTGCCGGAATGGGGCTCCTCGGAGGGGTCTTGGGGGTATTAGGAGGTTTGCTGCTGCAACAGTCTTTCCCATTAGTATTGCAAGGATTTTTACCCTTTGAAGTGCAAATATCCTTGGCTCCTAATGCAATGCTTGCCGGACTGGTGTTGGGAATCCTGCTCTCCGTATTATTTGCGTTGTCTCCCTTATTGAACACCTGGTTTGTCTCTCCCCTACAGGTATTACGCGTTCAGGAGAGCGAAAACCCGCAATCCAGAAGAGCACAATTATGGGTGCTTTTAGCCATTGTTGTATTTGTTTTTTCGTTTTCCTTTTGGCTTTTGGGAAGCGCACAGTATGCGTTATATTTCGTTTTAGGCATTCTGGTAGTCTTTGCCATATTGGGAGGAATAGCAACGCTATTTATGCGTGCTATTAAAAGATATTTCCCTATGTCCTGGGGGTTTACGGCACGTCAAAGCCTTTTGAACCTATACCGGCCCAACAATCAGACTACAGTATTAGTGCTGGCAATCGGGGTAGGGGCATTTCTGATCAGCACGCTGTATTTTACCAAAGACATTTTGCTGGCGCAGGCTTCCTTAGAATCTGCAGAGGAAACGCCTAATATCATTTTATTGGATGTACAGACCGATCAAAAGGAGGAAGCGGCCACTAGCATTGCAGCAGCCGGCTTTCCGGTGATCAATAATATTCCCATTATTACGATGCGGATGCAAAAGATTAAAGAGCGACCTGTTCGGGAATTGATATTGGACACGACAACCACGATGAATCGATGGGTGTTATTTCACGAGTTCCGGGTAACGTATCGCGATTCCTTAGTGACTTCCGAGCGTACTTTGGATGGTGCCTGGCCACAACCACGAGAAGGGGAGGGGCTTATTCCCATTTCAATGTCGGCCAATGTGGCCGAGGATGCCCAAGTACAGGTAGGGGATACCATCGTATTCAATGTTCAGGGGGTGTTGATGGAAACCCGTTTGGCTCACCTTCGTGAGGTAGACTGGGCACGTATGCAGATCAATTTTAACATCCTCTTTCCCTCCGGGGTATTGGAAAATGCTCCGCAATTTCATGTGTTGACGACGAATGCCCCGGACGTAGCCCAATCGGCAGCCTTGCAGCGCAGGCTGGTACAACAATTCCCTACGATATCCATTATTGATTTACGACAGATACTTACCGTTATAGAAGACATCCTAAACAAGATTTCCTGGGTGATCAACTTCATGGCCTTTTTCAGTATCCTAACCGGTATTATTGTTCTAATTGGTTCGGTACGCACCAGCAAATACCAACGGATTAAAGAAAATGTACTTTTGCGGACCTTGGGTGCCAAAGGGAAGCAGATCCTACAGATCACTACCTTCGAATACTTGTATTTAGGTGTTATAGGAGCAGGTATCGGGATCCTCCTTTCCTTATTAGGTAGCTTTCTATTGGCCCAATTCATTTTTGAAGTGGACTTTATCCCTTCCGGGATACCCTTCCTGGTGGTTTTACCCGGGATTACCATCCTGGTATTGCTAATAGGACTATTCAATAGCAAAAGTGTATTGCAAAGCCCCCCATTGGAAGTGTTGCGAAAGGAAGTAGCTTAGCTTTCTGCTCTGCATTAGGGGATTAAGAGTTGGCTTTGGGAGATTTTTTTTCGAAACACCTCCCTTGGTCCCGTCCCCGCCTGACTTGGACGGGTGAACCTCCTTTCTAGAAGGAAAATGTAGTTTGCGCTGTCACGTAATGTCATTTCGAACCCCGAGCGGAGAGAAGGGGTGAGAAATCTAAAAGAATCCAGTACATTTTTTCTTAGAGTTCTCGCCCTTTCCTTTGACTGCGCCTGCCCGTCCATTCAGGAGCTCAAGATGAAAGCTTTGAAATGACTTCTAAATCCTTTTTTGAAACAAATACTTTTCGGAATACTAAAAAAGCTACCCTAGGGTAGCTTTTAAACCGTATTGAATTAATAAAGGTCTAAGACATTCGGGCTTCTACTTTTTCCCAATTAATAATATTGATAATATTCTGGAGGTATTCTCCCCTTTTGTTTTGGTATTTTAAATAGTAGGCATGTTCCCAAACATCTATACCCAAGATCGGCGTGCCCATACGCTCCGAGACCTTCATCAAAGGATTGTCCTGATTAGGAGTGGAGCAGATATGTAGTTTTTTATCAGCGTCCTGGCACACCCAGGCCCAACCAGAACCAAAACGTTTGGACCCAGCGTCTGCCAACTGCTGTTTAAATGCTTCCTCCGAACCAAAATCCTCGGTGATCTTGGCCTTAAAGGTATCGCTCATAGCCCCTCCGGGAGTAAGAATATCCCAATACAAACTGTGGTTATAAAAGCCTCCACCATTATTGCGAATAGCTGTAGGCAGATCGTCCATCATGAGGATCTCTTCAATGGTCTTTCCGGAAATATTGGCAGCTTCCAAAGCAGCATTCAATTTATTGGTGTAACCCTGGTGATGTTTTGAATGGTGAATTTCCATAGTCATCGCATCTATCGTGTCCGGGAATGCAGTATAGCCGTAAGGAATTTCAGGTAGGGTAAAAGTAGTTGCAGCACTAGCAGGGGTAGCTTCCATGTTTTCTTCTTTTTTTGGTTCGTTTTTACAGGAGGATAATAAAATAGTCGGGGTCACTGTCATACCAGTGGTAGCGATCAAAGTGTTTTTTAAAAACTTCCGCTTATTCATAAGAGTGTTTTTAGGGTTTGCTTAAAGGTAGGTATTATTCGGGGGTATGTCAACCTAAAACGGTTTCAGTAATTCCCTGGCATCCCGAATACCACGCTTTAAATTTTCACATAGGATAAGGGACTTGTCAATACGGGTTTGGGATTTCTTTATCCGGGTGATCGCATAGATCAGTCCCCTCTGCTTGCCCTTGGTAAGCGATTCAAAGATTTGGTAAGCATCATAGTCGCTTAAGAGCACTGCTTCCAATTCTTCCGGCACGGCTACCCCGTATTTGGAGGTATCTTCAAAGAGCTTTAGGGTAAAATAATCGTTGGGGAACAGTTCCAGTTCCCGTTGCTTGTTTTTACTGAACATCATGGTGTACTGCCCCAGGTATTTTTTAAGTGCGGCATGAAATTCGATGGATTTATCCCGGAATGTAGCACGTACCTTTACTCTGGAATGTCCTTGAGCAATAAAAGGTTCCGCAATAGTATCCGGAATGACAATGCTATGCATTCCGTGTACTGCGACTTCAAAAGTTGGACTGGTCATAATAGTTACAAATTCCCTGGGTAAAGGTAGCAAACCCCTAATTCTTTTGTGGTTTTTCTCAAAGTAAGGTATACGAAACCCCTTTGCGATCCGTTATTAATTTACCAAGCCCCCCAATTGGTAGAACTATTAAAATAAACCTGTTATAGTGGTCGCTAAACCAGCAAAATACATTGATTTTTTTGTGTATTGCAATAAACGAAAAGCGTTTTGCAAGAGCTACAATCGTCTTAAGAAATTACGATACAAAGGGGACATTGGTCAAAACGATTATGTAAAAAAACTTAGAAGTATTCATCACTCCGCTTTGGAATTGGAAATACGGTATTTTCACGTACTTCCGATGCGACTTTAACTGATGCTTTTACTCGATCAATCTTGAAACTACCTGGGTCTCACTATGCAAAGTCCTGTGCACGGGACACTTATCTGCGATTTGCATAATACGCTTTTTTTGGTTCTCATTCAGATCACCGGTAAGCCGGATTTCCCGCTCAAACGTATCAATTTTAGCACTGTCCGTTTCGCAATTTTCACAATCTTCCGCATGCTGTTTATCATAAGAGGTGTGTACCTCCACATTATCAACCGGCCAACCTTTATGCCGGGCATACATTTGGATGGTCATTGCGGTACAAGCAGATAAACCTGCCGAAACCAGTTCATAGGGTGAAGGTCCAAAATCATTCCCGCCATAGCTTTCCGGCTCATCGGCCAATAGGTAATGCATACCCACTTTCATTTGTGTGGTAAACCCATCCTCGGCATCCAGGCTGGCCGCCACCTGATGTTTGGATCGTAAAGAGGTATCCACCCGTTCTTCTGTGGAAAGATAGCGTTTTGCCCATCCCGAAATGACCTCTCCCACATAAAGGGAATCATTTTTGTTGAATAGCAAGTGGTCTGCCCCATCCAGCGAGACAAAGCTTTTAGGGTGATGTGCTGCTACATAAAGTTCTTCTGCATTTTTAATATCTACTGTATCGTCCTGGGGCGAATGCATGATCAAAAGTGGTTTTCGAAGCTTTTTGGCAGTTTCCGGTAGGGATTTTGTCTCCAAATCATCGACAAATTGCTTTTTAATTGTGAAGTCCCGCCCACTCAAATTAACCACTGCCTCGCCCTTGGCTTCAATCTCCTCCAAGCCACTTTTTAGAAGGTGTTTTACATGTACCGGATTGGAAGGTGCACCTATGGTAGCTATAGCGTTAACTTCCGGGATCTCGGTAGCGGCAAAAATAACTGCTGCACCTCCCAGGGAATGCCCTATTAAAAGCGTAGGTGCTTTATATACTGCTCTCAAATAGTCAGCGGCAGCAACCAAATCCGCCACATTCCCGGAAAAATTGGTGTCTGAAAAATCCCCTTCGCTCTCCCCCAGACCGGTAAAATCAAACCGCAGAACAGCGAAGCCGTTGGATGTTAAGGCCTTGCTAATGTTTTTCACCGCAATGAGATTCTTGGTACAGGTAAAGCAATGTGCAAATAAGGCATAGTTATGTGGGTGCCGATCTGCAGGGAGTTCCAGGCGTCCCACCAATTCCTGTCCTTCGTGGTTTTGAAATGTAACTTTACTAGTGTTCATTCTGGCCTTTATTTACGTAGTTTTAATTCGCTTTCTTAAAGATACCTCGTAAGTCGGGATTGAAGAAAAATCCTATCTGTACGCGATCAAAAACACGGGTATTAAAATGATTTTTCAAATACCCGATTTGAACATTACTATTTTCGGTTAAATAGATCCCTGCCGCAAAATACAGGCGGTTTTGATCAAAAATGTTGTTTTGTAAGTTGATAAACACCTCGTCATAAAAGTTCAGGAAGAAAATATCGGTCAGGGGTAACATTACCTGCAATCGGTACCGCGCCCGATGTTCGGTATTGCGATCAAAGAACGGGCTGTTTTCATTTTCGATGGTGATAAAACGCTGTTCCAGACGATACCTATGCTCAAACGACAATTCCCATACTTTGTTGGTAAGAATAAACTGTTGAAAAACACGATGTTCCTTGATACTATTCACCAAGATCTCATCACTCTCGAAGCTTGGATCGGTATCGATATAGGCATAGCCGCCCGTGAGGATAGCATTTGGGTTGATATGATAATTGAGCCCGGTACGCAACAACAGTTGATTAAAGCCTGAGGTGGTCTCATACAAGCGGAATTGCGCCTCAGTATGGACACTCAACCGCTCCGAAACGCGGTTCATGCCAAAATACATATACCAAGCCCCTAGCTCCTCTTCCCCGGTTTGTTGTGTATTTCCCATAAAAGTCCCCAGGAAGAGGAGGAAGAGTAATAACTGTATTTTAGAGATCACCTTCATCGATAGGTGCTTCCACACTACCTTTCAGATGCTGCTCCAAAAATTCCAATATCTTGCCATAGGCTTCAATTTGGTTCTCCTTCTTTTGAAATCCATGCCCTTCGTCATCAAAAAGGACATACTCTACAGGAACACCATTTTTCCGAACACTGGCAACAATTTCATCAGATTCTACTTGCAGTACCCTGGGATCTTGAGCACCTTGCAGTACAATTAGGGGTTTGGTTACATTGTCTGCGTGAAATAAGGGGGAAATTTCCTTTAGGCGGACAGAATCTGCGCTAAAAGGGTCACCTAATTCTTTATACAGCGCATCCTTAAACGACTCCCACCAGGGCGGAATACTCTTTAATGTTCGTATCCAATTGGTTACCCCGAAAATATTTACCCCAACATCGAATTCTTCCGGGGCAAAGGTGAGGGCTGCCATGGTCATATACCCCCCATAGGAACCGCCAATGATACCGATTTTTTCGCCGTCAATAACGCCTTGTTGGGCCAACCAGTTTTTACCTTCTATACAGTCCTTAAGGTCTTTATCCCCGTGGTTTAAATCATCCATTTGAAAGAATGTTTTGCCATATCCACTGCTTCCTCTGTTATTCACTGCTAGAATAGCATAGCCATGGTTCACGATGTATTGAATTAACGCACTGTAGTTTTGACGTGATTGCCCGCCCGGGCCGCCATGAACCCATACCAAAGCGGGAACAGGATTTTCTTCGGAAGCCTGATGGGGTTGGTAGTAAATTGCAGGGATCTCTACGCCATCAAAAGAGTTGAAACGAACGACTTCTGCCTTTACCAAATGTTCTGCTTCTATTTCTTCGTTCAGAACATCGGTCAATCGGGCTTGTTCTCCAGATTCCAAATTATAGGCATACAAATTCGCCGGGCTGTTGGAACCTCCCACATAAAATCGCATCATCTTTTCGTCTCGGGAAAAACCTACGCTGGTAATATCCCCGCCATCAAATTGCGGTAGCTCTATATTTTGATCCGTGGTAGTATCAAATACTTCGATAACATTCTTCGCATCATCATTAATATAGGTTACCCGGTACTTCCCACTTCTGGTAAAGTAACTCCCAACAATATCCCATTCTTTTTCAAGCACGTTCTCGGAGGTGCCCTCCGCTATATTGTAACGTTTCAGGTACATGAATTCCCCGCCATCATTGGTAGTATAGTAAAGATACTTTCCGTCTTTCGAAAAATCCTCGGCGGAATTACCGCTTTGATTTTCGTTGATCTTTTTCATGGACTGATCAGCAACGGAATACAGGAACAGGTCAATGTCATTAGTGTTAATGGGCTTTGAAAGCGCCAGATAGGTCTCGTCATCAGAGATCTCACTAACATCTAATCCCTCATTGTTCTGATATAACATTGTAGCGGTAAAGCTTGCAATATCCATTTTGTAAATGTCTTCGTATTGTGGGTCCCGCTTGTTGGAGCCGAAGTAAAAGCTCTTCTCATCTTTACTCCAACCATAGAAATTGGCCCGGGCACCCGCATCTGGAGTAAGGTTGGTGATCACTCCGGTGGTATCCCTCAAAAAGATCTGATAGATCTCGTTGCCGTTATCATCCATATCAAACAGCATACGTTCATCATTGGGGAAATAACTAATAGCGTAAACCGTGGAACTATCCGATTGCGTAATGGGTGTAAAATCTCCTGTACCGGTAGTTACCTCATAGATATTGTAAATCCCGGTCCGATTACTGGAGACCATTAACTTGGAATTATCAGGAGAGAAACTCCCTCCAAACACACTTTCGTTATCCATCATTTGCGCAATAGTATAGGTTTTTAAGGTTTCGGCAATTGATGGTTCTTTCGGTTCTTCTTTGCAGCTCCAGATCAGGACTACGCAAATGATCGCTGTTAGTTTTTTCATGATGATCGTTTTAATTTAAAGTAAAAGTTTTAGTCGCTTTGAAGGGTGATAGATCAGTACCTTCAATTTCAGCTCTATAAGGGTTCCATTTTTCACTAAAAAAGGTATTAGTGCTTTCCAGGGCGGATTGCAATGCTTCTTCCGCTAATCGTATCAGTCTTCTTTCGGTTGCCGTAATCCCTGTTTTTCGGGTCGCAGTGTATCCATAAGCCGCGTTCAGCCTTTGCATGACGTTTATTTCAGGATTTCGGGTAATACCCTGTCGTTTGTCTTCTTTGCCAATATATAGCGCTACCACAGAATCTATCTGTTTTACGATATCCTTGGAAGCTTTGATCTGGTCTTTAAACTTTTCTTCATTCAGTTCTTTCATCTCCTTTTGGAACTTAGTGGCCAAATCCTTGCTTTCTACTAGCTGTTTCACCGCATCTGCCGCGGTTTGTATGTGCTTTTCCAGGGATTTGGAGGTGGTATAAACTTCATTAAGCGCTGCGGTGTCTACTTGCAAGCGTGGATCGGTTTGTACAGTGACCTGGGTGGAATCCCGGGTATCGCCAAAAGATACTTTTACCCAATACGTTCCGGGTTTGACATCCGCACCGCTGCGTTCCGGTCGGTTCTTCTTTTTATTGATCTTTCGTGCTGGTCGATCGGGCCCTTTCTCGTCCAACCCCCAGTAGATACGATGGAATCCGGCTTTTTCCGGAGTCTTATATTTCAAGGTACGGATATGCCTATCGCCATCATAAAAATCAAATTGGATAGAATCTTTTTTCTGAACCCCGCTCAATTTTTCCAAAGTGTTATCGGAAGCATCGTTTTCTGCTGTTTCATTCTCTTTTTTCTTTTCTCCCTTCTCTTTTTTCTCCTCATCCAACCCTTTTTTTCCTTCCTTAAGATAATAGGTAATCATGGCTCCCTGCGCTCTATTTTCAGCATTGTAAAGGGCATCCCCGCCAAAACGACTGCCGGTAGCCTGTTGGTAGGCGGCTAAATAGGCGGTAGGGCTTTCGAAGAGTTTAATATCATCCTGAAGTACGGACATATTGCCGGCTAAGGCGCGTAAGGGTCGGATATCATCCAACACCCAGGCAGCCCGTCCAAAGGTGCCGATCA
This sequence comes from Croceivirga sp., assembly GCA_028284665.1. Taxonomy (GTDB): domain Bacteria; phylum Bacteroidota; class Bacteroidia; order Flavobacteriales; family Flavobacteriaceae; genus Croceivirga. The sequence goes on from JANQRG010000037.1 coordinate 75,900, forward strand.
CCAGATCTTCCTCACGTGGATGAATAATAAGGTCTTTCGTCGAGACCGTTGGAAACCCCTCAGTCCATTTTTGCCATTTGGCACCAGCATCAAAGGAGAGGTAGAGCCCGTCATCCGTACCCAGGAAGATCAAGTTGGGATTCTTTTCGTCTTCTACGATCGAAAGTGTATAACTCTCCGCGTCATTTTGATCTACAATACGTGTCCAGGTCTTTCCGTAATCTCTGGTTCTATACGCATAGGGGGTATAGTTAAATCTCCTGTAATCGTTAGCGATCAACAACGCTTCCCCCATATTGCGTTTGGAGGCTTTGATCTGTGGGATCCAACTCCCTTTGGGCAACCCTTTGATATTATCGGTGACTTCTTCCCAGCTTTGACCGCCGTTTTGGGTGTAATGGACACGACCATCGTCGGTGGCCACCCAAAGCATGTTTTTTTCTACTTCGGAAGGTTCTATGACCAGAATGGTGCAGTAATTCTCCGCCCCAGTGGCATCCATGGTCAAGCCGCCGCTTTCACTTTGTTTTTGTTTTTCAGGATCATTGGTGGTCAGGTCCGGGGAAATAATCTCCCAGGTCAACCCCTTATCCGTGGATTTATGTACAAACTGGCTGCCAAAGTAGATCGTCGCATTGTCAAAAGGATCCTGCCCGATACCGGCATTCCAGTTAAACCGCAATTTGGTGTCGGCATCCGGTGGGGTAGGGCGCACCAAATAGTTGTTCCCTGTTTTCCAGTCGTAGCGCGACACAAAACCTTGTTGACTCATGGCATAGCCAAATTGGTTATCATCTTTATCAGGAACCACATCAAAGCCATCACCAAAAGCGATTTCCTGCCAGTAGCTGTTTCGGATCCCCTGGGCGCGCCAAACATAGGCGGGTCCACGCCAGGAACCATTATCCTGCATCCCGCCATAAACATTATACGGATATTCTTCATCTACATTGATATGATAAAACTGCCCCACGGGTAGATTGCCGATAAACCGCCACGTTTTTCCGCCATCTTTGGTAATATTCATACCTCCGTCATTCCCATCAATCATGAACTGACCATTCTCCGGGTGGATCCACCAAGCATGATGGTCCGGATGCACCCCGTTATCTACACCATAGGCCGGCATGAGTTGTTTGAAATTCTTTCCGCCGTCTTCAGAAACGTTTACATAGGTGAAGATAGAATACACCCTGTTTTCGTTTTCAGGATCAACATAGATCTCAGAGTAGTAAAACGGACGATTCCCAATATCGTTCTTATCATTGACCTTTTCCCATTTAAAGCCGCCGTCTTCCGACTTATAAAGTGCATTTTTCTTAGCTTCAATTAAAGCATAGACAATGTTGGGTTTGTTGCTTGCAATAGCAATACCGATTCTTCCCAACTCCCCTTTAGGCAAGCCATCCTCTTCGGTTATTTTTTTCCATTTGGCCCCGCCATCATGAGTTATGTAAAGTCCGCTGCCTTCACCACCGGATTTAAAGAACCAGGGATCCCGCTTGTGTTCCCATAACGCTGCTATGAGTTTATTGGGATTTGTGGGATCCATAACAAGGTCGGCCACGCCTGTTTTTTCGTTCGCAAAAAGAATTTTTTCCCAGGTAGCTCCCCCGTCAGTGGTTTTAAACACCCCCCGTTCCGGATGTACCCCCCAGGGCGATCCAATGGCCCCCACATATACCGTATTAGGATTTGTTGGGTCAATGACTATCCGATGGATATGACGGGTCTTTTCCAGACCCATAGGTTTCCAGGTTTTTCCCCCGTCCAGAGATCTATATACCCCATAGCCTCCATTCAGACTGTTTCGTGGATTACCCTCTCCGGTACCGACCCAGATAACGGAAGGATTGGACTGTTGAATGGCTACAGCACCAATCGATGCGGTAACTTCTTTATCAAAAACAGGCTCCCACTTGATGCCCCCTGAGGTGGATTTCCACAAGCCGCCGGACGCCGTACCCACATACATGACATCAGGATTGGACAGTACGACATCAATGGCAGTAACACGGCCACTCATGCCACCGGGACCAATGTTCCGGGGTTTCATATCCTGGACCAGGTCCATGGTAAATTCCTGTGCAAAAAGGGAGAGCGATGCAAAGAGCATCAAAAGCGAAAGTAGTCTTTTCATTTTCGGTTGTGAATTAGTCGGCTAAAGATAACCGAATCCCCAGGGCGGATTTCTTAAAGTGATGTTAAGGATATACATCCTATGGGCAATGACGCTATTATATTGTACACAGGAATATGTTTGATTGCAGTATAAAAAAGAAATGGACGGTACAAAGAAATAGTTGCCAAGGAGTGTAACAGTTTCCCGTTTGTAGACTCCTTAGCAAAGACCGATAGTCTTGCTAAACTGAACCATCGGATATTGACTTTTCTCAAAGAATTACAAGTGAAGGAACCATTAAACAAAAAAATAGACGTACCAGATAGCAACCATTGGCAAGAATTCCCATGCAGAACTTACCACCTATGTATTTGATAACTGCAACCATAATTTGCAAAAATGTGTCATCTGTGCCCACAAGGAAGATTTGTCAGCTCTAGGCTGGCGAGCCTGCGATGGATATTACGCTACCATGGAGCGGTGGTAACGGGAACAAGATATCCCCGAGTAATTCTATTGATAGAGCTACAAAATCCCAAAGAAAGTTCCTTGTCATAAATAATGGTAAGCATAGCAGGAAGAATCCGTAACTTAGAGGTATAATGAGATATAATTAATAATCATATAGATTTGTTGTTTGTCAGAATTAAGTAAAAGATGAAATAAATCATTAATGTCAAGTATTTTTTTAAGCCATAACTATGCCGACAAGCCTTTTGCTCGACGTTTAGCAAAAGATCTTGAGAGGTTAGATATTGAGGTCTGGTTGGATGAAGCTGAAATAAAAATAGGTGATTCTCTTATTGAGAAGATTCGAGAAGGAATTGACCAAATGGAATATTTGGGAGTTATCTTAACAAAGAACTCTATTGATTCCGAATGGGTAAAAAAGGAAATTGATATTGCTATGAACCAAGAAATTGCAGGGAAAAAAGTAAAGATACTTCCAATCCTATTAGAAAACTGCGAACTACCTGGATTCTTAGTTGGCAAGCTTTATGCTGATTTTCGACTAAAAGACGATTACCAACAAGAGTTCAAGAAAATAGCAAGTCGTTTAGGCGTCAAATTTGAATCCACTATTTCACTTGGTAAAGATTCATCTTTTTCACCTAGCAAAAATTTATCTCTAAATACTATAATAGGTCCTACTGGAAAACTATTTGTAGAGGTTGGTTCAGTCCAAGTAGCTTTAAAAGATGTAGAGGGAGATTTTAGATTCGATTCCTGGGAATTATTGAATAGCTTGGAAAGGTATATGCTAGGATATGCTTCTAATCCCAAAGGAATAACCCTGTCAAAGGTTTCTAAGCTGTTTGCAACATCTACTGAACAAATTGAAGAAGCCTTTGAAAAACTTAACGTGAATGGTTTAGTAGAAGAAATGAAAAATAAAAAAGGGAAAGCTTGGAGAATTACAGAAGATGGCGAAAAATTTCGGAAACAAAATTATTGGTCAAAATTGGTTTGAAAATAAAAACAAGCCGAACACAAAAAGTAATGACTGCAATTCATTTTGGCTGAATTACCAAAAATGAACATGATTAAAAGAAATCTGAGTCGGGACCGTTGGCAACAAGCAAAGAAATGAAATTGAAAACAGTTCAATCTAACTCCTAAAAAGCTATTACAAGTACTTCGTTTTGAACATGTATCCCGCAAACTAAAAAACCAACCCAATAGGAAGCTTTTGGATTCTCTCGAATTTGGGTATTATGATCAATCACATTTTATCAAAGAGTGTCAAAAAAATCACGGGGTATACTCCTAAAGATTTTTTCTTCAAAATGAAACTTCCTACAAATGATATTGTTTTTGAAAAACTCGCTAATTATAGTGGTAAATAATTGCTTGACAACTACCCAAAGCTGAAACCGGTAACAAGGAACTAAGACATGGAAATAAACACAATACATCTTGAATTTCTGGAAAGCAACAAAGTCCTCTTTAAATGCTGGTATCCTATCTCAAAAGAAAGACTTTGGCAGGCCTTATCAGATACTGAAGAGTTAGAACAATGGTTTATGAAAACCGAATGGGACTTTCAGGTAGGGGGCAAATTTAAATTTGAAGGCGGATGGGACGGATGGATTGAAGCACTCCGTGAATTTGAGTATCTCCAGTGCAATAGTTCCAACAACGCATTCACAAGATTTGATCTAAAACCGGTGGAAAATGGCACGGAACTGCATCTAACGGATCAGATTCCAAAAGATCTGGCCTCCCCACAGGAGGATACCATTTACAATCTGCAACCAGGCGGAAAAGGTACCCATTGGGTAGGACTTTTAGCGGGATGGGAGGACTTTCTTCTGGCATTGGGCGCCCATACCACCAATACAGAGATCGAAGATCATTTTGACCGTCTCTGCACAAAGTATAAGGAGCTTCTGAAAGCCAAATACGCAGCGACAGCTAAAGATACCAACAAACAATAAATCCAATGGCTGATAGCGCATCGCGACATCAAGACCATCTGCATTAAGGCACACATATGGATTATGGCTAGTCCGATTTTTTACAAAAAATGCTTAAGAATACGCTAAAGTCCATTAAATATAATTGCTATCACGGTAAATATGTAAACTTTGTTCGTAGCGCCTCACATCGCATTGTTTACAAATGATATGTAAAATACCATTACCAATGAAACAATCTAGTATCCTAACCACAGTTATTCTTATCCTCCTTGCTTTTTCTGCACATGGTCAAACCCAAAAGGACTCCCTGGAGATTACCCAGGTAGCGCTGGACTATATCGAATCGCAACACAATGTGAATCCGGAACAATTTGAACGTGCGGCTCACCCCAGAATGGTAAAAAGAACATTTTGGACAAACAAAAAAACGGGCAAGGAGTATTTGCGGGAAACCTTTACCGACGCCATGATCTTACTGGCTGAAACCTATAACCTTGAGGGCGATGGGTTTCCCGAAAATCCCAAAAAAGAAGTGATTATCCTGGGCATTTATGACAGAACGGCTTCGGTAAAACTTATAGCGGATGAATGGATCGACTATATGCATATTGTAAAACTGAATGGGAAATGGCAACTTGTGAATGTACTGTGGCAATTCAATGATGCCGAAAGTCATTAAAAACACAGCACTGCATCGGGAAAAGGGTCAACCGCACGTATCGAAGCATGAGAGAAATCGAAATCGAATCTGCCTCAGGAAGGCTTTCGGCAACCATATTTGACAGTAGTCAGGCCAGGGCAGTACTGGTGATTGCTTCGGCAACCGGGGTCAAACAGTCATTTTATAAGAAATTTGCCACCTATATTTCAGCGCATAACATTACGGTAATCACCTTCGATTATTATGGCATCGGGCATTCGCTTCAACAACCGATAAAAGAAATTACCTGCAATGCGGCCGATTGGGGGCGAAAGGATTTGGAAAGTGTACTTCGCTATGCGATCCATAATTTTCCTGACTCCAAAAGGTATGTACTGGGCCATAGCATAGGAGGGCAACTCATAGGACTTTCAAAATCGGCACTCAAAATGGACAAACTGGTTTTAGTTGCTGCGCAATCCGGTTATTGGAAGTTTTGGCAAGGTATAGGAAGGACAAGGATGTGGTGTAACTGGCACCTCCTTTTTCCAATACTACTGAACCTTTTTGGCTATTTGCCTTCCAAGCGAATTAGTGGTATGGAAAACCTTCCTAAAAATGTGGCGAAGCAATGGAGCAATTGGGGAAAGCGCAGCGCCTATGTTTTTAGCGAAATACCTATTGCACAAACCGTCTACCATGAATTTGAATCCGAAATAACCACTATTAGCATTGAAGATGATCGCTTTGCCCCGAAAAAAGCGGTGGACTGGATGACGGAAAAGTATACCAAGGCCCAAAAAAAGCCTATTCACGTAGTCCCTTCGAATTTTAACACCCGTGAAATTGGGCATTTTGGAATTTTTAAAGAAAGGTTTAAGGATAATCTGTGGCCATTACTTTTACAGGAGTTACAATAGTGCAATACAACAAGCGCTAAATTCATTGTCTGATACCCCCAACCACAGCTACCCGTGGTTCCATTTTCCTTAGGGGTAAGACTTTAATAGAGTACCATTTCAACCCTTTTCCTCGGGCTTCTTCAGCTGTTTTTCATTTTTCTAACAGGCATCTATCAGCAGATAGGAAACCTAAGGAGAATCCCTAACTTAGGCGTACAATGGAAATAAGATCATATATCATTGCTATAGCACATTAAAATGGAAACACAACCGCTCATAGACTACTTCAACAACATACTTCTCTTAAATGAAGAAGAGCAGTTGGCATTGGAGCAGGTTTTCAATAAACGAAGGGTGAAACGCCGGCAATTTATCCTTCAGGAAGGGGACGTATGTACGCTTAACACCTTCGTGGTTGAAGGTTGTTTCCGAATGTATATGGTTGACGAAAAAGGCAAAGAACACAACCTGCAATTTGCAATTGAAAATTGGTGGATAGGAGATATAGGGAGCTTCCACGCCGAAGCACCCAGCAAGCTTTACATAGAAGCGATGGAGCATTCCGTTATCCTACAAATAAAAAAGAAAGATCAGCTGAAACTTTTTGTGCATTATCCGAAGTTCAATAGACTTTTTAGAGTGTTCACAGAAAACGCATTAGTAAGTGCTCAGCAAAGAATACTTCAAAATATCAGCTCTACGGCAGAGGAACGCTATCTCGATTTTTTAAAACGTTACCCAGGTTTCTTTAATCGAATTTCTAACGTGCAGATTGCTTCTTACCTGGGTGTCACGCCGGAGTTCCTCAGTACCATTCGAAAGAAGCTCGCAAAATCTTAAACTACCTTAAGACGATTTCTTAAGCTGCCTTATAGGTGGGCCTCATGCTACTTTCTGAGCTTTGTAGTAAACAAAAAGGAACGTAATGAAACAAGCAGTCATATCCGCGTTTTTCCTACTCCTGATCGCTTCATGCGGTGAAAAACAACATCAGGAATCAAAGCTAGTAGTAACACAAAAAACAGAAATCATGCAAAAAGAAGACAAACAAAAAATTGAAGATCTTTTGAACGAGTACCAGAAGTCATTGAATACTTCTGATGCCAAATTGGCGCAATCACTTTACACGAAAGATGGGGTATTCATGCCCACCGAGGCACCTTCAGGAGTTGGCGCTGAAGGCATTTTGAAGTCATATGAATTTGTGTTTTCACAAATTCAATTGAATATTACATTTTCCATTGAGGAGATCGAAGTTGAAGGCGATATGGCTTTTGCCGTGACCAGCTCAAAAGGAACGGTGAAAATTCATGCTAATGGGGTAGAAGCGCCAGAAGCAAATAGAGAACTTTTCGTCTTTGAAAAAGTGGAAGGGGCATGGAAAATTGCCCGATATATGTTTAACAAAACAGCGCCAAAAGGATAATAATTGTGCTGCGGCAAAGGCTAAAAACAATAGCGGTTTGGGTATGAACTCAAACCGTTTTTTTATGTTAACTGAGTACATCGCCGTCCTAAAAAGTCAGTTCGTTAATCCGATACGGGTGCTTGTATAAATCGTTAAGATGCTTTGTAAGCAAACCAAAAATAAATAATGCTTCTACTGTATTTCACACGTATACACTTGAGTGGACGGAGGATAAAATGGTATTCAAGGTGGATGGTACTAACCACTTCCAGTACAACCCACCTATTAGGAACGCTGATACCTGGCCTCATGATGCTGATTATTATATGATTCTAAATATTGCGATTTAGCCTGAAATAGATCCGGCTTTTATAGAAAGTCCTATGATAATCGATTACATCAGAATTTATCAATAGTAATCGTTTAAGTACGGAAACAACAACCTAAAAATGACGTAATTCCAATTACTCAATACAATTCTTCGTAGTACTGTTTGGCCATACGGTCCGAGCTGAATTCCGGCGCAACATCATCCAGGGCTTTAAAAAGCATTTGCTGCCATTTCTCGGGTTTATCATAATAGGTCTTTATCACCTTTTTCTCCAGAATATCGTACAAATTGGCGCAATCCTCACGGTCTTGTATTTCCACCGGTAACAGATGATTCAGGGCAGGTAAAACAAAACTGTTTTTGCCATTCTTTTTGAATTCCGGGATCCAACCGTCATCGGTGGATACATTTAAGGAACCATTAAAGGCCGCTGTCATACCACTTGTACCGGAAGCCTCCCGCGTTATTCTTGGGGTATTCAACCAAACGTCGGAACCTTGTTTCAACAGTTTGGATAGTTCCATTTCATAGCCTGTAAGTACGGCTAAGTTTTTGGCATATTTGCTGGTATACACCAGGGTGTTGAAGATGTTTATGGCAGGATAATCCATGGGATACGGCTTTCCTGCCCAAATAATCTGAACAGGATACTTAGGATTGTTGATCAATTTTTCAAATCGCTCCCAGTCATACAATAACATATCCGCCCGTTTATAACCGGCAAACCGCCTGGCCCAAACAATGGTCAATACATTAGGGTCGAAGATCTTCCCTGTTTGATCCAAAACCGTTTCGAACAATTCGGCTTTAAGTTCCAGTTTTCGTTTTGCGAAGGCGCTACCATTTGTATTCTTCCACGCCTTTTTTAGTTGAGGGTCCTGCCAAAAGTCGAGGTTTTGCGCATTGGTGATAGGGATGATCTCACAGGAATCTTTAACAGATTTCCACATTTCCCTGGCCACTTTTCCGTGAAGTTTGGAAACGGCATTGGCCTTTTTAGCCATTCTCAGGGCACTCACTGTATAGTTCAGGAGATAACCCTCTACCTGTTCCTTTTTGAGTTCATCGTCCGATAAGGTCCTCCCGAAAAAGCCAAAATCGTTAAGTAAATGAATGTTCTGTTCCGTATTGCCTGCCTTTTCAGGGGTATGGGTGGTAAAGGCAAGTTGTTCTTTAGGTACACCCTGATCACGCAAATAATAAAAGGCCGGTAGCCCATGCCCCTCGTTAAGGTGGTAGATATCAGCGCCCCCAAGGGCTTCGACTACTTTTGCTCCGCCAATACCCAGGATAATACTCTGGGCAATACGGGTAACCTCATTAGCGTCATACAGATAATTTGTGATGGTCCGTGAGAGAAAATCATTGCCTTCTACGTCGGTGGACAATAAATACAAGGGTGCCGCCCCAAAAGTTTCAGGGGGTAACACATACGCTCTCACTTTAACGTTGCTATTACCGTTAATCGTAACACTTACTTCGATTCCGGTATCCTCTAAAAAATTATAGGTCTTCTCCGTAAATTGGGGTTGCAGCGTTTGATCCTCCTTACGGGACTGATCATAATAGCCGTATTTCCAAAGCATTCCAATGCCGATCATGTTCTGTTTCAATCCAAAAGCGGAACGCATATGGGATCCAGCCAAAAAACCCAGCCCACCGGAATAGATCTTAAGGGCTTGATGGATGGCAAATTCCATACTGAAATACGCAACGCGTTTTCCGTATTTTTTGGCAGGGGCATAAGGATGCTTCCAGGTAGTATAGTTAGTTGACATTGGTCTGTTTTATAGCGGCCAAAAATAATGCAACTGATAGAAATGGCAACCGGCAAGTGTGGTTTCTTTGCCATGTGTTATCACTTTTTTAAAATCTTTAATAAAAAGCCCCCTTTTTTTGTCAAATCGGTAGTAGCGGCTTTTTGCTTTTCGATAGATGATGTGTTGCCTAGAAGGTAGATACACTCCAATACATTCACGGCTCAATACTCCCGGATCTCACTTGGTTTGGTACAATTTTTGGCTTGTTGTTACTAAAGCATGGGAGAGGCGTCATATTCCTGCAACATTTAGATTCTAACTAATGGCTGAAGATCAGCTTATATTTTCCAATCAGTTCGAAGGAAGCTTCAATAAGGAACAGCTTAAAAATGAGTAGGGTCATACACCCTTAAACATAATGGATCCTTACAAAAACTAATGCTGTTTATAGTGCGGAATAATTATGGTAAACCAAAATTGTTCAAAATATCCAAACGGTGTTACTCTTCCTCGGAACCGTTGATGCAATAATCTAAATCCCACACCATCCCCTTCTTTATTTCCCGCTTTTTAGCTATTTTGTTAGGGATTAGCTATTCACACCAATCAATACACTTATGAAATTGTTTCGTACACTCTTCGTATCGGGGTTGCTCCTATGTATCAACCCTATCTTCTCGCAAAAAGACAACTACGCCGATGCCTTAAAATCTTACGAATGGCGGGCCATTGGCCCGGCCAATATGGGAGGCAGGGTTACTGATATTGATGGGATCCCTGGCGATGCCAGCACGTTTTATGTCTCCGGCGCCGACGGGGGTATCTTCAAGACCACCAACGGCGGGGTCCATTTTGAACCTATTTTTGAAGGACAACGGGCGTACTCCATCGGAGCCCTGACCATTGCCCCTTCCGATCCCAATGTATTATGGGTAGGTACAGGTGAAGGCGATCCCCGTAATAGTGTCGGCTATGGCTGGGGGGTATATCGCTCCGTAGATGCCGGGAAAAGCTGGGTCCATTTGGGCTTAAAGGAAACGGAACGCATCAAGCGGATCGTGGTGGATCCCAACAATCCGGATGTCGCCTGCGTTTGTGCCCTGGGCAAAGAATGGGGTCCCAACCCCGAACGCGGTGTTTTCAAAACGACGGATGGGGGTAAGAGCTGGAAGAAAATCCTATATATCGATGAAGACACGGGTTGTGCGGATATTGCGATGGAATTGAGTAATCCCCGTATTATGTACGCCGGCATGTGGACCTTCCGACGCAAACCCTGGCGTTTTGACGATGGGGGTAAGAACACGGCCATCTACCGTACCATGGATGGGGGAGAGACCTGGGAAAAGATCATGAAGGGGCTGCCTGAGACCCCAATGGCCCGGCCGGGCATCCATATTGCCAAAAGTCAACCGAATATCATCTACCTGATGACCGAATTTCAGGGTGGGGGAACCGCCTTTCGGTCCGAAGATCGCGGAGAGAATTGGGTCATGGTCAATGACGATCCCAACATTAACTTTAGGCCTTTTTATTATAGCGATGTACGTGTAGATCCCAATAATCCGGACATTTTGTTTTCCATCTCTGGTCGGTTGAGCCGCTCCAAAGATGGCGGAAAAACCTGGGAACGGATTGCCACTACAGTACACGGGGATCACCAGGCACTGTGGATAGACCCCACCAATTCCAATCGTATCCTTAACGGTAGCGATGGTGGCTACCAGGTCTCCTACGATGGCGGGGACAGTTGGGAGATCATCAATAATGTAGAACTGTCGCAGTTCTATCAGATCTTTATCGACAATAAAGACCCCTACAATGTGTATGGGGGACTACAGGATAACGGTACCTGGGTGGGTCCGAGCAATTCCCTCTATTCAGCAGGGATTTTAAAGCGGCATTGGAAGGGCTTGGCCTATGGCGATGGGTATTTTGCCGTGCCGATCCCTGGTAGCGAGCATGAAGTCTATGCTAACCTGCAAGGCGGAGTGATCTTTCATGTGGATTCCCGTTACGGGAATGTGCGGAACATCCATCCCTATCCGAAGATCATTGGCTCCGCGGGCGACGCGATTGAAAACCATAAATACCGCTTTAATTGGGATTCACCGATCACTATTTCGCCCCATGACCCCAATACGGTCTATTTTGGAGGGAATGTGGTGTTTAAATCGACAGACCGGGGCCATACCTGGGAGGAGATCAGTGGCGATCTGACCACCAATGATAAATCCAAGCAAAAAACCTCGGGAGGAGAGATCTACCAGGATAATACTGCTGCGGAATTCCACTGTTCCATTCTGTATATCGATGAGTCCCCGGTGGAGAAAGGGGTGATATGGGTCGGTACTGATGATGGGAATGTACAATTAACACGGGATGGCGGTGCCAGCTGGACAAAATTGAATGATAGGATCAAAGGCTTGCCCCCTTTTGCCTGGGTGGCCAAGATCCATGCTTCGGAGCACGATGCCGGGACCGCCTTTGTAACCGTGGACCAGCATCGCTCGGATGATTTCCGCCCGCATGCCTTTATGACCACCGATTACGGGCAAAGCTGGACCAAGATCAGCAATGGACTGCCCCAGGACGATTATGTAAAAGTAGTCCGCCAGGATCCGATCAATCCAAACTTGCTTTATGCAGGTATGGAACACGGTATTTTTGCGAGTTGGGACAAAGGGAGATCCTGGACCAAGATCAATAATAACCTGCCCAATGTCTCGGTACGGGACTTGCGTATCCAGCCTCGGGACCGCGATCTGATCGTAGGGACGCATGGGCGAGGTGCCTGGATCCTGGACGATATCCGTCCGCTGCAGGAGATGGGGGATACCGAAGGGAAGGCTACTCATTTGTTTCCGGTACGGAGAGCGACGCTGTGGCATATGTTCTGGCGCCTGGAAAACCTGGGAGACCGGCATTATAAGGCTAAAAATCCGGACTATGGTGCGAATATCAACTTCTATTTGGCCGAGGGCGAAAAGGAAACCGCTACGGTGGAGATCCTGGACGGTTCCGGCACGGTGATACGAACACTCAAGGACACCACGGTGACCCAAGGTGTAAACCGTATCGTTTGGGATCTGGGGCACGAAGCGGCCACAAAACTGGAAGGCGCAGATGGAGGCGGAGGCTTTTTCTCGGGCCCGATGCATCCTTTCGTAGCCCCCGGAAGCTACACGGCAAGACTTAAAGTGCAAGATGCCGTATCGGAAACTCCCATTGAAGTGCGGGCTGATCCCCGAATGGAGTTATCTCCGGAGGACTACACGGCCAAAACGAAAATGCTGTTGGCCCTTCGGGATTTGTTGTCGCAAACCAACGTGTTGATCAATAACACAAATACCTACAAGGATCAATTAGCCGCCTTACATAAAAAATTGAAGCACAACAAAGGGCAGGATGCTGATGGCAGTTTGTCCGCAGATATTGAAAAGGCAATGACAAGCATTGCGGAATTCCGGGACGACATTTTAAAGCGGCCTCCACCCGACATGACCTATCGCCAGCGACCGCGACTACGGGAGGAGATCCGTTCCTTGATGCGGGCGGTTAACGGTGCGGTAGCCACCCCTACCCAGCCGCAGTTAACACGTTTGGAACAGCTTAAAGGTGAGGTCGGTGCCGCGCAAAGTACGCTAAATAGTATTCGCTCCACGGCGATCCAGGGCATCAATGAGAAAGCGAAAACCTTGCCGCTGATTTCGGTGGGAGAGTAGAGGAGTAGTTAGCAGTATAAAGGAGATATGATCAATAATCGTATACCCTTGTTAGTGGTTATTTAAGAGGCGACACATGAACGATAACTTAGAAAAGAATGAATAGAACCAAAACCATGTTTACGGTAATAACTTTTGGACTTTTGATTCAACTACTTACTTCTTCTGAAGACAATCCAAAACAACAATTAAGCACGATGATAAAAAAATCAAACCCTGTTGTATATTTTGAAATTCCAGTTACTGAATTAGATAGAGCAATAACATTTTATAAGGCAGTCTTCGATTTTGATTTTACGAAAGAGGTAATTGACCATAATGAAATGGCTCTGTTTCCTTTTTTTGAAATTAACTCAGGAATTTCTGGTGCATTGGCAAAAGGCAAAACCTATAAACCAACGAAAGACGGAGTGATTATCTACTTTAATACGATGGATATTGATAGCACCCTAAGTCTCGTCATTGACAATGGAGGGAAAATATCATATCAGAAAACCTCAATTGGAGAATTGGGAACTGTTGCAGAATTTGAAGATAGTGAAGGAAATAGAATCGCTCTACATCAACCGAATGAATAAAAGACAACCGCTAACAATGTATAAAAAAAGCAGGCGAAACAGTAATGTTAAAGGTTTTTGAGTCAAGTCAAACTTTGTGCTTATCTGTAAAGTTCTCTGCTTCGAAATCGCCTACTTTTCATATACTAACCGTTGTACACCGCACCAAAAAATGCTAAAAATGAAACGAAATTTGGTGATTTTCGGAGTTTTAATGTTCTGTCTAAGTTGTTCGGAAAGAAAGAATGAACCCGAAAATAAGAATTCATCGGAGTTAAGGACCCTACTAAATGATCAGTTGAAATATTCCCATACCGACGAAAATTGGTACGTACCTACCAAAATTGCCATAAATGGACTAACCACGGAACAAGTGAATTGGAAAGACAGCACAGAAAATAACTCAATTGGAGAAATTGTTTCTCATCTGACTTTTTGGAATGATATGTATCTAAGAACTCTGAAAGGAGAGGACTTTTCGGATTTTGATATAGACAACGACTCGACTTTTTTGATTTATAATGAGAAAGATTGGCAAAAGGTCACAGATAAATTGGATAGCGTTCAAATGGAATTCCAAATATGGACTGAAAATGCAAGTAAAGAACAATTATCTGAACAAGCTTTTGACATTTTGACCATGGTATCTCATAATGCATACCACACTGGGCAAATAATATATATCCGAAAACAAAATGGGTGGTGGAACAGAAAATAAAAGTACGGTGTACAACAAGGGCTATAATTCACCAGCCCGACAGCAGTCTGGCGGGTTGCTTCGCTCCAACCCTAATATATTTTTTAAATTTAATATTCAACTAAACAAACCTCGGCAATACATTCAACAATGCCTTCCTCTCGCCCTAATAGCTATCGAGACTCCTCGGAGGCAAGAACGAAATCATAGCGGAGACCGTTGTAGTAAACCAGAAATAAAAACGACATGGATGAACTTAGGATTTATAAGGGCTTGACCGAAAAAAGAAGGTTCTTTCATAAATCAAGAAGTAGCAATCACTACAACCTAGAGCAAATCAATCAATTTGATGATTGGTATAACAAAGAATTATCCTTGGATAATTCAACAAAGAGAATTATTTATAGAGGTATGAGTTCAGCGGAATATAAGCTCTATAATTCTGCTCAGAGATTTTGGATACTCAATTCACTCACAATGTGGAAGGGAAAAGAGCATACTGAATATCTTAAAATGTTCAAATTCATGCTCAATAGAGCGAAAAAGGACTTTCTTTTTGAAAAAGTGTTTGAATTCTACAAATTAAAGAAATGGGAAATTGACTTCCCATTAATGAGTATTCTGCAGCATTATGGATCCCCAACTCCACTTTTAGACTGGACCTACAATCTTGATGTTGCTCTATACTTTGCAACAGAACAAATAAAGTATTTTGGGAAATCTAATAGTCCAAAAGATTATTTTTCCATTTACAAAATAGACAAATCATTTAATCATGATTATACTTTCATCAACCTTAAGGGAGTCTCGATAAACGACACGCCAAAAGTAGATGACTATTTTAAGTATGTCGATCAAAAAAACAAGATATACTTCTTATCAGATTTTGAAGATTTTGCTATTAAAAAGAAGAATATCATAGGTCAATTCACATCAATTTATAACCAAAATATAATCCCCCAAGAAGGGATGCTCATTTTTAACCCATTCCCAACTGATCCTTTTGAGGAATACTTTAGTAAGGCTTCTCCTTCAAAAAAACCAATTTATTGCGTGAACATTCACAAGCATATGGCAGAATACATTAGAAGGAGGTTAAAAAAGAAAAGAATTACGAAATCATTTATTTATCCGAGTATTATGGATAATGCAAAGAACGCTTTAAATACGTACTTGGATGACATTACTAAACTAAGCTAATGGTTGGCTATAACAATACAAATAATGTTTTCATTTTATAAATATTGGTATACCTGGATGAATTTTTATGAAAGAGAGTTCTTTTAATGAAAATATTAGAGGATTATTGTGAAATCATTAGTGTTTGATAGAGATGGAAGTACCTTTATTAGTACCGGAAATTTAAGCGAGATTCGGATGTGAATGTTTAAAAAATAACTTAAGTGGCAAAGGGAGAAACTACGAGTATTGAAATTCACGAACATATAAAAACACAGCAGCTATCAAAGGCTATAATTCAATACCAAATGCCCTCAAACCCTAGCAGTACCCCGCTGCTACATTTTTAGGTTATCATGATAGTATACTATCGCTCAGGGTCATACCTCTTCCTGGTGAATTACTGAATTTAGGGCGGGATGTAGCCCAGAAAACAAAACAACAATTGCCACCTTAGGCGTATATTAGAGATATTACTAATCCTGCTATTTTTGGTATTGGTAGTCACCACGAGACGATAATTTAGGATATTGAGTAGTCTTATATTGTAATGGAAAAATGTGAACTCAGACCTTGGAACCTATCGGACCTGGATAGTTTGGTCCAATATGCCAATAATTGGAATATCGCAAAGAATTTAACGGACAAATTTCCTTTTCCCTACACCGAAGATGATGGGAAAAGATTTATTGAAAACGTAAGTAAACATGACCCTGTTCATGTTTTTGCTATTACCATTGATGGTGAAGCTATTGGCGCGATCGGCATACACCCTCAAGATGACATACATCGAAAAAACGCTGAACTCGGTTACTGGTTAGCGGAACCGTTTTGGGGTCAGGGTATCATTAGCCATGCTATTAAAAAGGTGGTTGATTATGCTTTTACCACCTTTGAAATTGAACGCGTTTTTGCACGGCCGTTTGGGACGAATACTGCTTCCCAAAAAGTCCTGGAAAAAAACAACTTCGTTTTAGAAGGCAAGTTTGAAAAAGCCCTTTTCAAAAATGGAGCCTACCTGGACGAATTAATATACGCAATCAGGCGTGAATCCTGGGAAAGTTATAAAACCACCAAAAATGACTAAAATCTATCTTGATCCCAAGTATTCTGGAGGGACCAAATCATACCTTAGCATGCCGGCAGGGCCGATGCTATCGGGCTACTAGTAATACAGTCCTAAGAAGCAATAGTTATGTCAAAAAGAACATTCGTTTACATTTGGGAATACCACGTAAAAGAGGAATTCCTTTCAGAATTTGAAACCCTATACGGTCCCGACGGGGATTGGGTTCGATTGTTTAAAAAAGCCAACGGTTACATTTCCACCGATTTCTATCAGGATATTTCACACACAAATAGATTCATAACGGTGGATTCCTGGAACACCAAGGAGGATCGAGACAATTTTCGAGCGAAATTCTCGAAAGAATTTGAACTTCTGGATGAATACTGTGAGCGTTTTACAGAAGAAGAAAAGTTCATAGGGGATTTTAATGGTTACGGTAAGTGATTGTTAAATCGATTTGAGAAATTGATTACGTATTGCGATTAAGCTGTAAGCAAACTTAGGAGGACTATAATTCATTGCTTTTAACCCCAGACCCCACCAGCGGTACACTACGATTTTTTAAGATGGGATAATAGTACACTATCGCTTCAGAATAGCTCTTTTCCCAGCAAAATACTGAGGTTAGATTCGGATATAGCCCAGGGAACAAAGCAAGAATTGCTACCTTAGGTGTATGACGGGTATATGATAAATGATCATAAATCCTTGTTAGCAGCAATCATAAAATGAAAACTTTGAAAAAGTATAAAATAGTAGTACTCCTTTTCATAATGATCTCAGCCTGTAAAAACAAAACCAAGGTTAGCGAGACTATTGCGGTTGAGGTTGGACAAGATGAAATGACCCATATTCAAATTTCAAGGGAAAAATATAAAGATCAGCTGTACGGTTTTTGGTTAGGGCAGTGTATTGCCAATTGGACGGGATTGATAACAGAGATGGACAAAATTGGTAATATCGGTGAGATAAAAACCGGAGATTTTTATACGAGAGATGATTGGGGTAAACCTGATCTGCCCAGTATTTGGGGACAAGGTTTACCGAGTGAAGTATCTCCAACCATTGATTTTGTCCTAAGAGGCGCAAACGAAGTATGGGGAGCAGATGACGACACGGATATTGAGTATATGTATCAACATCTGCTTTTTGTAAATCAAACCAGCACTTTAACCGCAGCACAGATACGAGATGGTTGGTTAAAACATATAAAACCCGATGAAGAAAACCATCTGTGGGTGTCAAATCAAAGGGCATTTGATCTCATGCAGGAGGGTGTCTTGCCACCTGAAACCGGAGATCCGGAGAATAATGAACATTATGAGATGATTGATGCCCAATTAACTACTGAGATATTTGGCTTCTTCTCACCTGCTCGACCAGATATTGCAACCAAAATTGCCCATCTTCCTATACAAACCACGGCTAGGGCAGAAGCAGAAGATATTTCAAAGTTTTATGTTACCATGTATTCCCTGGCTTCAATGAATACCGAAGAAACGATGCGTAAAAGAATACATTGGATGGCCAATGAAGCACGAAAGGTGTTCCCCGATAGTGTATACCCGGCAAAAATGTTTGATTATACCCAAAAATTATACAATTCTGGGATTCCCTGGGAACAAACCAGAGATTCGCTATATTACAAATATCAGGTGAAAGAAGAAGATGGTTACAACCTTACCTCTAGGAACTTGTATTGTAATGGCTGCTTTGCCGCCGGGATAAATTTTGCGGCAAGTTTGGTAAGCCTGTTTTATGGAGAAGGAGATATAAAAGAAACCATCAAAATTGGCACGCTTGCAGGATGGGATTCTGATAATCCAACGGCAACCTGGGGTGGTTTACTAGGTTTCATGATTGGAAAGGATGGAATAGAGACCACTTTTAACAGAGCACTCTCCAATAAATTTAATATTCACAGGACCAGAGAAAACTTTCCTGTTGATGGGAATGATACTTTTGAGAATATGGCCCAAAAGGGGCTAATGGTTACGGATAGAGTTGTAAAAGAAGCGATTGGAGGAACGATAGATCCTGAAAGAGATATATGGATTATCCCTTTACATCCGGTAGATGATTAAAGATAAAAACTGCTAACGTGATCTAAGAACGTTATCTGAACCCGTATGCATGCCACAGCACCTGGTCCGGTCGGTAACATCCATTTTTTACTATGAATATGACCCTAAAAGATAAAATCATAATCGTAACCGGTGCCAGCAAAGGCATCGGTGCGGGAATAGCAAATGAACTGGCGCTAGCTGGGGCAACTGTTCTACTTTGTGCTCGGAATAGCGATCAACTCAATGCGGTGAAGGAAAACATAGAAAAGGAGGGAGGGATTGCGTATGCGTTTCCCCTCGATATCACTTCAGTTGCTGAAATTACCCGGGTATTCAAAACCATATTTGATCAATTTGGAAAAATTGATGTCCTTATCAACAATGCCGGATTGGGCTTTAATCATGCAGCGCTTGACGTGGAAGAAAGCGATTGGGATGCTATGATGGATGTCAATCTAAAGGGGTTGTTCTTTTGTGCTCAACAAGCAGGGAAATACATGATTGAAAAAGGGTACGGCCGCATTATCAATATGAGTTCCCAGGCAAGTTTGGTGGCCATTAAAGATCATGCCGTGTATTGTGCTTCCAAAGGGGGTGTCAATGCCCTAACAAAAGTATTGGCCCTGGAATGGGCCGATAAGGGTATTACGGTAAATGGAATTTCTCCGACCTTCACCTATACACCAGGGACAGCAGAACGTTTGGATAGTCCTGACTATTTAGCTGGAGTACTACAACGTATACCGGTGGGAAAAGTAGCTGCAATTGCTGATATTACGACCGCAATTCGCTATTTGATCGGTCCCAACTCCGGCATGGTTACAGGGTCTAATTTAGTGATCGACGGAGGCTGGACGATCCAGTAATTTGAATCTAAAAGCGCCATGGAACTGTTCCGTGCTGTTAACTACATGTTGTTAAGCCGACATAAGCAGCCTCTTGCTCATGAAAAACAGTAACTTCGATTTGGCTAATGTCATTAAAAAATAACCCAATCGTATTTCATTGGTACCAGGCCTATTACTTGTTTTAGCATTTTTTGTTTGGCTTTTCCACACCCGGAAAATCTCGGAATATGAACCCTCCGAATATGATACGGAAATGGAGAAGTATCCTTCTGAAAAGTATTGGGAGAAAATAGATAAGATTGACAAATGGAGTTACGGGCTATTCTCTATATTTTGCCTTGTGTTAGGACTTGTTCTGATTTATAATGATTTGGCGGGTTTTTACGGTTGGACCAGAATATTCTGATAATCGGTAAAATGTGAAGTGAAAAGCGCGACCTGGCCAAACATTACATTAGTAGTGCCGCTAGAACGGAGACAGAGTCCCGAATCACAAGAGAAATCATAAAAATTACTATAAATCAATGAAAAAGCTGCCCTTACTTAATCTGATACTTTTGATAGGTATACTTGCGTACTTGTTACTTTCTACCGGTAAAACCAAGGAATATCAAAAGACCGAAATACTTCCCGAAATTACTACCGAAAGACTTAATATTGTGGGGAAGGACGGAAATAAATATGTTGTTTTAAGTAATCCCGAGAAACAGGCATTAGCTACTATTAACGGTAAACCGATAAATCCCCAAAAGACAGAAAGAAATATTGCCGGTTTGTTGTTCTTTAATGAAGATGGTGATGAGATTGGTGGCCTGGTATATGGAATTGATAGCACGGACAGCTACCAATTGCTGACATTCGACCAGCGAAAGAATGATCAAATAATGGCGTTACGGAAGGATGAGTATTTAGAGGAGGGAGAATGGAAAAAACAATACGGTTTGTTATTACAGGAACGCTCTGAAAAACCATCTAATCGTATTATTTCGGAATTGAATGCAATTAGAAGTATAGAGGACGCATCAACCCGCGAAAAAGAACTTGAAAAATTCTACAATACCCCGGAAAATTTAGCCCCTCAAAGACTATTCATCGGTAGGACATATTCAGAAAAAGTAGGACTTTTTTTAATGGATAAGGACAACCAGCCGAGATTACAAATCTACCTCGATGAAGAAGGAGAGCCCCATATCGAAAGTTTTGACAAAACAGGGGAAAAGACCTCCATACAATAATGAGGTACAACAAACCGCAGTGTCACTGCTAAGAAATCCTTGAGCGTCGAAAAAACGTTGGAGCTATAGCCAGGGAATGGGGCTTTTATAACGCTAACCAGGTAAGTCGAATTCTTAAAAAACATAAAGAGGACCTGCCTTCAGTCATTTCCTCTTTTAAGTAAATGTTGTCCTTATAGTGCGTTTTATTGTCCTTTCATCCCTTTTCTTTCCCCTTTACTTTTAATTGGCCACAAACTACATGATCAAAACAAACCCGTAATCTCCTTATTGGTTACTGAACTAAAGCAAAAAAACCGACGCTCTATGAACAAAAAATTAGTTGCCATTTTGGTTTTTCCCCTACTGTGGAACTCAGCTCTGATGGGACAAAGAACCTGGGACATTCCAAAACCTTTGGAGCTGACCTACTGGGAACGAGAAGAACTAGGTTCAAGTCCGTATCGGGCAAGCAGGCTATGGATCAAAGAATACAGTCGTGAGCATGTTCAAATTAGAAGTGGTGATGTTTTATTGAGTGGAGCCCTGTACTACCCGAGAATTGAAGAGAATCAAAAGCTACCGGCCATTATATTGGCACATGGTTCCGGTCCAACCACACAATACAATTTGGGGTACTACATCTACCTGGGGCTTAAAATGGGTATGGCAGTACTGGCCTGTGATAAAAGGGGAGTGGGCAATTCGGAAGGGATCTATGATCCTGCTGTAAACCACTCAAAAAAGGTTTTTGCCGATTTAGCATCCGATCTGGCTGCACAATTGGAGTGGTTGAAAACCCAACCCGAGATAGATGTTACCAAAATAGGAATGATGGGACCTAGTCAAGCGGGTTGGATCATGCCTATCGCAGCAAAATTGGATGATTCGTTTCGTTTTATCGTCTCACTTTCGGGACCTGCTGTTTCTGTAGGTGAAGAAAACTATTTTAGTGCCTTGACGAATGAATACAATACACCACCTGGGATTTCCATTGAAGAAGCAGACAAGAAGCTGCCGGAATTTAAGGGAGAACCTCTATACGATCCTCTACCTGTTCTAAAAGAACTGAACACCTGTATTTTATGGCAATTTGGCTCCCACGACAGATCTGTGCCTGTAATGGCGTCCGTTAGAAGATTGAAGAAGCTTAACAAACCTAATTACGACATCAAAATCGTCCAGGATGTGGGGCATGGATCTGCCAATATTTATACGGGAGAGTACGAGGACTTTGTTAAGATAATCGAACCTTGGCTTATAAAAATTGGGATAGTAGCGCAATAACTCGATAGCAGTAAATAGAACTACTGCCATGCGCTTATAATTGATTTGAGATAGACTGTTGTGCTTTAGGTTTTTCGGAGATTTATAAGGAGACTTGTTGCCAAATGATTGCCAAATCCCTATAAATAAGAATGTGTTTACCGGGAACAGTAGTTTTCATTACTTCATGCCTCTAAACCCTGCGAGCTTCCCGCTACTACACTTTTGAGATAGGATAATGGTATAAGCCCTTCTGTTGCATTTTCTGTTCTAAGGTTTCCTGGTGGTTCTATGCCAAGATTTTCCCGGCAAAAGCGTAACCTTTTGATTTGTTTCCTCGTCCAAAAAGGGAACGCTAAAAATCCCTGGGCTATGCAAAAAGTACTACTCACCGTTTTATGTTGTGTCAATGCGATCATTTGTAACACGCTGATCACAGCACAGTCCCCCTATGCAGAACAGCTAATCCGGATACAACAACTTTTTGACAGCACCGATTTTGGAAAAAACTATCACGGGGCTATCCTGATTGCCAATGGGGAAGACGTTTTATTTCGAGAGGCCTATGGGGTAAATACTTCCAATGTACCCAACACCGCTACTACACAATACGATCTGGCTTCCATGGGGAAGCTATTTGCCGCCACGGCCATCCTCCAATTGGTAGAACAAGGAAAACTCTCTCTGGACCAAACCATTGGGGAACTTTTACCGGAGTATCCGAATGAAAAGGCTAAGACAATCAAAGTACAACACCTCCTGACCCATACTTCAGGTCTGGGGGATTACTTTGGACCGGCTTTTTTTGAAAATGAGGCAAACATCAAAAGAATCAGTGATTTTTTACCGTATTTCGTGAACGATCCGGTTCAGTTTACTCCAGGCGAACACATGCGCTATAGCAATGCAGGGTATATTGTCCTTGGCCTTATTATAGAAGCCATTACAGGGCAAGTATACAATACCTACCTTCAAGAGTATATCTTTCATTCTGCCGGAATGACGGCAACAGGGCCGCTCATCGGTTCCGCAGGGGGAGGACCTTCTACGGTAACCGATCTGTATCGATTCGCTTTGGCCTTACAAAATCAAAAACTCATCGGCGCAACTTCCTTTGCAATGATGACTACCGATCATTTTGGGCACAATTACGGTTATGGTATGACCTTGAAGCAGTTGAATGCGCATAATATCTATGGCCATAATGGAGGGGCGCCGGGTATTGCAGGAGAGTTAACCATGGTAAAGGATGAGTCGCTTATCCTGGTAACGATGACCAATCGGCACCCCCTGAAAGGCTGGGCACAGATGCGAACACATATCCAAAAAGAATTCTTTGGCAGTACCCCGGAAATGGAAACCTTTTTTAATACGGAAGAAGTCATTCAGATCTATAAGGAGAAAGGTTTTGCAGAAGCCAGTGATCTCCTTACCCGCTTGGACAACAACATCATTGATAAAAATACCTTTCACTATGCCGAGCAGTACGCTAACCAAGGCGAAATGGAGAAAGCCATTGAAGTGATGCAATTGATTGTACAAGCCTATGCTAAGGAATGGTATCCCTATGCTTTCTTAGCCGACTTTCAAATACAAGCCGGGCTAAAAGAAGAAGCCATTAAAAGTTATAAAAAGAGCCTGGAAATATATCCTGAAAACCAAGAGGTAAAGCGGCGGTTACAACAATTGATAGGATCCGAATAACACCATACCGTTTACTTTTGGCACACTCTAAAAATGCTTATTTTTAAACCGGATGATAACACCGGTTGCGTTTTTTATAACTATCCAGGCGAACCAACCCACCTACCGGAAGGAATTTACCTGCCTGCCAATTTCCATGCCTTTGGCATGCTGACAAGGTTGAGACCGTTGGCTATAACCAGAAAAATGCAAATCAAGGAACTGAAAATATATACGCAACACTTTTCGAAACAGGTAGCGTTTTATTCTAATACCATTGGACTAAACCTGATGGAGAGATCTGAAAATCAAGCAGTTTTTGGAATTGGCGAATCGAAGCTCAAAATTGTCAGGAGTGATAAATTCAGGCCATACCACTTTGCAATAAACATTCCTTGCAATAAGGAAATCGAAGCTTTAAAGTGGTTAAAAGAGAGAGTAGAAATCCTAAAAGACGGAATACATGAAATTCAAGATTTTGTTTCTTGGAATGCAAAGGCAATCTACTTTTATGATAAGGACAATAACATTGTTGAATTTATAGCTCGAAAGAACTTAAAGAATACAACAGATGAAGAATTTGATGTGAATTCATTGCTTGAAATTTCGGAAATTGGAATACCTGTAAATGATATAGAATCCACCTTTACTGCATTACATACAATTTCAAATCTTCAAAAGTATGATGGTGGATTTGAAAGGTTCTGTGCGATTGGCGATGAAAATGGATTATTCATTTGTATCAATAAACAGCTAAAGGATTGGTTTCCAACCGGAGACAAAGCCCATTCTTCAGCGTTTGAAATTAAGTTCAGGGAGAATGGAACGGACTACGAATTAGTATTTGTGAATGGAGAAATAAAGCCAGCCGCTAATATTGGCTATAATTCATTGGTCCAGCCCCCAACTTAACTATTCTTTATAATTTTAAACTAACGACAGGCATAGAAGTATTTGAGATGAAAAAATTCCAAATACCAGGCACCAAGCCTACCTGCCGTTAGGCAAGTTCCAAAAGATACCTATTTGGGATTTGAGTTTTGAGTATTGGAATTTCCCTTTAGGTCATGGCCGAAATAGTTGGCAGTAATTTGGAAATTAATCTGAAAAATATGAGAGGGTTCAAAAAAACAGAAGCTAATAATGGCTATATCCAAGGATACTAAAAAGAACAAGGTGCGGGAGCCAAAGAAAATCTTCATTAGTTACTCGCATCAAGACTCCCATTGGCTTGATGAGATAAAAACAAACCTCAAAGTTCTTGAATTAAATGAAATTGATTTTGAGGTCTGGGATGACACCAAAATCCATTCGGGTGCTAATTGGAAAAAGGAGATAGAAGAAGCTTTAAATGACTGTAAAATAGCAATATTAATAATCTCAACACATTTTTTGGCTTCTGACTTTATTCAAAACAATGAACTTCCCCTGCTGCTAAAAAAGGCGGAAAAAGAAGAAACTACCATTTTGCCACTAATTGTAGGTTTCTGCCGATTTACCAAGGATAAACACTTGAAAGATTTTCAACCGGTTAACAATCCGAACAAACCTTTAATCTCTTGTAGTGCGGCTGAAGTTCAAAGAACTCTGGTAAAGCTTACAGATGATGTGGAGGACAATCTATTGGAACCTAAAGCCAAAAAAAAGAGAGAAGATGTAAAGCCAACGTTCTCCGGTTCGTCCGAAATTAAAAGTAAATCTCAAACCTTAAATTTTAGATCGGATAATAGTAAGTCAACAATACAATTAATTATTGAAGGTGAAGATCATGAAAGTTTTGATAATGATCACCTTGAATCCATTTTAGCATCAATATTGAGAGTTGATAAGACTCAAATAAAAATACTTAAAGTACTTCCCGGGAGTATTAAGGTAATACTCGAATTGAAAAGACAAGCTGCAGTTGAATTTTCCAAAATCTACCAAAGTGATAAATCCATTCTAACTGATTTGAGGGATTTTCTTCCAATTAACGAAGTTGAATGGTGGGACACATTTCAAACCTACAAATTAGTTCCGGAAAGTGTAGAGAGTAATATCTCACAACTGTATTTTCAATCGGCGTCCGAACAGGAGAATCTGGAAACATTACATACGTTTAACTCTGAGCTTATAGCGGAAGAGCTACTCAAAGATTTATCCAAAGATAGTCAGGTAGATAACAATTTGTTAAGGGCTTTATTTAGAAAATTAATTCCTGAACATTTTAGAAGCATTATCAAATCGAGACCAAATGTTCTTTGGATAATGGATGTAGAAACTGCCAGCTACCCTTTGGAAATGTTTATGGATATGGACAATGATCGATTCCCAACTTTTGTAAATGTGGGCTTAATAAGGAACGTCATTACTAAATATTCCAGAACAGGATTTACTTCCATTAAAGCAAATACTGCGTTAATTATTGGCGATCCGCATACGGATGGGTTTCTTGAACAGATTCCTGGAGCTAGCGAAGAAGCAAATTTGGTGTTTGATGTTTTGAAAGAGAAAAACTTCACTATTGATATCCATTTGAAAAACACCGGTATAGGAATTATCAATAGTCTGTTCAGTAGAGAACACCAAATAATCCATTTAACCGGACATGGTGTTTACAATCCCAATTCATCTAGCAAAGCAGGTATTGTAATTGGAAAAGATCTCTATTTAACGGCATTGGAAATAGCGTCAATGCCTGTGCCTCCTGAACTGGTTTTTGTTAATTGTTGTCATCCAGAAAGTAGTATGTCAGAAATGGAAAAGCCCGAACATAACTATACTAAATTTGCTGCTTTCTTTGGCACAGAATTAATTGAAGCCGGCGTAAAAGCAGTTGTCGTTGCTGGTTGGGCTATAGATAATGGGGCTTCACAAGTATTTATTAAAGAACTGTATAGTCACGTTTTAGATGGATACCACTTTGGTAAGGCAGTAAAAATGGCAAGAAAAAGTTGTTATTACGCATTTCCTGAAGACAATACTTGGGGAGCATTCCAATGTTATGGAGATCCCTGGTTTGAGTTATCAGCAACACAGATTGGTGGGGGGAACTGAATTGTTGAGAATCCAATTCCACACCGAAATCGTAACCAAACTATTGGTAATACTGAAGAAAAATCATTAGTATATGGCAAAGAGTTCTAAGAAAAGGATACCTAAAACCAAAACGGTATTCGGTTATTCGAGCATCAAACTTTTCAGTACATATCCTATTCCATTCACCATCCTGTTTTTGATTGTAACCTGCCTCGAGGTAAAAGGACAGGATACCAATACGAAGGCCATAGATCAGATCGCCGAGGAGATGGTGGCAAGGATACGAACAGACATAAACCCTGAATTTATATATGACTATGAAGATCCTAAGTTTGTTCCTCCTGAGGGTAAAACATTGCTGATCATGGGGCAA
This sequence comes from Croceivirga sp., assembly GCA_028284665.1. GTDB lineage: Bacteria > Bacteroidota > Bacteroidia > Flavobacteriales > Flavobacteriaceae > Croceivirga. Next base: position 103,178 of record JANQRG010000037.1, read on the forward strand.
ACCGTGGAACGTATTACGGAATATATGGATCATTTTGGGCATCGCCCCCTCCCCGGTGGTTGGTCAGCCTACTGGGGGATCCCTGAATTTACCGGTATTGCGGAGAAGCATAAAAATGAAACCGGTGCTTCTCAAAATCACCAGATGCTGATAGATTCGTTTCCAAATACTATTGTTCAAAGTGCGCTATGGATGGTAGGAAAATGGAATGTCGCGCAAAAAGCAGTCAATGGAGATTACGACCGTGTCGTGAAGAAATACAGTGCCTGGGCTAAAAAGGTGAACAGACCGATTTACCTGAGGATTGGTTACGAATTTGACGGACCCCACAACGAATTGGAACCTCGGGAATATGTTAAGGCCTATCGACATATTGTTGATGTTATACGCGCAAAAGGCGCGGACAACGTCGCTTTTGTTTGGCATTCCTATGCGTCTAAACCTTTTAAGGACTATCCGATCTCTGCCTGGTATCCGGGGGATAATTATGTAGATTGGGTAGGGATCTCAGTCTTTGGGCATGCGTATGGGGGTACGGACTTTGGTAGGTATTGTGATAATGTGCTGCAATTTGCCAAACAACACAAGAAACCGGTAATGATCGCTGAGGCTAACCCCATCAAGGGTATCAATGAAAACAATAGCGACGTCTGGGAGCAATGGTTTGTTAACTTCTTCACCTTCGCCTACAATAAAAATATTAAGGCCATCAGTTTTATAAACGAAGATTGGCCTCGGACAAAAATCACCGGAATTTCAGAATGGAAGGACAGTCGGCTCTACAATAACGAATACGTTTCCCGGGCCTGGTTTAAAGAGACCGATAAAGCACGTTATTTAAAGCAATCAACGGAACTCTATGAGCGGTTAGGGTATTCGAAGTACTAGTCAAGAATGACGCCTGCTACCAAGTTTTGACTTAGGCGATAATAAAATGCAGTTATGAAGGTAACTTTAACCCCTTAAAAACATTGACCAATGACCAAATCCATCCTGCTTGTTTTCGTAGCCTTGTGGTTACAACCCACTGTAGCCCAAAATCGCTTTCAGGAAGTTTTTAAAAGCGATAATCGACCACTGCGAGAAAACTTAAGGATCACCTTTGAAGATCCTTTGGGTAATTCAGGGCATCTTCCGATCACCATTCTCAAAGGTAGTACAGAAGGTCCGGTATTTACCATAGTCGCCGGGGTTCATGGTTTTGAGTATCCCCCCATCGTAGCCTCCCAGGAGTTGTTGCAGGAAATTGAGGATTCAGAACTCAAAGGCACTTTGATTGTCATTCCTATTGCCAATGTGGCTTCCTTCCATACCCGCACACCATTTATTAATCCGCAGGACCAAACCAACTTAAACAATGCTTTTCCCGGAGACCTCAAGGGTACTATTACCCAACAATTGGCCCATTTCATTACAGCCAATATTATTCCGGTTAGCGATGTGTTCCTGGACATTCATGGTGGGGATGCCTGTGAAGACCTCATCCCTTTTATTTGCTACTACAACAATACCAAAAAGCCGGAACAAACGGCAGTGGCAAAGACCCTTTCGGAAGTCAGCGGTTTTGAATATATAGTTTCCTATCCCTACACCATTACTGATGCCGAACCCGCAAAGTACACTTTTAAGCAGGCGGTACAGGATGGCAAAATTGCGTTAAGTATTGAAGCCGGAAAATTGGGCAATGTACAGGAAGAAGCCGTACAACTGATAAAAAAAGGAGTGTATAACATGCTTGGGGAAATGGACATGTATCACAAGGGCAGTGCTACTAACGTACCGCGTATTTACCTGAACCATCAAACCTATGTTCGCTCTAAGGTGGAAGGTATTTTTTACAGTGCGTTCCAAGCGGGTGATGCTGTAACCCAAGGAGATATGGTAGGGTATACCACAGATGAGTTTGGAAAACGACTGGAGGAATACCGCGCCCCCAATTCGGGAATCATTTTATACAAATTGGCTACCCCACCGATAAACAAAGGCGATACCGTGATGTGCATCAGTACCCGAAAGGAAGAGAAAGACTAACGGGTTTTCCTGGAAAAGGTGCAGCTTGAGATATTAAGCTTCCAAACCGCCCCAATTACACCAGGGTGCGTGTTCACGAGCTTAGGGTAGTATTGCCTGTCCTACAACCACTTGTTCCGGAGCTTCCTGTTGCTTTTTCCAGGACCATCAATTGCTTCCAAAAGAGTAATCGGGATTTATGTACATTTGAGAATCAAGTAACCAACTATCGAAACTCCATCCACAACTCGTGCCCCCTGGTATTATCTAACATTGTTGATCCTGGCCGGTGAGGCGGTATTTATCTTACCTTTTGTCCTTCCTCGTATTTTTCGTCCTACAGTACTTGACGTTTTTGCGTTGGACAATGTACAATTGGGCCTGTGTTTTTCCATATATGGCATTTTGGCGATACCTTCTTACTTGTTTGGTGGCCCCCTGGCGGATAAATACCCGCCCCGAAAATTGATTGCCGTAGCATTATGGCTTACTGCCCTGGGAGGACTCTTCTATGCACAATATCCCGACGTCTTTGTGTTACGCATTTTATATGGCTATTGGGGGGTAACCACCATCTTTCTGTTTTGGGCACCCATGATCAAAGCGGCACGGGTATGGGGAGGGATCAATGCCCAGGGAAAAGCGTATGGGTTTTTAGATGGAGGCAGGGGCCTAACAGGGGCCCTGTTTGGACTTTTAGGGGTTTTGATCTTTTCATTCTTTTTGACCGAAGCTGCCGATGTCGCTTCACTTTCTGAACGGAAACGAGCGTTCTCCTACATCATTTATACCTCTTCCGGAATCATTTCGATAATCGGCGTATTGGTATGGTACTTTATGATCAGCAAAGATGAAGCACAAGGCAATCTGGAGCGGATTACGTTCACCGAAATCCGACAAGTATTGAAATTGCCCTCTGTCTGGTTGTTGATGGTTATCATCCTGAGTGCCTACGTAGGCTATAAGATTACGGATATCGTTTCACAGTATGCTGAGGAGGTAATGCTTTACGATCAGGTGGAGGCCGCAAAAACAGGGACACTTCTACAATTTCTGCGACCCACTACAGGGATTTTGGTCGGATTGATCGCCGACAGATATAAGATAACCCGACTCTTGTTTTTCGGGTTTGTGCTTGCGGTTGTCGGTGGGCTACTCTTTGCCACCGGGATCATCGCGCCGACTACTACCATTTTGTTTTTTCTTTCTGTTGTGGTGATAGGGGTGGCGGTATATGCATGTCGCGCCTTATATTTTGGTGTGATGCAAGTGGGTAAGATCCCTCTCGCGCTCACAGGTACCGCAGTAGGATTAATATCGCTTACTGGCTATACCCCGGATATTTTCGCAGGGCCTGCCTATGGCTATTTGCTTGACGCCCATCCCGGGCAGGAGATTGGCCATCAGCATGTTTTTTGGATGTTCACCGCTTTTTCGTTAATCGGAGGTATAGCGGCTTTTCTCTACGATCGAAAGTATGGAAAAGCAGAATGAATGGTGTTAAAATAACGCGCTATCCGCACACTTTTAATATCTTTCCCGCTTAAATCAAACGAAACACTCATGAGAATTTATGCGCTATTGTTGGCGGTACTGACCACTACTGCCATTACAGCTCAAATCCAACCGCAATGGGTACGCTATCCGGCTATTTCACCTGATGGTACTTCCATTGCCTTTACCTACAAAGGCAACCTCTTTCGGGTGCCTACCAGCGGGGGTGCAGCAACGCAACTCACCTTCCACAAAGCCCACGATTACAAGGCCGTTTGGAGTAAAAATGGAAAGCAAATCGCTTTTGCTTCAGATCGTTATGGCAACTTTGATGTCTTTGTCATGGATGCCCAGGGAGGAGCCGCTACCCGTTTAACCTATCATAGCAATGATGAGGTACCTTATACCTTTTCAGATGATGACACCGGGGTACTCCTGGGTGCTGTACGTCAGGATGCTGCGAAACACCGGCAGTATCCTACCCGGGTACAACCCGAACTGTACCAGGTACCTTCCACAGGGGGCAGGGTAGATCAGGTATTGACGGTTCCGGCACAAGATGTGCAGGTAAACACCGACGGTAGTATGTTGGTGTACCACGATCGCAAAGGCTATGAAAATGAGTTTCGCAAGCACCATGTCTCTGCCATTGCACGGGATATCTGGAAATACGATGTTAACAACGACAAGCATACGATGTTAACCTCCTTTAAAGGGGAGGACCGGAATCCGGTACTGGCTTCCGACGGCAATACCGTCTATTATCTTAGTGAAGCAAGTGGTAGTTTCAACGTACACAAGCTTACCCTGGACAACCCGGGACAAAACACCCAGCTTACCACTTTAACTACCCATCCAGTCCGGCATTTATCCTATGGTAACGGGACGATGGCCTTTAGTTATAATGGTGAGCTTTACACGGTAAAAGACGGAGAAACACCCCAAAAGGTAGCTGTGATCATCCGTACTCAAGACGCGGAAAATGCAGATAAATTTGTATCGATCAATTCAGGGATTCGGGAAATGGCCATTGCACCGAATGGCAAGGAAATCGCTTTTATCGCCAGAGGGGAAGTTTTTGTGACTGCCGTTGAAGGTGGTTTAACGAAACGTTTAACCAATACGCCTGAACAGGAACGTTTTGTGCGTTTTACCTCCGATGGGAAAGCCGTAGCCTATGCCAGTGAACGGGAAGGAAAATGGCAGATCTATCAAACCGAAAAAGCACGTAGTGAAGAGCCCTATTTTTTTGCAGCTACCGTGTTGAATGAAAAATTGATGTTAGGTAAGGAGGTAGATTGTTATTTACCGGAGTTTTCACCCGATGGCAAATTCATGGCCTTCATTGAAGATCGCCGCACCCTGAAGGTGCTAAACCTAAGCACAAAAGAAGAAAAAACCTTGTTGACCCCAGACGAACTCTACCATTTTCAGGACGGGGACAAATATTATAAATGGAGTCCGGATAGCAAATGGTTACTGGTATCCTGGGGGGCTACCTTGAGCAATGGTGAAATCTTATTAGTTGCTGCTGACGGTACAAAAAAAGAGAACCTGACCCGAAGCGGCTATTACGATTTTTTCCCGAAGTGGGTAGGGGACGGGAATCAAATCTTATGGTTTAGTAACCGCGATGGGCTGAAGAGTTATGCGACGAGCGGACGCACCCAGGACGATGTGTACACGCTCTTCCTTACCCAAAAGGGATGGGACAAGTTTCGAATGTCCAAAGAAGACTACGATCTGCTGCAATTGTTGGAGGAAAAACCCGAAAATGACGAAGACAAGAAAGAGGATGCCGGGAAAAAAACAAAGAAAAAGGGTGATACCAAAACAGATGAAAAGGTAAAACCGTTACAATTTGATTGGGAGGATTTGCGGGAACGCAAAGCCCGGTTGACCATTCATTCCTCCAATCTGGCAGATGCGGTCGTATCCAAAGATGGAGAAAAACTATACTATCTGGCCCGGTTTGAAAAGAACCTGAACTTGTGGGAAACCGAACTTCGGACAAAGAAGACAAAGCTGCTCATTCCCGTTAATGCAAAGCGTGCCGGTTTGCAATGGGATGCCAAACAGGAACAGCTCTTCCTGCTCAGTGACGGGAAGATACTAAAAGTAGACCTGGATGGCGCTAAAACCAAGCCTGTAAAAATGAAATCGGAGATGCAATTGGATACAGATGCCGAGAGACAACATATGTTTGAACATGTTTGGTTGCGGACCAATGCCATATTCTATCGTTCCGATTTTCACGGGCAGGATTGGGAGATGCTAAAGAAGGAATACGAAAAGTATGTTCCACATTTGGGTAATTCCTATGAATTTGCAGAGATGATTTCTGAACTATTAGGGGAACTTAATGTGAGTCATTCCGGGGGACGGTACAATGGTAATATCCCGAATCAGGATGCCACGGCAAGCCTGGGAATCTTTATGGACTACTCTCATGAGGGTGATGGGATAAAGATTGACGAGATCATTAAGGGAGGCCCTTTGGATAAGGCTGCTTTTACCATTGCACCGGGAAGTGTTATTGAAAAGGTCAATGGCACCGTCATTGCTGCAACTTCTGACGTGGCCCAATATCTCAATCGTATCGCCGGGCAGTTTGTACTGCTGGACATTCTAAACCCAACAACCAATAAAAGGCAGCAGATTACGGTAAAACCCATTACCCTTGACGAAGAGAACCGCCTGTTGTACAAACGCTGGGTAAAGCGTAATGAAAAAGAGGTGGAGGAAAAAAGCGAGGGACTTCTGGGCTATGTGCATATTCCCGGAATGAGCGATGGGCCGTATCGCAATATCTATGAACAGATGTTAGGCAAGTTTGCAGATAAAAAGGCGGTGATCGTGGACACCCGATTTAACGGCGGGGGTGATCTTGTAGCCGATTTGGCAATGTTCTTTACCGGGGAATCCTTTATTTCCTATGAAACGGAAGATCGTAAAGTAGGAGGGGAACCTACTTCGCGTTGGACAAAACCTACCCTGGCTATCTTTAATGAATCCATGTATAGTGACGGGCATTGTTTTGCCAGCGGCTATACCGATCTGAATATTGGGACAACCGTAGGGATGCCGGTACCGGGAACTTGTAGTTTTGCGGGCTGGGAGCGCTTACCCAATGGGGGGACCTGGGGAGTAGTTCCGGTAAGTGCTAAGAACAAAGTAGGAGAATGGATGGAAAACAACCAGACGGAACCCAAGATCTTGGTAAAAAACCAGCCTGATGTAATTGATAAAGGGATCGATCAGCAATTGGAACGCGCCATAGCAGAGCTCCTAAAGGAAGTGCAATAACTAGAGATTCTTTTTCGCATAAATAATTAGTTGTAAATGCCTAAAATACTTCATGACCTATGCGGTATTTTTTAATTGGATTAGCACTTATGTTGGTCAGCTGTGGTAAAAGAGCTCCGGACGAAGTTGTTATTGCCAGCAATTGGGAATTTCGAAAAACCGGGGATACTTCCTGGTTACCCGCTTCAATCCCCGGAACGGTGCATACCGATCTACTAGCGAACCAAAAGATCGAAAACCCCTTTTTTCGCCTGAATGAGCTGGACGTTCAATGGGTGGATAAAGAAGACTGGGAGTACCAGACGTCGTTTCAGCTGGAAAAGAAAGCGCTAAAACGGGATCATTTCGAGCTGATTTTTCAGGGGTTGGATACCTATGCCAAGGTATACCTGAATGACACCTTGCTGCTGGAAACCGATAATATGTTTCGAACCTACAAAGCAGAGGTAACCCAAAAACTAAAAGAGGGTACAAATGACTTGCGGATACTCCTGGAATCACCGATCCGCAGGGGTATTAAAAAATACGACGCTGTCCCTTATGTTATTCCCGTTTCCGATAATGACCTTGCGGAAATAGGGCAAGTCCCGGAAAACAAAAAAGTAAGCATTTACACCCGAAAAGCCGGGTATCATTTTGGTTGGGATTGGGGGCCACGTTTGGTAAGCTCAGGGATTTGGCGTCCGGTAATCTTAAAAAGTTGGGATGATTTTAGGATCAAAGATCTCCATGTCCAGCAAAAAAGGTTGGACACCACCGCTATGCTGAACGCTAATGTGGAGATAAAAGCCCTGGAAGCCACTGAATTGGATATGGAGCTAAGGGTGGACGGAATGTTGGTCGCAGAGACTCCCCTGTTGGTACAGGCGGGAACCGCCGTCTACGACATTCCCTTTACCATTGTTGAACCCGAACTTTGGTGGCCGAATGGCTTTGGGGACCAAAAGTTATATGATGTAGGGATTCGGCTGAAGGGAAAAAGAAGTGTGGATACGGCGTCGCGGAGCATAGGACTGCGCACGGTTGAACTGGTAACCGAAAAAGATAGTATTGGGAGTTCCTTTTACTTCAAGGTCAATGGGCAACCCATCTTTATGAAAGGGGCCAATTATATCCCGAACGATGTCTTTCTACCTCGGGTGGATACCACAGCCTATAAAAAGGTGGTAGACGCTGCAGTAGCCGCCAATATGAATATGTTGCGAGTATGGGGCGGAGGGGTTTACGAGAACGACATTTTTTATGAATTGTGTGACGAAAAGGGGATTCTGGTATGGCAGGATTTTATGTTTGCCTGTGCGATGTTTCCAGGAGATACCGCTTTTCTGGAGAACGTGAAACAAGAAGCCATCGATAATGTAAAAAGGCTGCGGAACCATCCTTCCATTGCCCTTTGGTGTGGGAACAATGAGATCCTGGTGGCCTGGAAAAACTGGGGTTGGGAAAACGAGATGATCAAAACTTTTGGCGTATCTGCGGCAGAAGAGGTGTATGCCGCCTATGAAGCCGTTTTTCATGATATCCTTCCAGGGGTAGTTGAAGCCTACGATCCTTCCCGTTCGTATTGGGCTTCTTCACCAAGTAGTGCCGAAGGAATACCGGAATCCTTAACCGATGGCGATCGCCATTATTGGGGTGTCTGGTGGGGCAAAGAGCCTTTTTCCAACTTTGAAGCCGAAATGCCGCGTTTTATGTCGGAATTCGGATTTCAGTCCTTTCCGGAGTTATCCACTGTGGAGCAATATGCGCTTCCCGAAGATTATGACATTTATTCCGAAGTGATGAAATCGCATCAGCGATCAAGTATTGGAAATGAGACCATTGAGGAGTATATGTTGCGACACTACCAACAACCCAGAGATTTTGCTTCGTATCTCTACATCAGTCATTTGTTGCAGGCGTATGGTATTGGAGAAGGGATACACGCGCATAGACGCAATCGCGAACGTTGTATGGGCAGTCTGTACTGGCAAATTAACGATTGCTGGCCGGTGGCTTCCTGGAGCAGTATTGATTATTATGGCAAATGGAAGGCCTTGCATTATGAAGTGAAACGCGCATTTGCACCGCTGGCCCTTAGTTTTGGGCATACTACCGACGCTACAGAAGTCTTTGCTCTTAACGATCATTTGAATCCCGTTTCGGCCAAGCTTACACTGCAACTACTCGATTTTGAAGGCACCCTCTTAGAACAGTGGAACGATACCATTACCATGCCACCGGGAAGCAGTCAAAAGATACTTATGCTGAGTAAAGAGGAGCTATCGGCATACGACCCTGCTACAACACTGCTTCATGCCAGCTTGCATATTGGCGACAGCCTGGTTACGGAAAAGGTCCGCTATCGTACAGTTTTTAAGGCACTGGAACTCCCTGAACCCGAATTACAATACGAAGTCCTGGAAAAGGAAAACGTATTTGAGGTAGTGTTACGAACAAAACACCTGGCAAAAGATGTGTATTTGGCCTCTCGGTCATCGGGTAATTTTTCGGATAACTACTTTGATCTGTTACCCGGGCAAAGCAAGACCGTAACCATACAAAAGGATAGTACCCTGTTGAATTTCAAGGAAGATTTGCAAGTGGTAAGCTTGAAAGACAGCTATTAGAGATACCCACTTTACATCTTCAGGTGGAAAACAGCCGCTGTACCTTTTCCTGGCGCAACCAGAGGGCTAGCCAAATAACGATGCCAAATATCACCGGGAAGATGGTATTAAACAACGGGTCCTGATGAATGACATGGGAAGCAACAGCTCCGCCCAACCATCCGGTGAGCAAGACAGCGCCAAATCCTGATGTTTTTGGAAAAGCATAAAGCAGCGTGCTCAGTAGTAACGCTATACCCAGGATAAGTACTGCAGACTCCGGATAGCCTAAACCGGTAGCCCCTGCCACGGCTTGTTCGGTCTGTAAAATGTTCATCACTGCTCCCATAAGGAACATGGTTACAACAATACCTTGAAGGATGTAGGAAATCCAAAGGCGTGCTTTTGAAATTTCGGTGGTCATAATAGTATCTGATTTATTGGTTATCTCGTCATTCTTGATTTTATACCTTGTCCACATAAGGTAATGATTTCTGCGATACGCTTTTGCCGTGTTTCTTCTCGTTTTGCGTGATTCAACCAGTAGAGGTAACTCTTCCGTTGTCCCGGGGTGAAATTTTGAAAGTTGTTCCATGCTTTTCGGTTGTTGGCAAAGGCCTTTTGGAGATCCTTGGGAACAACTCCATTTTCCACATCATCCAAAGCCTTCCAGGAGCCATTTTCTTTGGCAATGGCAATAGCCTTCCAGCCACTTTCATGCATAAGTTCGGCTTGTTCAAGGGCTTTGATATGTTCCTTGTTTACTTTGCTCCAAACACTTTTCGGTTTACGGGGACAAAAGTATTGACGTCGTTTCCCATTCCCCAGGCTTTTTACGGTACTGTCTATCCAGCCGTAGCACAGTGCCACACGTACCGCTTCTTCCCAACGCATGCTGGGCATTTCATGGTCCACTTTGTAAAAGATCAGGTAAATCCCTGCGGAGTTGTTATGATTTTTATGTAACCACTTTCGCCAGGCAGTATCATTTTTGAAATAGTGTTCCTTCGGTTCTGCCATAATCCATTAGAGCTTTTCGTTTAAGATGGATAGCATCGTCAGGATACCTTCGCGGTAATTCCCAAGACGTAAATTCTCATTGGGACTGTGTTGATTATTATCCCTGTTCACCGTAGGAACAGTTACTGCAGGGATGTTCAGTGTGGTAACAAAGGGTGATATTGGGATGGACCCCCCACTCATGCGTATCCGAATAGGGTCTTCATCGAAGACATTTTTAAGGGCCCGGTTTAGCCATAGGCCTACTTCCGAATCAAAATCGGTGCGGAAAGATTGATAGGAGATCTCATGGGTTAAAGTGGCGATTTTAGAGTACTTTAATCGCTCCCCTTTAGTGGGCACCCTATCCACAATATGATAGCCCTGGTCTGCAATATGATCTTTGATGAGTCTGATAAGCCGCTCGGGGTCCGATTCCAACACTAACCGCACATCAATTTCAGCCCTGGCCCAGCCGGGGACGATGGTCCGAACTTTTTCATTGATCCAGCCCGATTGCATACCCCTGATATTCAAGGAGGGATATTGAATGGCCGCCTGGTAGTAGTCGGCAACTTTATCTGCGCCTGCGATCTGTAAACGGTATTTGATTAGTTCATCGTTGTCAGGAACGGATTTAAGAATTTTCTCGGTTTCGGGATCAATGGAAATTCCATCATAGAAACCTGGAATGATAACCCTGCCATCATCGTCCTTCATGGATGCCAATACCTTGGAAAGACGGAAAGCAGGATTTGGTGCATAATTCCCAAAATGCCCACTATGTTGGGGAACAATCGGACCATAGGTGGTCAACTGCACTGTGGCAATACCACGAGCCCCAAAGGTTAGCGTGGGTTTGTTGGTAATATGCCTTGGCCCATCAAAAATAATAAGCATGTCCGCTTTTAATAGGTCAGCATTTTCAATAACCGCTTTAGGAAGTCGGGGGGAACCCAATTCTTCCTCAAAATCCATAATGACCTTGATGTTGTAGTTGGGAGTAATCCCCAACGCTGCCGTTCCATCCAAAGCTGCCAAAAACATGGCCACAGGGCCTTTAGCATCACTTGCCGATCGTGCAAATACCCGCCAATCGTCCTGATACTCCAGGATGGAACTCCACGGAAGGGATTCCCAACCCACAGATTTGCCTGGCTTTTTAAGTGTGGGGGTATAGGGGGTTTCTTGAGACCAACGCGTGGAGTCCACGGGTTGACCATCAACTTGCAAATAGATGAGTACGGTTTTTTTGGCCTTTTTGTGTTTTCTTTCCGCTAACAACAGCGGGACGGTGGCTGTAGGAATTCGTGTTGTGGTAAAACGTCGTTCGCTAAACGCCTTTTCGCACCATAGCACATTTTTCTCAATATCCTCCGGATAATAGGCATCGTTGGGAATGCTGAGTAATTCTTTAAGCAAGGGAAAAGAGGAAACTGTATATTCCCGAGCCGTAGCTTCCAACTGTGCTCTGGAGATTTGTTGGGAAATTCCTGAGAAACAAAAGCAAAAAGAGAGCCACCAAAGGGAATAGGTGAGAAAAGAATTGAATTTCATAAGATTGTGGCAATTGTTCTTTTTAAAAGTACCGATACTTTGCCTATTTCACCAATTCCGGTCTGCTTAAAATGAATTGATGACCAATACCCCCTTGTGGGTAAAGTCATTCATTTTAGGGAGTAGGTGAATGGCTTCTTCTAAAGCAACCGTTCGATCAATTAGTTTTTCTGGTTGTAGACGGCCTTCTTCTATCATGTTCAGCATTTCAGGGTACCTGAAGGCTTGCATGCCATGGCTGCCCACAATTTCCAATTCATGGGCAATGACCTTGTCCATCGGAACTTTTGGATGTACATGCGCTCCGGTTACCAGGCCTACCTGTACATGACGCCCCCTTTTTTTAAGGTTGGCGATGGAGTTGAAACAGGTAGTAGCACTTCCTAAAGCATCCAAGGACACTGCTACACCTCCCTGAGTATACTCCCTTACCGTATTCACCACATCGGTCTGCGCAGCATTTATCGTGAGGTCAGCCCCTAACTGTTTCGCCAATGCCAGGTTATCCGGATTAATATCTATTGCGATAACCTGGGCGCCCAGGGCGTTTGCGATCATGACTGCGGAAAGTCCAACACCACCGCACCCATGGATGGCAACCGTGGAGCCTTGGGAAACCTTACCTTGGTCCACAATTGCACGAAAGGCAGTTATAAAACGACAACCTAAGGTAGCTGCAGTTATATCGGCTATGGTTTCGGGCAACTTTACCAGATTAGTATCCGCATAGTCCAGGCGGACGTATGTCGCAAAAGAACCCCAATGGGTAAATCCCGGCTGGAACTGGTAGTCGCAAACCTGGTGATTACCGGAAGCACATTGTGGGCAAGTCCCACAACCACTGACGAAGGGGACGGTTACCCGGTCTCCGACACTAAAGCGTTTGACGTTTTTGCCTTTCGCAACAATAACCCCTGCCAATTCATGCCCCGGAACATGGGGGAGTGTAATATCCGGATCATGGCCCATCCAACCATGCCAATCGCTCCTGCATAAGCCGGTGGCTGTCACCTGGACCACTACGCCATCTGCTTTCGGTTCGGGATCGGGTACGTTTTGAATTGATATCTTCCCCTTAAAGCTTTCAAAAATGGCCGCTCTCATTCCTGCAAGGTAACGGTTTGATTTTAGTTCCGGGAATTTGCTATTTTTTCAGGACAAATGTAACTCCTGTGGGTGTTGGGGTGTGTAAGTGTTGCAGAGGGCCCTTTTTATCTATCAAAACACCTCCTAATTTTTCTACGGCTCGTTGGGAGCGATAGTTGTACTGATCCACATTGAACAGGATATAATTGAAATATTGAAAAGCATGTACAATCATTAAACTTTTAAAGGAAGCATTGTATACTCCGCCCCAATAGTTTCTACCCAGAAAGGTCCATCCGATTTCCACGGCGTCCACCGCATTGGGGTGTAACTTAAACCGGGAACTCCCAATAATGGACCCTGTTGCTTTATCTACAATAGCAAAGGCGCCTTTAGAAGCCATGGCCTCCTGGAAAAAGATTTTGAATACCGGTAATGTATAGCGATCGGGATTTTGATGTAGTTCCCAAATTTTAGGGTCGTTGGCCACCTCGTAAAGCTCCTGAAAGTCTTCCTCCTGCAGTGGCCGTACGAGCACCAATTCGTTTTCTAAAGTAGGTTGGAGATTGGTCATCCGTTGTGATCTTTTTCTTTTTTTGTTTCCGGTTGATGCCTCACATTGAACCCAAAGATATCGTTTCTGGAATAGTGTCCGTTCACATCAAAATCCATTTTGTTAGGAACAATGGCTTCCAGATCCAAAGTAGCCGTAAGGACTCCGGATCTACCAAATAACGGACCTGCCAGTACCTCTCCGGAGGGGGCAACAATGAGGCTTCCTCCCGGACAGATTTCCTCCTTATCCTCCGGCAACAATAGCTGGTACTTTTTGGGGTACATACTCCTTGTGAAATATTGATTGCAGCCCAAAACAAAGCATCTTCCTTCCAGGGCAATATGCTGTAGGGTTACTGTCCAATTTGGCCGGGAATCCGCTGTTGGGGCCACATAGATTTCAACACCCTTTTGATACATAGCCATCCGGGCCAGTGGCATATAGTTTTCCCAGCAAATTAGCCCGCCCAACTTTCCAATTTTAGTGTCAAATGTCACAAGAGATGCTCCCGAATCTTCTGCCCATATTACCCGTTCTGTCCCCGTAGGTTTTATTTTGCGGTGCACCCCAAGTAGGCCATCTGTTGGCGAAATATAGGCCATACTGCAATACAAGCTCCCATTGTTTTCTTGCCTTTCGGTGAATCCAATTACCAAATAACAGTTATGCTGTTTGGAAAGGGTAATGAGGTGCTTCATTTCTGTTCCCTCCAGTGTTATGCTATTGCGATAATATTCCTGGTATAATGCTTTTCCCGCGGATGTCCTACTTCCTATAGTGGCTCCAAAATCAAAGCCTCGAGGGTACCCGGGTAAAAAGGATTCCGGAAATACCAGGAGTTCGCAGCCTGCCCCCGCATAAGCAGTGACCAGCTTCTCCATCTTTTGGAGGGTTTTCTCTTTATCAAAGAAAATGGGATGGTCTTGTATTAGTCCTACTTTTACTTTCATTTCAGTAGTGCTTCCAGGAGATTGGTAATGGGTTTTAATTCTGTGTCGTTCAGTGCAACAGATTCCAGGACACTTGTTCCAACCACCACAAAGTTCTCCTTTAGTACCGCAATACAGCGTTCTGCCGCTGCAATTGGTATTCCGTCAGGTACTTGATAATAGGTTTTATCATATTCCTTGGGATCCAGGCAATCCACATCGAAATGGAGGTAAAGCTGTTGGATGCCTTTAGCCTGCAAAGTTTGAATAAGGTCAGGGACGTCAACTTTTTCGGAATGATAGATGTTTCCCAAGCGGATACGTTCTTGCTCTGCGACATCCACATCCCGCAGTCCTACATAGTGGAGCTGCTTGTCCTGAAGTTGGCTGAATAGCAAAGGGTCCATTTCAGGGATGCCTTCTCCCAAAAGCGTTCGCAAAGGCATGCCGTGAAAATTATTGCTGGGGGAATCATTCGGGGTGTTGATATCGGCATGGGCATCAAACCAGACTACCCCGAGATGGGGATACTTATCATTCAAATAGGATACCGGAACAATTTCCAGTCCACAATCTCCGCCCAGAACGGTTAGTGTTTCCGGTTGCTTCTCTTCCAAAAAGACCTTGAATCGGGATAGCTGTTGTGTAATTGCATTGTAGTTGTTAATCTTAAAACGTTGTTGCCCATCTCCTCCGGCTGGAAGGTCGGATAAGAAAAGCTCTTGAAACAGATGCTTTCCAAAATGATCGCGAATGGCAAGTGCACCGTTTTGAATCGATGTTCCATTTCCGGAGCCCTGCCATTGCGGAAAGAATAGCTTCATTACAAGGCTTTGGTTTCGATAAAGAAATTACGGTCGATGACCAATTCTTTTCCTTCGACAGACTCGGTCTTCCATTCGGAGTTTTTCTTTGGGAACAGCCACTTTTCTTTAGCATCCACAAACACGCGAACCGGCATATCGAAATCTTCCCTGACCTTAGTGTAGCGATATTTCAAGCTTTCTCCATCAAATTGATACTCCAGCAGAGGTACATCTGTGGTCCTCAAATATTGGTCAAAAAAGGCGGAAAGGTCCTTCCCGGTTTCCTTGCTCAAAAAATCTTCGATTTGTTGCGTTGTCACCGTTTGATGGTAAAAAGTCGCATTCATTTTTCGTAGTGTTTGGCGCCATTTTTCGTCATCTTCAACCAATTGTCTAAGGGTGTGAAGGATGTTAGCTCCTTTGTAGTACATGTCTCCGGAGCCCCTACGGTTGAGATTATATCGGCCAATAATTGTGTTATCGTTTTGGATCCGTTTTCGGGTGCCAATAACATAATCTGCTGCGGCTTGCGTACCAAAATGGTAATCGAGATAAAGATTTTCTGAATAGGCGGTGAAGCCCTCATGGATCCACATATCGGCAATGTCTTTATACGTTATGCTGTTGGCAAACCATTCATGGCCTGCCTCATGGATGATAATGAAATCGAACTTTAACCCCCATCCTGAATCGGATAGGTCTGTTCCGCGATACCCGTTCTGATACCCGTTACCGTAGGTCACCGAGCTCTGGTGTTCCATTCCCAGGTAAGGGACCTCGACCAATTTAAAACCGTCTTCATAAAAAGGGTAGGGGCCGAACCAGTGCTCAAAGGCTTCCAACATCATAGGAGTTTGCTTGAACTGGTGTTTGGCCTTCTCCAGATTGTCTCGAAGTACCCAATAGTCGAGATCGAGGGTGCCCTTTTCTCCTTGATATTGTTCTCCAAAATGGATATAATCTCCAATATTGACATTTACCCCATAGTTGTTAATGGGGCTGCTCACAAACCAATGGGTGGTCTTCATCGTTTCGGTTTCCTCAATTCTTTCCAACCGGCCGTTAGAAACGTTCATCAGATGTTTGGGAAAGCTGACACTAATACGCATACTATCTACCTCGTCATACATATGGTCTTTATTGGGCCACCAGATACTCGCTCCCAGCCCTTGGCAAGAGGTAGCGATAAAGGGCTTGCCGTTGGCATCTTCTTTCCAGGAGAACCCACCATCCCAGGGAGCGCGTACTGCTTCTTTAGGGTGCCCGGAATAATGCACTACGATTTCGTTTAGGGCACCTTTGTTTTGCGGTTGATCTAATAACACCATATAGGCATTACTACCTTCCTTTCGATAGGAAAGTTCCGTATTGTCCTGGGTAATTTTTTCAATTTTTAACGGAGGTTGCAGATCGATCTGTAGCGTATTCTTTTCTTCGAGCACCTTGTATTGAATGGTATTTTGCCCGGAAATATATTTGTTTTCGGGATCTACAGTGATCTCCAGGTGATAATAGGTGAGGTCCCACCACTCCCGCTCAGGAGTAATGCTACCCCTTAGAAACTCCTCTTGGGTGAAACTCAAGTCTTGCTGTGCGTAGGCGCAAAACCCTAAAAAAAGACTACAATAGAATATCACTTGTTTTGTCAAACGTCTTTTCATCTTAGCTTAATTGCGTTCATGTTTTTTATAGAAATGGTAGGTATGCCAGGAACAAATGGGCCCCAGTAGCGCATAGAAAAAACCAGGAAGCCCAATCCCAATTCCAATTTCAAAGAGTGCCAGGATCACAGAAATAATAGCTACGATAACAAAAATGGAAAAATGCCGTGTGTAGAAATACAAATGGATTGCGTTTTTCATGGAGCGGCATTTTTTAAATGCTCGGTAATACATCATAGTAAAACACAGAAAAATGAGCGAAAAGCCGATGCCGTACATTACAAAAAGATTTGCTAAATCTGTTCTTGTTTTTACGCCTTCCCCCATCAACGATTGCACCATAGATTTCAAGGGAAACACGTAGTATAATGCCACAAACAATAAAATGCAATTGAGTACAATGATCCAGTTATCTATGTATTTGGTGCGCCTAAAGAAATTATAGTGTACCCACCATAGTGCTACCAATACGAAGAAGCTCACCGAAAAACTGAGGAATC
Organism: Croceivirga sp.; assembly: GCA_028284665.1. Lineage (GTDB taxonomy): Bacteria > Bacteroidota > Bacteroidia > Flavobacteriales > Flavobacteriaceae > Croceivirga. The sequence goes on from JANQRG010000037.1 coordinate 120,670, forward strand.
CCGTAGCGGTGGTTTTGTTCAGGGCAAGGTCGCTGTTCATATCAAAATTGACCACCATCAGTGTGGCCGCAAAAGCAAAAACACCATCACTTAATGCCTCGACCCGGCTAATATTGTGCGGCCATTTCATCTCGGAAAATTATTGAATAAAGGTGACTCTGGCAATTTTGCCGTTTTCCACTTCGTAGATGGCCACTGCGGAAAAGTTCTGTCCATTTATGGTCAGATACTCTTCATCGATGACCTTATTTCCTATGACGATACGTTTTTTGATCTCGCAATTAAGATCGGGAGTGTTTTCAAAGAAACCCTGGTACATTTTTCGCATTTGCTCCTGTCCTTCCCCAGTTTTAGTTTCAGGATAGTTAAACAACTGTACCTCTTCGCTGTAGGTCGCTAAAAAAGCGTCGATATCCCTGTTGTTGTAAGCGTCCAGTTGTTCTTGAACGATGGCAACAGGGTCTTCGGCATCTTGCTTTTCAAAAAGAAAGGTCATACTTGCGATCTCTTCATTTCGGATCTGGTAAATAGCCACCTGATGATTTTCCACGCCATCGTCAAAGGCCATTTCCTCGTCAATTACCGTATTCCCAAGAACAATTCTTTTTTGAACGATAACACTTGTCGAATCCGTTCGTTGAAAGTAGTCACCGTAACTTTTGCGCATTTGCTCGCGCCCAACATACAGGGTATCTCCCGGTAATCGTTGTACCACCACATTTTGGGCATAACAGGACACAAAACCTTCTAGGTCCCTGGCGTTGTACGTGGCTACCTGCTTGTCTACAATTTGCTCAGGAGATGCTTCTGCCACTAGTACTAAGCTTGTTCCTGTGGAATTAATTGCCATTCGGGTAATGGTATACATATCCGGGTCTTCAAATTCCGCAACCAATTCCCAGGAGCCGTCTTTCTTAGGATGATATTTTAGTAGTCTGCTTCCCCGTGCCGTCAACAAGGTGCCGTCCGGGAGCCAACAAAAATCTTGGGCGCCATCAGGTCTGATTATGGGTTCAGTAGCTCCTGAGATGGGATCCATAGCTTTAAGCATAGGGCCCTCTTCGGAGAAGTCAAGAAAACTGATCTTCTTGGAGTTCGGGATGTCCAGAAGGGAGCGCCCCACCTGTTTTTGGAAGGTATAATTAGAATTGTCTTTTAAATGGCTAACGACCAGGTCCATGCGGTCTTCCACTAAAACCGTGTTTATCAGGATGTCTTTGGAATACCAAAGATGGTACCCCACTTTAGCATCCTGTAAAATAGGGGTGGACTTTCCGGTTGTGGTATCATAGCGATACAGTCGTTGTAAACCTGTGGTGTCCAACCGAATCGCAGAAATAGCATTACTTCCGGGTATTCGGGTTGGGGAGTATTCGCTCCCACCGGGTGTGTCCGTTAACCATTTGGATTGGCCTGTGGTGATATCATACCTTCTGATATCGGTTTGCCCGTTTCTTGTTCCTGAAAAAATCAGGGTAGTATCATCATAAAAATAGGGTTGGTTGTCATACCCCTGATTATTTGAAATGTTGGTTTTGTTCGTGAGTTTCGGGATACCTTCGGCGATTTCCAAATCAAACAAGTAGATTTCCGTATTGGGTTGCGCATAGACCAAAGATCCTGATAGGATGCTAATGATCAAGAGATACTGTTTCATATTAGGAAGGATTGACAAAGCTCTTAAGAAGTTCACGAACGCGTTTTACGCCTTCTACGTGGTATTTTGCCTTAGTCTTTTTTAATCCCACTTTAACGGTAAAGGCAGAATTTGGAAGCTCCTGAAACATAAATTCGTCCGTCCAGTCATCGCCAATGGAGAAGACAAAATCATACTCTTTTTCACTAAGCATTCGTACTGCAGCCCTTCCTTTGTTGACATTACTGCTTTTTACTTCCATGACTTTGTTGCCATTGAGTACACTAATGTCATCGTTTCCAATTAAGCTGGTAAGTACCGTGTTTAATTCTGTGGCCCGCTTTTCGCCAAAATCCGGGTCGGTATTGCGATAATGCCATGCCAGGGAATAATTTTTTTCTTCTATAAAGGAACCGGGAGTCCTGTCTACAAAGGATTCCAACACCGGGGTAATCTTATCCATCCAGGCTTTTTTCACCTTTTCCAAAAGTTGAAAGGGTTTTCCGTTCCGGGAAATCCATACCCCGTGCTCCACGATCATGTTGTATTTTTTATCCAGGAACCATTTGGAAAAGGTCTCTTTGTCCCGTCCGCTGATTAGAAATAGGGTTGTTCCTTCCTGATGATGAAGCGTATCTAACAATTCATATAACTCCTTGTCCGGAGCTGCCTTTTGTGGGTCTTTATGGAACCCCACAAGGGTCCCATCATAATCCAGGAATAACAAACGGTTTTTTGCAACTTTATAGTCTTCCAACATGCCATTTAGGATCCCTGGATTCAATTTTTGAGAGACATAGGGATCTGCTCCTTGTTTTTTAGCTTTCAGCGAGTTCATGAACTCATTCGCCCAGACTTCTACATTATATCGGCGCAACCTGTTTTGCAAAAAGATGTTCCGGGCCATTTGTTGTTCTTTGGGCATCTCAATGGCCATTTTTAAGGTGTCCGCTTGTTGCTCAAAATTGTTAGGGTTTATGAGCAAAGCTTCGTTCATTTCGTAGGCGGAACCTGCCATTTCGCTTAAGATGAGCACTCCGGTTTTATCCGTTCGGGTAGCAATGTATTCTTTAGCTACCAGGTTCATGCCATCTCGTAGTGGCGTTAACCAGGCAATGTCACAAGAAGTATAGAGATCTATAAGATTCTCAAAAGGTAGCGATCGGTAGAAATACCAAATCGGTGTCCAGTTCACTGTGGAGAGTTCTCCGTTTATCCTCCCAACCAGCTCATCGATCTCACGCTTTAACAATTTGTACTGGGGAACGTTGGCGCGGGAAGGGACGGCTAAAATAATCAAGCGTACCCGCTCCTTGTAGTCCGGATACTTGTTCAAAAAATACTCAAAGGCGTTAATGCGTTTGGCAATACCTTTGCTATAGTCCAGTCGGTCAATAGAAACAATTAATTTGGTTCCCGGAGCTGATGCTTTGTGATCATCAAGCTTTTGCTGCAGATCCGTACGTTCCTTTCCTTTAAGTGCATTGCTGACTTTTGCCGCGCTATGGAATTTTTCATAATCAATTCCCATAGGGAAGGAATCTACCTTGATTACGCGATTTTCCAGGTAGACATCATTGAAACTCACATCCAAGCCCAACAATCGCCGAACAGAACTTAAAAAATGACGCTCATAATCATAGGTATGAAAGCCGATGAGGTCTGCCCCTAACAGCCCTTCCAGAACCTCTTCCCGCCAGGGCAAGGTCCTGAAGATCTCATACGAAGGGAAAGGGATATGCAAAAAGAAACCTATAGTAGCTTCCGGGCGTTTTTCTTTTACCATTTGGGGTACCAACATCAATTGATAATCATGTACCCAAATAATGTCATCATCATTAGATTGCTCCAAAATGGCGTTTGCAAACTTTTGATTTACGGCTTTGTAGGTCTCCCAAAACTCCAATTCAAATTCCGTATACTCCAGGAAATAGTGAAATAAGGGCCACACCGTGCGATTACTAAAACCAAAATAAAAGCCTTCCATCTCTGCGGTTGTCAAAGGCACCCGCAAACATCCATGAACCTGTAACGCCTTGTCAATATCTTGCTCCAGCTCGGGTGGAGTATCCTCCTTGGTCAATCCGGACCATCCAATCCAAAGACTCTCTCCCCCGTGATGCACAGACTTCATTCCGGTAGCTAATCCTCCAACACTGGGTTTTGCTGTAAGCCCACCATCACTTATTTGCAATTGTACTGGTAGCCTATTAGAAATAATTATAGTTTTACTCATCGGTTAGTTTTTAACGGGAATGTAATAAACTGGCAGATTTTTCGATTATTAGAAAGAAAATACGTACAAAACTACCAAAAGATAAGAACTTAGCATGGATAACCTAAATTACGGAATTATTGGCAACTGTAGAAGTGCGGCGCTTATTTCAGCAACCGGATCGTTGGATTGGTGTTGTTTGCCCCAATTTGACGCTTCTTCGGTATTTGCGAAGCTTTTGGACGTTAAAAAGGGAGGGAGTTTTGAGATTATTACGAAATACAATTACGAGATCACCCAGAAATACCATCCTAACACCGCTTTATTGATCACGCGTTTCTCGGATGGGGAAAATATCTTTGAACTCCATGACTTTATGCCTCGATATTACAAGCCTAATGGGCGGTATAACGCTCCTCCGGAGATCATCAGGTATGTAAAACACATTGCCGGGGCGCCTAAGTTTACCGTTTTGTACGATCCAAGGCTGGAATATGCCAAAGGGGAGACCACGCATCATGTAAAAGCCAATTTTATCGTAAGTATCACCAGTAGGATACAGTTTGACACCTTGTTTCTTTACACCTCCTTCAATAAAAACCATATCCTTAGCGGGGAGGAGATCACCCTTAAGGAGGACGGGTATTTTTTGGTGTGCTACAACGAAAAGATATTACGGCCTACCACTGAAAAGATCGCTTTGGAATTGGAGCGTACCAAGATCTATTGGTTGGATTGGGTTGACCGTACCCCTACCTATAAAAAATTCAACAGGGAGATTATCAGAAGTGCGATCACTTTAAAAATGCTTACGTACGACAAGTCCGGGGCTGTCCTGGCTGCGGCTACCACGTCCCTGCCGGAAACGATAGGGGAGGTGCGGAATTGGGACTATCGCTTTTGCTGGATTCGGGATGCTTCCATGGTAATCAAGGTGGTTTCCGAATTGGGACATAAAAATTCAGCCAAGCGATTTCTGCAGTTTATTATAGATCTGATGCCGGATAAAGATGAAAAGCTACAGATCATGTACGGCATTAACGGGGAAAAGACCTTAACAGAAAAAACCCTGGATCACCTGGAAGGGTATAAAGGGTCAAAACCTGTTCGTATAGGTAATGCAGCATATAAGCAACGACAAAATGACATTTACGGGATCCTGATGGATGTCATTTACGAACAGCTGATCAAGTTCAGCAACGACATCGAAAATGGGGAAGAGCTTTGGAGCATTACCAAGGGTATTGTCTGGATCGTAGAAAAACACTGGCGAGAGCCGGATAAGGGGATTTGGGAATTTCGGGGAGAAGACCGGCATTTCACCTTCTCCAAGGTGCTGTGTTGGGTGGCGTTAGATAGGGCGATAAAGGTGGCGAAGATATTTGGAAAACATCGCAAAATAGAAAAGTGGTCCGCCATTGAGCAGGAAATACGTTCCGATATCATGGAAAACGCCTGGAATGAAGACATCAAGGCATTTGCGCAGTCCTATGGCTCGTATCATCTGGATGCCTCAGTGCTGTTGATGGAGTCCTACGGGTTTATTCATGCCAAAGACCCTAAATTCATTAGCACGGTAAAAGCCATTGAAAAAGACCTTAGCAACGACGGATTACTGTATCGCTATAAGAATGAAGACGACTTTGGCCTGCCGTCTTCCTCCTTTACGATCTGTACGTTTTGGTTTATCAATGCCTTGTTCAAAATTGGGGAAGAAGAAAAAGCGCTCCAACAATTTGAGCGTTTGTTGGGCTACAGCAACCACCTGGGATTGTTTAGCGAGGATATTGATTTCAAGAGCAAACGATTGTTGGGGAATTTTCCACAGGCCTACTCCCATTTGGCCCTGATAGAATGCGCAATTAACTTTTCCCGAAAACAGAGCGAGGAGCGAATACTGGAATCTATTAGTTGATAGATTTCGCTACTGTTTTGATTTTCTCCATGAGTTGCGTTAAATGATCTGGCGTGGTAAACGGATTCATCAGGGAAGTTCGCAAATAAGTAATACCCCTGAGTTTGGTTTGTACAATATAGAATTCCCCATCTTCCAAAAGCTGTTGCCGGATTGCGGCGTTCAACCGGTTTAATTCCTTGTTGGATTTTTCAGGGACAATCCATCGAAAACAGAGAATGTTGGATTGTGGATGTGTCGCCAGTTCAAAACAGGGATCATCCACCAGCAGCTTGGCAAATGACTGAGCCAGATCGTATTGACGGGTGACATATTCGTCAAACAACTGCTCGCCATAATTCTTGAGTAATACATACCAATGCAGGCACATCATGGTTTTGGTACACTCGAAGGTCATTTTACCACTTTGATACCAGATGTCTTCCTGGTTTTCTTCCAGCAAATAATCGGCCTGCTGGCTAAACGTATTTTGGGCATGGGCTTTGTTTTTAAAGAGTAAAGCGGTAGTAATTGTGGGCATCAGCAACATTTTATGTCCATCGATCACTACAGAATCGGCATCTTCAATACCCTGAAGAAGCGCTTTGTACTTTTTAGAATAGATTGCGGCACCCCCATGAGCGCCATCCACATGAAACCAAATCTTCTTTTGGCGGGCAAATTGCCCGATGGCTTCCAGATTATCGTAGGCCCCGGTGGCGGTTGAGGGAGCAGAACCAATGATAGCAAAGACTTCAATCCCTTCGGAAGTCGCCTTGTTAAAGTAAGCCTCGAGCAACGAGACATTCATGGAAAAGTCTTGTGTTGAAGGAATTTTTATGATCCCTTTTTCTCCGAGCCCCATGATTTTAGCTGCCCGATCCACACAGTAATGGGATTCTTCACAAACCATGATCCCCAGGGGTTGAGAATGTCCCTCATTCCAAACATCGTGTTTTACAATTGCCTTTCTTGCGGAGAGTAGTGCGGTTAAGTTGGCCAAACTACCTCCGGAAGTTAAAAATCCTCCGGAATCCCCGGCATACCCTATTTGCTTGCAGATGCGATCGATTACGACCCGTTCAATAGCAGAAGGCGCCATTCCCATTTCGTAAATGGCCATTCCGTTATTTAAAAGCGAACTTACCATCCCGGTAAGTGTTGTTATTGGGGCGGTTGCAGCCACCTGATGTCCAACATATTTTGGATGATGGATATGGGTGGTACGACGTAGGATTTCCGGGAAGAAATCGCTTGCAGTAGCATCTTCCATATACGCTTCCCAAAACCGGAGTTCCTCTTCTAAAGGGGTCCAATGTATGGGTTTTTGATCGCCTTTCATAGCATTGTTTAAGTGCGCCGCAATAAGATCAATTAGTTTAATTCCCTGACTTCTAAAACTATCTGGGTCATAAGCGAAAGAAAGTGATGTCTTGTTCATTGCTTTAGAAAAAGAAATATAGAAAAAGCTTCAAAATTTTATGGAAAATGTAGGATTTTAATCTCATTATTGGGTTTTAAACTCAAAAATGAAATTAGCAATCTCTTCACTTTTTATATTGATTTTAACAACTGGTTTAAACGCCCAAGTTCAATTTGAAAATGGCTATTATATTGACTTGAGTGGAAGAAAAGTAAAGTGTTTAATTAAGAATTCCAACTGGAGCAATAATCCGGAAAGAATCGCATATAAGTTATCAAACAATGGGGATGTTAACTATTTTGACAACAAAATGGCCAAGGAATTTGGAATTGGCGATACGGTCAAATTCCTTCTGGTAACAGCGGAGTTCCCCAATACCTACAAAAACCCTGATAAATCAGATAATGACCCAAATCCCGTAATGACAAAAAGAACAGTTTTTGTAAAACAGATTTTACAGGGCGAGGCTACGCTGTTTGAGTATAGAGGCAATAATCAAGTCTCTTATTTATATCAAATCAATAATGATGAACCAATTGTTTTGAATTACAAGAAGTACGTTGCCGCGGGAGACAATAAGATTCGCGAGAATAATATTTTTAGAAGGCAATTGTTGAAAGACTTAAAATGTGGAAACGAAGTGGATATTCAAACGGTGCAATACACTAGAAAATCCCTTATATCCTATTTTAGGAAATATAATGCTTGTATTAATCCACAGGGAATAGATAATTCCAAGGAGATTGCCAGAAGAAAGATCAAAACTTATTTCAAGATTTTTGGAGGTGCACAATCGTATGGATTTACCTTTGAAAGAAACAATAGGACCGTAGATTTTGGCAATGAAATTGGCCCAAAATTTGGGGTTGAACTAGAAGGGATGTTACCCTTCAATACTAATAAATGGAGTATTTTTTTATCCGTAGATTATTCCAGTTATTCCAGCGAGGAAATCGTGTCACCAAGTTCAAGCGCTGTTAGCTATCGAGCGGAGTTGAATAGGTTGGGTACTGTTTTGGGAGGTAGGCACTATATGTTTTTGAATAATACTAACAGTCTATTTATAGAAGGAGGAATAGCCATTAACAATGATTTTAATGCTAAGATTGATGAATTCATCCAAAATGAGTTTTTTGATGATAATGAATTCGAAGTGTCCGAATTAAGTACTACTGGTACATTTGGCATAGGATACAGCTATAAACAACGGATGGCCATAAGACTTAACTATTATCTCAATCAGGGAATTTTAGAAGTTGATAGATCTGATAAGTTGTCTGTACTTGCTTTGACATTAGTCTATAGACTATAAAAAAACCGCCCCTAATTTAGGGGCGGCTTTGATACTTCCTGTAGAAGTCATTTGAATTAGTCAAAAGTATAACCGTTATCTGCAGCAACCTTATCGGCAATCTGGGTCCGAAGCGCCACCACATTGGGGTAGTTCGTATATTTCGTAAATCGCTTTAATCCCATAAGCATCATGCGCTGTTCATCGCCTTCGGCGAATGAGATTATAGCTTCTTTACCTTTATCATTCACAATATTTACAGCCCGGTAAAGGTACAATTTAGACATCGCTATTTGTGTAGCTTGTGCTTCCTCACCATATCGCTTCGCGTTCTTTTCGGTTCGCAACAAAGCGGATTCGGCCAAATAGATCTGGATCAAAATATCCGAAGCAGCCAGGAGCAATTGCTGATGCTTTTCCAGGTCCGGTCCAAATTTTTGTACGGCACTACCGGCTACCATCAAAAATACTTTTTTCAACCGTTTGATCAAATCTTTTTCTTCAGCAAAGAGTTCAGAAAAATCAGGAGTTTCAAAAGAAGGGATCCCCATAAGCTCTTCGCCAACTGCTGTAGCCGGCCCCAGAAGGTCTACATGACCCTTCATCGCTTTTTTAACCAACATACCTACTGAAAGCATTCTGTTGATCTCATTGGTCCCTTCATAGATCCTGGAGATACGGGCGTCCCTCCAGGCCGATTCCATGGGTGTATCGGCGCTAAAGCCCATACCCCCAAAGATCTGAATACCCTCGTCCGAGGTATGTTGCACGTGTTCTGACACGGCAACCTTTAGAATGGAACACTCAATCGCGTATTCTTCAACACCTTTTAGTTCTGCTTCCTGATGGGAGTTCCCGTCGGCCTCTCGTAAAGCAATGCGATCTTCGATGTTCTTAGCGGCTCGGTAACAAGCTGCCTCATCCACATAGGCGTTGGTAGCCATATCGGCTAACTTCGCTTTGATCGCTCCAAAATTGACAATAGGCGTTTTGAACTGTACCCGTTCATTGGCGTATTTTGCAGCTTCATTGATAACTCTACGTTGTGCTTCCAGGCAGGCAGCAGCCAACTTTATGCGTCCAACGTTTAACGCATTCATAGCGATCTTGAAACCGTTCCCGCGTTCCGAAAGCATGTTTTCAACAGGCACTTTAGTTTCATTGAAGAATACCTGCCGGGTAGAGGAGGAGTGAATCCCCAATTTCTTCTCTTCATCCCCTAAGGTAATCCCATTTTCGGGGTCGTATTCCACAATAAAGCCGGTAATATTCTTATCGTCTTCAATACGGGCAAATACAATTAACAAATTACAGAAGCCGGCATTAGAGATCCACATTTTTTGCCCTGAGATGCTGTAATATGTTCCATCCTCTGAAAGGACCGCTTTTGTTTTTCCGGAATTCGCATCAGACCCTGCACCAGGCTCGGTTAGGCAATAGGCCCCAAACCATTCCCCGGAGGCTAACTTCGGTACATACTTTGCTTTTTGTGCTTCCGTACCATACAACGTAATAGGCATGGTACCAATTCCGGTATGGGCACCGAAAGCCGTACTAAACGACCCGGTAGCGCCGGAGATATAATCGCACACCAACATGGTGGACACAAAGCCCATTCCCATGCCTCCATAGGCTTCAGGGACAGCGATACTTAACAAACCGAGTTCACCGGCTTCGCGCATGCATTCCTCCGTGTAGGCATAATCCTTTTTCTCAAAACGTTCCCAATGTGCCCAAAGTTTACGCTCTACAAATTCCTTGGTGCTTCCACGCATCATTTCCTGTTCTTCGGTGAGATCTTCCAGGGTAAATACCTCTTCGCAGGGGGTTTCCTTCACCAAAAACTGCCCGCCGCGTAGGATTTCTTTATTTAGGGTTTCTGTACTCATAGCGTATGATTTAATAATTCTAATTCAAAAATTCAAATATGCCTGCGGCACCTTGTCCGGTGCCTACACACATGGTAACAAGGCCATGTTTGCCTTGCATATTGCGTTTGCGCATTTCGTCAAAGAGCTGCACTGAAAGTTTTGCACCAGTACAACCCAAAGGATGTCCCAGAGCAATAGCACCCCCATTGACGTTAACGATGTCATTGTTTAATCCCAATTCGCGAATAACCGCCAGGGATTGGGAGGCAAAAGCCTCGTTCAATTCGATCAGTTCAATATCCTCTTGCTTCATGCCTGCTTGCTTCAAGGCCTTTGGTACCGCCTTAACAGGGCCAATACCCATAATCCTGGGTTCTACCCCTGCTGCGGCATAGCTTACCAATCGCGCCACAGGTTCCAGATTCAATTCTTTCACCAAATCTTCACTCATGATCATCACAAATGCTGCGCCATCGCTGGTTTGTGATGAATTTCCGGCAGTCACACTACCGTTTGCAGCAAAAACCGGTCGTAACCTGGCTAAGGCCTGCAAAGAGGTATCTTTTCTTGGCCCTTCATCTTTGTTGACGGAATATTTTTTCGTTGCTTTTTTTCCATCGGCGCCAACATAGGTATGTTCCACTTCAATGGGTACAATTTGATCCTGGAACCGGTCTTCGGACTGGGCGTTCAAGGCTTTTTGATGGGAGTTGTACGCAAATTCATCCTGGTCTTCGCGTGATACCTTGAATTCCTGGGCTACTGCTTCGGCGGTATTCCCCATACCCCAATAATAGTCTTCGTGACCTGAATTCACCAGATCATAGTTCAATTCCGTTTTAAACCCTGTCATGGGCACGGAACTCATACTTTCCACCCCTCCGGCAATGATACAATCCGCCATCCCGGACTGGATTTTGGCTGTTGCAATACCAATGGTCTCTAATCCGGAGGAACAAAAGCGGTTTACGGTGACCCCAGGCACATCCACGATATCCAATCCCATCAAAGAGATAAGGCGCGCCATGTTTAATCCCTGTGATCCTTCAGGCATGGCATTACCTACAATCACATCATCAATTCGTTTTTTATCGAAATCGGCAAACTGACCTACCAAATGTTCAATAGTCTCTGCGGCCATTTCGTCGGCACGTTTAAATCGGAAAGCTCCTTTAGGTGCTTTGCCCACTGCGGTTCTGTATCCTTTTACGATATATGATGTTCTCATTTCTTAATTTTTAAATTCTGTTGTCGCCCTAAATTCCTCCTTAAGGTGCACATCTGTTTCGGTATCATAAAACCAGTATTCGTCTAACACGGATTTGTATCCTATTCGCATTCTAACTTTAGGAAAATTCTTCAAAACAACCCGGGTTTCGTCATTATAGGGAAGTCCAAATAACATAATTTCCTCCCCGGAGGTAAACACATGATTACCTATGGTGTTGTTTCGTAAAATGTTATAGCCAAAAGTCCTATCCGGGTTTAGCGAATCCATTAGCACTTCTATGTTTTCGATAGGGGTGCCTTTGTAATCCAACTGCACTGAGGTCACTATCGCAGGCCCAGTGCCTTTGTTCGTAACTTTAATACCAAAACCTTCATTATTATAGTGTTCCGTTAAGCTTAAATAGGGCCAAACCATAGATTTTTGCTGTGATCTCATAATACCGGCCTCATAAATAGAGGTAACCATTGCGATAATACTAATAGCTAACGCCAAAACGGTTCCTATGCTCTGAAAGCGATCAGCTCTGGTACTTGCCATATGAATTAATTACGCAAAGGTTTACCAGTTTTCAACATATGCTGTATGCGTTCCAGGGTCTTTCGTTCCGTACAAAGCGATAAAAAGGCTTCCCGTTCCAGATCTAGCAGGTACTGTTCACTGACATAACTGGGCTCGGACAAATCCCCTCCTGCCATTACATAGGCTAACTTGTCGGCTATTTTTTTATCGTGCTCACTGATGTAATGACTGGCTTCCATGGCATCTGTTCCTACCAGGAACATCCCCAGCGCTTGTTTTCCCAATACTTTTACATCTTTTCTTTTCGGCGGTTGCGTATACCCTTGTTCTGCCATAAGCTTGGCATACGCCTTAGCCGTAGCAATCTGTCGATCTTTGTTTACCACCACGATGTCTTTTCCTTTTTGCAGAATACCCAAATCATACGCCTCATAGGCTGAAGTGGACACCTTGGCCATTCCAATGGTTAAGAAGTATTCCTGCAATACATTGAGTTCCACATCCCCTTTTCGAAAGGAATCCGATGCCCGCATCGCCATTTCCTTGGATCCGCCACCACCTGGGATGACCCCTACTCCAAATTCAACCAACCCGATATAGGTTTCTGCCGCAGCAACCACCTTATCGGCGTGCATGGTAAGTTCGCATCCCCCTCCTAAGCACATACCATGAGGGGCGGAGATTGTTGGAATTGAAGAATACCGCATCCGCATCATAGCGTCCTGGAACATTTTTATTGCCATGTTGAGCTCGTCGTATTCTTGCTCCACAGCCATCATAAAGATCATACCGATGTTCGCCCCAACTGAAAAGTTAGCAGCTTGATTCCCCACCACGAGTCCTTGAAAGTCTTTTTCGGCCAAATCTATGGCCTTGGTGAGGCCGGTAACCACATCGGCTCCCAGGGTATTCATCTTTGACTGGAACTCTACATTTACTATACCATCGCCAAGATCCTCTACGACTACGCCACTGTTATTATATACTTCGTTGGTTTTCCGGATATTGTCCAGAATGATAAAGGCGTCCTGCCCAGGCACCTTAACCATCGCTTTCTTTGGAATATCGTAATAGTAAGTAGCCCCGTCTTTTACGGTGTAGAATGAGGACATTCCAGCTGCTTTCATTTCGTTTACCCATGCAGCAGGCTGCTGCCCTTCGGCGGCTATGAATTCCAAACCGGTATCCAACCCAACGGCATCCCATATCTGGAAAGGTCCATGCTCCCATCCAAACCCTGCTTTCATAGCATCATCGATCTTATACAATTCATCGGTGATCTCCGGAATACGATGGGATACATAGGCAAACAATTGTCCAAAACTCTTGCGATAGAATTCCCCGGCTTTGTCTTTTCCGCCACATAGGACACTAAATCGGTCAACTACTTTGTCAATGGTTTTAGTAAGTTCCAGGGTAGCGAATTTGGCGCTTTTCTTGGAGCGATATACCATTGTATCCAGATCCAGGGTCAGGATCTCACTTTTACCTTCTTTGTTTTTCTCTTTTTTATAAAATCCCTGTCCGGATTTGCTGCCCAGCCATTGGTTCTCCATTAGGGTGGTAATGAAATCCGGCAGTTGAAACAATGAATGGCGTTCATCCTTGGGACAATTCTCGTAAATACCATTAGCTACGTGGACCAGAGTGTCCAGCCCAACAACATCAACAGTGCGGAAGGTGGCCGATTTAGGTCGGCCGATTACCGGTCCAGTAAGCTTATCTACTTCCTCCACCGTCATGTCCAATGCTTTTACCGCGTGGAAAAGGCTCATAATGCTGAAAATCCCAATCCTATTGCCAATAAAAGCAGGAGTGTCTTTGGCTACTACGGACGTTTTTCCCATGAATTTTTCACCATAGCCGTTCAAAAAGTCCAGTACTTCAGGACTTGTCTTGGGACCTGGAATAATTTCAAAGAGTTTCAGGTAGCGCGCAGGGTTGAAAAAGTGGGTGCCACAAAAGTGTTGCTGAAAGTCGTCACTCCGTCCATCACTCATAAATTGAATCGGAATTCCCGAGGTATTTGAGGTGATCAACGTGCCCGGAGTTCGATGTTTTTCTAAACTTTCAAACACCTTTTTCTTAATATCCAGGCGTTCCACTACCACTTCAATGATCCAATCCACATTAGCCACCTTGGCGATATCATCTTCTAAATTCCCTGTAGTGATGCGATTGGCAAATTTTTGATGGTAAATGGGGGAGGGCTTTGATTTTAAGGCTTTGGCAAGTGCATCATTTACCAATCGGTTCCGAACGATTTTATCGTTCAGGGTAAGCCCTTTTGCGGTTTCTTTTTCCGTGAGTTCGCGGGGAACGATGTCCAACAATAATACCTCCACCCCGATATTGGCAAAGTGGCAGGCAATACCACTACCCATAATTCCTGAACCAATTACGGCAACCTTATTAATATGCCTATTCATGTTGTGATTTGAGTTTAGTTGATGAACTCATTTAAACTTTTTCCAATTGGCTAAAAAACCATTCTTTTTCACCTGCTTTTTGTCTTTTTTTCCTTCCGTAGCTCTGCTATGCAACTCAAAAAAGCCTTCAACCGGGCAAAAAATGATCGATTTTCGCTTCAATCAAAAAATTTTAAATGAGTTCAATCCGTTGTCGTTTTGCTGTATATTTTTTTGTCCTGTATTAGTTTGTTGATAATCTCAACCGTTTTAAAAAAGCCTTCCAGATTTTTTTCGTCCAGATGTTGCTTTACCACTTCATTGAAGCGCATTACTACCTCCTTGGAGTCTTTGCGTTTTTCCAATCCCAGAACGGTAAGATGGATCAGTACGCCTCTGCCATCATTTGGATTAGGCCTACGTTCGATGTACCCCCGTTCTTCAATAGTCTTAAGAATTCTCGACAAGCTGGTAGCTTCCATCCCCATTCTAGGACCCAAGGCGGTACTAGGCGTCCCTTTCTTCGCATCAATACTGAGCAAGGTGAAACCAATAGCCATGGTGAGGCCATAGTTTTTGGCTTCTTCGTTATACAATTTTGTTACCGCTTGCCAGGTAGCTCGTAAAGCCCAGTCGATAGTTACGTCCTTCATAGCATTACTTTGGTTTCCAAATATAACAAAATTTATTATGCATGCATAATAAATTTTAAATACGGAAGGATGCGGGAGCTTAGACTTACGGGCACTGTTTAGTGCTGGTTTTGGCTTTGAGGGTGCTGATTCTAATCGCTAAGAATGGTGGTGAACATAATGGGGAAAACGTTAAAAAGATCAGAAAACAGTTGGGACCAAAATGAACACCGAGGACGTTTTTTTCTGATCATATCCATACCCAATTCAACTCAGGTGACTCCCAGTGCGATACTACTGGTGATGAGCAATAACCTATGGCTTTTTTCAATTGTGAGGTGCCCTTTTTCTAACGCCAACGGCACCCTGCTGTGCAGAAATTAGTGCCCGTAGATGTCGTTGTATAAATCGAGATACTTTTCCTTTACCACTTTGCGACGCAATTTCATGGTTGGGGTTAAATGCCCATCATCTATACTCCAGACATCAGGCGTAAGCCGAAATTGCTTAATCTTTTCCCACTTGGCGAATTCCTCATTGGCAAGATCTACTTCTTCCTGGAAATGGGCTATAACCTTGTCATTAACACAAATATCTGAGTTCTCTCCCCAGGTGATGTTTTGTCCTTCCGCCCAGGAATACAAAAACTCAAAATTCGGTTGTATGAGTGCTGCCGGCATTTTTTCTCCTTCGCCTACGACCATGATCTGTTCTATAAAACGGGATTGTTTAAAGCGGTTTTCCAAAAGTTGCGGGGCAACGTATTTGCCCCCCGAGGTCTTGAACATTTCTTTTTTACGGTCTGTGATCTTTAGAATGCCATTAGCATCAATCTCACCAATATCCCCGGTATGGAAATAGCCATTTTTCAAGACTTCAGCTGTTTTTTCGCTGTCTTTGTAATAGCCTTTCATAACATTAGGCCCCTTGCACAGGATTTCCCCATCATCTGCAATTTTAACTTCAACGCCATCAATAACACGGCCCACACTGCCAATTTCCCACCCTGCATTAGCCTGTTCGTTGACTGAAATAACCGGAGAGGTTTCGGTAAGGCCATACCCTTCCATAACTGGCATGCCCGCGGCGCCGAAAACACGAGCCAACCTCGGCTGTAAGGCTGCACTTCCTGAAACTAACAATTCAACTTCACCCCCCAAGGCCTCTTTCCACTTGCTAAATATTAATTTTCTCGCGACGCCCAATCGTTTTTCATACCACCATCCGTTTTTGCCATAAGGCTCAAACTTCAACCCGAGATCGACCGCCCAAAAGAACAGCTTCCTTTTGACACCTTCCAATTCTTCGCCTTTGCCAACGATAGCATCGTAAACCTTCTCAAGGAGCCGGGGAACCACGGTCATTACATTGGGATTTACTTCTTTAGCGTTGATCGCTATTTTGTCTAATCCTTCAGCAAAGTAGATCTGAATGCCACAATACTGGTATAAATACAGTATCATTCGCTCAAAAATGTGACATACCGGTAAGAAACTCAAGGCAGTAGTACCTCCTGTGAGCGGCACCCTTCGTTCGCTGGCAATAACATTGGAAACAATATTGTCGTGCGTGAGCATAACACCTTTTGGTTTTCCGGTAGTTCCAGAGGTGTAAATAAGCGTAGCCAAATCGTCAGGTTGTACATTGGCCTTTCTGGTTTCCACTTCGTCCTGATTGGAGCTGTCTTTCCCTTTCTCTAGGACCTCACTCCAATGATTGCAATTCTCCAATTCATCAAAAGAAAAAACATCTTTCAATTTTTTGGTGTTTCCGCTTATGGCCAATACTTTTTTAAGTACATCACCGCAGGAAACAAAACAATATTTTGCCTCTGAGTGATTTAAAACGTATTCGTAGTCTTCCTCAGAAATGGTAGGGTAAATGGGGACATTTTGCGCCCCTATTTGAAGTATCCCGATATCCAAAATGTTCCATTCTGTTCGATTGGTCATGGAAATTACGGCGATCTTATCATTGGGTTTAACCCCAATTCGCAGTAGCCCACGGCTAATAGCGTTTGCCTTATCTATATACTCCTGGGTGGAGGTTTTAACCCACTTTCCATCATATTTGGTGGCAAAAGCGGTTTGGAGGTTATGATTTTTTAACTGGTGGTAGGGAAAATCAAAGAGTCTGGTTACGGGATGCATATTAAGTTACTGTAAAGGAATTGCAAAATAGGAAATGCAGCCTATATCTTAAAATGGATTTAGCAAAATATTAGGGGAATTTTTAATAATCCACCATTATTTTGATGCATAGAAATAGCCAAACGACGTAGAATAACCAAGCTTGAACAACCTGCTCCGCAGTAGTTGTACTGCTGCGGAAACCTCATTATGTTATCGTTTTCATCATTTGTGGCAATACCATAACCTCTGGTAAAATTGATTCCTCTTCCAAATAATTCGATGCTGAAGAATACAACCAGTGCTCGGGCTTTACCACAAAATTTTCAACCACGGGATTGTTGTGAATATAACGTATCTTATCCCACAAGAACTTTTCAGTGTACAGTTCAATAGCATGGTTGCCTGTTTTCCAAAATTTGAACGCCGTACTTTTTGAACTGTTATCTGCGGCATTTTTGAATATGGAAACCAAGTTTTCCCTTCTGGACTCTGGCTCTTTTATTATTTGGTTCAATACCGTTCTTGCGGAATGTCTCTTGAAATCCCTTATGGTATCGCTCAATTGAAAAGGTTCCTCGCAATTGGCAATTAAATGGATATGATTGGTCATAAGACAATAGGCATACACATTTAGTCCCTTATTTTCAATACAATACCTCAATGACGCTATTATGGCCTGTTTATGATTCTTTCTTGTAAAAACGTCTGCCCAATCTACCACAGTCAAAGTCATATAGTAAGAACCATTTGTCTTTATCGTATGTTTTACGCCTTGTTGCATACCTTAATTTAATAAAATTATGCCGCAGGGAGAGAACTAAACGGCCATAGCAAGCACTGTGGCCCTCAACATTCTTTATTTACTGCTACTATTTGTGCCGCAGCAGTACAACTACTGCGGAGCTGGCCAAAAAAGCTTTAGGGTATAAGCCTAAAGTACTCAGCTGTGCTTAGTGTGCTGCCTTATCCTATAAGGTGTTTTGCCCATGGTACATTATAAAAGTTTTCCATTTAAAACGGAAGAAATACACTGGCTATTCACGCTAAGTTTTAAAGCGTATAGTTTGATTTAGATTTCTTCCGTACTTACTGTTTAGATAATTAAGGGGTCTATTCCGTGATACTATATAGAGAGAATTTTATGGCATTGTCGCCGTGGTATGACACCTAGTTATCCCAAATTTCCATAAGCACTTCTTGGACTACATCTTCACAGATGATCGGATCATTGATAAAGCGATTTGCAAATGCATATAACATGGGACTTAAAGAATCGAATGTCCTTTTAAACTCTTTTAACGTCATCCCAGATCTTTCGTCTTGCTGAATCTGCGGGATCTGATTGGGTTATTTGACTAAATCTAACTAAAAAACCAATGCTGTAGGCGGTTATGGGACTAAAAAGCAGAAAAGTCCGCGAAAAGTTGAGGGAGGGAACAGGAGAAGGGAGGTAAGGACCATATTTACGTTAATGTTCTCCTTTTTAGATAAGTTTTAATCCCTATCAGATAAGTTGTCCCAATTATATTTGAACTATTAGTCGGTAATACTGTATGCGTATTATGAAAAAAAATAGTAAGAAAATATTTATAGAGATAATATACGGTTTATATATTTTATTATTTACCTATGCCGCTGTTAGTAAATTACTCGATTATCAGCAGTTTAACGTACAACTTGGTAAGTCCCCCGTTTTAGCAGCGTACGCAGATATAATCGTATGGGCGGTCCCTTTTGTGGAAATCGTCATTTCCCTGATGCTGCTCTTTACACGTCTTAGGCTAATCGGGCTTTTTGCTTCCTTTTTCCTTATGGTCATGTTTACGGCCTATATCATGGTCATTTTGAACTTTAGTGATTATGTGCCCTGTTCCTGTGGTGGTATTTTGGAAGAATTGGGCTGGACAGAGCATCTCATTTTTAACAGTGTATTTATTGCCCTAGCCTTTATAGGGATACTACTACTAAATGAGGAAAAAAATCCAACCGAACAAAAATATGTAACTGCATAAACTATAATCAGCAACAGATGACAAATAAAAAGATCTATATCATCCTTTTGTTAGGCTCCATGTTCTGTATTGGATTGGTTACGGTATTATTTGCCCTTTCGGAAAAGACCATACACCATGAGAACCCATTTATACGGCGTGTCCCTCCCCATACGATTGCCAAAACGCATGATCTGGACCTTGGTTATAACTCCTATTATATCGCCGGGGTGGACAAGGACAGGATATTTTTGGGAAACCATTCGTCTCCCCTGCATGTATTGGTGCTGGACTCCACCTTAAAGGACACCTCTCATATCCAATTACATGTGGACCGCAAGGACCTTCCGGTCTATTCCATGCAAGTACGGGTAGCACCACCCTATTTCTATATCATGGACGGCAGGTCTCCCTTCGTCTTTAGGGGAAAGACCACGGATTGGAAAGCTTCGCTCCTTATGTACCAAGGGGCCTATTTTTCATCTGCTGAACCTGTGGATTCCAGCACCATGATCATTCGGACGAGGAGCAGTATCTCCAAGGAAGATGTACTGGGCAGGATCTCCATGGGGGATTCCGTGCAGGTAGACCTGTCCCACAAGCTGCTACAAAAGCAGATCGATGGGATATTCTGCGTGGATGGAAAACTGTTGTTGGCAAAAGAACTACAAAAACTGGTGTATGTCTATACCTATAGGAACCAATTTGTTGTGGCCAATACCCATCTGGAACAGGAATTTATCGGTAAGACCATCGATACCATAAGCAGGGCACGGATCGAGCTGGCTTCGATAGATTCAAAAAATGCGACCACTTTGGCCTCCCGGCCCCTGGTAGTGAACAAACAATGCAGTACCTACGGCAATTATCTCTTTGTAAGCTCAAACCTGTTGGGAAGATATGATCCTTCAGATATGTTGAACCATGCCGCTATCATCGATGTATACGACCTCAAAAAGAATACTTATGAATTTAGTTTTTATCTCTATGACCACCTTCAAAAGCGGATGACCGGCTTTCAGGTGCAGGGCGATCGATTGATAGCGTTAATGGAAAAGTACATAGTGTCCTATACCCTAAGACCGGATTACTTTGAGAAGGGGGAAAACCCCGTGGTGGCAACCTATCCCAAGGTAAACTTAAAATAGACAGGGGTAAACACCCCGGGTAGAAAAAGAAAATTATAATAAAATACTGGATCAGTGCCAGGGGTAAGACCGAAAACCTGTAAAAAAGAGTAGGTCAATTAATTAACAACATAATAAATAGATTATCATGAAAAAACTAATTCCCGTTTTTGCAATGGCCCTGGCCGTATTAGCAGCTTTTGCCTTTACTACCAATGGTGATTCCGAAGAGGTCTCTCAATTAGGTGTTTATGACTCTAATTCTAATGGCATTTGCAATATACCATATGACTGTGGACCAGTGGGACCGGATTTTTGTTTCGTCAAAGGTGTGACGCCAATTACACCGGTGTTTGAGAAAACAGATTGCGCCGTTCAGCTTAGAACGGTGCTGTATGATTAAAGTTCAGAAGTAATAATAGTTAGTAGAAGGTGCCCCCTGTAAAAGGGGGCATTTTCTGTTGGCACCTATCCTTATACTATTAAAATAATTGAAGGATCCTCCTCTTCAGAGAAGAGGGGCGGTTTCACCGAAGGTGAGATTAGGAAGTTTTGATATCACTTTCAAAACCCTCCGTCCTACTTCGTAGGCCACCTCCCTTTGACTAAAGGGAGGAGTCAGATCAAAAAGCTGTAAAAAAGAGTAGGTTAATTAATAATTGAATGTCCGTTTTTTGTCATAACATCGTTTTTTCGTCATGCTGAACTTGTTTCAGCATCTCATAACAGCTGTAAATCAATATTTTATGATGAGACCCTGAAATTAATTTAGGGTGACGCTTAATTTTATGAATGATTACGGACATTCAAATGATACAATAACACACTCCCACAACCCCTGTATTTACTTTGATTGCTAATAAAAAACAATAGTAATACTATCATTAATGAAAATTTAACTCTCAAAAATGAATAATTAACTCTCAAACATGACAATTGTCATCTTATTAGATTACGGTGGGTTATAATTTCGGCCTTCGAAACGAATACGTAAGTAGTAATCTAACAAAGAATATATCGTGGTAAAGGATCAAATTAAAGAAGGTGTTTGGACCAAAGAAGTGAACGTTAGGGACTTTGTCCTAAACAACATCAGACCCTATTATGGTACTGCAGATTTCCTGGTAGGGCCTAGTACCAAAACCAAAAAATTATGGGAGATATGTAAACAAGCGATGCAGATAGAGCGCGAGAATAACGGGGTATTAGCCGTTGATACAGAAACAATATCGTCAATAAGCGCTTTTGACGCAGGTTATATTGATAAAGAAAACGAAGTAATTGTTGGTTTACAAACCGATGAATTGCTAAAGCGCACCATGAAACCCTTCGGTGGGTTCAAAGTAGTGCAAAAGGCATTGCAAGAACAAGGGCTTGCACCGAATACCAAACTAACAGAACTGTTCTCAAAACACGTTAAAACCCATAACGATGGCGTGTTTAGCGCCTATACCCCTGAGATCAAGAAGTATCGTTCCCTGGGGATATTAACCGGTCTACCCGATAATTATGCCAGAGGGCGTCTTATTGGAGATTACCGTCGTGTAGCCCTCTATGGAATATCGTTTTTAATAGAATCCAAATTAAAGGATTTAGAACAGCTTCAGGGACCCATGACAGACAAGGTGATCCGTCTGCGGGAAGAGGTTTCTGATCAGATACGGGCGTTGAAGGAAATGATCGCTTTAGGTGTAACCTATGATCTGGATCTAAAACGTCCCGCTCATAATGCCCGGGAGGCGGTGCAATGGACGTATATGGCCTATTTGGCGGCAGTAAAGGAACAGGACGGAGCGGCGATGTCACTCGGAAATGTATCCTCTTTCCTGGATATTTTTATCGAACGAGACATTGAACAAGGTACACTTACCGAGGTGGAAGCACAAGAATTGATTGATCAATTTGTGATGAAGCTTCGCGTAGTGCGTCACTCGCGTATGGCTGCCTATGATGAGATCTTTGCGGGGGACCCTACCTGGGTTACGGAAGCGATTGGCGGAATGCTTAATGATGGACGTTCCAAGGTAACCCGAACTTCATTCCGGTTTTTGCATACGCTTTATAACCTGGGACCTTCTCCGGAACCCAATCTCACCATATTGTGGTCGGAAAGTCTACCGGAGAATTTTAAGGCCTTTTGTGCAAAAGTGGCTATCGCCACCTCTTCCCTTCAGTTTGAAAATGACGATCTGATGCGAACGCTAAGGGGATCAGATGATTACGGGATTGCTTGTTGTGTTTCTCATCAGGATCTGGGGAAATCCATTCAGTTCTTTGGGGCTCGTACCAATCTGGTTAAAACCTTGTTGTTGGCCCTTAATGAAGGCCGATGTGAAATTACCGGCAAAAAGGTAATTGACAGCATACCTGCTTTGGAAGAAGGATATTTGGATTTTGACAGGGTAATGGCCAATTATAAAATTGCTTCTAAAGCAATTGCCCGAGTATATAATGATACCATGAACATCATTCATTATATGCACGATAAGTACTATTACGAAAAAGCACAGATGGCATTGATCGACACCAATCCAGGTATCGATATCGCCTATGGTGTAGCAGGATTGTCCATATTGGCAGATTCACTTTCTGCCATTAAACACGCCAAAGTGCTACCCATTCGTAATGAAGTAGGGTTAACGGTTGATTTTAGGATTGAAGGAGATTTCCCCAAATACGGAAATGACGATGATCGTGTGGATAAGCTCGCAGCACAAGCGGTGGCAGATTTTAACCATGAGTTACAGCAATTACCCGCATATAAGGATGCCCGCCCTACCTTATCTGTATTGACCATTACTTCTAATGTGGTCTATGGTAAAAAAACAGGGGCTACACCGGATGGCAGGGCGATGGGGGTTCCTTTTGCTCCTGGTGCCAATCCAATGCATGGCCGGGATTCCAATGGGGCGATAGCCTCGCTGAATTCGGTGGCTAAGATCAATTATAAGGATGCGCTGGACGGTATTTCAAATACCTTTTCCATTGTGCCAAAATCGTTAGGTGCCAATGAAGCAGACCGTATTGAAAATTTGGTAACTATTTTAGACGGTTATTTTTCCAGAAACGCACAACATGTGAATGTTAATGTGTTGAATAAGGAAACCCTTATAGATGCGATGGAGCATCCGGAAGAATATCCGCAGTTAACGATTCGGGTTTCGGGTTATGCCGTAAATTTTACCAAACTAACCCGGGAGCAACAGCAGGAGGTGATTACGCGCTCCTTTCACGAATCCTTGTAATTATTTTCTAATGGTAAGGGCATCTGAACAACAACCAAACACTACTATTCAGATGCCCTTTATCACCAAAACAAGCGCTATTACAACTACCCCAACAATATTACGGGTACATTCCGTAGAATCCTTCGGCACACATGACGGTCCTGGGATTAGAATGGTGATTTTTTTACAGGGATGTAAGTTAAAATGTATCTACTGTCATAATCCGGATACCATTGCCATGGATGGAGGAATGGAATGCGATATAGAGCAATTGGTCGCGATGGCTGTAAAAATGAAGCCCTATTTCGGCAAAAAGGGGGGGGTAACGGTCTCTGGCGGAGAGCCATTGTTACAAGCGAAGGCACTGCTCTCTTTTTTCAAACGATTAAAAGAAGAAGGGATCCATACTAATCTCGATACCAATGGCAGGATACTGAATCACTTCACAAAAGAATTGCTGGACGACTATACGGACCTTGTGATGCTGGATATCAAGCATATGACTGAAGCTGGCTACCAGGAAATCACCGGTAGGCGAAATAAGGAGACTACCTTTAGTATTGCAAGATACCGTGAAGCCTCCGGCAAGAAAATGTGGCTTCGTTACGTCCTTATCCCGGGAATCACAGATGACCCAAAGTTGCTGCACGCGTTGGGAGCGTATTTTAAAGAGTATAAGACCATAGAACGGTTGGAACTCCAACCCTACCACCAACTTGGCGTGCATAAATGGGAAGCCCTCGGATGGGAATATCCCTTGAAAAATGCCCGGGAAAACACCCAGGAAGAATTGCAAACCGCTGTAACTATCCTTAAAAAATATTTTAAAGAAGTAACCCTTAACTGATCTGATTTGGACGAGGCTATGTTGCAGTACAAACGAACAACATTATGAACACACAAAAACTTAAAAACCGCTGGTGGATCGCAGCATCTGCGGTGGGTATTCATATTTCCATCGGATCCGTTTATGCCTATTCCGTGATCACGAATCCAGTCAAAGACCTATTTGAGGTGGAGGGAAGCGTCATTAAATGGGCGTTTAAGATCGCGATTTTGTTGTTGGGGTTGTCAGCAGCCTTTTTAGGGAGATGGGTGGAGAAAGTGGGACCAAAAACAAGTGGTACTGCTGCTGGTTTATTTTATGGTGTTGGTATTTTGGGTTCTGGTTTAGCGGTACAATTAGAGTCACTTACCCTGTTTTACCTGTGTTACGGGGTAATCGGAGGGATTGGATTAGGTCTGGGGTATATCACCCCGGTTAGCACTTTGGTGAAATGGTTTCCCGATAAACGGGGTCTGGCAACAGGTATGGCTATCATGGGCTTTGGCTTTGCCGCACTGTTATTTGGCCCGGTAATGCAGGCCTTATTTGATTGGGTAGGTGTGGCTACAGCTTTCTATATTTTGGGAGGAATCTATATGTTTTTGATAATCGCCTCTGCAAACTATATGGAAAAACCCCCGGAAGGTTATGCGCCGGAAGGCTTTGTGCCCGGTGAAGGGAATACGGTAAAAGCCGATCTCGCCAATATTGATGCGAATGCTGCCTTGAGAACTAAACGTTTTTATTACATCTGGATCATGATGTTTATTAATATTTCCTGTGGGATTGCTATCATAGCTGCAGCCAGCCCGATGATGCAGGAAAAACTGTCGTATTCCCCTATGGAAGCCGCCGGTATTGTTGGCCTGATAGGTGTGTTCAATGGTTTTGGAAGGATTTTATGGTCCGGCCTTTCCGATTATTTAGGCCGAGCCTCCACCTATATCATCTTCTTCGCCTTTCAGGTATTGGCCTTCTACTTTTTGCCTAAAATTGCGATCGAGTTAGTATTCCTTACCGTGTTATTTGTGGTGATCACGATGTATGGCGGTGGATTTGCCACACTTCCTGCTTTCCTGGGGGATCTGTTCGGGACCAAACAATTAGGCGCTATTCACGGGATGGTGTTAACGGCCTGGGCACTTGCCGGCGTGGTAGGTCCTACCATTTACGATATGGTAAAAAAAGCCACCGGTTCCCTGGATACCACCTTAGGCGTGTTTGCCGGCCTGTTTGTCATTGCGTTGATCGTTTCCCTGTTGATGAAACGAACGGTAAACAAGGCCTACCAAAGGAATGAAAAAGAGCTAAAACTTGCAGAAACATAACCGAAACAAGAGAAATGACCCTAGGAAGGAAGATGTAGTTTCATTCCTTCGTGAGAAGCGGTAAAACCCAATTGTTCATAGAATTGCAAGGCTTCCGGGCGTTTTTTATCGGTAGTTAATTGTACCAGGTGTGCTCCCTTTTCTTTTGCCCGAAGGATTGCCCATTCGAAAAGTTGTTTCCCAAGCCCTTTTCCGCGATGCTCTTTATGGATCCTGACCGCTTCAATTTGCGCGCGTATCCCTCCACGGTAGGTCAGATACGAAATAAAAGAGAGTTGTAGTGTACCGATTATATTGCCATATTGCTCTTCCATAACCACCAATTCCTGGTTGGGGTCGGAATGTATTCGCTCAAAAGCATCCAGATATTCTTTGGGAAGGGGGATCTTAAAGTTTTCCCTTTGTTTTCCCAATGTATCGTCGGCGAGTAGTTCCACGATACCGGGAATGTCCTCTGTTGTGGCTTTTCGAATCTTCATTTTTACAGTGATCCCTTAGCTATCCGCTATTTTTCTAACCATTCCCGGGCATTAATAAATGCCTGTAACCATGGAGATACCGTATCCTCCCTGTCCTTTGGGTAATGTGCCCAGTTCCAGGGAAAGATAGAACGCTCAATATGAGGCATAGTCACCAAATGCCGCCCGGTGGTATCACAGAGCATCGCTACGTTGTAATCGCTCCCGTTGGGATTGGCAGGGTATTCCGCATAACCATATTTCGCTACGATGCTGTATTGCGCTTCAGACAAGGGCAATTGAAACTTCCCTTCTCCGTGGCTTATCCAAACCCCCAGGGTAGCGCCTTCCAGATTGGAGAGCATCACCGAAGAATTTTTTTCAATTTTTACCGAGGTAAAATTGCTTTCGTGTTTGTCGGAATCATTATAGGTCATTTTTCCGTGACGTTCTCCATGCTCCGGGTTGATCAGATCCAGTTCCATAAACAGTTGGCAGCCGTTACAAATGCCTACAGATAGGGTATCTTTCCGGGCAAAGAAATCGCGGATCACTTTTTGCGCTTTTGCATTGTATTTGATCGCACCGGCCCAACCTTTGGCACTACCCAGTACATCGGAATTGGAAAAACCGCCCACAGCTCCCAGAAACTGAATATCTTCGAGGGTTTCCCTACCGGAGATCAAATCGGTCATATGTACATCTTTCACCTCAAAACCGGCCAGATATAGGGCGTGTGCCATCTCCCGTTCCGAATTACTGCCCTTTTCCCTGAGAATGGCCGCTTTTGGCTTCTCGATACGATTCCGCAGCGCGGAATCACTCGAAGTGACGATATCCGGAAAGGTATACGCTAAAGGCTGTTTTTTATAGTTGTCATACCGTACTTTGGCCAGACCCTTAGCGGTTTGTTTGTCATCCAGGAGATAAGACGTTTTGTACCAGGTATCCCGAAGTGAATTGATGTTCAGCCCTAACTCCACACCATTGTTTGTTATGGTCAGGGTACCGGCTTCCGATGGGGTTCCAATTTTTACTACATTGACACCCTGGGATTGTAACCGTTCTCCCACCCAATAATCGCCTTGAAAAACGATACCGATATTTTCTGAGAACAGTAGTTTGATCGTGTCATTTTCGCCCAGCCCACTGAGGTCGATTGCTGCGCCCAAACTGTTGTCCGCAAAACAGAGTTCTAACAAAGTGGTGATCAATCCTCCTGAACCAATATCGTGCCCGGACTTGATGGTTCCTGCTTTGATCTCTTGCTGCAGGATATTGAACACTTTTTTAAAGTAACCAGGGTCAACTACGTTGGGAGCAGTAGTGCCTACTGCATTCAAGACCTGGTAAAAACTGGATCCTCCCAGTTGATAGGCATCCTTACTCAGGTTGATGTAATAAATGTCTCCCCCGTCTTTTTGCAATACGGGTTCTACCACTTTCTGAATATCCGCACAATGTGCTGCAGCTGAGATGATCACGGTTCCCGGAGCCAATACTTGCTGATCTTTGTATTTCTGCTTCATACTCAGGGAGTCTTTACCTGTTGGGATATTGATGCCCAAGGCAATCGCAAAATCCGAACAGGCTTCCACAGCGCGGTACAAACGGGCATCTTCACCGGGATTCTTACAGGGCCACATCCAATTGGCGGAAAGCGATACTGAAGATAAGCCGTCTTCAAGCGGGGCCCAGAGGATATTCGTTAAAGCTTCTGCAATACTGTTGCGACTTCCCGCTTCCGGGTCAATTAAACCGGAAATAGGGGAGTGGCCGATACTAGTAGCAATGCCTTCTCTGCCCTTAAAATCCAGGGCCATTACCCCGCAGTTGTTCAGGGGCAATTGTAAGGGGCCGGCACATTGCTGCTTTGCCACCCGTCCGCCTACGCAACGGTCTACTTTATTGGTCAACCAATCCTTACATGCTACGGCTTCCAGTTGTAGTACGCTGTCCAGATATGCATGGAAATGCTCCAATTGATAGGGCATATCCTGGTACCGGGCAGGTAGTGTAGCATCTTCAAGGATCGTTTTAGGGGAACTGCCAAAAAGGGCAGAAAGTTCCAGGTCCATGGGCTTTTCCCCTGTTCGCGAACTTTCGAAAGTAAACCTATGGTCGCCGGTAACCTCACCTACCTCAAAGAGGGGGGAACGTTCCCGCTCTGCTATTCTTTGAAGCAGTTCCATGTCTTTTTCGGCCATCACCAGCCCCATACGTTCCTGACTTTCATTACCAATCAATTCCTTTGCGGAAAGGGTTGGATCCCCAACCGGCAATGCATCCAGGTTAATGTGGCCGCCTGTAGTTTCCACGAGCTCAGAAAGACAGTTCAAATGGCCTCCGGCACCATGATCATGGATAGAAACAATGGGATTCTCTTCACCTTCTACGAGGCCCCGAATGGCGTTGGACGCACGTTTTTGCATTTCGGGATTGGACCGTTGTACCGCATTTAATTCGATAGCGCTTTCAAACTCCCCGGTGTCGGCGCTGGATACCGCTGCACCGCCCATACCAATGCGATAGTTATCACCGCCCAGGATCACAATTTTATCACCCTTTTCCGGATTTCCCTTCAAGGCTTGTTCCGCTTTGCCATAACCAATACCTCCGGCAAGCATGATCACTTTGTCATAGGCCAACTTCATATGGTCACTTCGAGTAGCCTCAGTGACCGAACTTCGAGTAGCCTCAGTGACCGAACTTCGAGTTGCCTCAGTGACCTCCTGGTGCTCAAAGGTTAGTACGGATCCCGCGATCAGGGGTTGCCCAAATTTATTCCCAAAGTCGGAGGCACCGTTACTGGCTTTGATCAAAATATCCATAGGGGTTTGATATAACCAATCCCGTTCCGGGAAGGCCTTTTCCCAGGAGCGGTTAGCTTCCAATCGGGAGTACGCCGTCATATACACCGCTGTACCCGCCAAAGGGAGGCTTCCGGTACCTCCGGCGAGGCGATCGCGGATCTCTCCCCCGGAACCTGTGGCGGCACCATTAAAGGGTTCTACCGTGGTGGGAAAATTATGAGTTTCTGCTTTGAGTGAGAGTACCGAATTAAAGTCGGTTTCCCTGTAAAAATCAGGGATGTCTGCACGTGTTGGAGCAAACTGGACTACTTTGGGGCCTTTCAAAAAGGCGACATTATCCTTGTAGGCCGAAACAATAGTATTGGGATGTTCCGTTGAAGTTTTCTTGATGAGTTTAAACAAGGAGGTGGGCTGTTCCTTGCCATCAATCACAAAAGTGCCATTAAAAATTTTATGGCGGCAGTGCTCTGAGTTCACCTGGCTAAAACCAAAGACTTCAGAGTCGGTGAGTTTGCGCCCCATAGTTTTGGAAAGCTGTTCCAAATAGGCAATTTCCTCCTCGCTCAAGGCCAGGCCTTCCTGTTGGTTATAGGCCCCAATGTCTTCAATCTCCCGGATAGGTTCAGGAGCAATATGGATCGTAAAGATGTCCTGATCCAGGTTGGGATATTTTTGAAAAAGCATGGGATCATAGTCCGAAAAATCATCCGTCACTGACGTAAACTTTTCGATCCTGGCGATTCCTGTGATCCCCATGTTCTGACAGATCTCGGTAGCGTTGGTGCTCCAGGGGGTGATCATACTCGCCCGGGGGCCAATAAAAAAGGCGTCCAGAGACGCCGTGTTGAGTCGTGGTTGGTTGCCGAATAACCAACTGAGTTTTTCTTGATCTTGAGGCGTAAGTTGTTCGGTGGTTTGCAGCGCAAAAATCGTGGTAGACGGTTCTCCGAAAAAGTGGATCATTGGCGTAGTTTTTAATTTTTAAAGCTTCGCTTTGAATCCTATTTAGCTATCCCGGACGTGATTCGGGAACTGGCCAATTTGGAAAATGCAAATGTATCAAATTGTAAAGGATTTTTGTAATGGGTACATCGGAGTTGTTAACTGGCGGTGTTGATATCTAAGTGCCTACTGCTGGCAAGAGATTTCTCAGTCGCTTTGCTCTTTCGAAATGACATTAATAATATGATGGTCGTTTCGAACTAGCCGGCAATGTGCTGGCGTATGTGAGAAATCTCCAAGAGGCTTACTTATCATTATCAGGTATCACCTCAATAGCAGCCAACACCAATTCAAATTCCTGTGCCTTTTTATTACCAATCAAAAAAGTGAGTTCTTCCAGCGTAGTATGGTCAAAATTGGGGAGGTCCAAACGCCGTCCCCGAAAAACGGGATATAGCTCACTTAATCGAAACTCCAATGTTTGCCAATCTCCCGTGGTTTCAAATCGGGTAGTGTAGCTATAGTTGCGTTTTCCTACATCCCTCACTCTAAATTGGTAGGGATTACCATCGCCTTTCAGTCGGATTCGGATGGTATTTTCCGGTTGTACAGCTACCGTTTTTAGGGTGCAACGCAGGGAGGAGAACCCTCCGTTGTTTTCGAGGGAAACTGTACCCGAGAATTCGCCATAACCGTCTTTATTTATGGAAAATTTCCCAGCGGAACGTCCGCCCATAACGACATCGTCAATGACATACCAGTTTGCTGTGGTGGGTTTGGCATTAAAATCGATAAGGGTTTGGGCATTCATAGTGGAGATTAATAGGAATGGTAATAGTAACAAATTTAAGCTTTGCATTGTAGGGATACTTAAATAATAAATTGTTCATTTTGTTTCTGCTTCTCGTTTTTGGATTTCTCGTCGCTTTCACTTCCCGACTTTGTCATTAAAGTGGTTGATCAGTGTGAAAGCTCTGTCGAAATGACAATTCGTTGTTCGAGGTCATTTCGAACCTTCCTGACGGTAGGTAGGCCGAATCCTGATTGCAATCAGGAGCGTGTGAGAAATCTAAAACAACTTTTTTAAGGCTATGGAGCTAGATAAAACCCTGAATTTCAGGGTTTGTTTTCGTTATTCTTACGAAAAAGATAGTCTTATTTACTGTTTTACAAAGACCCTACAATGCTGCCAGGGTAAATCGGATATGTTTTGCTTCAACCGGAATCCAACTGCCTGCATTTCTTTTACCGCCTAAGCGTAATCGAAGGGTAGGCTATAGTGGCGCCATTACGTTAAGCCACTGCTAGCGGCTGTTTTTATTTTCTTCTATAATTTTTATTAAATCAGTTACAGTGTTTTTGTGACTATTAAGTATGTTTTCCTTTCTAAAAACCTTTAACTCAATATCAGGTTTAACCCCGGATACCTGATAAAATTCACCGTCAGCATTAATTAATCTTTGATTGGAATAGGTGGTATAAAAATCACTAATTGATTTTCCTAACATACCAGATAGCGTTCCTAAAGTATTTGTTCCTGCAAGTTTGACATTCGGTAAGGCACTCATCATCATAGCGAAGCCTTCCGCTGCGCTTCTGCTAATGTCTGTCATAAGCACATAAACGGGTTTTGTAAACCTTATGAAATCAGCAGGATATATGACTACATCATCCTCATCATAAAATTCGCCATTATTGTACACCTGACTTGTATGAGAAAAGACGGGTGTATCTGTAAAATAGCTAGCAATTGTGAGTGCTGTTGCGTCATATCCACCAAAGTTAAAACTGACATCAATTATGATGGCTTCTTTATTTTGAAAAGCCTCTATTATTCTTCGCATTTGTGTATTCAGGCTATCTATTTGCTGCTTTCTTGAAAATTCCTTATCTAAAAACCCAGCAAAAGAATGAATATGGATATAGCCAATGTTTTCCGTTAACTGACCCCATTCTATTTTATCATTTGCTATTTTTTGTCCGTTTCCTTGCAATAAGCTATCCGATATATTTTTATAGTTAGTTTTAAAAAATGAGTCAAAGTATTCGTTAAGTTCTTTTATTTCTGATTGTTCTTTGAATGCTTCCTTCACAATTTCTGCTGCGGGTGTTATACGATATTGTAGCGTCTCTCCGGTCTCAGAAATGACCTTTGTATGTTGGTCTTTGGTTAGTGTGGCAATTTTTCCCATAGTTCTGAAAAGCGCTTCTTTCCCTGATGATACACTGTCCTTGTATCTAGCAAGCAATTCGTTCCAATTCAAATTTCTTCGCTCGCTAAAGGCAAAATTTTCCTGCATTGTCTCCAAATACAATTTAAAGGACTTTTCAGGACTCAATTCCACTAATTCTGAAAATCTGATTGTATTAGTAGGAAGTCCATCAACTTTGATAAAGTCTTTTTTTGTCTGTAGTATTTGAGTTTTATCGCCAAAATCAGTTAAGTAAATTCCCAAAGTATCTTCACGAATGGTAAATGTGCTTTGTGAATTCAATAGACCTTCCAAATAATCATTTTTTTCTTTATAGTTGAAGCTCTTGGTGTAGCTATAAAGTAAAATACTGTCCTTACGGGCTTCCAGGAAATATCCATTTCCAATTGATTTCCAAACTCCTTGAATTAAAGGATTGATTGTATTATCACCTTCTAAAAATGTGTTTTGAAGATTATTAGTTGGGTTAACTTTCTTTTTAGTACAACCTGGAAAAAATAAAATAGCTAATACGTAAAGACTAAATCTCATAATTAAAAATCCTGACTAACCGTGAATCTAAATTGCCGCTAATTCTTTTAGTAGAATACGGATCGCTCTGGGCGATACTATGGGCAATACAAAGAGTCAGGGCACAACAACCTAAGAATAGCTCGGAGTTTAGCTTCATATACTACGATAACTTTTGACGAAAGGTTGTGGTATCAAAAATAGGCGATAAAGAGAGAAGACAATTTTAAGAAACCCTTAAAAGTGAGGAGTACATCCAAAGGGAATAATTAGGTTACAACCTAAAGTTGTACCGCACTTTCAATAAGATCTGGCGGTTTTGAAGCTCCCAGGCTTGGTTGATGTTGTTTAGGGTATTGTTGTTGAACACCAAAAAGACATCCCCGAGCGGAGAAAAGATCCAATGGATACGTGCATTTAACCCCAAAACACGGCTATCCGTATCGTATTGCAAGTAGCTATTCAATTGCAGGTTAGAAGTCACATTAAATCGTACGCGGAGACCTGCTAAAGTTTGGTCGAAATCTCCAAAAGGCAAGCGCGCCCGGTTATGCAACCCATTGAATTCGAAGGCCAATAAGGCACTGGGGTTCCAATTGAGCGTCAATTCAAATTCATCTAAAGTCCCTTCGTAAAAAGTACCAAACCACCAGGTGGCCTCACCGCTCAACCGTCGTTTACGGGCAAATTCGGCTTCAAGACGATAACGCATAAAGTTGTACTCTCCCACGGGAATGGTAACCCCATCCGATATTTCAAAAGGTTCCAAAATATTCTCACCCACCGGCCTTATATTCCCTTCAATACGGTCGCCACTTTCTAATCGCCAGTTGATAGGAGCAGTAAACACGCTGTACGATTGCCAGGGACCTGAAATAGTATTGATGTAGGTGACAAAAAATTCGTGGAACATCTGTCGGAGCCATGAGATTTTGGGTCTAGGGGCAAAGGTGCCTCCAAAACGGTAGAAATTAACGCCCTGTCTGGGAACAAAACCCAGGGAGGGGTCAAACTGTTCACCTATACGGGCGTAGGTTATGGCGATATCCCAGCGGTCGTTGGGATAGTCAATTTTGAAACCGGCTGCCGAACGATCGCCCGACAAATCTTCACGATCAGTAAACAAGGCCCACCCTCCAACTAAAAAGTTTTTATCCCCATTGAATCGGGTGGTTTGAAAGGTAAAATCGGCCCCGGACATCCAACTGCCTTCACGGCCCAAGGGGTCGCCTGAAGTTGCGATAAACCCTACCGAACTTTCTTTGAGTACATTACGACGCACCCGAACCACGCCCATATTTGTGGCATCGAAGCTGCCATCTTCTAAATTGAAATCACCCGTGCGAATGCCCAACCCTCCAAAAGCAGTCTTCCCAATACGACCATTCAATTTTGTGCCCCCAACAACAGGGATTTGCACATTATCCCGTAAACCGATCCGTCGACTAAAAAATGGAAGTACGGTGCTACGGCCTGTACCAAAGCCAAACTCGAAAATATCGGAACCTTCAAGAAAAAATATTCTTCGCTCAGGAAAAAATAAGGGGAACCGTGTCAAGTTGGTTTGTCGGGTATCGACTTCGGTTTCGCCAAAATCGGTGTTCACCGTAAAGGTGGCCAGTACGTTTGGGCCAATGCGTTGGTTAGCATCAAGACTAACATCAGGTTCTAACACCATGGCACCATCCGGCCCTAGTTGGTTCGCATTGGCAATTAATGATGGACGGACATTAACACCAATTCCGTAATTAAATTCAGGTAATCCGGTGACCAAGCCGGCCCGACTCGTTTGCGCAAAAAACTGGTCCCGCTTAACATTGGCCCAGCGAATGGTTTCTAAATTGCGTTGTATGCGTCGTTCTATATTAAAGCCCCATTTCGATAGCCCCTTTTTAAAGGCAATACTCTGGATGGGAATTACAATTTCCGCCGTCCAGCCCTTCTCGGTAATCTGTGTTTTGGCATCCCAAACAGCATCCCAATCTTCATTCTCACTTTCACCTCGGTTGGATACCAAAGCATCGTAACGCGCCGCCAGGGAATTTATAGCAAGGATGTAGCCTGATTGCCCGTCTAAAAAGGGGTCTATGACTATTTTTACATGATCTTCTTCTGAAATATCAGCATCCCGAAGTTTGGAGAATCGAATGATCCCATCAGGATTGCTATCGTTACACGTAATGCCAATCACAACTGTTCGGGCATCTGCAATAACCTGAACTAAGGTAGTCTGTGAGGGGGTTCCCCCTTCTTCGGGAACAGTGGTCTTGAGATGGGTCAGTATGGGTGCCTGCTGCCAATCATTTTCTGTTAAAGCTCCATCAAATTCAAGGCGTTCGGTGAGCTGCCCGGACTGAAACTCAGGCCTTGTTTGCGATTGCACATGCTGTGGGCCACAAACCGATAAACATAAGGAGACCGCAAGCAGGAAGTGGCGAAATAATTTACGCGATATTGAGGAGTAAAGTTGTCGCAATAGAACTCTTGGAAAAACCCAAAGGTAACATTTTGAAAAAACCACATACTTTACGGGTTTAGTCCAGCTTTGTCTGTAAATAACCAAAGGCCTCTTCAACCTTCTGAAAAACATCTTCAGAAGGTACCAGATCAGGGATCATATTGATGGATTGCAATAAGTCCATAGGTTGTTCTTGCAGCCCCGTAAAGATTACTTCAATATCCTGCGTTCGAAGGTCCAGAATAGCATCTTCCAGGGCATAGAGGCCAGATTGGTCGATATAAGGCACTCGGTCCATGCGGATGATCAGTGCCTTGATGCCATTGCCCAAATTCTTGATCTCGTCTTTGAAGTAGGAGGTAAACCCAAAGAAGAAAGGCCCGTACAAATGTTTAATAATGACCTTGTCTTTATACTTTTCGTAAAAATCCATTTCGTCTTGCCAGGGTTGTGCCCCGTCAAAATCGGATACCGGACCGACATCCAGACCTTTCCGGGCCAGGTCGCTGGATTTCTTCATAAACAATAAGGAAGCCAGCGCAATGCCAATACCAACGGCATTGATAAGACTTCCAAAGGTGGTTACTAATAGGACAATAATCAGCACAATAGCATCCGCCCTGGGTACTACCCTTAGGTGACGTAAGCCTTTAAAATCAATGATTTTAAATCCGATAGGGATCAAAAGTCCGGCTAAAACTGCAAGGGGAATATGCGCCGCCAGTTTTCCCAGGCCCAGCAAAACAGTCAGTAGAAAAATGCCATGAAGTGCCCCGGACAGCCGCGTTCGCCCCCCGGCGTTGATGTTGACCACGGTGCCTTTGGTAGCTCCGGCCCCCGGAATTCCCCCAATGATCGCTGCCAATGCATTTCCAATACCCTGACCGATCAATTCACGATCACTGTCGTGTTTCGTTTTCGTCATATTATCGGCAATAACAGAGGTGAGTAGGGAGTCTATACTGCCCAATACGGCAAGTACCACCGCATATTCCACAATAATACCATAGGCTTCGGGAAGCACCGGAAAAAAAGTATCTATTTGTAAGGAGGGCAATCCGGAAGGGATTTCCCCGATAATCGGTACATCCCATTGTAAAAAATAACCCGCCAAGGATGCGACAATCAAGGCTACCAAGGCACTGGGGATTGCTTTTGTAATTTTTGGAAAGACATAGTAGATAACGATGGTAAGTGCGCCTAATGCCAGGGCGTAGCCGTTCGCCTCCGTAAACATCCTGGGCAAGTCTTGTATCACGGCTACTGTAGACTTTGGAGAAGATAGCCCTACCAATGGAAACAATTGTAAGATGACAATGATCAATCCCACTCCGCTCATAAATCCGGATACCACGGGATATGGAAAATAGCGAACATAACCCGCAATTTTGAGTAATCCGAATACAATTTGAATCAGACCTCCCAACAGGAAGGTCAGTAATAGGATTCCCATTGCACTTTCCAAACTTCCGGTCAACTCAATGGCACCGGCAACCAGGGCCGCAGAAACCACGGTCATCGGACCGGTGGGACCGCTCGCCTGTGTTTCAGTGCCTCCAAATAAAGCGGCAAAGATCCCTACCGCAATAGCACCATACAATCCGGCGGCAGCACCCATTCCGGATTGTACCCCAAAGGCCAAAGCCAGCGGAAGAGCAACGACACCGGCAACAAGGCCCCCGGTCAAATCTCCTTTGAAGTTTTTAAAATCGTAGAACCTTTTCATAGTCTAAAAAAAGTAATGGTTAGCTCTGGAAAGATAAGGAAATTGACCCTACCCAACCTTTTTTATTTTGCTACTTTTAAGGCAAATTCAACCGACCTAAGTATGACCTTACTTATTGTGATCGCCGGCATTTTGTTGTTATTCGCTTTGATTGCCGGACTTAAGCTCAATTCCTTTCTCTCTTTTATCATTGTCTGTCTTTTTGTGGGTCTCCTCCAGGGGATGGAACCGCTAACCATTATAGCATCGATTCAGAAAGGCATAGGCAGTACCCTTGGATTTTTGGTACTGATCTTGGGACTGGGCGCCATGCTCGGAAAGCTGGTAGCAGATTCGGGAGCTGCACAACGAATTACCACCAAGCTGGTAGATACTTTTGGAATTAGGTAT
The DNA here is from genome assembly GCA_028284665.1 of Croceivirga sp. Classification (GTDB taxonomy): domain Bacteria; phylum Bacteroidota; class Bacteroidia; order Flavobacteriales; family Flavobacteriaceae; genus Croceivirga. Next base: position 157,931 of record JANQRG010000037.1, read on the forward strand.
GTGCAATGGGCCGTTGTGTTGACAGGTTTTATTGTGGGTATTCCCATGTTTTACTCGGTTGGCTTTGTAATATTGGTGCCCTTGGTCTTTACGGTAGCAGCAACCACGCGACTGCCGCTCTTGTACGTTGGACTGCCCATGCTGACCTCATTATCCGTCACCCATGGCTATCTGCCGCCACATCCGGCACCTACGGCTATTGTAACCATGTTCAATGCTGATTTTGGCAAGACCTTATTGTATGGGTTAATCGTAGCTGTGCCTGCCATTATTGTTGGCGGCCCCCTTTTTGCGCGTACCTTAAAAAATGTCGAAGCTAAACCTTTGGCCAAATTTTATAATCCGCAGATACTGGAAGACCATGAAATGCCGAAAACAGCGGTAAGTCTTTTTACTGCCCTGTTTCCGATCCTACTCATTTTTATGGCTATTGCTGCGGAACAGTTTTTACCAGAAGGAGGGGTGCGCACCTTTTTTGTCTTTTTGGGCAATCCGGTGATGGCGATGTTGCTTGCGGTTTTACTGGCGATCTACACCCTGGGCATTCGGCGGGGAAAGAAAATGAAAGAGGTCATGGTTACTGTTGTTGACGGGGTTGTCGGTATTACCATGATTCTCCTGGTCATTGGCGGGGCAGGCGCTTTAAAACAGGTTTTAATTGATAGCGGGGTAAGCGATTATATTGCTGGCCTATTGGAGAATTCGAATTTTAGTCCAATTGTTTTGGCCTGGCTTATTGCGACGGCCATACGTGTTTGTGTGGGTTCTGCCACGGTTGCAGGTCTTACCGCTGCAGGAATTGTTTTGCCGCTGGCTTCCAGTGCCGGAGTAAGCGCTGAACTTTTGGTGTTGGCAATAGGTTCGGGTAGTTTGATGTTGTCCCATGTTAATGATTCCGGATTTTGGTTGTTCAAGGAATATTTTAATCTTTCGGTGAAACAAACGTTGCGAACCTGGACGGTTATGGAGACGCTGGTAGGCATCATGGGGCTTTTGGGTACATTAGTTTTAAGTCAATTTATATAATTACCGGATGGAAATTTCAATAGAACAAAGAATTAAAGAACTGGGTCTCGAACTTCCTCCTGCGCCACCCCCCGCCGGGGTGTATCGCCCTACTTTGGTCGTGGATAATCTTTTATACGTCTCAGGTCAAGGTCCCGTCACTCTCGATGGAAGTTTGATGACCGGTAGAGTAGGGGATAGTGCGGATAAAGAAGGCGGTAAGCGCGCTGCACAGCAGGTCGGTCTTACCATGTTGTCCACCATTAAAGCACATTTTGGGGATTTGGACCGCATTAAAAGAGTGGTTAAGGTCTTGGGTATGGTCAACTGTACTCCGGATTTTGGAGAACAGCCTTATGTTATCAACGGATTTAGCGAGTTGATGGCCGACGTCTTCGGGCGGGAAAACGGTATTGGGGTACGAAGTGCTGTGGGGATGATGCTACCCGGTAATATTTTAGTCGAAATAGAAGCGCAATTCGAATTACATCGCTAATGGAGACTCCGGCGTGGTATGAGGTAGCGGGCGTTGAGAATATCAACACGCCTTGTTTATTGGTTTTTCCTGAGCGAATTGAGCATAACATTCTGGAAATGCTTCGAATTGCAGGGGGTCCGGAGCGACTGCGACCGCATGTCAAAACCTACAAAATGGCCGAGGTGATTCAGATGCAACGAAAACATGGCATCGAAAGCTTCAAATGCGCAACGATAGCCGAGGCCGAAGTACTGGCCGATACAGGAGCCAAGGACATTCTTTTGGCCATGCAGCCTGTGGGACCCAATATCTCAAGATTGTTCGATCTGGCAGCCCAGTATCCTGATTTGCACTTTTCGTGCCTTGTTGATAATCCAAAGTCGGTAGAAGAAATCGCGGCAGCAGCCCAAAAAAGAAATTTGAGTTTGGGTGTTTTTATTGATATCAACAATGGGATGGATCGGACTGGAATTGTACCAGGTCCAGAGATTATAGAACTGTTTGGGGTTATTGCCAATACGCCCATGCTTCAGGCCAGAGGATTTCACGTCTACGACGGCCACCTACGCATTCATGATTTCGAGGAACGCAAAAGGGCCTGCGAAGCGGCATTACAACCTGTTTTTGAGCTAAAGACGCAACTTGAAAGTCTCGGGCACAAAATAGAATCGGTGATTGTGGGGGGGTCTCCGACCTTTCCTGCACACGCCCACCATGATGCTATTGTACTTTCTCCGGGCACGGTAATGTTATGGGATGCAGGATACGGCACCAAATTCCCGGATATGAATTTTCAGTACGCAGCAGTTTTGGTTACCCGGTTGATAAGTAAACCCCAAAAGGACCGGTTTTGCCTTGATTTGGGTCACAAGGCGTTGGCTTCGGAGATGAACTTTCCTCGGGTTGAATTTTTGAATACGCAAGACTTTGAACAAATAGGGCAGAGCGAAGAACACTTTGTGGTGTCTGTGAAGCATCCGGAAAACTATGAAATTGGCGATATGTTTTATGCGGTTCCCATGCATGTTTGTCCGACTGTGGCTAAATATCCTGAAGTGAAAGTTGTTGAGCACAGTAAAATAACCAACCGATGGAAGGTAGCGGCCCGCGATCATAAAATCACCTTTTAATGGACAATCCTTTCATTTTTGATGCCCATCTGGACCTTTCCATGAATGCTATGGAATGGAATCGGGATTTGCGTTTGCCGGTTCATGAGATTCGGCAGATGGAAAAGGGGATGAGGGATAAACCCGACCGTAGTAATAATACGGTATCGCTGCCCGCGATGCGCGAGGGAAATATTGGTCTTTGTGTGGCCACCCAAATTGCCCGCTACGTTAAAAGGGGAAGCAACTTGCCGGGATGGCATTCCCCCGAACAAGCATGGGCACAGACCCAGGCCCAATTGGAATGGTATAAAATGATGGAGGCTTGTGGCGAAATGGTGCAAATCACCAATTTGAAAGGCTTACGAAAGCATTTGGATAGTTGGAAAAAAGACGCCCAAACCACTCCAATAGGGTATATTTTAAGTCTTGAAGGCGCCGATTCTATCATTAATATGGGCTATTTGGAACGGGCATATGCGTCTGGTCTTCGCGCCATAGGTCCTGCACATTACGGCCCGGGCACCTATGCTTATGGTACTGATTCTGATGGTCCGTTGGGGAAAAGGGGGAAAGAGCTAATCAAAAAGATTGAAGCACTCGGGTTGATTTTGGATGTTACCCATTTAAGTGATACCTGTTTTTGGGAAGCCTTGGATAGTTACTCCGGTCCGCTCTGGGCTAGTCATAACAATTGTCGCGCTCTGGTCGATCATAACCGTCAGTTTTCTGATGAACAAATCAAGGAAATCATTAGCCGTGAGGGTGTTATTGGTGTGGCCCTGGATGCCTGGATGATGGTGCCCAACTGGCAACGAGGTGTCTCTACACCTGAGGGCATGGGGGTCAGTTTGGAGCAAGCGCTTGATAACATCGATCATATTTGTCAATTAGCAGGTAACTGTGAACATGTCGGCATAGGCACCGATTTGGATGGTGCTTTTGGTAAAGAACAATCCCCTATGGATTTGGATACCATTGCTGATTTACAAAAGCTGCCGCAAATGCTTACCAAAAGAGGATACAGTGACCAGGACATCACCCGAATACTTAGTGAAAACTTCCTGTCCTTTTTGGAACGTGTGTGGTCTTGATTGTACCCATTACGTTGCAGTTCACTTCTCACAAAGACAAGCGGCACTTAATGCTCAGTCTTAAGTAATCCAAAATAGCGTTGCAAAGATTTCTGAAGCCATGGCGCCATGTAAACCTCTTGCGGAACCCGTACCGTAGGCACACCAAACCGCAATCCTGTTATTGTATTGAAAACCATTGGCAGTATACTAAAAATCAGTTTTTTAAGTTTTGTATACCAACCCCAAACATTGAATTATGACTTTTAAAACCAAACTCTTTACGTGTTTATTGCTTATTGGCGTGCTTGCCGGTTCTATTGCACAAGAAGAAGAAAGCACCCGATGTGCTGATTACTACAAAGGAACGTATACCCTTAAAAAAGGAAAGACAAAAGAAGGTTACATTTTTATAAACGATTGTAAGCCGCATCTTTTTCAGCAAAGTTTACGAGTTATCGATGAAAAAGCGTACACCCGATATAAAAAGGGCAAAAAAATAAAAAAGAAAGCCATTGAGAAGTTCAAGGTTAAAGAAATAAAAGCTTTTGCCCTTGAGAATGGACGCACATTTCGTCAGGTAAAATATGTGAACCTTGCCTCAACCACCAAAGTAGGAATGCTACCGAAACGGTTTTTGCTAGAGGTGGCTGCTGATGGCGATATCGTTGTCTATAAGAAATATTATCGTACGGATAACGGTGTGATTCACGGAGAAGTTATGGACTCGAAACTTGCCGGTGGACCTGCCCATACCGAGTTTATGAAGAACAATTTTCAAATCTTGATCCAAAAGGATAAATCAAAGAATCCGAAGAATATCAGGTCGGTTAACATCAAAAACTATTTTGGTGATAATACAGAGATCATCGAGAAATATCAAAACGGCGATTACGAATTCAGAATCCAATTACAGCGAGAAGCTGCCTTCGGGTATAACTGTGATATGCTCTTTTTAAATGCGTTAGTTGAAATGGCGAATGACTACAATAAAGGAATTAACACGGAGTTGTCAAGTAACAGTTTTGATAATTAAATAACGTTGTGACGTAGCAAAAAGGGGATTTGGATCTAACTCCAAATCCTTTTTTTTGTTTTTTACACAATTACTGCTAGAGACGCTGAAGCAGGGCCATATAAAAGCCATCATAGCCACTTTCTGAGGCATATAGCGTTTCTTCTTTTTCAAAGGTGAACGACTTCCCGGCTTCAGAAGCCAGAAATGCCTGGACTTGCTGTTGGTTTTCCTCTGGTAGGATGGAGCAGGTGGCGTAGACCAATTTCCCCCCGGGTTTTACCATTTTGCTATAGTCACGTAGGATATTTTGTTGTGTTTTCTTAACGTTTTGAATAAATTCCGGGGTCAGCTTCCACTTGCTGTCCGGGTTGCGCCTTAGCACCCCTAAACCTGAGCAGGGGGCATCCAATAAGACCCTGTCCGCCTTCTGATGTAGTTTTTTTATGGTTTTGGTAGAGTCAATCAAACGGGTCTCCAGATTGTGGGCGCCGTTTCTTCTTGCACGTATTTTGAGTTTCTTCAGCTTACTCTCGTAAATGTCCATGGCAATAAGCTGTCCCTTGTTTTCCATTAGGGCGGCAAGATGAAGGGTTTTGCCACCCGCACCGGCACAGGCATCCACCACACGATGTCCTGGAGCCACTTCCAGAAAAGGGGCTACTTTCTGGGAGGAGGCGTCCTGTACTTCAAACCAACCGTCTTTGAACGCTTGTGTAGAAAAAACATTTTTACGTTCTACCAGTTCTAACCCATCGGGATGGTCAGGAAGGGTAGTAGTAGGGATTCCCGCCTTGTCCAATACCCGTTGCACCGTGTTTTTTGTTGTTTTTAAGGTATTGGTACGAAGAATTACAGATGCAGGACGATTTAATGCGGCAACTTCCTTGGTCCACAAGGCTTCTCCTAGCGCTTTTTCGCCCATTGTATCCAACCAATCCGGAAGCGACTCTCGATATTTGCGAATTTTGGAGAGTTGGTCAAAACGGCCTTTAATCCTTCTGGAAGGTGTACCCTGCAATTGTTTCCAGTCGGGCAAGGGAATACCCCGTAGTACACACCAAACCCCAAACATTCGAAAAAGAGCTTCCCGGGGATACGGGATATCCACCTCAACAATTTTTGCATACAACCGCTGCCAGCGTACGATTTCATACGTAGTCTCTGCAATAAAATTCCGATCTCGAACCCCCCAACGCTTATCGTATTTTAAAACCTTTTCAACCACCTTATCGGCATAATGTTGCTCATTGAAAATGAGATGCAACGCATCAATAACGGCAAAAACCAGGTTTCTGTGAAGACGCATACTCGAATTTAAGGAGGCAAAGGTAATGGTAAACTTGAAGAGATTCTAATCGCTACTTTTGAGGAAATCTTACATTCATGCATAAACTACTGTTTGCTTTTGGGATAGTTATACTCCTGGTTTCCTGTACACCCAACGAAACATCGCATAATTTTTCTTCTGTTCAAATTGAAACCGTATTCAAGGACTCGGTAAGTATACGTGCCATAACGCTTTTGGATAACAACACCTTGGCCTTTGCCGGTAGTCAAGGCATCTACGGTAGTGTAGATTTGAGAAAGCATACGGTACGGACCAATATACAAACCTATGACACTTTACTTCCGGAGTTCAGAGCCGTAGCACAAACCAAAACCGATTTTTTTATGCTCTCTGTTGCAAATCCGGCACTACTTTATAAAACCGGGACAGCAGGGAAAATGGAATTGGTATACACAGAAGAAGGAGAAGGCGTGTTTTACGATGCCATGAAATTCTGGAATGATAGCGAAGGCATCGCGATTGGCGATAGCAGGAACGGATGCCTTTCCATACTAATTACAAGGGATGGCGGGACTACCTGGAATAAAGTTAAGTGCTCATATCTACCTCAGGGCGTTGATGGGGAAGGGGCTTTCGCGGCCAGTAATACCAATATTGAAATGATGGGTGATTCGACCTGGATGGCCACTACCGAAAGCCGAATTTATTTTTCTCCGAATAAAGGTAAAACCTGGAAAATTCAAACTGTACCCATACGCCATAAAAAACCAACCGAGGGCATTTATTCAGTCGATTTTTACAATGCGCTTTTGGGCGTTGCTATTGGAGGGGATTATACCGATCCTAATGATCCAAGAAGTAATAAAGCGTTGACCACTGACGGCGGTGCAACCTGGAAACTGATTGCCGATGATAATCCGCCCGGGTACAAAAGTTGCGTGCAATTTGTTCCGAATTCTGGGGGAGAGGATATAGTTGCCTTAGGTTTTTCGGGAATTGCTTATTCGAACAATAGGGGAACATCTTGGACATCTTTGAGCGGTGAAGACTTTTACACCATTCGATTTTTAAATGATTCCATAGCGTATGCGGCTGGAAGAAATAGGATTTCAAAACTCACTTTTCGGTAACTATGCCAATGGCTTTTGTTGCAGTTGAAGGGTAAAGCTATCAGCATCCAATACCGCTTCAACGCCAATAGGAAAAGTAAAGTTTTCGGTAATGTGCCCAAAACTCATCCCGTAAACGGCAGGAATGCCCATGGGTCCAATTCGGTCCATAACCACTTCTTTTAAGGAAAAAGAGTCAGAACCTTCTTCTTTGTCACAGTCTTTACACACTCCAAATAGTACGCCAGCCGCTCTTTTAAAACTGGAAGTGGATAATAATTGGGTCAGCATGCGATCGATACGATACGGGGCTTCACCAATATCTTCAATACAGACAAGGCAATTGCTGTAATCAATATCGTAATCCGTGCCGTTCATGGCCGATAATAAGGAAAGATTCCCTCCAACCAATTTACCGGAGGCCTTTCCGGAGGTTATTACATATCTGTCATATACGGGATCCGTCAAGGTCTCTTCATCAAAGTCATAATTTTTTATGGTGAGTTTTTCCGCAGGGTGCATCACCATGGTTTCTACACTCCCATAGGCATAAGAACCCAATTCAGGCCCCATGGCTCCATGAAAACCGATCAATCCAATTTTCTTGTAAAAGGCATTTAGTAAGGCTGTAATGTCACTATATCCTAGAAGGACTTTTGGATTATGTTTGATGACGTCAAAATTGAGCATGTCCAGGATACGTGTGCAACCATAACCTCCGCGAATGCAAAAAATACCCTTAACTTTTGTATTGGTAAACATGTGCATAAGATCTTTGACACGTTCATCATCAGTATTG
>JANQRG010000047.1 GCA_028284665.1 Croceivirga sp.
ACCGGACTTGAGGATGCCAAGGATGCCCACCAGAAGATGCTCGCTCCTCTCAAGCTTGATGCCCACAAGGTCGTCGGGTCCTATATCGTACCTGTCACGTAGGTAGTGCGCCAGCTGGTTCGCCCTCGCATTGAGCTCATCATAGGTCAGCTCGACATCGCCGGACACCACCGCAACGTTGTCAGGCGTCATGCCCACCTGCTCCTCGAAAAGGTCAACCACCGTCCTGTCCCTCGGATAGTCGGCAGCCGTGTCGTTGAACTCCGTCAAAACACGGTTCCTTTCTTTTGTGGTGAAAAAATTAAGATTGTTAATCGATTTATTGGGATTCTTCAAGATATCTTTCAACAAAGAATCAAAACCACTAACAATTTCATTGATGTTTGAATCATCAAAAAAACTTAAATTGTAATCAAAGTCAATTTTGACATCCTCCAAATTGTTGAATTCCCTTACATAGACTGCTAATGGCACCTGTTCAGAATGGTGACTCAGGGGAATAACTTTAGATTTTGTATTTACCAAATCATAGGAATAGTCTTGCTTTTCATAAGATAAAGTGATGCTAAACAAATTTTGTCGATTATCGAACAATTGGAGTTCCTTGTTTATCATTCTCAAGGGCAATCGCTGATGGCGGTAGTCTTTTTTAATCTGTTTTTTTACGTCATCTATTAAACTTCGAAATGGTACGTCAAATTCCAATGAGATTCTTAGTGGCGATATACTAGCAAAAAGTCCTACTGTCTTTTTAAAAGTTGCTTTATTTCTATTTAGAACCGGAACACCAATTACTAAATCGTTGTTCAGATATTTCTTACCAAAATATGCGTATAGAATTCCCAGAACAATATGGAACGTCGAACACTTATAATCATTTGCCAAAGCAATTAATTGATTATATGTCTCCCTCCGAACGACTAATTCTTTTCGAAGACTTTTTTTAATTTCCTCTATATCATTTTTTCTACTAAATAAATTTGGTGGTATTGTTTTGAACCTTTCGGCCCAATAGGCCAAGGCTTCCTGGAGGTAACTTGAATTTTGATAGTCAAAATCGTCATTCACAAAACTTTTATAACTGAATGGATATGTCGATTTAACCATTCCATACTCTACAATTTCATTATAATTTTTGACAAACCTCTGAAACAACAGGGAGTAGCCCCATCCATCGGTGATAATATGATGGCAAACTGTCAATAAATAGTGAAAATCGTTTCTTACCTTAATTAAGGTCGAATAATGTAAAAAACTTCCGCTTAGAACATCAAAAGTCTTTTCATATTCACTCTTTATGAAAATATTGGCTTCCTCTATGGGGTTTCGATGATTAGAAAAATCGACCAAATCCAACTTACAATCATGGCGGGTCAACATATTTACCTCTACATTTTCCCCATTCATAGCAAACACACTGCGGTATGCGTCACTTTGATTTATTACTTCAATATATGCTCTGTTAAGTGCGTCAAAGTCTATGGTCCCTTTGATTTCTACTATAGCTCCAATATTATATAATGGACTATCCGAAAATAAAATATGCTCAAAAAATATGTCTTGCTGTGGAAGTGTAAGTTTCATTGAAAATCTGCTGGTGGTCGTAGATAAGGGAATTTTATAGTGGTTGATATCTATTTGTTCTAAATGACCTCAGTCTTTCCTACCAACGATAAAACACGGGGGAGGGGGGGGGAATTCTTTTGATTTCAAAAGGAAGAGTGGAAAAAAAAGAAGAATTCACCCAAATAAGTTCATCTTTAGTATAAAAAATATCCGTCCGTAGTACTTTCATATCGATTTTCAATTTTTTCCCTAGATTGGACTCGGTTATCAAATAATTTCTATTTTCTAACATTTGGAAAATCCTTTTTCTAAAGCAATTATTGTATATGTCCCAATCAGTATTTTTTTAATTGGGAACAAACAAATTAGAACTCTTCTGCCGTTACAAATGAAATGCGATTCTCCGAATGTAAATCGATATAAAAATATTTTTTTCTCACTAAATAAAAAAGTTTTTCGTACAAGAATTGTACAGATTTTAATATTGTAGCCCACAATAAAATTAATCAACTATTTAAGTGAAAAAAGACTGGATAAGTAAGGCTTTTCGTCTAGACTAAAATGACTGAATACTGAATTAGAATTCTCAATGAGAATGCACTAAAACCGGGAATATGAATAATTTAGTCAACCCTTTCTTTGAATTCATTGCTTTTCCTTTTTAAATAATTCCAGATTTCAGCATTACTTGTTGATTGTGATAGTTTCGAGAAGTCATCTTGAAAAATACAAAAAGTAAGAAAAGCATTAACAGATTCGGGGTGTATATCAAAACCATCTGAGATAGCCTCTTTTGTAAATTTAGATAAGATTTCTTTTTCTAAATCTATGTCCTTCTGATTTGAAACAATTTGCTCTAAAGATTTTGTCCTACCAGAAAGCTTGTTCATTAATTTGTGAGTGTTTATAGTAAAGCCAAAACCCAAATAAAAATACTTTCCTTGATCCGCCTCAAATAACAGTCTTTCGCTATGAGTCATTTTTTCTAAATCCGCGTTCGGCAATTTTAATGTCGAAGAATTGACGTTCGATTCAATATTTAAACTTTCAATATCAATGTTTAGTTTTCCAGACAGATTATAGGGAGTTACTGTTACTTCGTCCAGATTTACCAATTTTTGAATCAAATTAACGATAACGAATTTTTCATCAATTATGTGGTTGGTTATGACAATTTGTTTTGTTTGATATTGTACAGCGGTAAATTGAATGGAATCTTTTAAACTCACCTCAATTTTAAAAACTCCTAAAGAATCCGTTATAGTTGATTCTTTCGAGTTTAAATTGACTATTAAAACATCCGAGATTTCATTATAAGGGTTACTAACTTTACCAGTCAATTGAATAGTATTCTTTTGACTATATCCAAAATTTGGTAGTACTGAAGTCACGATAAATACTAGAAATATTAATTTCCCTTTTGCGAGGTGCATCCTAAAATTCATTTATTATGCTAAAAGTGAGATTAAGTTTTGATTCCCTTAATTCATATTTGACTTATTTCCTTCTCTTGAAAAAGACTACAATCTAATGAAAAAAAGACTACAATCTAATGAAGACTCATGATAGCACTATGCTTCCGATTCTTCACCTATTCAAAGATAAAAACTATGTCTTTAAGAATTTGAGCGTCAGTAAAAGTTTAACTTTCCAGAGCTAAATCTGTGCATATGATAATGGGCTGACCTAACTAACTTCCAGTTATTATTATTTTTTTAGTTATTTGTACTACCATTATGAGAATTCAGCAAATGTTTACAATAAATTTTCTTGATTAGCAAAAAACTTTCTGTCCCTTAAAGTTTCAAAGTTAAACAAGCTTTAAAGAGAAATGTTAAACACATTTTTGTTTATGTTATGGTTGCAATCAGATTCCGTTTTCCGGGCATGGATTAAATGCAAAAATTGCAATTCTACCTAGTTGAGATTTCTTGCTATATCGGACAATGTTTAAAATGGTTTTCTTTATAACTACTGAAGGCTTCCCTTATTTTTTTATTTTTAAAATGCTGGAGGTTTTTCGATCATTTATCACTCATTTCCTTTGAGATATCAACAAATTAATTTGCTGAGTCAATATTTAAATATGAAAAAACTCAAGTTTTTAGATTATGTTTGGCTTGTTGTCCTTACAGTGTTGTGTTTAGTTGTATACTTGATACCTTTTTATCATCCCTTTTTTAATCTAGCCGAAAAGTTAAGAAACGCCGGTTATCCTTGATAATCTAATTTTACAATGTAGTTTCAAAACCACAATACACTTAATTTTAAATGTTAAGTGTTTACTTCATAAAATTTAAGTTGCTAAAAAGTTAGTCTGGCTAATACCCCGAAGGTTGCTGGTTCGAGTCTAGTTCTCGCTACTAGAAAAGAAAAGGCTTCCGAGAGATTGGAGGCCTTTTTTGATTCAAGAGGTAAAACATAGATAAAACAAATTAGAGTATTTGTCAACTACTGTGAGGTAGAGGACATCGAGATAAAGTACATCCAACCCGGGAAGCCCAGCCAAAACGGATATATCGAAAGGTTCAACCGCACATATAGGGAGGACGTACTGGACGCCCACCTGTTCAGGGACATTAAGGAGGTCAATTTGGAGACCGAAAGGTTCAGGGAGGAATACAACCGTTTCCATCCGCATAAATCACTTGGAAGGAGCAGCCCAAGGGAGTATCTGGAAGAATTTTTAAAAGGGGCATGCCCCTTTTAGTCATTTCTGGGCCATATGTTGCTGGAATCTGTTCTTTAACCTGTGGAAATGGACTTGCACTTACTATTGCGTTATACTTCTTGTCTGGGTCAAAACCTTCAGGAAGGTATAAGTTACCAACTAAGTCCAATCCAAATGATTTAAATGTTCTTGTGTTTACTCCTGCTTTTAAATATTCCATTCTTGTAATTTTAAAATTGTTATCATTATTATATTGTGCTGATAAATTCGTTGTAAAACCCACTGTCAGTGATAGGCCCAGTATTGATTTATTGTTGTTAGCATCGCCGTTAATTCTCATTTTGTTATCTAATACAAAGGTCAGGAGAGAGCTGTGCTCTTGACTTAAACATTTTCGTTTAAGACTTACACATTTTGGAAAGCGTGAGGAGGGTTCTAATTCGTACATGGTGTTTCTATACATGTAAAACGCATTCACATACCTTAAATCTAGTTCAAAGCCAATGAAAAGGATGGTTTATATATTGAGCTTTGAAATTTTCAAAATTCTCATATACGGACTATGTCAGTACCATTTCTTTGTAAATGAACGGATGCCATACCCGTGCATAGTCTGAATTTGTAAGTGAGGCTTTTTTACTTTCAGCACGGAGTGCTGGAGGACGCCGAGCGCAGCGAGGAATCCTTCCTAGCTTGGTACAAACTGTTATGGTTTAGGTGATTTTTCTGTTTTTGGGATGCTACAGACCTATATCGTGTTCTTCATCTGATCAAGAGGTGGAAGATTTCCGTTTTGCAGCGTGAGCATTTGAATCTCAATCCTTTGGTTTGCTGTCAAAACCACGGAGCGTATAAATAAACGAAAGGATACACCAGATCTTTTTTGTCCTTCCTTTCGAAGCATCTTTCTGCCGGGCAATATGTCAGTCTCTTTATGAATTGCTCGAAGGATGAATACACTTTCCATTTTAGTTTATACTCGTTCTAAATTAAACCAAAATCGAATTTGGCTATTTTCTAGTGTTAAGGAAATTTATAATTTAAAGAAAATTCATAAAAAAGTAGGGTTTTGTTTAATTTTTTGCATAAAAAGGTTAAAATAATTCAATTTTTGTCAAACATTATTAAACAAACGTTTAACAAGCAACTGAAAAATTATGGCAAACGTTTTATGGTTACAAGGAGGTGCCTGTAGTGGTAATACCATGTCTTTTCTGAATGCAGAGGAGCCTACGGTGGTAGAACTCATAACAGATTTTGGCCTCAATATTCTTTGGCACCCCACAACGGGACTTCAAATAGGGGACCAGGTACAGGATTTATTGAAAGATATCATAAGTGGCAAGGAGACCATGGATATTTTGGTCTACGAGGGATCTTTGGTTCAAGGCCCAAATGGCACGGGAACCATGAATTACTTTGCAGATCGACCTATGATGGACTGGATCAAAGAGTTGTCTGAAGTGGCTGGATATGTGGTCGCTATAGGGGACTGCGCTACCTGGGGAGGTATCCCGGCAGTTCCACCTAACCCAAGCGAATCGACTGGCTTGCAATTTCATAAAAAGCAGAAAGGAGGATTCCTCGGAACTGACTATGTGTCCAAAGGAGGCCTTCCTGTAATCAATATTCCGGGTTGCCCGGCCCATCCGGACTGGATCACCCAAATACTGGTTGCCATTGCCGTTGGACGTATTGGAGACGTTCAAATTGATGAGTATCACAGGCCAAAAACGTTTTTCACCAATTTTGTCCAGGATGGCTGTACCAATGTTACCAACTTTGCCCAGAAGGTGGATGGGAATTTTGGAGTACGTGGCGGGTGCTTGTTCTATGAAGTGGGCTGCCGTGGACCAATGACAAGGGCCAGTTGTAACAATATTCTATGGAATCGCCAAGCCAGTAAAACCCGAACCAACCATCCTTGTTTGGGCTGTACAGAACCGGGCTTTCCACATCACGATCTAAAAAAAGGAAGTGTATTCAATACCATGAAGTATCTCGGATTTCTTCCCCGGGAAGTACCCACCGGGCGAACAAAACTTGCATACTACATAGAGGCCGGTTTCCAAAAAGTATTGCCCAAGAACCATAGAGTAATGGAAGCTTCCAAATAAATCTCAATCAAAACATAAAAAAATGTCAGTAAAAGAATTAAATATTTCACCGGTAGGGCGTGTAGAGGGTGATTTGGATGTAAAAGTGTATATCGACAACGGTAAAGTGACCCGTGCCCATACGCAAGCTGCGATGTTCCGGGGATTTGAAAAGATCATGGAAGGTAAAGATCCGCAATCCGGTTTGATCGTTACCCCCCGTATTTGCGGTATTTGTGGGGGCTCTCACCTCTATTGTGCCTCATCTGCCCTGGATACTGCCTGGGGGACCAAATTGTCCCCTAATGCATTGCTGCTTCGTGCCATAGGGCAGGCGTCTGAAACCTTACAAAGTATCCCGCGCTGGTACTATGCCATTTTTGCTACGGATATGGCGAATAAGAAATTTGCGAATAAGCCTTTATATAAGGAAGTTGTTAAGCGCTGGTCGGCTTATGTAGGAGAGACTTTCCAAATTGGATTGACCGCAAGTGGGTTGCCTGTTCAGATCTATGCACTTTTTGGTGGCCAATGGCCACATTCCAGCTATATGGTACCCGGAGGGGTAATGTGTGCTCCTACCTTGAAAGATATTACCCGTGCGCATGCCATATTGACCCAGTTTAAGAACGACTGGCTGGAGCCTGTCTGGCTGGGATGCTCCATTGAGCGGTACATGGAGATCAAAAGTTGGGATGACATGCTCGCCTGGGTTGAAGAAAATGAATCACAAAAAAATAGCGATTTAGGACTGTTAATTCGGGCAGGTCAGGAATTCGGACTGGATACCTTCGGCCAAGGCGTCGGAAAGTTTTTGGCTACAGGAACGTATCTTCATAAAGACCTGTATAACAATCCAACCATTGAGGGCAGAAATCATGCATTGATATGTCCAAGCGGCTTTTTTGATGGGGAGAATTATCACGAATTTGATCATTTAAAAGTTAGTGAGCATGTAAAACACTCTTGGTACAACGATCAAGAAGATGGCTTGCATCCCTGGGATCAGCCACTACCTGTTCCGGCAAAATCACAACCCCTTCATCATTCAGATTTTGATGGCCAATACAGCTGGTCAAAGGCACCTCGTTATGATGGACATTCCGTTGAGGCAGGTCCTTTAGCGCGTTGTGTAATGTATGCCAATCCCAAGAATAAAGATCATCAAATTCAAGACCCCTTATTTGGAGATATTATAAAGAAAATCGGACCCAGTGTCTTTACCCGGGTTTTAGCCAGAATGCATGAGGCGCCCCGGATTTACAAATTTATAGAACAGTGGTTATCTGAAATTGACCTTGATGGTGAGTTCTATAGTAAACCTGTAGAAAAAGATGGGAAAGGATTCGGTGCAACAGAAGCAGCACGCGGGGCGTTGGCCCACTGGATTGAGGTGAAAAACGGCGTGATTAAGAATTATCAGGTAATGGCACCAACTACCTGGAATGTAGGGCCGCAAGATGGTAACGATACTCCAGGTCCTATTGAAAGGGCCTTGATGGGAACCACAATTGAAGATCCGCTTGACCCTGTCGAAGTGGGTATGGTAGCGCGTTCCTTCGATTCCTGTTTAGTGTGTACCGTACATGCTCACGATGAAAAAAGCGGGGTAGAACTGTCAAAATTCAAATTATAGTTAGAGCAAAAGGTTAAACAAAATGTATACTTGGTAGAGGCCTGTTGTGCAAAAATTGCGCAGCAGGTCTCGCTTTTAAATAACCAAATAGGATAAGGATATTATGAAAACGGCTATAATGGGATTTGGAAATCCGGTTCGGAGCGATGACGCTATTGGAATCTATGTCATAGAACAACTTAGGCAAACCCTTGTAGGTATTGAAGAAATCAGCATTTTTGATATGGGGACTGCCGCCTTTGAAGTCTTGTTTAAACTGGAAGGACATGACCGGATCATTTTGATCGATGCCGTATTGAATACCAATGAGCCGGTGGGAACTTTGTTTAAGCTTCCTGCAGAGGAAGTCCTTCGTGCGCCACAAGACGATCCCATGGTGTTTTTACACGGTATGAAATGGGATCAGGCACTGTCCTATGCAAAAAAAATATTGCGGGAAAACTATCCGGAAGATATTCAGGTATACCTTATTGCAATTGAAAACACCAAACTTGAAGTGGATTTGAGTGAAGGGGTTAAACAGGCCGGAGATAAAGTGGTGACCCTTATTCTGGAAGAGTTGAATCAATTGGAAGCCTCATGAAATCCGGAATTTCGCTTAGAGCGTCACATATTTATCTGAATGCGGATGTTGCAAAAAAGGTCTTTCAACGCATTCATTACGCTTATGTAACCTATTTGAAGGAACAACAACGCCTTTTGATAACGCCTGTAAGCAGCCAATGGTTTGTAAAAATGTACGAACCCACTCAGTTTCTGCTAAAGGAGCGGAACTTAAAAGGAGATAAAACCTTAGCCATTCGGGAAATATTAATTGATAATGATTTGAATCCGGAAGACCGGGATTTGGAGTATGAATGGGTTGAAAAAACCAACTTACTGAAGGTCGTAATATGAGTGCCAAAAGATCAGATAGTGGAGATGATTGGCTATTGAATGCAGAGGTACGCACCCGGATCGTTGAGGAAAAAGGAAGATGGGTGGTGTCTTTGGTTTTTGTGGATACTGAAAATCCCAAACGGTTTTTGATAAATGAAATCGGCGATTACAGATCCAAGCAACTTGCAGAGATATATGCCCGAAATATGAAGCAAACCGCCGAGAAAGACCCGAGAGGAACTCAAAAAGTGAAGAAGCGTGATTACGATAGTAACAACAATTGAAGAACATTCTGCTGTAGCCAAAACTATTGCGTCGGTGCACCGTTTAGATGAACTGGTGACCGTTACCACCGATCGTGCTGCCAGGGAAGGAGATAAAATAGTATACGTTACTCAAGGTATTATCAAAAGTCCAATCGACTGGTTTGACACTGAACCGCCCTACCGATATCCTGATGTTCCGTTAACAGAAAGTAATCTGTTGGCGGTGATATTTGATAAACTCGGTAACCAACAGCAGGCCTTTCAATGGCTTTCCGAAACCGATAAACTATACCCACATTTGTTGGCTGCGACCTATTTGCGGTTTGGTTACGAATTCACCGATGAGCTAATCGAAACGATCAGGATCTCATCCCACAACGAAGTCATTGTACAGCATTACGGAAATGTGAACCCCAAAAAGAGTTTTAAAGTGCTTCGGGAGTCCTACACAAACGCTTTAGATGCTGCTACTGATAAAGAGATGAAATCCTATACGGCCAAGCATTATCTGAATCTTTTGATCGATGGGGGGCTATATGAAGACGCAATTAAAGCTGCCCGGCTATTTTTAGACAAAGCCGGTACAAAGGAAGCTACCCTGGCACTAAAAATACAGTTGGCTACGGCTTTATTTAAAAACCTCAGTGTTCCCTATGACCAAGAAAAACTAAAGTACTTAGGGGAATTACAGTCAGAATGTATCGCCGAACTAGAGCAGCGAGGGCTGCAATTGAATGTAGCGCTTCTGGCCATGGATGCATGTGACGTAGCGAACTTTCGGAACGATTTTCCGCAGGCAAAAACGTATATCACCAAAGCCATCCAGTACTTTAAGGAAGAAAATATTGATGAGTTCCTGGGAGAGGCCGGACTTAAAAAAGCGCACCTGTTGTACAACTGGTCCAAGAATGGTAGTCCGCAGTATTATAAAGCCGCCATTAATGCCTTTCAGGATACCTTGAAGGTATTTAAAAGGGACCGTTACCCTGAACATTTTGCAGATGTACAACACAATTTGGGGTTAATCTATTCCGAAATACCCGCAGCCGAGGAAGAAAAGCCCATATGGACTGCGTTTTCCGCTTCTGCTTTTAAAGAAGCCTTGAGGATTTACACAAAAGAAGGGTATCCCTATGAACATGCCATGGTATGTCATAATTATGCGACTGCCTTGATGCATTTTCCCCCGGCAAAGCTGCACGACAATTTCAAAAGATCCAATGGTTTGTTCGAAGAAGCACTAAAAATCCGTACAGCGGAGGAATATCCCATGGAAAGGGCACTTACGCTGCTAAATCAGTTGGAGCTCGCATGGCTCATGCACAATGCGGACAACAGTGAGGAAGGAAAACGGTATGCCGAAATGAAGGCAAAAGCCCATGAAGTTAAGGCTTTGGTGCAATCGGAAAATCTTCTCGCAGTAGTGACGGAACATCTATCGAAATTAGAGCAACTAAAGGAAGTAATTTGAGATACTATGCACGAAACATCCATCGTAAATAGCATTATGAAAACCCTGGAACTTGAGTTTGAACAGGAAAAACTGAATAGAATGAAGGCAATTCATTTAAAGGTTGGAATTCTGTCAAATATTGAGCCTCGCTTGCTTCACAATGCCTATAGTGCATATCATTTGACCCATCCCCAATACCATCATGTGAAACTACATATTGAGTCCACCCAGCTTAAGATACAATGTGAGGTCTGCAACCATGTGACACAGGTCAAGAACTACAGGTTTATTTGTGATAACTGTGATCGACCCAGTAAAAATGTAATTCAGGGAGAAGAAATGTTAATTCATAAAGTAGAATTTGAAGACTAAAAAAATGAGCGTAGAAAAGTCCACAAAAGCGGCACGGGGTACCGTGCAATGTGAAAATACAAACATCCATCTGCTAAAGGCCAATGATTTTGTGGCGGATAGCATCCGGAAAGAAATGCATCGCACCAAAACCCTTTTGATCAATATTACCTCTTCGGCAGGGAGCGGGAAGACGACATTAATGCAAAAGACAGCCGAAAAACTTAAAGACAAGATCACCATGGCGGTAATGGTGGGTGATCTGGAAACCGAACGGGACGCGGAACGTATCCGGGAGACCGGTATTCATGCACTACAAATTGTTACCGGAGGCATTTGCCATCTGGAAGCGCAAATGGTACATCAGGTGTTGGATCAATTTGATTTGGAAACGATAGACCTGTTATTTATTGAAAATGTGGGGAATTTGGTTTGCCCTGCCTCCTTTGACCTGGGTGAGGACTACAGGGTTACCTTAATGGCGACGACCGAAGGGGACGATAAGCCTAAAAAGTACCCCAAGATGTTTTTGACCAGTGATATGATGCTGGTATCAAAGGCCGACTTGTTACCTTTTCTTCCCTTTTCGGTGGAAGCGGTAACGAAAGACGCCAGAGAAGTCAATCATGAATTGGAAGTACTCCAGATCTCCGCAGTAAAGGATGAAGGTATTGATGAATGGTGCGATTGGCTTTTACAAAAAATTGCGGATAAAAAAGCACTGTGAAACAGCGGTGCAAACGTTTCAGATCACCATAACCGGGCAGGTGCAGGGAGTGGGCTTCCGGCCATTTCTCTTCAATCTCGCTAAGCGGTATGGACTAAACGGTCAGGTATATAACAACGAAAAAGGGGTAATCGTAACTGTAAATGGCGAAAACAAGGAAGTAATGACGTTTGTGGAAGACATTGTTGGGCAGGCCCCTTCGGCTGCTATTATCCAATCCCATGAGACACGTGCTGTTGCTTTCAAGGGGTTTGAAGATTTCACAATTGGCGCTTCCCAAAAAGAAGCAAAAATTGCGTTGCCCTTAACGGCAGATTTTGCGATTTGTTCCACTTGCAAAGCAGAGATCAAAGATCCCAAAAACAGGAGGTACCACTATGCGTTTACTACCTGTACCCAATGTGGCCCACGTTATGCCATTACACGACGATTTCCTTTTGAACGGGAGAACACTTCGCTAGCGGATTTTATAATGTGCTCGGATTGCGAAACCGAATACCATACGCCAGAAGACAGGCGCTTTCACTCCCAAACCAATAGTTGCGAAGAATGTGGGATACAAATGCGATTGTTGGATGCGGAAGGAAAATGGGTTGAGCGGGATCAGGACAAAATCATAAAACGAACGGCTACCTTACTTTCTGAGGGAGCCATAATCGCTGTGAAGAATACCAACGGCTATTTGTTATGTGCTGATGCTACCGATGAAGGTACTATACGCCGTTTGCGGGAAAACAAAAGGCGCCCCGCTAAACCTTTTGCCCTCTTATATCCTTCACTGGAAATGATACAGGAAAGGTTTATCGTTAGTGAAGCGGAAGCAAAGGCTTTGACAGCGCCAATAGCGCCCATTGTGATTCTCCAACCGCGAAAGGATACCAAGAACACTATTGCAATCAACGTGGCTCCAGATATGGGAGGTTTTGGGGTGATGTTACCTTCCTCAGGGATATTAGTACTCCTTATGGAAGTCCTTCAGCGACCGCTTGTTGCAACAAGCGGAAATATACATGGCTCACCAATTCTTGCTGATACTACGGAGGCACTGGAAAAATTGGAAGCTGTTGTCGATTACTTTGTGGACCACAATATGGATATTTCATTTCCATTGGACGATTCAGTACTTAAATTCTCAGAAGAACATAGGATCATTCTACGGCGATCCAGGGGGATGGCGCCTAATTTTATAGGGTATTCCTCGAAAGCTAATGAACCGATAATGGCTATGGGAGGACATTTAAAAAGTACGGTCGCTTTCGTACCCAATTACCATACGTATATAAGTCCTTACTTTGGGAACCTTGATAATTACAACGTTTTATGTAGAGTATCGGATACTATTGATAAATACACCCAACTTTTTGAGACGATCCCTTCTGTAGTGTTGGTAGACAAACATCCGAATTATCAAAGTACGCAATTAGGTCTCGAATTAGCGGATCAGTGGGAGGCGGCTACCTATCAAATTCAACATCATAAGGCACATTTTGCCAGTGTGCTTGCCGAGCACGATCTCTTTGATGCTAAGGAGAAAATCCTTGGTGTGATTTGGGATGGAACAGGACTAGGAGAAGATGGTATGATTTGGGGAGGGGAGTTCTTTGCCTACGAAGGTCACGAAATGTATAGGGTAGGCCATTTAGAGTACTTTGACTGGTTAGCGGGCGATAAAATGGCCAAAGAACCGAAACTCTCCTTGCTCTCCTTGCTCACAAAGGAGCATTATGAAGATGTGCGGCCTAAATTTTCAGCACTGGAGTGGAAACTCTATCAAAAGCTAAAAGAAGGCAATACTTTAAAGACCTCTTCCGTAGGTCGCCTTTTTGACGCGGCTGCCTCGCTTTTAGATCTGCTGGACATTTCTACTTTTGAAGGGCAGGCTGCTATGCAATTGGAACGTTGTGCCGTTGAAAATAGAGAAACACCTTTAAGGGATCTAATGAAAGGGGAGGCGGAAATCACCATATCCCCCTATCAAATTATACAGCAGATTTTTAAATTAAAAAAAGAAGGAAAAGCAAGGAATTATCTGGCCGCAAGTTTCATCTATACCCTTGCATTAGGTATTGTTCGATTCGCGGTGAACGAAGGCTACAAAATTGTGGCCTGTAGCGGAGGTGTATTTCAAAATGCATTTCTAATAGCGCAATTGGTACAGCTTTCCAAAGAATATGGAATAGCACTGAAGCGCAACAAGGATTTATCTCCTAACGACGAAAATATAGCATTAGGTCAGTTGGCCTATTTTGAAAACATAAAATGATACACTATGTGTTTAGCGATACCAGGAAAAATTAAAAGTATTGAAACCAGGTTTGATGGCATGGTTCGGGTAGCAAAGGTTTCCTTTGGAGGAATTACCAAGGAGGCTAGTTTGGAGATGCTCCCCGATGCTAATGTAGACGATTATGTCTTAGTGCACGTGGGCGTTGCCATAAGCAAGGTAGATGAAGAGGAAGCACTAAAAACCTTTAGCTATTTAGAAGAAATAGGGGAGTTGGGAGAACTGGAGGATGTGGATGAGTACCTACCCAAAAAGAATTAAAATAAGAGGTCATGAAATATTTATCTGAATATCGCGATCCGGAATTAGCGAAAAAGTACCTGGAAGAGATAAAGAATACAGTCTCTCGGCCCTGGTCTATTATGGAAGTCTGTGGTGGACAGACACACAGTCTGGTTAAAAACGGTATTATCGAAATGCTGCCAAAGGAGATTACGATGATCCATGGTCCGGGATGCCCGGTATGTGTTACACCCTTAAAACTCATTGACAAGGCCATTCACCTGGCCCTGGAAAAAGGCGTTATCCTCTGTTCCTTTGGGGATATGTTACGTGTTCCCGGTTCGGAAAAAAGTCTGTTGGAAGCTAAGGCGGAAGGAGCAGATGTGCGCGTGTTATATTCCCCGCTTGAAGCGGTAAAGATAGCGGAGGATCATCCGGACAAAGAAGTGGTATTCTTTGCTGTTGGCTTTGAAACTACAGCACCGGCAAATGCCCTTTCTGTGATCCATGCAAAACGAAAGGGATTGACCAACTATTCCATATTGGCCTCTCATGTTTTGGTGCCTCCCGCGATTCAGGCCGTTATTGACGATGAAGAAAGCCGAATTGATGGATTTTTAGCGGCAGGTCATGTTTGTACCATAATGGGAAATTCGGAGTATCATCCGTTATCAGCTACCTATAAGGTGCCAATCGTGGTGACCGGTTTTGAACCTCTGGATGTACTGCAAGGAATTTTAATGGTCATCCGCCAATTGGAACAGAGTAAGTCAGAAGTGGAGAACCAATATTCCCGTATTGTTCGGGAAGAAGGAAATTTGGAAGCGCAAAAAGTCATTCAAGAGGTTTTTGAAATACAAAACCAAACCTGGAGAGGCATCGGTGAGATCCCGCAAAGTGGTTATGGGGTGCGAAAGGAATACGAAGCGTTTGACGCTACGAAAAAATACAATGTACAGATTACCGAAGCGCCTGAACACCCTGAATGTATTTCGGGATTGATCATGAAAGGGATCAAAAAACCCTTTGAATGCTCTCAATTTGGTAAAAAGTGCAAACCCACCAATCCGCTTGGGGCCCCCATGGTAAGCAGTGAAGGGGCGTGCGCAGCGTACTACCATTTTTCGGGATTGATTGAAGCTTCCTAATTTCAATAAGCTATGTCCCATAAACAGAATCTTAGCATGCAATTGCAATGCCCAATGCCCAAACTGGACTTTGATGTCATTACCCTTGGGCACGGTAGCGGGGGGATGCTCACGAACAAGTTATTAGACAGTGGGGTGTTCGAATTGTTTTCCAATCCTATTCTTGATCAGCGCCATGATGGTGCCCTTTTGGATCTTCAGGGAAAAACGGCCTTTTCAACAGATAGTTTTTTGGTTTCGCCCATTTTTTTTCCCGGGGGTAACATAGGAGAGCTTGCCGTTAACGGGACGGTTAATGATTTGGCAATGTGCGGTGCTCAACCGAAGTATCTGTCCTTGAGTTTCATTTTGGAAGAAGGTTTGAAGATGGATGAATTCTGGGAGATTTTGGTGTCCATCAAATTTGCAGCAGAAAAAGCCGGGGTGCAAATCGTTACCGGGGATACTAAAGTGGTTGAGAAAGGAAAGGGCGATAAGATCTTTATTAATACTACAGGAATAGGGCAGTTGCACCCTGAGGCGGCTATACATTCAAAAAACATTAAGGTCGGTGATAAAATCATTTTAAGTGGAAGAATGGCTTCCCACGGTATGGCGATCATGTCTGTACGAGAGGGCTTGGAATTTGAATCTGAGATAAAGAGTGATACGACCAATCTGAACCGTACCATATTTAATTTATTGGAGTCCTTCGGACAGAAAATTCACCTTTTGACCGACCCTACACGAGGCGGGGTAGCCACAGTGTTGAAGGAGACTGCTTTAGCCATCAACCTGGGCATTGATATTTTTCAGTCGACTCTACCCATAGAATCCCAGGTGGCTGATGCCTGTGAATTATTGGGATTGGATCCGTTATATGTTGCTAACGAAGGGTTATTCATTGCCTTTGTTGATGAAAGCGTGTCAGATGCATTTTTAACCCAATTGAAAGAAGATGAAAATGGTCTTTATGCCGGGGTTATTGGTACGGTCACCGAAAGTCACCCTGGTCAGGTAGTGCTCGAGAGTGGTATTGGAGGGAAACGCATAGTAAGCATGTTACCTGGCGAACAATTACCACGAATCTGCTAGTATGGATGTCACAACACTGGGAGATCATGTATCGGGAGCCTACACTTTTAAAGGATCAAAACAAAAACCTTTTTTAGCACCCAGGGGAGTGGCCGTTATGAAGGGGAAACTTTTTGTTTCCGATACGGGTCAAAACCGGGTTTTTATCTGGAATCAACTCCCAACGACGGAGTTTCAGGAGCCCGATGTTATTTTAGGACAATTAGATGTACAGGATGCAGAACGCAATTCCGGTGGTACCGTTAGTGCTAGTACGCTACTTTATCCTTCCGGTTTGTGGAGTGATGGACAAAAATTGATTGTGGCCGACGCCTGGAACCATCGTGTCCTTATATGGCATAGTATTCCGGAAACGAATGGAACTCCTGCTGATGTAGTCCTGGGCCAACCCGATTTTGAATCAAATAAGGTTAATGTTAAGGGGATTTCCAGCGCTCCATCAGACAAAACCCTGCACTGGCCGTATGGGGTATATTCAGATGGAAAACAGCTTTGGGTAGCGGATACGGGGAATCGTAGAATCCTCTTTTTCGGAACAATTCCGGAAGACAGTTTCACATCAGCTGATGGCGTTATCGGGCAACCCGATTTTACTTCCAAAGACTATGAAAATGATCAGCCTGTCTGGCCCTATGCCGTAGCGGTTGGTAAAAATGGGACCATAGCAGTCCCGGACACCCAGTTTTACAGGATCTTGCTGTGGAACACCTATAAGAATGCCCCGAGTAGGCGGGCAGATGTCATTATTGGTCAGGAGCATTTTGATGCTTCGGGACAAAATCAATTTGGATTATTTCCATCTGCAACATCCCTGAATTGGACGTATGATGTTTGCTTTTTTAAGAATGGCCTTTTGGTATGCGATACCGGGAACAGTCGGATACTCTACTATAAAAATCTCCCAAAAGTCAATAATGCCAAGGCAGATGCTGTAATTGGGAAACGAGATTTTGTTACAGGAAGTGAAAATAAGGATACGCAACTGGGGACCCAAAGCTCGCTGTACTGGCCTTTTTCCATTGCTGCTGTAGAGCATCAACTGATTATTGCAGATACGGGGAATCATAGACTAGTGATCGCCGACCTCTTGCTCTAAAGACCGATATACAACCAATAGATTCCTACAAAAATTGCGAATAGGCCTCCGGCCAACCGGATACCCTGGAAGAACCTGGGACTTTTTTCTTTTTTAGAAGCTATGGTAAGCAAACCTAATAAAAAGGCATAAGCACTCATTGCTAATACCGTACCCAAGGCAAATCCTACAACGTATTGAACACTTTGTCCTTGGTTTTCAAATCCCAGAACCGGAAGCAATAACAGAAAGTGGGCTATTCCGGCCAAACCATGGAGCACTCCAATGGAAAACGAGGACCAGAGATTTTGTTTGGGCCTTTTCGAATGGGGATGTGTATGTTCCAGGTCATTGGAATCATGATCATGCTCATGAATATGAATGTAAGGCTGTTCTCCGCCATGCACATGAGGGTGTTTGTGAACTTTTCCGGGTTTAAAAATCCGCCATAGCGCCCAAAATCCAACACCTACTAAAACGACTCCCACCAACTGTTCACTCCGTTCGGAAATTAGCTCCAATGGTAGATATTCCTTGAACAGAAGGAACAAAACACCGATCAGCAACATACCTGCTAAATGTCCCAGACCCCAAAACAACCCAATCCGCCATACACGCCTTTTGGTTTCTATAGCCAATGGAGTGATAGCGGCAAGATGATCTGGTCCGGAGATAACGTGTAGTACAGCAGCCAGGAGACCAGCAAAAAGGGGAAATGTTATCATTACTTAAATATACTAAGTAATACGATGATCTCATCAGAAAAGAAATCCTTGTTTGGAAAGTGAAGTATACTCTGATCGCTATTAATAGAGATCAATCTTCAAGTATCGTAAACTCCCTGGAAACCGCTTCCGAAATCCTAAAATAGCCATAGGGAAAATTATCCGGGTTATCTGCGTTCACAATATTCCCTCTTACCGTAGCCGGAGGGCTGCTAAAAATAGCTCCGCCCTGTGTTTGTTCCAGTAAAAGCTCCATGTACTCAAAAAACTGTTGGTCGATACCGTCATTGGTCACGGTTATGACATCACCTGCTTGTAGGTCAACTTCATCATCTTCGGTATACAAAAAAGAGAATTCAAAGTTGTTGCCATCAAAGAACTCATCGTCGATAGGTTCATAGAGCGCAAATCCAAAGTCGAAAAGGTAAAAATCATCTCTGTTTGGCGTATCCGATATGGTTACAATGATTTCCAGGTCTTCTTCACTAAAGATTTCCAGGTCACCTTGTTGAACATCAATAATTGGCGCGGAAGGCATTAAGGCTGCAGTCGCCGTGTATTGCTGGTCCCCGACCTGGACGCTCAGCTCAAAGGTGGCCTCAAAATCGTTAAGGAAAATTAGGTCACTATTTTGATAGATCCCCGAACCTGCCTGAACTTCTTGAAAAAAGTAAGTGCTCCCTGTTTCCCGTTCCGTTATGGTTACTAAGGCACCACTTACCGCCGGAATTGCTTCGTCGAAAAAATTGACGGTTTCGGTTAATACCACTTGCCCTTCAGTTCGTATGGGGTTTTCTCCGGTGAATACCCTAAAATGCGCGTCGATATTCAAACGTGTTTCCCCGGTTGGGGTTTCCAATTCCACAACATCTTCACAACTGATGCATATAATGGCAATAGCGATTAGACAAAAGATCTTTTTCATAGCTTAAAACTTAAAATTGTAACTAATGGCGGGAACAATACCGAAAATGGAGGTACGAATGGCTTCGTTTTGACCCGTTTCCCGATTTTCCTCAAAGGAATAGGAAGCTGCATTTCTTCTGTTGTAAATATTATAAAACCCAAAGACCCATTCCGATTGCCATCTTCTGTTACGGTTTTTTCTTGGGGTCAGGGTGGCCGAAATATCCAGTCGGTGATAATCCGTAAGCCGGCTTTCATTTCTACCACCATAGATGGGTATGGTGAGTCCAAGTTGCTCTACCTGTCCTATGGGAAGATTCGTTGGGATTCCTGTTTGATAAATAAAATTGGCATTAAAGGACCACTTTTCGTTGACTTCATAGGAGGCGTTTACAGCTACATCATGAGGTCGGTCGAATAGTGCTTTATACCACTCTCCGTTATTGATGCCGGGTTCATTGGGTGTTCTTCCGGGGGTGCGTTGTTCGGATCTGGATAGGGTATAGGCAATCCAACCGTTCAGCCGCCCTCTGTTTTTTCGCAACAGCACCTCTAAGCCGTAAGCACGGGCTTCGCCATTTAAAATAACCTGTTCAATATCCTCATTGGCAATAAGGTCTGCACCATCGATGTAATCAATACGGTTGTCAATGTCTTTGTAAAACACTTCCATCTCCAATGAATACTCCTGATTGGCAAAATCCTTATAAAATCCGAGTGCATACTGATCTAAAATCTGCGGCTCAATGTACGGTCCGCTCGGGGTCCACACATCTAACGGAGTGGGGGAGTTGGTGTTTGACAGCAAATGGAGATACTGTGTCATTCGATTATAGCTTATCTTCAATGAGGTATCGTCGTTCAACAGATACGAAAGGGCTAGACGGGGCTCAAAATTATTGAACTCGGCCAGGCTTTCACCCCTGTCAAAGCTGTCCACCCGGATGGGTTCGGCACCCTGGTAGATCTGGAACGCTTCGTTATAAAGCAAAGGGGTATCATCTTCGTAAACGTTAAATTCGTCCTGACCTAAACGATTGAAATAACTCCACCGCAATCCGTACCGTAAGGAAAGTCGATCTGAAATTTTTTGGTCTATATCCAAATAGGCCGCAAATTCATTTCCATATTTATTCGTAAACTCTTCGGCATTAATACCGGAATTCTCGCTATTGGGTTGTATTTCCCCCGGCCTAAAACGGTAGTAGATATTATTGATACCGTAATCCAGGGTTAGTTTATCGGATAGATAATGCTTTAGATCATACTTAAGATTGAAATTGATAATATGCGACTCCCATTCAAAACCCCTTACATCAAGTTCCAAACCATAGAAGTAATCGGAATAAATGAGGGATAGATTAGAAAAGAGCTTGTCGGAAAATAGATGGTTCCAACGTAGGTTGGCCACTGAATTACCATAGGTGTTGACAAAGCTATCGCCTATTTCAAAGTTGTCTCGGCCAAAATAACCGGATAAGAACAGGCTGTTGTTATCGTTGAGTTTGTAACTCAATTTTGTGTTGAGATCGTAAAAAGAGGCGGTGTTTTCCTCACCGGCAGCTTGTAAGAAGAGGTGGGCATAGGAAGTTCGTCCTGCCACAAGGAACGACCCCCTGTCTTTTACAATAGGTCCTTCCAGGAGCAGCTTGCTGGATATAACCCCAATACCACCGTTCATTTTGAACTCCTTTTTATTACCCTCCCGTTGATAAATATCAAGTACTGAAGAAAGTCGCCCTCCGTAGCGCGCCGGAATACCTCCTTTGTAGAGTTTAAGGTCTTTTATCGCATCCGTATTAAAAACAGAGAAGAAGCCAAATAAATGTGAAGTATTAAATACTATGGCTTCATCCAACAAAATAAGATTCTGGTCCGCGCCCCCACCTCTAACGTTAAAGCCGGAAGCCCCTTCTCCCGCATTACTTACCCCCGGTAGTAGCAGTATGGATCGAATAACATCCGGTTCCCCTAAAACAGTAGGGATTTTCTTGATGGATTTGGAAGTAAGGGTGTTGACGCTCATTTGTGGTGTGCGAATGTTATTCTTCTCCACATTTTGGGCCACCACCACTTCATCCAACTGGTTGACTTCTTCCGCCATGGCGAAGTCTATTTTACTATTTCGTGATAGATTTACCTCTTGTAGTATAGTTTGATACCCTAGATAGCTCAAGGCAATTTTATGTGTTCCGGCAGGTAAGGTCAAGGAATAAAAACCATATTCATTGGTAATAACCCCGGTGTTCAATCCTTCCACAATAAGATTTGCCCCTAAAATAGTTTCACCGGTTTTTTCGTCGGTTACGCTACCGCTTATGGTATATCGTTCCTGGGAATGGATTACACCTACTTTTAAAAAAGCGGTCACCATAAGGCTTACACCCAATAGCCTAGTTCTCTTGTTTTTTGATCTCATAGCAATACATTCTTGGACATAGTGTTGTAGCTTTTAAACTTCTTTGTAAGCGGTAACACTACAGACAGGTACAAGGAATAAAAACACAATTTCCCCGTTCCATTTATGGATTTTTGACTAAAACTACTCTGGAGTTGACTCATGGTAAAAGGAAATCTACCAACCCGAGTTTTCCATCTATCGGTTACCCTATTTTATCGTTTTCGAATTACAATTCATGGCGATTTTAGCTAAGGTTTTAAGGATTTGAAGTCGGTGCTGTTTGGTTGGCGTTCAAGCATATTTTTTTACAGTATAGATGTTACTTTCATTGGCCTTACCTCTTAGCTGGAGTGTGGCGATATGCTCCGGTTCAAAAAACGGGGCCCTATCCAGGGATTTCAGATAAAAATGGGTGAACAGGATATCCCTTTTGTACTGTTTACATAGTCCTAATAGCCGGGCGGTGGTATTCAGGACATCCCCGTGATAGGCAATGTTCTTGGTTTTTCCGCCAACCAGGGTGGCGGTTACATTTCCGGTACTTACGGCGGCTTTAAATACAGGTTGCATGCCAAATTTTGTTTGGTAATGATTGGCAAACAACTTGAGTTGCGATTGTATCGTTTGGAACATTGCTACCGCTTTTCCCTGGTCATTCTTTGATATGGGCCAGGTGAAGACCACTTCATCCCCAACAAATTGATAGATATCGCAGTCATACTGGCTAACAGCATGGATGATATCATCAAAACATCTATTTAAAAAGCGGCTGTATTTTACGTGTCCCAGGGTCTCGGCAATTTTGGTAGAGTCATTTAGATCCAAAAACATAAAACTCCGTTTTTCTTCCAACGGCTCGGCATACTTCCCCATCAGGTAATTGTAAAATACATGTTGCCCGAAGCTTTGGCGGAGGCGACGCAAAAAACTCACCAGAATACTTAGCGTATAATAATAGATGAAAAAGGACAAAAAAAGGCCGGTCGTCAAAAACGAGAATGCGGTTTTCGCCGCAGCGGCAAATGTCATCTTATACTCAACGAGCTCAAATAGTATGAAAACAATGAAGATAGGGACTACAATGATTAGGGCAACATCAATTTGCCAGATCAGTCGTTTGATAAGCAGGGAGAAATTTTTGGTGACCCTGGGATGGACCGAAGTTTCATAAAACAAAATAAGCGCTCCGATAATTCCTCCTCCAACGCTTACGCGTAAATGGACCAGCATGGGTTGGGATAAACGGGAATCAATCACTTCTGACGGATTCTCTATTCCAACGATCTTAAGGAAAATGAAAAAATTAGCACCAAATACAAAGAATAGGATAATGATACCATTTTCCGCGATACTTTGAAAGTGTTGACTATATGACTTTTTCCTATCCAACGATTTGGAATATTCATGATTAGCTGGTAAAGGTTGTGGTTGGTTTCGTATACGTTAATTAATAGGTTAATCCATATCCAAAAGGATACAAAGGATTTTTCGAATCATACGGAACATCCTCCAGTTGATCTTCTACCGCCTGACTGGACGACGGGATCTCAAGGGGTAGCCTGCCCGAAGGATTGAATTTCCCAAATACCATTTCCAAAATAATCTCATCCTGACACTCAAAGTCGGCAATAACTGCTGTACTGGCGGCATTAATTTCGGGGGCCACAGTAGGCCGTTGTATGGTAAAGACCGTAATTGTCGGTTTAATCCCTGTACGGTCTAAGATATCTTCTTTTTCATCTTCCGGATAGTTCAGACGCCCTTGCGGGATCAACCGTGCCAATAACCCACCTCCTTCAGGAGGGGAGGAAGGGGTTTGCAACTTTTGCACAATCACATCGGCATCATCAATATCATTGACGATCTGCGGAAACTTTTCCGGCAATCCGGATTGTGTCATCCCATGGATATAGATTTTCTGCTCCGGGGAGAGGGGTAGTATTTTATTGTCGTTCTTTAGCAACACCATGGACCTGCGCTGCGCTTCTTTGCCTTTTCTTACGAATTTGGGATTTCCCACAATGACTGTATTTTCCAGGTCTACGAAGGGGTTGTCAAACAATCCCAATCGAAATTTATCACGTAAGATACGGCGCGCGGAAATATCTATTCTCGATTCTGAAAGCGCGCCACTTTCCACCAAATCAATGATATGTTGTGTAACGTACTCTCCGCCAAAAACATCGCATCCGGCGTCCAGCACCTTTTTGACACGTTCTTTTTCAGTAAGGTGCTCCACCCCCCAGGCGGAGGCTTCTTTGACGGCCATATCTGAGACAATCCCCCAGTCTGTGGCGACTACACCGTCAAACTTTAGCGAATCCCGTAAGAGTTCCTGGATAATTTCCCGGCTAAAGGCAAAACCCACCTCTTCTTTTACCTGTCCTTTTGGGACACCATAATAGGGCATGATCTGAGCGGTTCCCGCAGAAAAGGCGCCTTCGGTAAATGGAATAAGATGATAACCAAATTTGTTGCCGGGATAGACCTGGCCTTTTCCATTTTTAAAATGTGCATCCCATCCACCTTCCTGTGGGCCGCCTCCCGGAAAATGCTTGGTCTGGCAGGCAACGCTTGTTGGCCCCAGACTATCTCCCTGAAAACCTAAGACATAAGCCCTGGTAAGCGCGGCACTTAGATGGGCATCTTCTCCAAAAGTGCCATTTACACGAGCCCATCTCGGTTCCGTGGCGATATCCGCCATAGGATGCTGTGCCAGGCGAATACCAATGGCCAGGTATTCTTGTCGGGCAATGTCGGCAAATTCCCTTACCAATAGGGTATCCCGTGTGGCTGCCAGGCCTAACTGTGATGGCCAAATAGAGGTCCATTTCCCCTCTGTACTAGCCCCTGCCATTCCTGTGGCCCCGTGCCTCGGATCCGAGATGACCGTAATCGGAATTCCCAACCGGGTGCGCTCCGCCAGTTTTTGGAGATTGTTATTCCATTTGGCATAGTTCAATGCGGAGCTACCGCCAACATTGAGTACATGGTTCATTTTGTGCTTGAGGAGGGTGCTGGAGGTGCTTTCCGTCATAAACGAAAAAGGGTCCGAAGTGGTAGGGATCTCGAGCAACGAACCGTCTTTGTTCATTGCTAAAAAATGGGCACACATTAGTCCGGCTTTTTCCTCTAATTGCATTTGAGACAGCAGGTCTTCCACACGTTGGTCCAGGGGCACTCTCCCATCTTCGTAGGGATCCAGTTTTCCATTTTTGTTGAGATCCCTAAAGGTATAACCGTTTAGTGTCGAGGTGGGCGTTACTTCTCCCGCCAATTTCATATTGGATGACGACTTTACCTTCCATTTGATCCAAAAGATCAGATAGGTCAATAGCAATAGCACTAGTAGACCTCCCAGGATTTTGGCTGTGATTATTAGAAATTTTTTCATTTGGATTCGTTTGCAATGGTGTTATGTTGTATAAGTCTTTTGATAGGGGTGGCAACAGGCAGTAGTGTGCCACCATATGCTTTTTCCGATGCCTGGAACAGCGTTTCATGTTCTGAAATTGCATTTGCGCCGGAAGGATTTTCTAAGGCCTGAATCGCCAAGGTGGTCAGGTCATACAGGTGTTGCGAATGCTGTTCTACTTCTCGTATATGTTCCACCGCTTCAAAGGCGGGTTGTAATACCTGGTGATTTGTATTCCATTTTTTGAGCTGTTCCGCAAGCCTTGATTTAAGGGCTGTGTCCTGGGTCTCGAGCCAGGTATCTACATCTTTTTCAAATCGGTAGGCCTCATAGCTTTCCGGTCTGGACGCATCTACTATACGATTTAATGGGGTATTGACATTGGGCATCGTATCGTATATTGCCATCCGGTTAAAAAGCTTATCCTCCTGGAGCACATTGACTAAAACCGTTAAGGCATCTCGGTACGCATTTGGAACGATACTATCAATGATTGCCTTACCGGAATTTTTATGGTGAGTTCCAAGCGTTTCTAAATAATCATCAAAGACCATAAGTCTTCGATACATGTCCTCAGTGTTATCCGTGAGTACCTGAGGGCTCCAAAGTTTTTCGGCTATTGCCCCTGCCCGTGGCCATATTCTTGATTCAATAGTATGTTCATCGACCATTTCCGACCACATACAGGCTTCACCTCCCAAAATACTTTGGGATTCCTCTGCGTTCAACGGGACAATTTTTTCGAATTTTGGCAAAGACTGCCCTCCCTCCATTTGACTTCCCCCTGATTTTTTGCCGGTTACATCCACGGTAAAGACCGATATTTTGGTAGTTCCCATGATTGAATCTCCCTTCATATCCAGCGCATAATTCAATTCTCCAAACTGGGCTTCATGGCTGAATTGTAATGTCTTCCCATCAAAAGAAGCATTTTCAAAATCATAGGAATTGCCCATCATCTGTACAATCCCCTTTTTGTTTTCTCCTGTCCCGAACAAATACAGGTCGCCTTCCATTTTGGTATCTCCCAATTCAAGGTTTAGTTGCCAACTCTCCCAATGGGTCGAGTCGATGTCTATGGTAATCCCCCCCTGGATAACTTCGGGATCAACGGCATAGTGGAAACCTGCCGTTTGTTTGTGATCTAAATAGTATCCGTAGGAAAGGACACCTTTACTTCCTTTCCGGATCCCATCCCAAAGGGATTTATGGTTGCGCCAGGACTGTATGACAACCCCATCTCCCTGGAAATCCTCCTGTAAGATCTCATCCCAGCCCATCACTTTTTTTCCATGGCCTTCAATGAGCTTTCGAATACGGGTATTAAAATGGTTTTGTAAGGCGTGGTAATCCTCGATACCTTTTTCGGCCATGAAGTCTTGTACTGCTGTGCTATTTTCCCAATCTTCCGAATCCACTTCATCCCCCCCAATGTGGACATAC
Source organism: Croceivirga sp. (assembly GCA_028284665.1). Taxonomy (GTDB): domain Bacteria; phylum Bacteroidota; class Bacteroidia; order Flavobacteriales; family Flavobacteriaceae; genus Croceivirga. The sequence goes on from JANQRG010000047.1 coordinate 26,339, forward strand.
TGATCCGGGAATAGCGCGGCCATCTCTTTAAAAAAGGCATCCAAAAAGGTGTATACCTCTTCCCTGGAAGGATCCATAACGGCTCCCCCTACACCAAAATCCGTTTGGATTTGGTAGGGACCGGGCATCGTGGCCAACTCAGGATGGCCCACAAACCAGGCCGTAGAGTGCCCTGGAACATCAAACTCAGGGACTACTCGTATGCCACGGTCCGCTGCATAGGTGATGATTTCTTTAAGATCTTCCTGGGAAAAATAGTTGCCATTTGAACCCAACTGATGCAATTTGGGAAAGGTCTTTGACTCTACCCTAAACCCTTGATGTTCTGTTAAATGCAGGTGCAGTACATTCATTTTTACAGCCGCCATGGCATCCAGGTTCCGAAGAATAACCGCTTTGGGAATCCAATGCCTACACACGTCAATCATTAGCCCACGCCAGGAATAACGGGGAGTATCAACAATATGAACTTCCGGAAAATACCAGCGATCACCTTCGTTATTGGCAAGTTGCAACAGCGTCTCTAATCCGTGAAGGATACCCCATTCGGTGGGTGCTGACAGGTTAATTTTGTTTTTTCGAATGGTTAGGGTATAGGATTCAATCTCGTTAGGGGAAGGGTATTCGTCGCTCTTGTTCTGGCAGTATATCGACAACGTCATTCCATTTCCATTCCTAATCGGAATACCGGTACTATTTTTTAAGCGGGACGTAAAACGGTCAAAGGTTTTTTGCAGTCGTGGGGTCCATATTCCTTTTGGTTGCAGGTCAATTGCATTAGGGATCTCATAAGTGTTGCTCCCTAAATCCAGTTCTGAGGGTAATGGCAATACTGTGATGGCCGCTCTATCTTCATCAGCGATAGGTGGGGGTTTTGGCTTTAAAAAGCCAAACCATGCGATAGCTCCACCGATAATTAGAAGGAGCAATAGTATTCCAATGATTTTGAGTGCTTTTTTCATGGTAATTTATTTAGGTTTGCTTCTTATAACTCCATATGGCCAGTGTGTTAAAAACAACTGCTAAGAGGATGGTGTAGACAAATTCCCAACGGATATCCCAAAACCCACTGCCTTTCATCAATACCTTTCGGGATACCGAAATTATATGCGCCAGCGGATTGGGAATGGTGAGGTACTGTGCCCATTTCGGCATACTCTCGATAGGAGTGAATAGCCCACACATCAGTACAAAGATCATAATGAAAAAGAAAGCTACAAAAATTGCTTGCTGCTGCGTGTCCGCAAAATTCGAAATGAGCAAGCCTAAGCCCAGCACCGCGATCAAATTGAAAACAGCATAGCCAAAGATCAAACCGATGTTACCGCGAATTGGAATGTCAAATAGTAATTTGCTTACAATGATCCCAACGGTTAGTAATAGCATCCCCACACAGAGAAAAGGTACGAGTTTACCAACAATAAATTGCCATTTTTTTATCGGGGTAACGTTGATCTGTTCAATGGTACCCAGCTCTCGCTCCCGGACAACATTCATGGCCGAGAGTACTATGGTAAGCAGCGCTGTTAGCTCTGCCAGAATTCCGGGCGCCATAAAGTGTTTGTAATTCAGTTCGGGGTTATACCAATTTCTGGAAGCTACGCTAAGCTGTGCGGTACTGGAAACTCCTGTTGCCGCAACAGGCATGATCTCCGCATTAAAAGCACCTATGATCGAAGTGAGGTAGCCGGAACCTACGGTAGCGTTTTGCCCATTAATAGCATTGACCAGCATTTGGAGCTTTGGATGTTCTCCCCTGAGGTAGTGTTTTTCAAAGTTATTGGGGATTTCCAACACAATATCGGCGGTGTTGGCTTGTAAATATCCCAAAGCCTTTTCACTGCTGAACGAAGTACTGATACGTTTAAAACGCTCGTTGGCAATAATTTTGCGATGAAGCAAACGCGAACTTTCAGATTGATCTTGATCTACTACAACAATATTCACCTGCTTTACTTCATTGCTCGCAGCATTGGAGAGAAGGATGAGTTGTATAATGGGCATGATGGTCATCATAGGTAAGATGGCCTTATTTCGAAAGATCTGGATAAACTCCTTTTGTATGAGGTGTCTCAGTATTTTCATTGTAAACGAACGTTGAAGTTTTTCCAGGTGAACGCCAACAAAACCATAACCATTCCTAGAAGCACCAGCACTTCAACGTAGATAAATTGAAGCCCGACACCCCGGAGCATGATACCCTTTAGTATTTCTATAAAGTAGGTTGCCGGAATGATCTGCCCGATGAATTGCAGTATCTTGGGCATACTGCTCAGCGGGAACAGAAATCCCGATAAAATAAGAGAAGGCATCATTAATCCCATTAAGGATGACATCATGGCTTGTTGTTGGGAAGTAGAGCGTGTAGAGATGAGCGTACCCAGACTAAGACCTACCAGTACATAGAGCAAACAACAAAAAAGAAGCAGTAGCACACTTCCCAATACCGGAACTTTGAATACAAAGTAGCCCAGTAACAAAATTAGTACGGCATCTAAAAAGGCAAGGACGGCATAGGGGGTCACCTTTCCCAGAATGATAAGCAACGGGGGTAGAGGCGATACCAGTAAGATCTCCATGGTACCTAATTCCTTTTCCCGCGCAATGGTTAACGAAGTCAACATAGCACATACAATCAGTAGTATGAGGGCTATGGTTCCGGGGATAAACGTATATGCACTTAGGAGTTGAGGATTATACAGCATACGACTCTCCACCTGGATTTGAAAGGGGGAACTTTCCTTTTGTAGTTGTTCGCGCCGAAAATCATTGAGCATTGAGGTAGCATATTGCAAAAGGGTATTGGCATTGTTGGGATCAGAACCGTCTGTGATGAGTTGTACGGTGATGTCCCGGCCATTGTAAAGATCGCTGTCGAAATCTTCGGGGATGACTACTACTAACTTGGTGGTACCTTCCTTAAACCCTTTTTCCATTTCTTGTTCCGAGGAAAGGACAGTATTTAAGGTGAAGTGCCCTGAACTTTGTAGATGATGGATGAGTCGTGTGCTGCTTTTGTCTTGGGCATAGTCCAAGACATCTACCTGGGCACCTTTAAACTCGGTTGAAATAGCATAGCCAAAAAGGAGTACCTGGGCCACGGGCATACCAAAAAGGATGAGCAATGTACGCTTGTCACGAATAATGTGATACCATTCTTTTTTTACAAATGCCCAGAAAACCTTGATCATGATTAATTGGCGATGATAAATTTTATCTTGATCTCTTCCGAGGGATCATCCACTACAATTTTGCACTTTTCAAAATTCGGTTTTCCCATTTTGGTCAAATTGCTGGCACCAACAGGTTCTTTGGGCATTCCGATGAAGTTACTTTTCATTTCACCATCGGCATCTTTGTCTTGATGTACGGAAATCGCATATTCTCCATAGGGGACGTTCGTAAAAGTGTGGGTGGCTGAATTGCCAAAATCGGAAACAGCGTAGTATTTATACGCTTTGTTGCGTTCTTTGGGAAAGCCGTCGCTGTTGTTGAATAACATAAAGACCACTTCCCCTTTTCCGGCGCTTTTGATATCGGCGACTGAGACCTTAATGGTCGCTGTATTTTGGGTAAAGCCCAGTGGAGCAAAACACAGGCTAACCAATACGGTGAGAATACTTGTTTTTATCATCGTGCGAGTTTTAAGAACACCTCGTCCATCGAGGTGGCGTTAAATTGATTTTTTAAATTATTAGGTGTATCCAGTGCTTCAATTTTCCCGTCTACCATAATGGATACCCGGTCACAATATTCGGCTTCGTCCATATAATGGGTAGTGACAAAAACAGTACGGCCTTTTGCTGCCGCCTGATAGATGTTTTCCCAGAATTGACGTCGTACACTGGGATCCACGCCTCCAGTGGGCTCGTCCATGAAAACAATTTCCGGTTCATGGACCATAGACACTGCAAAAGCCAGGCGCTGTTTCCATCCCAAAGGCAAAGCGGCTACTGGTTTTTTGGCTACCGATTGCAAGTCGAGTTCTGTAAGGATCACCCGGATCTTTTCCTTGATCTTTTTTGTACTTAAACCATAAATACCGCCAAAAAACCGGATGTTTTGTGCAACCGTGAGGTCATTATAGAGGCTGAACTTTTGGGACATATAGCCAATGTTCTTTTTGATCTGCTCTGCTTGTTTTCCGATATCAAAACCGGCTACTTTGCCACTTCCTGTGGTGGGCCTGCTCAAGCCGATCAACATTTTGATTGCGGTTGTTTTTCCGGCCCCATTGGCGCCTAAAAACCCGAAAATTTCCCCTTTTTTTACTTCAAACGAAATCGCATCTACCGCAGTAAACTGCCCAAAGCGTTTGGTAAGGTTCTCCACTTGTATGATGGTTTCGGGTGTCATTAGCTTTGGGTCTCAAGGGTTTTTGAAAGATCAAGGAACACATCTTCCACAGTGGCTTTAACGGGAAGCACGTCTTCTACAGTAATGCCGTTATCGACTACGTACTCCTTGATTTTTGAAGCAACAAGGGGCTGAGTTGTGGTAAGGTGAATACACTCCCCAAAAGGCAGCGCGCTGTGGGTAAAGTCGGCACGGCGTAAAACGTTTAGCGTCTGGTAGATCTTCCGGGTTCTTATGGCAAATAACGGCTTATTAAAATTAGTGATCATCCGTTGCGGTGAGTCAATAGACAGAATTTTGCCTTTTTGGATCAACCCGATACGGTCGCAGCGTGTGGCTTCATCCATATAGGGCGTACTCACCAAAATGGCGATCCCTTTTTCCTTTAATTTTTTAAGCATATCCCAAAACTCTACCCGGCTTACGGCATCTACTCCGGTTGTGGGTTCGTCGAGGAACAACACTTCCGGTTTATGGATAAGTGCACAGCAAAGTGCTAGTTTTTGCTTCATTCCTCCGGAGAGTTTTCCTGCAGGACGGTCTTTAAAAGGCTCCAGTTGCACATAAATATCGCGGACCAGGTTGTAATTCTCCTTGATGGTCGTTCCAAAAATGGTAGCGAAAAAAGAGAGGTTTTCCTCTACACTTAAATCCTGATACAGTGAGAACCTTCCCGGCATATACCCCACCTTTTTACGAATTTCCTTGTACTCGTCTACGATATGGTGCCCCGCTACATATCCCTGGCCATTGTCTGCTAATAAAAGGGTAGTTAGAATTCTGAACAAGGTGGATTTGCCGGCACCATCGGGACCGATAAGACCGAAGAGTTCCCCATTTTCAATGGCAAAGGAGATGTCCGTCAAGGCCGGGACATCATTGTAGGATTTACTGATATGTTCTGCAACAATTACGGCCATTATTCCGGGGTGTTGATAGCGAACAGTACTTCACCGGGCATTCCGATTTTCAACAAGCCATCGTTATTGACAGACACCTCAACAGCATAGACAAGATTGATGCGTTCCTCCTTGGTTTCAATGGTCTTGGGTGTAAATTCCGCTTCACTGGCTATCCACGTAACAGTACCCTCCAGGATGGTGTAGGCTTCTTCTCCTTTATCCACCCGAACGGATACTTTATCGCCCAATTTTACCTTTTGGAGCAGTGTAGCACTGGTATAGGCCTTCAATTTTAACTGATCAAGGGCGGCAATTTTAAAAAGTGGCGTGCCTTGCCCCACCAACTCATGCTCTTCTGCAAATTTTGTGAGTACCGTGCCGGAGATTGGACTAATGATACTATGATCGTTAAGTTGTTTGTTGAGCAACGCAATCTGTGCTTCTAAGGGTTTCCGCTCGGATAGGATTCCGCGGTTGGCTATGCTTATATTACGTCGGGTAGTGATGATGCGTTGATCGACCAGATCGATCTTGCCGTTGTAATCATCAAGTTGTTGCTGAGTAGCTGCTTTCTGTTCGAATAGTCGCTGTGTTCTATCCCTTTCCCGAATAAGGTTACTGCGATCTTCCAATAAGACGGCAACCTCTGGTGCAGCTTCCTGAAGTTTGAGGTCAAGTGCTTCCAGTTGCGCTCTTAGTTTCACCTTTTCCAGGTGTAATTGCAAGGTGTCGATTACCCCTACCACAGCGGATTCCTCCAAAATTTCGCCTTCCTCTACATTGAAACGAAGCAATTCTCCATTGCCTTTAGCACTTACCAAAACGCTTGTGGCCTCAAAATTCCCGTAAGCATCGGCCTTACCATTGTCGTTACAAGCTATGCATACAAAAAGCAGTACTACTAGAAAGGATGGTCTCATAGGTGTGGTTTTACAATTGTCCTAAAAGGGTTAGATATTCAATTTGCAACTGTTGTAACTGTGTTTTATTAAATTCCAGCTCCTGCTCTGCGTTGAGGGTGGCATTGAGCTGGGTCACATAATCGGTAGCGTTGATCACGCCGTTGTCCAATTGCACTTTGGTTTGGGTTAGAATACTATTTTGAAGGGCTACAATGTCCGTTTTGTTAGCGATCTGGAGCTTTGTGGACTGTATTCGCTCCCGGTATTCCCGGGATTTACTTTCGATGTCAAATAGAAATAATTCTTTGTCTACTTCAATTTGTTCTGTTTGGATCTGTAGCCGTTGTTTCTCTTTTTTTCCTTTCCCAAAATCTAAAAAGTTCCAGTTTAACCGAATCCCACCCAAGGCAAAAGTGGTGGTGGAGAAATCGGAAAAATTTAAGGGATTAGGATCACCAACACCACCTTGGGCAAATACTGATATTTTGGGTAGCGTATTGGCGGCAATGGACGCTTCCTGGGCGGCAAATAACGACTTTTGACTTTCGAATAGCTCGTTTTCCGGTCGTTGAATCGTAGTATCATCAAGTACATTGGTATTGGGTACTTCAAATTGCGCATCCTTTGGAAGCGTCTTGCCAGTTAACTGTTCCAATAAGAGAAAATAAGTGTTAATATCTGCTGCCAGGGCCACGATGTCTGAAGTAAGTTCCAGTTCACGGACCTTTAGTGTAGCCACCTCACTTTCCAGGGCTACGCCATTGTCGAAGGCGGCTTGTAAGGTTTCGATGTTGGTAGCCAGGTCATTTCTGGAGTTTTGGAGTATCAGTTGCTGTTTTCGTGAAAGCGATACCGCAAACACCAAGGTGTTGACCTGATCTTTAAGGGTACGCAATTGCACTTCCAAAGCATTCCTGTCCACATTAGCCGAAGCCACCTCAATAGTCTTCTGTGCCCTGGTTAATCCCCCGTTATAAAGGGTGTAGTCTATGTTTAGAGAGGTGCTCCAGGTTTCTAGCGGAGCCTCGAGAACGGTACCACCTAGCGCAAGATTGATATTTTCACTTTGTACTTGCCCCTGGCCTTGTAAACTTATTTTGGGAAGCGCCCCTCTCTTAATTACAGCCAGATTTACAGCTTCTATATTATCGATCAATCCAACGTCTTTGATCAATGGATAGTGGGTATTTGCAGCCTGGTACAGTTCTTCTAATGGGATGTTCTTAGTAGTTGTTTGAGTATATCCATAGAAAACAAGGAAAGTGGCAATGAAAAAGTGTAATTGCTTCATGAGGATTGTACAGTAATTAACCATTTGGTTAGTGCAAGTGTACAAACTATTTTTAGGATTAACCATATATTTTAACCAAATGGTTAAATATTAACAAAAAATTATAGGGCCAATGCGTTTTCAAGGACATTGTAGATATGTTCCTTCCGATCTTGCATCATTTGCGCGTAGACGTCGGCCTCAAGTGTGAATATCTTTAAAAAAACAGGTTTTGCGATATGTGGAAATATGATCAGGGACATGACGGTAAGCATGAATTGGGGTACGGGAATAGGTCGTAAAATGCCTTGCTCCTGCTCTTCTGCGATCTGGAGTAGGAAATTCTGGAATACATTGTTTTGCTCAAGTCGCTGTTGCATTTTATCTTGAAAATAGAGCTGGTTTCGTGCCATTTCATTCAGAATGAATATAGGGATATGAGGGTTTTGATTTATTGTATCCGTGTAACTATTAATGAGGATCTTTAGTTTGTCCATTACCGGAGCGGTACCAGACAGTGCATTGATGAATTGTTTGGACATCATCTCTACCGCCCCTTCCATGATCTTTTCAAAGAGCATTTCTTTGTTGCGGTAATAATAGTGCAACATTGCTTTATTGATCTTCGCCTCATCGGCAATGGCCTGCATCCGCGCGCCGGCAAAGCCATGTTCAATAAAGATCTTTTTAGCGGCTTTCAGGATTTCTGCTTCAGTATTCTTTTTCTTATCCATAGTACTCTTTTAGAAATGCAAAAATGGAAAATAATATTGAAGGTTTACCAAAAGTTTAACCGAATGGTTAATTTTTATTTTTGTCAACTGCGTTGATGTTGGTCATAACATGCACAACCTAGCAGTCCGTTGGAATCATGGTTGTATCGCTTTATAGTTCACGCACTACCTTACACGGATTGCCAAGGGCAAGCACATTGTCCGGGATATTCTGGGTTACCACACTACCTGCTCCAATAGTTACATTATCCCCAATAGTTATCCCGGGAAAAAGGATGGCATTTCCGCCTATCCAAACATTATCGCCTATGGTTACAGGTTTGGAGAAGGTGAGATAATGGGAAGAATGCTCCGTTTCAACGATGCGTTCAGATGCTTTTAAGGGATGGCTTGCCGTGTATATTTGGACATAGGGTGCAATAAGCCCATTTTTCCCAATGGTAATCCTGTTGTTGTCCAAAAACATACAATTGGTATTAACGAAGGTGTTTTCCCCTATAGAAATGTTTTCCCCATAATCACAGTAAAAAGGTGCCTCAATCCAAACACCTTTACCCAGGCCTCCGAATAGGTCTTTCAAGATGTTTTGTCTTTCGGTCGTTAATTCCGAGCTAAGGGTGTTGTACGCTTTTATAAGCTTTCGGGCTTTGTGATACAGTGCAATCAATTCCGGGTCCCGGGAATTGTAGTACTCCCCTTTGAGCATCTTTTCCTTTTCTGTCATAGTATTGCTGTTAGTAGACTTTCATTGTTTTTTGTCCTGGTTTTCCATGAGGACTACGAAACTAAAGATATCCTAAATGCTTTATTTCGTATAGCTGATACGTGAGGTACGAATTAGCCCGGGAACAGGTCTTGCCTCAGCTCAATTTTTCTCATTTTCAATCGGAACCGCACTTTCAAACTCCTTTTGCGTTGCTGAAGCATTAGTGTCCACCGCAAATTTCCATACGCCGGATTCCATTTGTAAAACGATGGAAAACTTACCAAACCTTTGACTTGTTCCTGTTTGGGGATCGGATACCTTCAAAAGATAGAATCCGTTATCCAGATACCCCTCATCAACTTTTTGTCTTGAGGATATTTTAAAAGTAATTTCCAGTGTTTTTGCCTCCTTTTTGGCCGATTCGAAGCGTTCCTCAAAAAACTGTTGTATGGTTGCTTTTCCCCGAAACGATATCGGTTCATGTCCGTTATATACATTGATCAAGGTGGCATTTTGGGTATAGGTATTCGCTAACAATTCTGCGTCCAGGATCTTATAGGCCGAAGAAAACTGAAGGTAAGGTTGCTCAGGGCGCTGTGCAGTCAGGCCAACGGAAACCACAAAAAAATAGAAACAAAAAAAAGGTATTTGCTGCATGGTGTTGGTTAAAGGTAGAAAAATAAAGGGCAGGCCAAGATCGAAGGGTACTCTTTGCTCCCCCAACTTGCATTCAGATCCAAATATCCATTTCAAAGTCCTCGTTGACCCTAATCCCCAGTTTTGATCTGATGGTAGCTTTGATGGGGAGAAGGTAGGTTTCTTTTTTGGTATCGTACCATATCGCCGTCTGCCATTGCACCTCATCAATTTGTGCCTTTGCTTTCATTCTTCCCCATCCTTCTTCCTGCCACTTAAGGTGCTCACGGATCTCTTTGGCAATGGGTTTGGGTAAGGAAACAAAGTGCCAACCTCCCGGGGCATTATGTTTCCACATTTTGGTGGAAAATGTATAGTTGATCTTGCCTTCCATAGCGTTGAGTAATCCGATTCGTAGCTATACTGTTATCAAGACAGCGCCCTGTTTTCGATATCTCTAATGATTGATCTTACCATATTTAGTTTGGATAATTGCCCTCCGGATAGGGTTTTAACAAAATGGTTTTCTTTCCATTGCAATTCCTTAAATATCTGGGTTGCCGTCAACCCGTTTTTGTGGAGTTCCGCTACGGTATCAAAGGATACTTCCAAAAAGTCGAGCTTCTTACGCAATTGTTGCCTGGGATTTTTTAGTTGTGGATTATGACTGCAAAACATGACCTTAAAATCGAGTAGTAAGATAGTCTTGATGGATGCAATTTGTTCCGCAATACTTTCAGTTTTCAGGAAATATCCGATATAGGGGTTAATATACAGGTCGGCCGAGAACAACCATTGTTTATCCGGTTCATATAAGGCGATCATATCCGGCGCATGGCCCGGTATGGGTATAAGCTGAAAGTTATGTTTTGGGGTCGCTATGCTATCCTTTACAGGGCGTATTTCCGCGAAGGACTCCCGGTTTCCCCAGGTAAATTGTTGTGCGAAACTTAAGGACGGTGGATTTTTCATGATGCTACTGCACTCTTCCGATCCAAATACATTGCATTTATGTTGCTCTTGGATCGGTTTGATATTTCCGGTATGGTCTTCATGATGATGGGTGATAAAGATCTGTGTTATAGGTAATTCATTGGTTACGGGAAGGACCTGTTTTCGTACCAATCGCTGCCCTGTATCTATCAAAAGGCCATCAATAAAATAGAGGTAAGAGTACATTTTTGGTCGGCCTAACAGTTTACGACCAAATTTGAATCCAGTTACCGCTTCATGCCTAAGCTTTTCGGAAATGACCATTTAGGGCTCAATTCAATACGTTACCAGGAAGACCATGTCCTCATTTTGGACTCCCCAACAAATATAGTACTACACCCGGCCCTGATTTTACTTTATTGATTTCCCAATGGAATTTTTCCTTTTCGTTCAGTTCTTGCACCAGGTCTTCCATCTCCTTTACGGAATAGGTGCGCAAGGAAGATACGACACCATCCCACAACACAAATAGGGGAACAACAGGGATGATATACGTGAACAGGATCCTCCCGAATTTGAAGGGTCGGATAAAGGGCGTGGAGAACAACACGCTTAATGGGGAGAACAGCATCGCCAAAATGCTGGGTACACTGCGTTCCTGTGCTTCAAAAATGGCAATCGAATTGCGGGTGTCAATGGCATTTTGAAGGATTTGTTTGGCCTCGGCCGGCTTGAAGTGATGAAAAGACAGGAAAAGCGTTCGCAACCCTTTTAGTGCTGCGGGAACATTTTTTGCATCTACGGGAGTTTCCACATACTCAAAATTCTCTGCTTGCCTTTGGGTATATTGAAAGGCCGGAAGGTTGGGATAGAAGTCTGTTAAAACGATCTTTAGATCCGGAATTTCCTTTTTTAATTCAGAGTTCAGCCAAATCAGTCCGCCGCCACCGCCCGAACCAAGGTCTACAATTTGACGTGTTCCGCTCTTTTCCAGGTGTTCTTTTAGTAAGGAAACAATAGGTTGGTACATTTTTGTTTTATTGGACAAAAACTGTAAAAAGTCGGTCCCATAGTTTCGTAAAAAAGCGGGAAACCATTTTTGGTCTTCAAATTCGAAAAGGTGTCGTCTTCCCATTTTGTTTAGCTATATCAGGTATAACGGTACTGAACAAATAACCGGGGTTTAGAACTTAACTCCTAAAGGAGGAAATAATCTTCTGCCTTTAAAGATAATGGATTACAGGAAATTTAGCCCCTGTCCGCCGCCAGCCAGGGGCAATTCGTTATACACCGTGTTAGGGTATTGTGGCCTTTTGGGTTATTTTTTGTGGTTAAGGTTAATGATAAAAGTTTCAATTATTGACGCTAAGTATACTGGTGTTTCTTCATTGGGATAATGCCCTGCGTTTTTAATATCTATAAATTCTAAGTCTTTATACTTTAATTTTTCAAATTGTGGTTTCACAGCTGCTTGCCGTAACGATGGATAATCAAATTCACTAGATATTACCAAAACGGGTGTTTTATGCCCTTTCAAACCTTTTGAATAGTCTTTATTGGCAAACGAGTTTAAGTACGATTTGGAAACTGCTTCATCTGCAGTTTCAAGGTAATTTTGCGCTTTTTTTTCATTCCATCTTTTAGTATATCGATTGTTGGTTAACGCACCCATTGCTTGTTCAGTAACTTCACGATTTCCGACCACGGCATTGAAAAAGTTTAGTTCATCTTGACTAAATTTACTACCGGATGCAGGGAAACCGCAAATTAGTATAGTGCTCTTAATTCTGTTATTTAAGTCCAAATGATTTGCGATTTGGGCAGAAAGGGTGGTAAATGAATGTCCTACAACGCTGAATGACTCCCATTTAAGGTAATCGGCCAATTTTAATATATCATTGGCTATTTCGGTTACGGTAAATTCACCTTCAATTCCTAATGAGAGTCCTTGGCCTCTTACGTCCATAAATGCATACGTAAATTCTTTCGGGTTTAAATAAGGTATTACCGGGTTCCAGTTCTTATGATCACCATTCCAATCGTGCAAGACTATTACTTTTTCTTCTCCTTGTCCATAAACCCACATTCCTATTTCTACCGTATTGTTTTGGGCCAAAGTTGATGTAAATGCCATAACGATAAATAATTTTGTAATTGTAAGTGTTTTCATTTTTCATGACTTTAATAACTACAAAATTAGCAGGGGATACAGATAGTTGTGTTACCAAAACAGCTCACAAAATGTCCATTACGTATTGGATTTTCTGAATTGTTCTGGTGTAGTACCAAACTCTTTTTTAAAAGCCCTTATGTAGTGTGATCCGCTCTCGTATCCTACTTGGTTGGCAATATCTTCGATGGTCTTATCACTGGTTTTTAAAAGGGATTTTGAAGCAAAAAGCTTCAGTTTGCGAAAATATCCACCCGCACTCTCTCCAAATTGTTCTTTGAATTTTCGTTTGAAAGTTGACAAGCTGGTCGCAGTAAGGTGGGCATAATCTTCAAGTTGATAACTATGATTTATGTTGTTCAATATGATCGATCTAAATGAAATTTGTCGCTCTCCTATGGATTGATGAAGTAGTGTTTTGAAACGTTGGGAATGTTTTGATTTTATTAAGTAAAGTAACATTTCCTCCAACTTTAAGTTCAGTATGTTTCGGATATGCAACTGCTTATTGCTTATTATCATTAAGGCCGAAATCAATAGATTGCGAATGAAAGGATCCACCTGTGTTTTTGCTAATCTGTGATTTTCTTTTACTCCCTTTCCAGTTTCAATTAGCTCTTGATGTTTGTGATAAAATCTTTGAATAAAGCCATCAGATAAGAAAAAAAGGAGGTTTTGATAAGGTTCTCCTTTTTTCGGGATGCGCTCGCTCATAATTGAATTTCCCTTGCCTATCAATATACACTCATCCTTATTAGCTATGATTTCACCTTCATTTGTTGCAATAATTTTTGTTCCATTTATCACAAACGATAGAACACACTGAGTCGATACAACATGCCTTTTGTTCACATTGTTTTCGCTGAAGTATTCAAGAAATTTTGTGTCCAAAATTTCTATTAGATTGTAGTTTCCTAGTTGTTCTATATCATTTGGGAAAACCATTTTGCCTTTGTTGTGTTGAAATTAGTCCTGGTTTGTGCTTACCGGTCGTGTGTATGATTAGTTCTTGCCTCCTACGGACAACTACAGGTTACGAGCAGAAGGCATAAAAATGGAAAATATCATCTGCGAATAAACCTGCCCGTACACCGAAGGTATATAAACTGGCGGATAGGTATAATGCCTTAGTAGCCAAAATAATGTGGCCAAAGCCAGAAAATGCTATTTAATTGCCTTGTTAAATGCTTCAATCCCCCCCACGACGGGCAGGTTAAGTTGCGTCTTATCAAGATCAACGGTTAAGGCTGTTCCGGGAGAAGGCCAAAGCGTGAATTCCTGATCACTTGAAAATAGCATTAGGCCAATTTGCTGGCCTTTTGGAATTATTTGATCATCTGGCATTAAATCAAAAACTACCTTATAAAACTTTCCGGGTTCCATAGGTTCGCCATCGGTTATCGACTTATGGTTTTGGGGATCCGCCCAACCCCGTGTTATGATATTATCTGTGATCTTGGATTGAGTTCCATCGGACCAGGGTAGTGAAACTAACCAAACGGAGAGGTTAGCTGCAGGTTTACTGGAGGATAGCGAGATACTGACCTTTGGCACGCCAGAAATATGAAGGTCTTCAGATAAAGGGGACGTCACATAGAGTAACCTGTGATTTGTAGATGCTGCTTGTGCTAATGCAGCACCTGTTAAAGAATAGTCGTCCACCAGTTTTTCAATGCCCTGATCCCTGGATTTGGTAGTACTTAGTTTTCCGGACTCTGGGGCTCCTGACGTCAAATACAATGTGACATCAGAGGATTGAGGATTAGGGTATTCCTTATACGGGGTAGGATTTTCTTTAGTATCATTTTCACGGACGATCCAGGCTTTTGGATCCGATTCAACGCCGTTGTTTATCCCGTGTAAATAACGCGTAAACCACCGGTTCATTAGTTGCATTGGAGGAGGGCCGCCATGTCCGTTTTGATGATAGTAGATCTGGCTGGGCACCCCTTTGGCGTTCACCGCCTTATAGATCCTGTAGCTATGTTCTGTCATGACATTCCAGTCATTAAAACCGTGGGCCATCAGTAAAGCGGCCTTCAACGGTTGAAGATCATTTAAGTAGTCACGTCCGGCCCAGAAATCATTGTAGTCGCCGGTAATACGGTCCATGCCATTTTTCATTTCCTGGTCTCTTACGGTTGCATTGTTGTAAGCACGTTTTGCTTCATCACCACTATGAATAAAATCATATAGTACATCGATATCTTCACCTAAATAACCTCCGGGAGACCGTACCAGTCCATTGGAGCGATAATAGTGGTAATACGAGGTGTTTGGAGCAACGGGTATAATTGCTTCAAGCCCGTCGACTCCGGTAGTTGCAGCTGCCAGGGAGAGCGTCCCGTTATAAGAGGTGCCGGTCATACCTACCTTAGCGGTGGACCAATACGCTGCCACCGTTTCATTACCCTCTATAGTGGTATAACCCGGGATACGACCGCACAACCAATCAATTACGGCCTTGGGGGCCAGGGATTCGTTATCCCCTCCTACGGTAGGGGCGCCCTGAGAAAGTCCGGTGCCCGGTGATGAGGAATGCACGACAATATATCCTCTGGGGATCCAGGTTTTGAGATGGCTGTTTGAAATAATAGGCCTTTTGCCGGTTCGCACAACATTTGGATGCACACGTTCTTTTGCCTTTGCACCGAGTTCATGTTTTACATCCCAAAACAGACCGTCTTCAAAGGGTGCTACCCCTGCAAAATAGGGACTGGAAATGTACACGACAGGTAATTTAAGTCCCTCTGTTTCAGTTTGAAAAGGCCGGGTTACCGCCACATGCATTCTATCTAATTTTCCATCACCATCCGTATCAAACTCCGTTTCAACCCAAAGGTCATGTCGTATCCACTTTTCCGGATCTTCAAAAGCAGGAACAATTTGAGCCTCTCCATTTTCGAAAACAGGCACGGCTTTGGCTGTTGTTTGTGCCTGTATTGCCCCTAGATAGGATACTATGATTACGAATAAAAGAATTGCTTTTTTCATGTCTTCTTAGAATGTTTGTTTTTGCTAACGGTCTCGGCTATGATTTTGCTGCGACCATTTCCCATGGAAATTGTCGGACTGAAATCCAGCCGTTTTATTGGTTATTATGCTTAAATTTAGTGAGAATGTAGCAACCCGCCAGAACGGTGCAGTCGGGCAGGTTATAGCCCTTGTTGTGTGTTCGGCTTTTATTAATCCCATATTCCATTTTTGAACATTTGAAACCACTTCTCAATCCCATTATTGTCAAATAAACCAATTGTCATGAAAATTTCTCTGGCAAATTCAATAGGGGCAATGCCACTAGCAGTAATTATATTTCCATCCGTAACTGCGAACGATTTTATATAATTCTTTTCACCACGATATTCTTGAGCAACTTTTTTTAAATAAATTAAGTCATTGCTAGTATGTTTTAAATCATCTAATAGCCCCTGCTGTCCGAGAAAGTAAGTGGCAGCACAAATTGCCGCAATTGGTTTGCCTTTTCTAAAAATTTCTTTTGTAAGTTCTATGATTTCTGGATTTCCTCTTTCCTCCCAAGTTGTGCCCCCGGGAAGGACTAGCATATCCAATTCGTCAATTTTCAGCTCATAAAGTGTCGCATTTGGTTTAATTTCCAATCCTCCCATGGAACTGACTGTATTCTCATCTTTTGAGAAATAGATCAAATCAAATAATTGGTGCTTATGTATTTCTGGGGTTAGGTATGCTATTTCCCAATCAGAAAATCCGTCAAATAGAAATACAAATATTTTTTTCTTCATATTTAACCCCTTCGAGTTAATGCATGATTTTTAAGCTGACACACAACCGAAGAATAAAAACCATAGTCTTTATTCTTTTTATAAGGTGTACTAAAGATAAGACATCTGTGATCTGCTTAAAAGGGGTTGTATACCTATACCATAGTATCGACACCGGAGCCTTTTAGAAGCCCGCTAGTAGGTTTTCCTAGTGCATTGTGGTGGTGTCTTCAATGTTTTTTTTAAGATCAATCAATCGTTGTCTGACATTCGATCTCAAATTCCTCTGTATCATTTTTTTGATCATACTGAATGGGAAACGGAGGGTAAATGAATACAAAAAGGTCACTTCGGTCAAGTTAATCTGCGTCTCTTTAAAAGTCCAGGAACCCAGGAACGACCTAAACATAAAAGGGCCTTTGGTCATTTTAATGGCTGTTGCCTTGGGTCTGTTAAACGATACATATTCGGTTTCCATTCCAAGTCCATTTTTTGCAACGCAATATGCTTTAACGCCTTTAGCTGCTTTTGTTGCCCCTTCGATCAGATCCGCTTTTTTAAGAAAAGTATCCCAATTTAAGCGCCGGTCGTAATCTTGGGTAAAATCAAATGCAACTCCTGGAGCACAATTGATTTCAATCTTTTCTGAAAACTTTATACTCTCCATTTATTCGCTGTACCTTTTTATATAAGCGCAAGCGCTATTGCTGAAAAGCTTTCAAAATAGAGCTCATAACCTTTAATCATTTAGCCCAATTTCAAAGTATTTCGCCCCTTTGATAGGATTAAATCTGTAGGGCTTTATTTCGTAAAACCCCGTTTTCTTATAAAGTTCAATCGCCGAATACATTGTCGACAAGGTATCTAACCTCATTTTTTGATAGCCAAGTTCCTTTCCTATCGCAATCGATTTTTCCAACATTAGTTTTCCAATACCAAATCCTCGTGCTTCGGTTTTCAGGTACATTCTTTTCAATTCACAAATTAGCCCTTCCAAAGCCCTAATTCCAAAACAACCTGATACCGAACTTGTATTGTGACGAACAATAAAAATCGCTCCTTTGGGTCGTGAATATTGATCCTTAAGATTTTCAAGCTCTTTGCTGAAATTCTGAAACTCCAGATCAATGCCAATTTCGGAAGCATATTCCTTAAATAGCTGAACGGCAATTTGAAAGTCGCTATCGGATTTTGCCTCGGTTAATGTGGTCATATTATAGAATTTACAGCTTGTGCTTTACGGTTCGGCTATGATTTCATTGTGGCCAGAATTTGCTTTAGTCAATTCAGGCTAAGAAATTGAGCCGATTAATGGTTAATAGATTTAAAGTTAGTTAGATTCTAGCAATGAAATATAGCCTTTGTTGTGTACAGTTTTTATTCGTTAAATTCTCTGCTTAAATTGTCATTTATAAGTGAAAGGTCATTTACTTTTTCTTTGAGCTTTTTCGCTTTTTTGATCATTCTATTGTCATTCCTTTTTTTTCCGATCTTTATGAGACTGTATGAATAATAAACTTTGTACATATCATCTTTTATAATATCCCTACTTTTTATTTTATCGAACAAACTTATGCTTTGTTCGAATCTTCCGAGTAGTGTTAGCAAGACCGCCTTATTACAATAAACTTCATCCCCAATAGTTTTGTTGAGCTTTTCATAAATATGAATTGCATCATTGATATGATTCAAGCCATTTTCATAATCACCTAAGAAAAGGCTGGAAGCACCAACCCCATAATATCCCTCGGGACTGTATGGGAAATATTCTATCATTTCCTGGTATTTTTTACGCGAAAGATTTGTGTATCCAATCCGACCTGCTGTTACTGCTAAGTTCTGTTTGAATTCTATAGATTTATTGTTTGCAAGACTATCCGCGATGTAATACATTTTCACGGCGTCTTCTTCTCTGTCCAGTAGTCGCAGACTGTAGCCAAGAAAGAAATAAGCGTCGCAAAAGGTACTATCTTTCTTTGCAAGGTCCATAAATATATCAACAGCAGTTCCGCCATATCTCTCCCACATCGAGATGCACATTATACCAAGCTCATATTTCTTTTTTGAATCATCATCGATGAACTCGCAATACGTTCTTTTCCCATTAAAATAATCGGATTGTGACGTTCCAAATTGAGTAGTAATAATGAATAAAAGGAAGAATAAGACTCTCATCGTTTAGGTTAAGTTTAAGTATACATAAATTGTACACAACGTAGGAATAAACATTATTGTGTTTATTTGTTTTATATGGCATACTAAAGATAAGATATCTGTTATCTGCTGAAAAGGGGTTTTGCGCCATATTTCTGGACTCGGAAGCCCATTGGAAGCCTTTTAATAGGGGTAAGCCCATTCCAATAGTATACTACAGTGGAAAAAGATCGTTCGGTACACCGGCCCTGGTAACAAAGCGCTAATCAGCACTAGTATTGTACCTCTTATGTTTTATCCGGTATCCGCCAGGGAGGATGCAACCTGTTCTCCCCTGCATGAAATAAGATCAATTGATTCCCATCAACATCCTTCAATCGGGCTTCCCGCCATAACCAGGGTTGGTCCGTAGGTTCCAGGTCAAAGGAAATGCCTTTTTCTTTTAACTTTTCGACGTGCGCATCAAGATGTTCACATTCAAAATACACATATATGCCATCCCCCAAGGGCAACGCATTGGTCTGATGAATGGAAAATGTAGATGCACTATCAGGACATTCAAATCGGGCATAGTGGGGTAAGGCTTTTACGATCAATTTGAGGCCCAATTTTTCATAAAAAGGAACGGATTTGGTCAAATCCAAGGAGGGGACGGTTACCTGGTTTAAATTCATAGTATCAATGTCCTGTGAAATAGTAGTATAATTGATAGGCAAACAAGCCTATTCCTGCTATTACGAGGTACCAGTTCACAGCTTTATAAAATGCCGGAAACTGCTTGTGCTTTCGCGCAAGTGTAATGATAAAAACTATAGGGATCAATGCCAGCACCTGTCCTACTTCTACCCCTAGATTGAAGCACAGAATTTTGGCTAGCAATTGCTCCGTTCCCATGTCAAAGGATTGTAATCGGGTGGAAAGGCCAAACCCATGGATCAACCCAAAAAGGCCAACCATGAGCAGTAAATTGGGGGATTTTACTTTCAGTTTTTCGAAACCGGCCAAATTCTCGAACCCCTTGTACAAAACGCTCAAGGCGATAACCGCATCTACTAAGTGCTCATTGGCAGTAATCCCGGCATAGGTCGCTCCTATCAGGGTAATACAATGTCCTATAGTGAATACGGTGATAAACTTCAAAATGTCCTTAAAGCTGTTCAGGTAGAAGATGACACCCGCCAGAAAAAGCAAGTGATCGTAACCGGTGAGCATGTGGGTTGCCCCTACCTGTATATAGGCCCATAACCCCCCGTTGCGTAAGAGCTCCTGATCCGCACTTGAGACATCATGTGCAAATCCAAACAACGGAACGCATAAGAACAACAGCGGAAGGGCGCGCTTCAAATGTATCTGCATCTCTAGTGCTTCTTTCTAAAAACGAAAAACAATACCCCTACAAGGACCAAGCTCCCCAGCACAAAGATCCAGACAGGAAAGCTATGCTCATGATCATGATCATGGGTATGTGTGCTGGCATCGTGCTTGTGGGTCACCCCAAAGGTCAGTGTCGCCCATTTCGATCTATGGGTTAATTTATCACTGTCCGTAACCTTAACCATGTGAATGGTACGTAGATAGTAGATACCGTCTTCCGGTAGATTTACCTGGACCATACCCTGGTCATTTGTACGTAATTGTTGACCGCCGGTATGTGTATGTGCAGCCTCGCCTTCCGAACTATGCGAGTGGTGGTGATCATCGTCACCGTGTGCGTGATCGTGTGAGTGCTTATCTCCATCGTGGGAGTGCCCATGACTGTGATCGTTGTGCGTGTGCGCGTGAGCGATATAGTTGGCATAGACGAGTTGGTTGGATAGCGGTTGACCATCCAGTAACAACTGAATTTCTAGTTGTTCCCCACTGTATTTTTCATAAGGATTGGCTTGTGGCACAAACTCAATAGGATACCCTAATACCGTGCTCCAGTCGTTTGTTTTACGATCCCCTACCTGATAGATGGCTTTTACATGTTTTTCATAACTCTCTACAGCATCTTGATCTAACAGGCTGTCCTTGGTACGTTGTTCTAGCATATCCAAAACACCATCGTGTTCCAGGTAGCTGTTAAATTTTTCGGCGGTGAGTTCCAAATTTCTTGCTTTGGTAGCGACCCCTACCACATAAGTTCCTGCTTCCCCCGTAGTAAATGCTAATTGTGTAAGTGTACTGTCCTGGTCTTCCCATTGGTCCGGATCAATGCTTGTTCTTTCGCCATGAGCAACAATAGAAGCATCCAGCATTCGATCCCTGGTGATAATATTTTCACTCTTTTCAAACGTCCCATTGTACAGGCTCAAGGTCGCTTCTACATTAGGATACAGGAAGTAAGTGTCCATTTTTACATACAGATCGTGACTGCATAGTAGTAGAATGACCAACAGTAGGTAAAGGGGTTTACGCATGGGCTACAACTTTAGTGGTAAAGATACGAGCAAAAAAGGCTTTTGTTCATGCAATAGCACATAAAATCTATTCACCAGGGGCATGCCAGCATCTAAGGTTTTTGAAGACAATGCCTTATTTTTCAGAACCTTACCAGTTGTTCCGCTGGCACTTTCGTTTTTTGTTATTTCGATTTCTCGATGACTTTATCAAATCGACTATCCATACAAACACTTAAATCGGTTGTCATAAACTTTCCATCTAAAAATAGACTGAAAATTGTTGCAGGACTTGGCGCATTTTGAGCTTCTTCCATGGTCTTGAGCTTGATCACTTTCAAGGGTAGATTTCTCTTTTCTGCCGCCTCTACCAACGATTTTTTAGCGTGGAATTCGGCAAAAGGACATCTGTTGGAGTAGTACACAACTATTCCCTTTTTATCAGGACATTCACCACTTTTTACCGAGGCATTGAATTTTGGGTCCTCTGCGCTGTTATCAAATTTCATTGCCAATAAACTAAAGCCGCTTGAAATTCTTTCAATTTCTTCAAACCCCTGTTTTAACAGCCACTTTGTGTCACTCATAAAATGGAATTTTTTTGTTCCCACTACGGTCACAAGTCCATTTTTACCTTGCCCTTTCGCATCTTCAATTGCAGAATTTAAAAGCGCTTTGCCATGACCCTTTTTTTTGTACTTACCGGATACCCAAAAACAATTGATGTTTACATAGTTTGTTGCCGTAATTGGCACCCAGGCATTCTCAGCGGGTCCATATTCAATGAAGACTTTGGCTCTTTCATCAAGTCGCCTAAAGACGTATCCATTGTTAAATTCCTTTTTTAGCCAATCCTTTTTTGCTTGATAGCTGTCAGCACTTTTTTTATCAGATATGGCACAACAAATGTGTTCCGAAGCAATGTTTTCAGTGTTTAAGTCAATGAAATTTTCCATGTAATGTTGTCTTTACTAAAAGGTAACGTTCCTGGCCAGAATTTCCTGCCTCTGGCCAACTACCATTAGGTGCTGAGGGCAAGGCATATAAGGTGAAATCGGGCTGATCCTGCTTTGTAACTCTAATTTAGAAAAACTCGCTCGTATTTGCTTCAATCAAAATGGGGTTTGGAAAAAGGTTTTAGGGTAGGGGTATACCCGATCAGCCTATAGAAGCTTAGCAAAGATCGCGTTTGACGGTTTCTAAGTTTCAAATTGATGAATTACAATCATAAAACTATAGTTTTTTTTTGCATTCTTTATGATTATTGGTTATACGGGGCTATCGCAGTGATCCAACCGTAAAAACCTAAAGAGATCTTGGTATCAGAAATTTTTTCACCAGAATTGATATCAAAACGTCGGATTTTGTTATTTGCTATTACTATGAAATTATCTGCTGTTACAGCAAGCGTATAAAGCGCAGTAACTTCTGTTTCCAGAATTTGTTCTTCTATTGCATTTATTTTAAAGATAGGGTCCGTTTCTCCATTGGAAACATAATACAGGTTTGCATTGTTAATAGCTATATCTTGTATTACACTTGCTTGAGTGGGTATGGTCTCAATAGGAACACCTTGTTTGGATATTCGGAAGATGCTTCTGGAACCAGAGTAGTACAGGTCGTCGTTTACACAGGCAATGCCTTGTGTGCGTATATTGTTGATTTCAGACAAAACACTTCCATCTTCAGGACTTATCTCAAATATTGATGCAGAACTTTCTGCTCCTCCAATCCATAGTGATTCCCCATCAAAATCCAGGGCGTGTGGTGAGGTTAATTTTTCAGGTAATTCAAGTTTTAATTCTACAATTGAATCCGTTTCATTGTAGAGATAAATTCCTTCGTTTCCGTGGGTAGGGTGAACTAACAGCCACCATTTAGTATCTTCTGCCGCTCCAGCCGTTAAATCATCTTCCTGCTCACAGGAAGAAAGAACCACCGAGAATACTATGCATAGTATAACGAGCTTTTTCATGATAGGATGGTTTAAAGATCTACAGTTCAATAATCAATTATTGTTCCAGTTTTGTGTTCCTATTTTATGTCTATGTTAAGTCTTCTGGAATGGCCTCATCTGTGTTCATTCCCATGCCGAACACTGCCTATGGATGGTCGGTTTTACCTTCAACAAGTGCCGATAGCAATTGGAATGAGAGGAAGGCACTTTTGAAGATTTCGACAAAACCCATTAATTTCAATACCAATTTAGAAAAGGACTAATTTGGAAAACGAGGTAAGCAAAGGATCATATTCGTTGTAATGGTAGGTTGGTAAGCTATTTCCTTCCAAGAACATAGGTTTTGAAAACGTATTTCCAAGGGGTGAACATAATTGGAATAACGATCAATAGAAATATAGGCACCCAACCTTCGGCCTCACTTCCCGCCAGTTTTCCGTTTTTCCACAACGGATAGGCCACAAAAAATAACCAAAGCCCTTTATAGAAGAACATAAAAAGCATAATCGGCAACATTTTCAACGTATGGAATACCCCTAATCCCGATAAGGTGGTATAGGCTGCCAGCGCACACCAGGCAATTGCGATCTCCGGGTGCCATTCGCCCCGATGCGTCAGTAACTCAGTCCAGGCATCTTTAGCGGCAAATACAAACATAAGCAGGAAGAAAAGTTTCAATACGTAGACTTGAATGGGCCAAATGCCATGATACTTATCCGATGGTTTGATGAGCGACTTTATAAAATCCAGTACTTTCATAATGGTTTCCTTAAAAGGGTTCAATTCAAATTTTTAAACAACACCCACTTCACATTTTTGAAGAATTTTTGATTAGTGCAATTCTTGCCGAATTCTACTCAAACTTCCTGCATTGCGTCCCGGAATATGACGCAATGTAGGTCAGCGGGATATTTGGCATTACTAAAGGATGCGTTTTCAATGCTATTTGTTGTAACGCTTAAGTATCGAAGACCTTCACCCTCCAACCCTTAATTAATAGCCAAAGCATGAATAGCAGTTCTCCAAAATAGGTGATCATTAAATAGTCCATTGCAATAGTTGGAAAAAAGAAGACCCTTAGCGTATTGATGAGATACCCTGACCCGGCAATGAGTAAGAGGATTCCGAAAATTTTAGGCACATAATTGGCTTTATAGACCAAAACGCCTAACAAAATCAAATAAATACTGAAAAACGCAAACGCAAAATTCCATTGAAGATTAAAGTTTTTTATGAAAAGTAAAACTTTGGAATGAAAGGAACCATCAAACGCGGTTAGGTACTCCGAATTTTGGGTGAGGTTAAGCACACTGAGCAGATTTAACAAAGCGGCCAGGGTGATCCCGGCAAATACAATCCGAAAGAGGGCAACGAGTAGCGAAAAATCTTTATGTACCGGCCTTAGAAACAGGTATAGCGACCATGCCACGATTACATCGCAGATCAAGGTAATCAGGTGTAGAAATATCCCGGTAGTGAATAATCCCCGATTTTCGGTGATGCTATTGAATGTGCTTTCGGCATTGTTATAATCAATTAACTCAGGGAAAATCACAAATTCTGCCACGGGCACGGTCAGCACCATAACTAAAATTCCAATTCCAGAGATTAAAGCCGCTTGTTGAACTTTATTTTGCATACAATTGTAATAACGCTTCCCTACTATAAAGACGAAAAAAGGGTGAAAAACGTTGCTTTGGCCTCAAGCCACCTGGCGATTCATCACCGACCCCTCCTGATACCTATCGGGATTGGGTTAGAGGAAGACACTTTTTACATTTGGCTACGCCTTTTTGTTAGGTGTGGAATATAATCAAAAATGCCATAAAAAGTAGGGGAGTCGAACCTCCTTGAACGATTCAATCGCGTAGCGTATAGCCAATGTTGTAAAACGTTATTTAAGCTTAAAGAGCTCAAATTGATGAGTTCTTTCCCTCCAAAAGACATTTAAGAAAAAAGACTTTTCTCCATTTGTCAAAACTTCATATTCATAGATATCTCCGGGGGAACTAACTTCTTTTTTGATGGGATCATTACTCTCTTTAAACTCTAAACTAAACTTGCAGTCCTCTTCCCATTTTATATTCAACAAGGAATAAGTCCGACCGTTTTTCATTCTTTCAAGAAACATGTTGTTTGAGATGGTCACAAAGGTTGTATCAATAATCCCTGTCTCAGGTCTATTATTTAAATAATAGAAATCTCCATTCTTCAAGTCATCACAGTTTAAATTTTGTTGTTTGGTTACTCGCTCCTGGCTGCCAACTATCCCACTTGGAAAGTTGTCAATAACATAGTCACATTCCTTTATCATTTTAGCCCCAATTTTGTTCCCGATTTCCTCCATATTAAGGTCGGACATCGTTTGAGCATTGTAATAATCTTTTAGTTCTTCTAGATTATTCACAAGTAACTTTTCAAAACAATAACCCATTCCTGATGGGTCTTTTACTTGTTCTTTTTCAACACATTTACATAATTTTCTAGACATTCTATCGTAAATGTCCTGAGCATAAATTTGTCCAACTGCACCTACAAGAAAGAGAGGTAGAAGAAAGTATTTTTGAGTTTTTTTCATAATGCTTTACTATGGTATTGGACCTGCATGTCGACAGGCAGGTATGCTTCCTTCCCCTGACGAACAACCCGAGGTTATAAGCGGATGGTGTTTTTCTATCATTTGGCTGCGCCTTTTTGTTTGGTGTTGAAAATAATCAAAAATGCCATGAGAAAGGAGGGAAGTAATGAGTTAAAGCTTCCGTTACTTATAGTCAATGTCAAAAAAGCGACCGATCCACTTCGGAGAAGGATTGAATGATTTCGTGATCCCATTCGTTATAGTCCTCGTCCGTTGATTTTACGATGATAATTTTGCCCGCATTTGAGTTTTCAGCAGCCTGTATCCCGGAGGTTGAATCTTCAAAAATCAGGGTTTCTTCCGGAGTACTATCTAAAATGTCCATTGCCTTTAGAAAGATCTCCGGATGGGGCTTACTTTTTATTGTGCCATTGCTATACACAATTCTTGAAAGCTGAAAATAGCGTCCTAAGTCCAAATACTTAAAGTAGAACTCCAGGTTATACAAGTCCGAGGCCGTAGCTATGGTGAACGGAATTTTTTTAGCTAGTAAGAAATCCATGAAATCTTCGGCTCCCGGGGCCAATTTCATTTCGTGTTGCAGGCAAAGTGCCTGGTAAATATCTTCTTTTTCGATACTGCGTTTTGTTATTTCAGCTGAGGAGAGCGTATCCGAGAATAGATTTTTTAGAATTTCCGCATTATTTTTCCCATGGATCTTTTGATTCTTTTCTTCATTTCCAAGACGCAAAGCATGTTTTTCTAAAAAAGTGTCCCAGGCTTGATTATGCAAATGGGTGTCATAAAATAAGGTCCCGTTGAAGTCGAATACTACTCCTTTTATTTTCATTTTGAATGGTTTGTCTTTTAATTATGACTAACTGTTCGGCCCTGCCTGTATACATCGGCAAGAAGGCATGATTTCTGCCCAATAGAGATAAAAATCACGCCATTTGTTTTGGTTATTCTAATTTAAGAAACTTGCCCGTACTTGCTGTAAACAAGGTGGGTTTAGAAAAGACCGAAAGGGAGGGATGAACCCGCCTGAAAGCCGCAGTCGGGTAGGTGATACCCAAGGTCGTGAACAGTTTTTAGCAGCCTTAGTAGCCCGCTAGTTTTATGATTTCCTCTGGCTTGAGCTTACTTAATTCTAAAATGTTTTTACCAGATGTAGTCATGGCTTTTCTAACCAAAAAATTTCCGGTTCGATACCCAATGTAGGTCCTGCCATCGGGATGTTCTCCCATTACCCAATCCGAGTAGCTTGCATCCAGCGGTAAATCTAGAATTTCTTCTACCCAACGGTCCGCCTCTTCGGGGTAGGCATTTGCTTCAAATACAGTTTCGGCATAGATCTCTGCAAACACAACAGCCAATCCTTCATTTACCATGGCATTGGGGATTCCCGGGCCAAATGCATTATCCTGAATGGCCCAGCCACGTGACAAGTGATGCAATTCGTGAAATAGGGTCGCTTTTAAACCAGAATAAATGGAATCAATCACCCCTTCCCGGTACGTATTCGATATTTGGACCATTATAAGCGGGGGAGTATTTGATTCTGCCCTTCCTGTTACACCACCAACAGCATCCAGATCCCAATCCACATGTTCTACAATCACCGTTATGCTATCCGGTAGTGTCGGCAATAGTTCCCGAACTTCCTTTTCGGAATTAATTATTACTTCTAGAATAAAATCTTTTTGTGTTTCGGTAAAGTTGAAAGCATCTTCTTGAAAAACAATAACTGAATTCGCTAATGAAGATTTCTTCGAATAGGATTCACAGGCGGATAGGCATAGTACGGATAGTAATAAAGTAAGACTTCGTAGTGTATTCATTTCATAATTTTGAACTGAAGACTACAAATCGGGTCAAACGTTACATGAGACCGGAGATTTTAAATGGGATACAACAGTCCAGACTCTACCTGTATGCCAAAGATATATACACCGGCAGGCAGGTATGATTTCAGCTTGGAATTTACTTGGGTGAATTAAGGTAGAAAAGCGTTGTTTTCTAGCTCAGTTCTTTATTGGCGACAGTTTTAATTCTTTCGCGCTATGTAAAATCCATAGCTGTAATACTCCTTAAACTTCAAATACAAGGCTATTTCAGCTTTATAATCATTAACCACTTTTTGTGCGAGTTCTGAATTGTCGTGTCGTGTGAGAAAAGCCTCAAATCTATCTTCCATGGGTTTATAATAGCTATTTGTCCAGCTGTCGGTGCTTAAATAAAAATAACCAACAAGTGTGTAACCATTACTTTCCAGTTGTTTGATCTTGTTTGAGGCGGTGTCAACATCCGGGGATTCCGTTTTCCAAAAGTCATCCAGTTCCTTGGGCCGGGATGGAGTAATCCAGGTAAGGTCACTAACGGCCAGGTAGCCACCAACCTTCAAATAGTCCTTCCATTTTTTAAGGCCCGTTTCAAATCCAATACTATAAATGGCGCCTTCTGACCAGATCAGGTCAAATTCGCCCTTTTTAAAAGGCAATTCGTCCATTGACGTTTCAAGCGTCACGATCTTATTCTCCAATCCCAATTTTTGAGCCTTTTCATCGAGTTCGGTTAAAAACTCCGGAGCCAGGTCAACCGCTATTATTTTTCCGTTTACGTTTTTGGCAAGTGAAAGGGTCTGCCCCCCTGAACCACATCCAATGTCAGCTACTTTCAGTTCCTGGTTCGTTGGCATGTTTATAAATTCAAGGGCTTTCAGCGTATCGTTTTCACTTCCTGGCCCTTGTCTTTCGGAGTTTTTGTGGAAGTTAATTATGAGTTCTAATTCTGTCACTCGTTCGTTTCTTTAGGTTGTACACCACGGTCTCGGACCGACAGGTTATAGTCTTTGTTGGGTGCTGTGCATTCATTCTTCCATTGAGTATTCAGCATTTTTAACTTGCTCAGTTATAAAATCAATTTCCTTCCGCACAGATTCAATACCAAGGCGATTGGTCAAGACTGTATAAGAGAAGTTGCCTAATCGCAGGCGATTTGGCTGAAGAAATTGAATGAGAGACCAATAATAGATGGTTATTTCATGTCCAGAATCAACCGTTTGCTCAAAAAACATTTTGAGGGCATTGTCATTGGGTAATAGTATTGACGCTGATCCTTTTGTAATGATATCGTCCAAAATTGATGAAGCGTCTTTAAAAAAAGCACCTTTCGGTGTATTTAATGCCATTAATTTCAATCGCAAAGTACCCGAAAGGGGAGAATCCTCATAAAAAGTTCCGCCATACTCATCATCGTATTCTTCAACCCAATCAGAAGGAATGTGGAATTTTAATATTCCGCGATAATCAATTTCTTTGGTAGTATTCAATTTGATTCAGCATTGCGCCCAACCTGTCCGCCTCTGGCGGATTACGTATAGCTAATGTTGTGCTTTTGTTATTCTTTTCTTTTGATTTCGTTTTCCAAATCAGCAATCAAAATCCGATATTCCGACGCCAAACTCTGGCCTTTTGTTATAACTTCACCCATTTTATTAAGAAGTAAAATATACATATTCTTAAGCTTTTTTGAATTGAAAGTCTTGATATAAAGCGCTTTATCTTTTTGTTTTTCTTCTTCTGTCCGTGCTCTAAGTTTGGCTAAAACTTTTGGATCAATATTTAGATTATTAATGAAATTTTCCTCTAAGTGCACTTTAGTGTACTCCGTTATTTCGTCTTCACTTTCCTGGTAATCCGATACGCTATCGTAAAGCTTGGAAATTCTATTCTTTAAAGAATCATTTGTAATGATTTCAATTTTACCTGAATGTATTATGGAATTATAAATTCCTGTTGAGGGGTCAAATGTGTAATTTTCAACATTTTCTGTTATCAGTGAATCCAGGTGAACAAGCTGTTGGTTAGATAAATCAACAAAAAGAACTTCTTGCGGGCTTCTATTTCTATGGATTTGAGCATTAAGGATCTGGTTTAGCTCGTTAAGATTAATTTTAATTGCCTCATTTAGACTTTTGAGTGTTTTTAACTCCGTATTTCTCAACTGTTCCCTTTCATTCCAGTTGTTTATCTCAAGAGCGATTAAAATTCCAATAACAACAAGAATAATTTCTCCAATAGCATAAACCAAGTACTTTGTAAACTTGTTTTCTGAAAGTAAGTTTTGTCTAATTTTTCTAAAGAATTTTAACATTGGTTATTTTGGTTTAGCGAAATAAAGCACAACGGTCTCGTGTATGATTCATTGCGGACATTTCCACCCCTATCTGCCGACAGGCAGGCGTAATTAATGATACACCGTGTTGTAGTTTGTTTATTATTGAATTGTAAAGGTAAAAGGTACTCTTCCACGTGAAGTTTCATAATTTCCATTTACTTTTTTCGGTAACCAGGTAGGCCCCGTTTTAACAAGCCGAATAACTTCTTTTCCAATACCATATCCCGGATTCCCTTGGACGAAAAAGTTTTTCATTTCAAAGTTTTCATCAACATCAAAAAGAACGTAAACACTCGCTGAAATTCCATTCCATTGCGCTTCTTGTGGATATTCCCATTCAAGCTTCAAATGCTCTTTAAGGTTTTGATTTCCTCCGAGAATCATAGGATTTTGATTGTCAGGGTCACTATCCAGTTCATTTGGTTGTTTGGTTAATGCATCTTCATCGTTGGTATAGTAGATCAACTTTTTTGTTGAATGGTCAAATTTGTGAATTAAAACACCGTGCTTATTATAATACTCCCAAACTCCAACTTTATTTCCAATCTCGTAATTTCCGACACTTCTTTGGTTCTTAGTG
The DNA here is from genome assembly GCA_028284665.1 of Croceivirga sp. Classification (GTDB taxonomy): domain Bacteria; phylum Bacteroidota; class Bacteroidia; order Flavobacteriales; family Flavobacteriaceae; genus Croceivirga. The sequence continues at coordinate 56,517 of JANQRG010000047.1, forward strand.
TCCGAATAATAGAATTCCCATTTTCCGTTCTTTTTACCGTCCATAAAACCTATTTGTCCAATAGTTTGTCCATCAAAGGCATATCTTGTCCAAATACTGTCTTTAACTCCGTTTTTAAATCTACCTGTTTCTGAAAGCTTACCGTTCCCATGATAATATTTCCAAACACCTGTTTTTTCGTCATTTTCATATTGTCCGGAGATATGGATTTCATTTCTGAAAAAGTATTTCGTGTAAGGTCCATGCTTAATTTTCTTATTGGATTTTAAAACATGAAATTCCTCACTTGTTTTTCTATTTTTCTTTTTAACTGTTTCTTGAGAATAAGAAAAAGATATAAACAAGACGAGAATAATATAATAGGTTTTTTTCATAAATAAACTACAACGCTCTCGGCCCTGCCTGCATGCCAAAGGCATGTAAACCGGAAGGCAGGTATGATTCTGTTCCGAGTTCTTGGGATGAATATAGCCAATGTTGGCAAATGTTTTTATCAGAAATAGTTGAAGAACAGCTCAACAAAAACACCAAGGACAAGACTTAAGATGGCTACCAAACGAGATAAACGTTTTAATTTAAATGGGTTTGCAAATGCTAGCCAGATACATAACAGCCCACAAATCGATAAAATTATTGTTCCGTATATAGGTACTATGCTGTCGAAAAGACCTAATTGGTCAAAGAGAGGGTCTAGCAAGGCGGTAAATCCAAAAAGAGCTAAAGCGAAATTCGTTTTTTTATGCCCTATAAAAAAGTAGTAAGCTGCTATTAAAAGTTCAACACTTATGGCCAAAGGGCCAAATTGGTTGTAGTATTCCCTTTTAAAATAGGCCTCAAATCCTTGAGGAAATTCAATCCTTACTATAAAGGCAACACTTAAAACAACGCCAACAAGCAAAAGTAATACTGAAATAATTTTTCTTTTTTTCATAATTCATTCCTCTAATGTTCGCCAACGGTCTCGGCCCTGCCTGCGGGCAGGCAGTTATGATTTCAGCTTGGGATTTACTTGAGTAAATTAACGTAGAAAAGCGTTGTTTTTTAGCTCAGTTCTTTGTTGTGTGCGGTTATTCTATTTTAACAAATTCCAAAGCTAGTTCTCGAACTTCTTCTAATATTTCCCCCTGAGTTGGATTTGTCGCAATTCTTTTAAACTCCGTCATTAATTTAGGGTCGATTGGTTTGGTAGCGTTTAATCCGAAAACGGAAACGCACCAATATTTCCATACGTTATCATCTCCTTTCAAAATTTTTATAATATCATCTGTCAAATATTCGGCTATTGATTCCAAATAATTAGCCACAGGTCCGGCGACAGGCCAGTTCATGTCTTTAATCCAATTTAATAACTCGGGGGCTATATTTTTTACTTCTTCGAACGAATAGTTTTTCAAATTTTCCGCTGTTTTTATATCTCCTTTGTCTTTTGGAATTAAGGCTTTCAATTTTTTATTGTTTAGAATCCATAAAATCCTTTAGTATCTCATTGGCTTTTTGAATGTCTTCTTCCCTTACTTTTAATCGTACAGTATCCAAAGTTCCGCCAACAAATCCTGCCATATTTCCCGAATTATAATCATTCTGCACAATTCCATAAATCCCGACCTTTTCGAGCAAACCCTTGATAAGAATTATATCCACTTCAGGTCCTGAGTGAAAGTCTATGAAATTATTCTTCATCTCAAATTATTCTATTTTAATTTAAATGACACACAACGGTTTGGCTATGATTTGCGGCGGGTTGAAATTCGGAGAATTTCGAACCGTAAAATCGAGCCGTTTGTTTTTTCTTACCCTAATTTAGAAAAACTTGCCCGTATTTGCTGTAAACAATGTGGATTTGGAAAGGGACTTAAGGGCAGGGGTGAACCCGCCTGAGCGACACAGTCGGGCAGGTTATAGCCAATGTTGGCAACTACCTTTTAGTAATTGCAATGTTTTTCCAACGCTTCTAAAACCATCCAATTATCATCTCCAAGTGAAACTGCTTTTTTCAAATCCGAACAGATTTTGGTCAGCTCAGATTCTGGAATCTCAGATTCTTTTGAAGCGATTATTTGAACGTCTTTTGATTTTGATAAAGTTCTTCCATTTCCCAGTTCATACTTTCTCAAAATTGCAAAAGCTCGATTAGAATAGGCATTAGTAAAGTATGGTTCTATTTCAAGTGTTTTATTAAAATCCGTAACTGCTTCATCAAATTGGAAATCATTCAATTTCATTGTGGCTCTGGCAAAATAGGCGTCAGCCCAATTTGGTTCTAGTTCCAATGCTTTGTCCAGTTTCTTTATTGCTCCTTTATAATTTACTTGTTTGTACAAATCTTGGGATTCGTTGTATAATTTGAACAGTTTGTCGTTTATTTTATCCTTTTGGTAAACCCCATTTTTGTAGACGTTTTTTCCTTTTACTTCTCCTGTTGAATAGTAGGAAATGGATTCTCCGTCCATTTTTCCGTTTACAAAGTTTGTCCGTTGTTTTAATTGTCCGTTTGGATGATACATTTCCCAAATCCCAATTTCTTTGCCGTTTTTGAACTCTCCTTTTTGGATTAAAGTTCCGGCTTTGTTAAATCGTTTTTCAGTTCCGTTTGAAAGTCCATTGTCGTATTCTATTTCGTCTGATACATTTCCGTTCATATGATACATCAGACGTTTACCTTTTAGTTTTCCGTTGAGTAACGTTCCTTCTCCTTGTTTTTTTCCAGTGAGGTAATAGTCAATGAATATTCCTGAATATGGTTTTGAACTATTGTTCAAATACCAAGTGCCATTTTTTTTAGTCATTAATTTGGTGGTCGGAATCGCTTTTATGCTATCTGGTCTTTTGACATATTCTTTTGTGAAAACATAAATTATTCCGTCCAAGTCTTTGTATCCCGTTTTTTCAATTGCTTCTCTGTTCTTTAGAACTTCAACTCTGTCAATTTCATTTTCTGTCAGTGTTCCAAATCCTTCTTCTGGTTCTTCAATGATTGGGATTGAATCAACGATGTACAGGACATTCTCATTTTGATTCTGACTAAAGCAAATTATAGATGATAAAGTCAGAAGTGTAATCAGTATTTTGTTCTTCATTATTGATTTTCAGATTGTTGTCAACGGTCTCGGCTATGATTTCGTTACGACGATTTCCTGTTAGCTGAGCTTATCCAAGCAAGGCAATTGTCGGACTGAAATCCAGCCGTGTTAATGGTTAATAAGATCAAAGTTAGCAAGAACGCAGCAATGAATTATTGCCATTGTTGTGCGCTCGTTTTTATTTCACTTTCATTATATAAACTCCATTAATCCTTTCACTTGTCAATTCGATATGTTTATTAAATGTCGGTTTAACAATTTTGAAGTAAGAGTCAGAATCAATGGTCCCACGTTTAATATGTAAGTGGTCAGCTTTCCAATGTTTTCCATCAATATCTGGTTGTCTGACCTCAATTATTGTCCTTTCCTTATTCCATTTGTCGAAGATATACTCCCCTGAATAATGATCTGGATGTTCAACTTTTGAATACATCGCAGATTCGATTTCTGTGTTTGTCCACCAAAACTGCTCCAAGGTGCACAGGTCAAGTAGGTCAACTTTTTTTGCGTCATTGGAAAAGAACAAACCGACTATTTCTAAAATATTTTTTCCTTTTAGATGGTTGAACATAATGTTGTAAGGAAAAGCAGTCACAACTCCCAGATTATCGATTATTCCTTTTTCCCATTTTAGAATTTCCCTTTGTCTAGGGTTCTTTTTCCTACTCACTAAATGTTATTTGTTAAATGAAGCACAACGGTCACGTATAACCGTCAGTTATGGGTTTTAAGTTGGTGTTTTTCGGTTAAGCACTGCCTTTAGCAATTCCGACCAGCCCAACTACGTCGTTCTGACGGGTGGTTTCTAACCTGTGCTGAGTTTGTCGAAGCATAGTCGAATTCGCCGACCAGAGCGCAGCTACCGATGAACACCATAAACCAACTACTATGCGTGAATAAATTGCGGTTATACATTGTTGTACGCAGTATTTTATTCAACGAATTTTGGTCTTATTAGATTCATATAGTCAATTGTCGATTCAATTACTTTTTCAAGTTCGATGTCTAATAATTTTCCAATGCTCTTAAAGTACATTCCCATTTCGTTTTCAGAATTTGTCTTCAAGTGAATTACTTCTCTTCTTAAATCGTAAAGCTCGATAATTAGTCCGATTATTTTTGGGTTGCTTTCTGAAAAATTTGGCTGATCTAAAAGCTGACTAATTAAATCGGTCAATTTTTCTTTAAAAGTAACTTGGGGACTCTCAATTTTTTTCTTGTTCAGCTTTTTTGTCTTTCCATATTTGGTCTGCTCATAAATAAAATTGTTCGGAATAACTTGATTCAAAAAGGCTTCTAATGAAGTAACTAATGATATAACAGACACCATTTTAAACTTAATCAAGTCGTTAAAATTCTTGTTAGTATTATCATTTCCGATGTTCAATATGTGAATTCCATTATCCTCATTATCTAACTGACAATCATGTTTTAGTAATTCCAAAGTTTTAATCGAATAGTTGTAATTTTCAATTCCGCTATTTAACAGTATATGTACTGGATTTGGAAGAGGTGCAATAAATATTTTGTCTAAATACTTTACAGTTCTGCTCGTGAAAGTTATTTTTTCGCCATCGTCTTTTTGTACAATAACAACTAGTTCGTCCTTTAAAACTGACCTGTTTTCCAAATTTTTGTGTTCAACGGGTTTTCCATCCGAGTAAGCTACATTCGGTGCATATTCTAAAAAATAAAGTGGACTGTTTTTAATTTTATTCACAGCTTTTGGTCAATATTGCGTACAACATAGGAATATAAACAATAGTCTTTATTCCCTTTATACGGAATATTAAAGATAAGACTTCTGAGGAGCGTTTAAAAGCGGCTTTCCGTAGTTGCTATCTCAACCTTTACCACACTATTTTTTCACATTCCCTCTACGAAAATGCAGCACCAGGGTGGCATTAAACCCAAAGAACAAATTCCCGTCCCGGGTATTAAAATTGTTACGGGTTTGGGTAATAAAGGCATCCTCAGCCATGTTATGGGCATTCGTCAGTATGAATTGCAGCATTAGGTCCGTGAGTTCCCAATTCACCCCAATAGCAAAGGCATCAAAATTGGAGATCGACGTAATAGGATTGGCCTGGTAGTAATACTCCGTAGCTATGGAGACATGCCCTCCCACGCGATAGCGTCCGCCGATCCCCACCGCAAAATGTTCGGTAGGATCGTCTTCAAACAAGGCAGAATTCCGGTAGACAAAGGTTGGGGAAAGTTGTAGCGAAAAGTTGCGGGTAAATTTTCGGGCAATCAACGCCTGGGTGGTAAACGACAGTTTATCCGAAAACCCATCGCTGGCATTGATACTCCGGTTGGGATTGGTACGCAGACTGGCGTTTTGCAAGAGGGTAAGCGTAAAGGGTGATCCTTTCCCGTTGTCTACTTGCCGCAACAGCTTGTATTTGAAATAGGCATCGCCAATACCATCATAGGTGGTTACCCCGCCACCCAGCGTGAATCGGTCCGAAAAGGCATAGGAGACCCCAAAGCGGGTACTCATCCGATCCGCCAAAAAGCCCTGTGTACGATACGGAACGTTCCAAAAACGGGAATTCACAGAGATCTCCATAGTCCCTTGTTTTCGGGTCTGTGCGGAATGCCCCAGCGCAAGGCGGGTGGTCTTAAAGGTCGCTTCGGTGTATACCGTACTGTCGCCCAGTTCCTGCTCCACCGCTTCCAATAGCCCCTGTCCGGAAAGGAATTGACTTCCGAGTAGCATCAAAAGGGCCCAAATTGTTACAATCTTATTGCTCATAGGGTTGGTATTGGAACCTAAAATTTACTTCAATCGTTTTTGCAATATTTCCGGCTACTACAGGCGGAATTTTGATCTTAAAATCGGCCACATTCAGTGTGAAATCTCCTGAAAGCACTAAAGCGTCCCCTGAATTTTCAATATCGGTCTTTATTTGAATTGCCTGCGTTATCCCGCGTATGGTTATCTTTCCATCGATAATCTTGGTTTGCTGATCGGGTAAGGAAGCGTCAAAATCCAGGATATTCCCTTCAAAGCTGGCTTTCGGGTAAATATCCGATTCCATATAACTCTCGTTGAAATGCTCCTGCATCAATGCTTTTTTAAACACAAAGGCCCGCATTAACATACTCACGGCAAGCGCTTCTTTCTCGATATCTACTATGCTGAAGACCTGGTTGTTGGTGGCTTCAATATTTTCTACAGAAGTGTAGGAGAAAAAGGTGACCTGTCCTTGCCGGGCAATATACTTCCCCTGGGCATGTACCTGCCCGAGTTGCACCATGCTAAAAAGAAGGATAAGTACTGTCTTATTCATTGGGTTGGTTGATCAAGATACAATTTAACAAGATGGCATCCATTAAAAATCCTTTACAGATCCCGCGAAGGGTGATCACATCTCCCTTTTTTATGGATTGGATTTGCGCCATTTGTTCAGGATCCATATCGCACATCAGGCAGGAGTATTCCCCTTTGCCCTGCAATATCACGGTGTAGCGGTTGTTTAAAAAGCTGATCTCTTTAACACGGCCTTCTACTTCTATGGTCTTTTCGACATAGGTTTCACTTGCCGCAGCTTCATCCGAAATAAAGGAAGCCAGCAGCTCCTCGGAACTTATGCTGATCTCGATTTCTTCACGGGTATCCACTATATTGGGCGCTCTGTTCCATTCCCTGACGAAAAGCAACAGCCCTATACTGCCCAGAAGGGCAATACACAAAAGCAGTATTTTTATTTTCTTTTGATACGGCATACACTGAGCTTTCCGTTGTCTAAGGTAAAAAGAACCCGCAGGATGCGTCAATTTTTTTGACGAATTCCTGCGGGTAAGGGACCTGGAAAAAGGTTATACAAGATTCATAGCAATTTGATTCCCGTCGATTTGAACTATTTCCAGGTGCTTTTGAGATTCGTAATTGGAGGCGTACGCACCCTCGTCATCATCATCGCAACTCCAAAGCGTAACCAGCAATACGATCCCAGTCACAGCTTTTAACCAGTGCTGTTTTAAATGTGTTGTTTTCATGTTGGTAAAGTATTAGTTACTATTCGTTTCGGATATCCGAACCATTGTTGTATCTACTGTCGCTGTTGTTACCACCTTCGCGACCGATAGCATTAATTAGCGGCGGCGTTACCACTGCCTAAAGTGGGTGTGGCGTCTTCGACCCAGTCATTTGACGTAAAGCCCTCACCATCCCAGGCAATACTGCTTCCGGAGGCTACATTGGGAACGAATCCGCCGTCATCCCAGATACCTGCTTCTACGGCAACGGACTCTCTGGCATTGCCAGAAGCGCCCCACTGTACAAAACTTCGGATGTTGGCAGCATCTCCAAAATTGTCGTTGTTGGCGTATAAACCTAATCCACCGGCATCATCCGGGGCGGTTAGCGTAACCGGAGAGATGACCAGGAATTCACCCGGAGCAAGGTTCATAGCACCAGAAACGATATCGGTAGCAGTTGCATCCCCGATCCTGAAGTATTGGCCAGGGCCAAGGCACATCCAATAGGTGGAAAGATCTACGGTTTCATCGCCGTTATTCCACAGTTCTATTTCATCATTGACCAAGTATTCTACTTCATTGATCACTATAGATCGTACAGGAGCACTGAACTCATTGGCAGCTCCGAGGGTTGGGGTGGTTGTTGCAGCCCAGTCATCGGAAGTGTTTCCTTCACCATCATAAGCGATACTGGAACCCGGACTAACATTGGGGACAAATCCACCGGCATTCCAGATCCCAGCTTCAACAGCAACGGATTCCCTTGCATTCCCGGAAGCGCCCCATTGTACAAAGCTTCGGATGTTAGCCGCGTCACCAAAATTGTCGTTGTTGGCGTATAGCCCCAGTCCACCGGCATCGTCAGGTGCGGTTAGGACAACCGGAGCAATGACCAGGAATTCTCCGGGAGCCAGCGTTACATTACCGGAAACAATATCCGTAGCGGCAGCATCTCCGATCCTGAAGTACTGTCCAGGGCCAAGGCACATCCAATAGGTGGAAAGGTCTACGGTTTCATTACCGTTGTTGTACAGCTCTATCTCATCGTTGACCCGATATTCTACTTCGTTGATGACAATAGATCGGGCCGGAGCAGTGATCTCATTAGCAGCTCCCAAAGTAGGGGTAACGGTTGCGGCCCAGTCGTCGGAAGTGTTTCCTTCCCCGTCATAGGCGATACTGGAACCGGGGGATACATTAGGGACAAATCCACCAGCATTCCAGATCCCTGCTTCAACAGCAACGGATTCCCTGGCATTACCGGACGCTCCCCATTGTACAAAGCTTCGAATGTTAGCGGCGTCACCAAAGTCGTCGTTGTTAGCGTAAAATCCTAGACCGCCCGCGTCGTCCGGAGCGGTTAAGGTCACCGGAGCGATCACTAAGAATTCCCCAGGGGCCAAATTCACATCACCTGAGACAACGGTAGTCGCCTCAGCATCCCCAATTCTGAAATACTGACCAGGGCCAAGGCACATCCAGTAGTTGGCAAGATCAACCGTTTGGTTACCGTTATTATACAATTCGATCTCATCATTCACCAGGTATTCTACTTCGTTGATGATCACGGATCCCACGGCTTCTTCCGGTGGAGTAACAACATTAGCCGCTCCCAAAGTAACGGTAGCAGTTTCCGCCCAGTCCGAGGAAGCTTCGCCATCGCCATCGTAGGCAATACTGTTGTTTTCATTGCCCGAAACTTCAACAAAATCACTTTCGGTCCAAATTCCGGCCTCAACCGCTACATTTTCACGGGCGCTGCCGGCATCGCCCCACTGTACGAAGTCGGCAATGTTGGCCGCGTCTCCAAAACCGGCATTGTTGATATAAAGGCCAAGGCCTCCGGTGGCTCCCGGACGGTCATAATTAAGGACCAAAAACGCTCCGGCGGCTAAATTCGCATTACCACTGGCGATGATATCGCCCACCCTGTCGTAGGTGCCAGGGCCAAGGCAAAGAAAATAATCACTGACATCAACGGTAATGTCACCATTGTTGTACAGTTCTACCTCACCAGCGAGATACGTTACTTCATTGATTACTACCGATGCTTCCCCCGTGGGACCATCGTCAACAGGATCCGGGATATCAATCGTACCTCCGGAAGAATCATCGTCGGAACAGGAAAAAAGGAGTCCCGCAAGTGCAAATACAGTCAAAAACTTTTTCATTTTAATCGATTTTTTAGGGTTTAACTATTTGTGAGTACAAAGCAACCAAGACGGCCGCTTTATGTTCTTATTAATGTTGGTGAAAGGGAATTTTGAGGTTTAAAAGGGAATTTTTGAGCGATGGATTGCGCCATTTTCCCTGGTTTATCTTCAATGCTCCTACCGTTATCTTGCGCTATGAATACCTTCCTGCATCCGCAATCAGGGATTGTACTGTTGTGGTTAACAATTTCACCTTCTTCAGGATGCCCGAGATCCGTTAAAACATTCAGTGCCTTGGAGATCTCGTTAGCGCGAACGAAATTGAAGACGACTAAGGCGTCATTTGGATAGAGACATACATTGGAAATATCCTCAATAGCGGAAAGGGCGTCCTTGATCTTATGGGCACAACAGCTACAGAAAGACTGTTGCACCGGAATTCGTGCCTGGTTTGTTTTCATTGTGTTCATTTTAAAAGACTCTTGAAAGGTTAAAGCCAAAGAAGATGTCCCCTGTTGACCAATCTCCGGTTGCCCTTCCCAAAAAACCATTGGTGTTCATGGGCTGTGCATTGGTAAAGTGAAGCTGGAATACATGGCCACCGGTCTCGATATCAAAACCTACGGATAACGGGTTGCTAAAGGGCGAGTTATCCGCTCTGTTGAGGTGTAGCCCGTAATCTATATTCAGGGACACCCTTTTAGATATCTTGTGCCGACCGCCAAAACCGATCGCATATTGCGAGTTTTCCTGCTCATCCAGTTGCACCAGGTTCTCATGGAAAAAAGTAGGAATGAGTTCCAGTGAAAAGTTTTTGTTGAACTTTTTGGCGATCAGTACTTGTGCGGTATATCCCAGGCGGTTTTCAAATTCAAGACCCGGAAGGTTGTCCTGGTCCAGGGCACCATTGATCAGAAGCGTACCAAAGCCAACCACAGCAAAGGGAAAGCCCGCTTTGCGTTGACGCACTAAACGCAGTTTTAAGGAACTTTCGTAGGTCTTTAAAAAAGAACTTCGTGAAACCCCAATGTTAATACCATCGGTAATACCGTAGATAAAATTGAGTCGTGTCACCGCCTGATCCAGGCCGAAGAAATCTTCAAAGCCAGGTTTAATGGAGCCAAAGCGGTGGGAAACCACAAAATAGAGTTCTTTTTTGGACACCATTTTAGTGGATTCGAAGTTTACGATCTTTAGTCCCTTAAAAGCGGCACTTTCAAAATCTTTGACGTCATTCGTATCGATTTCCGCCAGAAGATCGTCTTGCGCGAAGCCCCATACCGGTAACAGTAGGGCTATTAGAAATAATGCTCTCATTTTTTGATGGTTTTTAGGGGTTGTTAATTAGTACTGCCTGATCTATCCTGACGATCTCCAGCAAATCATCATATCCGACACAGCGGCCCTTGATCGCGATCTTAGTTCCGGGGGTTAGATTTTTAGCGAGATATTGTTCTTGAAGGGTGAGGTCTACCAATACCTTATTATCCACAACGATAGTGGCCTCTTCTTCTATATTGGAAACCCAACCATGAACTTCAATAACTTTATCCGCCCAACTGGGTTTAGTTGTGTCCGGGTTGGCAAATTTCTCTTGCAGTGCGGTTGCCGATATTATCGCAATGGCTTTTTCCCGGGCCACGTCCCTGTGCGGGGCGTACATATAGCTGTAGCCGAGAAAAGCAGCGATACTTAAAAGGAGTATGACTACAGTGGCAATGGTGATATAGCGTATTCTCATTTTTGAACCAGATTAAAGTTGAGTTGTACCTGTACTTCCCTGGCAATCTTATTCCGCACGATCTTGGGAATGCTGATCGCAAAATCCTCCGGCGTTACGATAAATGCTCCTTCCATTAGGATGCTATTCCCTGTTTTTCGAACTTGAAGTGTAGTTTGCAATTCCTTTTCTCTTCCATGGAGCTGCAGGGTGCCATCTACGATTACCTCGGAAGGGGATGCGGTTAAGGAACTGCTGTCAAAATCCAGGAGTTGCCCCTTGAAAATAGCTTTGGGGTAGGTGTCCGATTCAATGTAATTTTCATTAAAGTGCTCTTCCATCAAAGAATTTTTGAAACGGAAGCCTTTAACAAGCGCCAGGGAGGCTATCTGATTGGTGGAAATATCTAATATTGCCGTCGCGGTTGCCGTCTCAGCTTTTACTTCTTCAAACAATTGCTCCGAGGCTTCAAATACGATTTTTCCTTTTTTGTCAATGTATTTTTGCTGGGCATGGGTGGTATAACTTCCTAACATTACTGCTATTAGAAGAATCCACCAGGGGTTTTTGGATGCTTTCATTGTGTATTTGTTTTTTGGATTAGGGTATGGTGTTTTATTCGGCCAGGCCTTCATCGATCCATTGCTCGATCAGGTTTATTGATGCCTGTGGAATTCTACCCGAGGGAGGCATCGCACTTGGTTCTCCGGTCTGTAGTGAAACTGTCCTGAGCACTGCACTGCTTCGGGAACGCACCTGGTCAAAGGTGACCAGGGCAAAAGGAGCGCCGTTTCTCGGTGGGTTGGAATGACATCCCAGACAGTTACTGGCAATAATAGGCTGAATGTCCTCTGTGAAGGTGACGGTAGCTTCAACACCGTCGTCGTCGTCGATGGGGTTGTCGGTTTCGGGATCATCGATCACCAATAAGTCGCTTTCGCTATCATTAGTACATCCCAAAACCAACAACAAACAGATAAAAAGAACACTAAAAAAATTACTTTTCATTTGGATTAGGTTTTGTGTTGAACGTGATTTTTTCATATCGCAAAGCAATTGCAGATCAGTGGTTTATAGCGACAAAATGTTGGTGAGAGGGAAGAATAGGCTTTGACAGGGAAAAAAGGTGGTTGAAAGGGAAAAGGAGTCCTCCGGGAAGAAACCATGCCAAAATGCCAAGGAAGGCCTAAGTGGGCAATACCCTGACATCAGCGCTCAAATGCTTAATTTTGGAAGCAATTTTGTCCTGGTGCGTTTGAACTCATGAGAAAAGATCGACTCTATTTTTTTACTTTTTTAGCAATCACTTTACTCTTTATTCTGATTGCCAGCGTTGCCGTAGAATACTTTATTAAAGTGAGTGCGAATCAGTTTTTGCAAACCCAGCTGGAATCCAGTAAGCGTGAAGCGCGGGAAATAGCGAGTCTTATCGGATCGCAATTGGCCAATGGGGTGGACAAAGAGGTGGTGATCCAAAATGTGCAGGCCAGTATTGGAAACTCCAATACGGAAAACGGGTTTATCTGCATGTTCGACTGGTCGGGAAGAGAAGTTTGCCACCCTGATAAAACCCGGGTAGGGCAACAGGTGAGCCCCAACCAATCTTTTATTTCCTCCATTAATGATGATGTGAGCTCGGAAGATTTCTATGACGTTTTAATGGACAAAAAGGCCGTCGGAGGGATCCGGAATTATCAGGATGGGGACAATGCCTCTGAGATTATTTATTTGTCTCCCGTACCCAACTCCGACTGGATCATAGGAGCACATGCAAACATTGGTAAAATATACTCTCAGATTGCTGAACTCCGGGGGAAATTTTATTCCATATTTCTCATTATGGGTTTTGCGATCGTACTGGGTTCCGTGATTACGGCAAGACTCATAGGAAGTGCCTATGAGAAACGACTGGAAATGAAAAACCAGCAATTGGAATCCGAAGTATTTAACCTTGCCAAGTTGAATACCGATCTAAGTACCTACCAGCAGAGAGTATCGGATCAAAATAGTGTAGAACCCAAAGAGGTATTCGGTGATAAGGGAAAAACGCGCATTTTAACCTATACCCGAAATGAGTTGCTTCCTGTGGCCACTACTGAAATTGCCTATATTTTCACGGAAAGTACGGTGACCTATGTGGTAGACATCCATGGGAAACAATCCACTTCTAATAATAGTCTTGACGATCTGTATTCCAGCCTTGACGAGCATTATTTTTTTAGAGCGAATCGTCAGGTTATTGTGGCAATTTCAGCTATTCGAAAGATCATTAAGTACGGGAATAATCAATTAAAGATCCTGATACAACCGGATTCGGATTTTGATATCATTATTAGTAAAAATCGGGCAGCAGAGTTCAAAAGCTGGTTAAACAGTTAACAACATACTTTCCAGGGTTACTTAAATCACTATTAGGCAATCTAAAGCCCCGGTTCTATTTAATACCTATATAGGGAGATCAGTTCCGTTCAAAAACAATTACATTGGCGTTGTCATTATAATAAATAAAGAGTCTTGAATTCCTGATCTCATAGCTGTGCGTTCCGCCTATACGAAATAAGGCGGTCCACTCCGGTTCATTAATAAATGTGGTAGCTACCGGTCCGATGGATAGTTCTCCCTGATCCAAAATGGTAAAGCTCCCATTAAAATGATTTGTAACGGTAATTCCGGAGATGATTCCTTGCCCATCGCTATCGGGTTCGGAGAAAGTTGTCGTGATATCGCCATTATTGATATCCGGCCAGGTGTTTTCTTCAGTTTTGGTCACTTTCTGATCCCCATCCATAAAATAGAGTACTGTCCAGCTTCCGGTTAGGTCATAAGAGACTTCGTCAGTATCGTCTGTTGTACAATTGCCAACGAGAAGGAAAATAAGGGCTATAAAGAGAAAGGTCGTAATGGAGCGATATGTTTTCATGCCAGGTTTTCTATAATGATATCCAACCAATGCATTGGTTGCGTTTAAAAAAAGAGAGAAGAATACTTTGTATTAACTTAACGGGGTCAGGAAAAATTTAACATAAATTGTCCTGTAATGTTAAAAAAGAAGCTTCGACCTAATGGTCAACACCTTCGAGAATAACTATAATCCAAAATAAACATGACTAAACAACTTCAAAAGATTACCACAAAGCACTGTGAAAATCCACCAGCGAAATACGATGACCTAAAGGTATTGTTCTTGAATTGTACGCTTAACCGCACCCCTGTATTATCCCATACAGAAGGTCTGATCCAAGTGGCACAAAACATCTTTGAAAAGAATGGGGTAAGCACTAAGGTGATACGACCCGTTGATTATGAAATTCCCGCTGGCTTGGGACTAGACATGTCGCTTACCCCTGAATGGGATAAGGACGATTGGCCTATAATTCAAAAAGAGATTGATGCCTGTGACATACTAATAATTTGTACCTCTGTCTGGTTGGGAGAAAAATCTTCGGTATGCAACCGTACACTGGAGCGTATGTATGGATACACGCATCAGTTCAATGCGAAAGGGCAATATCGCGACTATGGAAAAGTAGGGGCCACGCTTATTACAGGGAACGAGGATGGGGTAAAACACTGTGCGATGAATATCTTATTCTCTTTATCGCATATTGGTTATACGGTACCACCTCAGGCAGATGCCGGTTGGATGGGCGAAGCGGGACCTGGCCCATCGTACCGGGATGAAGGTTCCGGAGGTCCTGAAAATGACTTTACCAATAGGAATACCACTTTCCTGGTTTGGAATTGTTTGCATTTGGCACGATTGTTAAAGGACAACGGAGGGATTCCTGCATACGGGAACCAACCCGATGAGTGGGAAGCCGGTTGCCAGGCTGGATTTGATAGTCCAGAACACAAAAGATAGGGGGCACCCTTAGCTTTCCAGCTATGTTTCAGATCTTTACAGGAATCGTTGCGCTTTCTTCCCTGCTTAGTTTTTTGAACAGAAAACTGTTCAAATTGCCGGACACTATCGGGGTAATGCTGCTGGCTATTATTGCTTCCCTAGGGATTGGGATCATTGGGTGGGTGGACCAGGAGGCCTTTAAAAGTGTATGTTCCGTCATTGAAACCATAGATTTTAGGACCATACTTTTTGATTTTTTATTGGGATTCTTGCTGTTCGCCGGTGCTATCCATGTAAACCTCCATAGTTTGATCGAGGAAAAGGGCCCGGTACTGATTTACGCCTCCCTTGGCGTGCTGCTTTCTACCTTTTTAATAGGATCCCTCTTTTATTTCGTTGCCGGATGGGTGGGTTTAACTATCGGGTATACCTATTGTTTGGTGTTTGGGGCGTTAATTTCCCCAACGGACCCTATCGCGGTCCTTGCATTGCTTAAAAAGGCTGGTGCTCCAAAAGACATGGAAATTAAGATCGTTGGGGAATCCCTCTTTAACGATGGCGTAGGAATTGTGGTATTTATCTCATTGCTCACTATCGCTACGATGACAGGAGGTGAAGGCGTAGAGCCTTCTCATATTTTCCGGGAATTTGCCCAGGAGGCATTTGGAGGGGTAGCCTTGGGTTTTGTCCTGGGGTTTATCGGAAGATTCTTTCTCAAGAATACCTTTGATTCTCCGATTATAGCGGTACATATTTCACTGGCCATGGTAATGGGAGGGTATTGGCTGGCCTCTATATTACACGTTTCAGGGGCGCTGGCAATGGTAGTACTAGGGCTGATGTTTGGCAACTACCTGCATAAATCATGTCCCAGCGAGCCTTTAAAAGCGCATATGAATACCTTCTGGAAGGTATTGGATGAGATATTCAATGCGATCCTATTTGTTTTGATCGGGTTGGAAATTGTAAGCCTGGAGTTTCAAACAGACTTCCTGGTTTTGGGGGTTGTGGCTATTGTAATTGTGCTATTCTCAAGATACGTTTCCGTACTGATTTCCAATCTCTTTTTACGGAAAGAGCATCGCAGTGATCTGAAGAAAATGGCTATTTTAACCTGGGCAGGGTTACGCGGCGGCATTTCCATTGCCCTGGCGCTATCCTTACCTGAGGGGGAATTTCGTGAGGCGATCATCTTCGTTACCTATTGTGTAGTGGTCTTTTCTATTATAGCACAAGGCCTTACTATTGATAAACTGGTTATCCGATTATTAAAAACAAACTGAGCATGGCAACAACAAAAAAAGTAATCTGGCATAAAGTCCTCGACAACAAAAATGAGCTGCCGGAGGGAAGGGTAAAGACAGTTACCGCAGGTCATAAGGGGATATGTCTGACCCATTTTGAAGGAAAGTTTTCGGCTTTGGATAACAAGTGTCCTCATCAGGGGGGACCCTTGGGAGAGGGTTCAATAGAAAATGGACTGTTACGCTGTCCATGGCACGGTTGGGACTTTCATCCCTGTTCCGGAAAGCCTCCCGGGGGATATGATGATGGGGTTCCCACGTATGAAGTAAAGGAGGAGGATGGTGCTATTTATGTGGGCACAGAAGAAGAAGTGCAACACGAACCCACTGTTTCCGATATTATGGCTGAAACTATGGTAAATTGGGGGGTCGATACCGTTTTTGGCATGGTAGGCCATTCTAATCTGGGTTTTGCAGATGCCATGCGCCGATTGGAAGCAAAAGGAAAACTTAATTTTTACGGTATTCGTCATGAAGGAGCCGGAGCTTTTGCGGCCTCCGCTTATGGGAAACTGACGGGTCGCCCTGCGGCCTGTTTTTCCATAGCAGGTCCCGGGGCTACGAATATGTATACCGGCATGTGGGATGCCAAAGTAGACCGGGCACCCTTATTAGCCTTAACCGGACAGGTAGCCACCCAAGTAGTGGGAACCGGAAATTTTCAGGAGGTGGATCTGGTACAGGCATTTAGCACTGTTGCAGAATTCAACCATCGTGTGCAGCGCGATAGCAAACACGCTGAATTGATGACCCTGGCCGTAAAGCACGCCATTCTTAAACGGGATGTTTCTCATATTACCTTCCCGGATGAAGTGCAGGAGCGAAAAGTTCCGGAAAACGCTAAGGCACAGACCCCTGAGCAACGTATAACTTCACAGGAAATAGCACCGCCAAAACAGGCGGCAGCGGATGCCGTGGAGTTGATCAAAAAATCAAAACGGCCTGTGATCATAATGGGACATGGGTCTCGCTTTCAACGCAAAGAAGTAGTGGGATTTGCCGAGAAATTAAAGGCTCCGGTGGTCACCACTTTTAAGGGTAAAGGACTGATTGCGGATGACCACCCCCTGGGTGGTGGGGTTTTGGGCCGAAGTGGTACCCCAATCGCGTCATGGTTCATGAATGAATCTGATCTCTTGATCGTCTTTGGCGCTTCCTTCTCCAATCACACGGGAATAACCCAGAAGAAGCCTACCATCCAGGTAGATTTCGATCCCTTGGCCCTGAGTAAATTCCATAAAGTGGATGTAGCCGTATGGGGAGAGATCTCAAGAACACTGGAAATCTTTGAAACCGCGCTTGAGGGCCAGATCAATACGCAGGATCAAACCCAGGAAGTGGCGGATCGCTGGAAGATATGGAGGAAGGAAAAAGCCAAGCGATTACTGGAGACTTCGGAAAATGGCGTAAGCTCCATCGCTGTATTTGACGCCATGAACCAGCATACCCCTGCTAACGCCGTAATGTGCGTAGATGTGGGAAACAATGCCTATTCTTTTGGTCGCTATTTTGAATCTAAACAACATGATTTTATCATGTCCGGGTACCTGGGATCAATTGGTTTTGCGCTACCTGCGGCGATCGGTGCCTGGACGGCAGTTAAGGATTCGCGCCCAGTTTTGGCGGTAGCCGGAGATGGCGGTTTATGTCAATATTTGGCTGAGATCACCACCCTGGTAAAATATCAGATGCCTGTGAAATTGATTGTGTTGAACAATCACGAACTGGGGAAGATATCGAAAGAGCAACGCGCAGGGGAGTTTGACGTCTGGAAGACGTCCTTGTCCAATCCCAACTTTTCAGAATTTGCCCGATCCTGCGGTGCATGGGGGCAACGCATTTCAAAACAGGAAGAAGTATATGAGGGCATGCAACAATTGTTTGCACAGGAAGGTCCTGCGGTATTGGAGGTAATGGCAGATGTAAATCTTATCTAAATGGAAACCGCAATAACAATTTTTTTGGGGATACTTAGCGGATATTTTGCAATAGGCCTACTTTTTGCCCTTTACGTTATGTTGATCGGCGCCAGGAAAATAGACCCGCTATTGGCGGATAGCAAAAAGGGCATTCGTGTATTGTTGTTTCCGGGAGTGGTTGCTACCTGGCCTTTCTTTTTTGCCAAACTTTTTAGATTCCGGAGATCATGATCGCAGGGCAACGCAGGGCACATAAATATATATGGATAGGGATACTGGTGCTACTTCCTATGCTGATGATTCTTGCGGTAAAGGATCTGGATTTTTCTGCTGCCGATGCATCCGGGACCTCCACAGACCTTCCGGTGTCGGTTTCCCTGAACGGGCAATCAGTCAGCATACAAGTCAACACGCCTTTTAAAAGCACATCCAGCCTTGTGTATGAGATGCTGGCAGATGGTAGCAAAGGGGCGGTTTTAGGACAACTGGAAGGGAGAGGGACGTATGACTTTCCGGTTTCCGAAGCGACAAAGGGGATTTATGTGGTGGATCCTATTAAAGATGTGGAACTACTTAAAATGGAATTTTAATGGGACTTGACTATAAATGGGTGCTATGGAATGCCCATAAAAAAACGTACGACAGACTTATTCTACTGGGAATGGTGACCTACCTGGTGCTCTTTTTTGTCCTCAGTTTTTTGACCAATCCGGAAATCATCGCGGAAACTGTGATCATTCGCGCCTTCGGTTCGCTGGCCATCATCATGTTACATATTATTTTGGCCATTGGCCCGCTTTCTCGGCTGAATCCGCGCTTTTTACCACTATTATACAATCGCCGTCACCTTGGAGTGAGTATGTTTTTAGCTGCTTTGGTACATGGTGTTTTTGCCATTATTCAGTTTCACGCTTTGGGAAATAGCAACCCTATTGTGTCTGTTTTCACCTCCAACATGGATTATGGTTCCCTGGTCAATTTTCCATTTCAGGTACTCGGTTTTTTAGCGCTTCTCATTTTATTCACCATGGCGTCTACTAGTCACGATTTCTTTTTGCACAACCTCTCTCCAAAGATCTGGAAAGGCCTTCATATGGGGGTATATCTGGCCTATGCTCTTGTGATTATGCACGTTTTTCTGGGGGCATTCCAACAGGATACATCCTTCCTAACAGTACTTGCACTCTTTTTAGGGCTTATCACCCTGGTTAGCCTGCATGTAAGGGCGGCGTTGAAAGAAGCCAAAATCGATGGCTTCGTATGGGCAAAGGATACTAAGGGATGGTTAGCCGTATGTCATCCCCGGGAGATTGCAGAAAGTTATGCAAAGATCTTTACGGTAGACGGTGAACGTGTAGCCATTTTTAAGCATGAAGGGAAACTATCGGCAATCCATAATGTTTGTAAACATCAGGGTGGCCCCCTGGGCGAAGGAAAAATAGTAGACGGATGTGTTACCTGCCCATGGCATGGGTATCAATACCTGGCCCATAACGGACAATCGCCACCCCCCTTTACGGAAAAAGTAAAAACCTACGCATTGAAAATTGAAAACGATATGGTCTATATTAATCCTGAAGCATTTCCTGAAGGAACGGCCGTAACCCCTATTAGCAGTGGATCATGAAAGAAGAAAATGAGTTTTACATAGGGTACTCCGGGAAGGTTGGAAAAGGAACCAAAAAAGTCCTTAAAAGGTTCGTTTGGACTGCAGTTTTTGTGCTGCTTATGGGAGTGTTTTTATTCGGGTTTTTGCAACAACCCGCTGTAAACAGCAGCTTCGATTTTGGGCATCCGACCCAGGTTTCCGGTGTATATCATGAATCTCCTTATCCGATGCTTCGCGTACAACTCGCTGAAAATGAATACAAAGAGATTGTGTTGCTGGGCTTTGGAAAGTCTGGCCCTAATCCCTTTTTAAAAGACCTCCGGGAAAAAGAGGGGGTGCTACACGGTAAACACATGACCATTGAAGGGCAGCTCATCTACTATAATGGGAAAACCTTACTGGAGATCGATGATAGTCAAAAAGTATCCGTTTCAGGGAAAGGAGAAAGTATAGTTCCCTCAAGTTTAGGAAAAGTAACAGTAGAAGGTGAGATCATTGATCCCAAGTGTTACTTTGGAGTAATGAAGCCCGGGTATGGAAAAATACATCGAAGTTGTGCCGCTTTGTGCATTTCGGGAGGGGTCCCACCCGTTTTGGTGACCAAAGATGAAAATAGTGTGGAGTACTATTTTTTACTAACAGATTTGAAAGGAAACGCTATCCACAAAGACATAGTACCATATATAGGACAACCTTCCCGGTTAAAAGGGGCGGTAGAGCAGTTGGGAGGATGGAAAGTAATGCGAATAGATATTTCCCAAATTGTAAAATTGGATAGCGAATCTTCAATCTATTGATAATGAGAAAATTATTAGG
Source organism: Croceivirga sp. (assembly GCA_028284665.1). Classification (GTDB taxonomy): domain Bacteria; phylum Bacteroidota; class Bacteroidia; order Flavobacteriales; family Flavobacteriaceae; genus Croceivirga. The sequence goes on from JANQRG010000047.1 coordinate 76,949, forward strand.
CATTTTTCTACTGTTGGTTAGTGTTGCTGCAGTAGCACAAAACAAGAACTACAATACTAAAAAGGGCTTTGTGGCGAATGGATATGACGTGACCGCCTATTTTGATGGTCAGGCCACTGAAGGGGATGCTGCTTATAGTGCGCAACACGATGGGGTCAAATTCAAATTTGCCAATAAAGAGAACCTGGAAAAGTTTAAGGCAAATCCCGGAAAATACGTTCCCAAATACGGAGGGTATTGTGCCTATGCCGTTGCCGTATCCGGAAAGAAAGTATCTGTAAACCCGGAGACTTTCGAGATTCGGGATGGAGCGTTATACCTTTTCTACAACTCAGGAAGAAATAATACATTACAATCGTGGCTGGCGGAATCCCCGGAAGAACTGAAGCAACAAGCGGATAAAAATTGGGAGAAAATCAAAAGTAAGTAAGCCTTATTTTTGAGGTATCAAAACAATGAAGAACTACTTGAAAGTTTGTGGCGCTGGTCTTTTGATTAGCTGGTTAGGAGCTCTTCCCCTGGGGACATTAAACATCACAGCTTTTGATGTTGCTGCCTCTCAGGGAGTTCAAAAGGCGCTACTTTTTGCCCTGGCAGCTATTTTTGTCGAATTGGTCTATGTACGACTAACAATTTGGGGAAGTTCAAAGATTACAATTAAGGAAAGATGGCTTACCTATATTCTTCCACTAGGAGCACTTTTATTGGCTTTTTTAGCGGTGTCCAGTTTTAGGGAAGCCGCGACCCCTGTGACACCTTCCGAAGAAAGTACCCACTTTGCAATTCTCAAGTCTCCTATTTTACTAGGGCTTGGTCTTAGTGCCCTGAATCCACTTCAAATTCCTTTTTGGTTGACTTGGAGTAAGGCCTTGCAAGCGAAAAAGCTATTAAAAAATACACCACAGTCAAGGAGCTTCTTTATTTTGGGGATTGGAATGGGCACCTTTTTAGCGTTGGGAATTTTTATTTTTTTAGGGCATAGTCTCCTACAGGACTTTGAAGGATACACGCTATGGGTGAATAGTATTTTAGGAATAATTTATATGGGTTTTTCTTTCTATCTTTTGTTTTTATTCTTTAGAAAGCGCCTAAAATTTAAATTTCAATAAGGATGTTCAAATCTTCTATAACTACCATTGAGCAATTCAAATACATCCTCCGGCAACTGCCAAAAGAGCGATATGCGGTACCTTGTTCGGTGCTTTCTAACGCTACCATTGGCCAGCATACGAGGCATATTATTGAGTTGTACTTGTGTTTGATCAATGGGTATGAGCGTGCAACGGTTTCTTACGATAAACGGGAACGGGACCAAAGAATAGAGACAGATATCGTTTTCGCCATTGGACAACTGGAGTTTATACAAGCTAATCTGGAAAAACCCAACAAAGACATCCAAATGGGGTATGAACTCAACGGTGTAGAAAACCAGTTGGTTTCCAATTATTATCGCGAGGTAATGTACAATTTGGAACACGCCATTCATCATCATGCGTTGATTAAGATTGGCATTCAGCACTTTACCGATTTGGAATTACCGGAATCTTTTGGGGTAGCCCCGTCAACTATAGCCTATAGAAAAGCATGTGTACAGTAAGTTACATTCCTTCAAAAAATGGGGTTATCTTAACCTCAAATAGGGACGAACATGTGTCTAGAAGGGCGAAATTGTCCTTTGAAGAACTAAAAATCAATGGGCACAAAGTGATTTTTCCTCAAGATTCCGCAGCAGGAGGCAGTTGGTTTGCCGTGAACGAAAGAGGAGGGATCAACGTCCTCCTGAACGGGGCCTTTACGAATCACCAAAGGATCCTTCCGTATGCCCGGAGTAGAGGACTAATTCTCCTTGAAATTACAGCACAACAGGATGTAATGGCCTATCTACGGAAATTGTCATTTCATCGTATAGAACCCTTTACCCTGGTGGTTTATACTACCCCAGACCTGTGGGAGTTTCGATGGGATGGTCAGCAGAAGTATTTTACTCGTAAAGACAGTGCACAACCGCATATCTGGTCATCGGCTACGCTTTATGACGAGCAGGCAGTAATGGATCGGGAAACGCTTTTTGTCAACTTTATTAGGGAAACCGAAGTGGTTTCCCCGGTTAAAACTTTAGGTTTTCACCAAGAGAATCATGGTGATTTTGAAAATGGTTTTGTTATTGATCGCGACAATGGCTTAAAGACGTTAAGTATTACGCAGGCTGTTGTTAATAAACAAAACATTACTATGAATCACAGAGATCTTTCTTCCGGAAAGATTGCTGAATTTTCCTTGAATACGATACATTCGTTAGCTCCTCTACCATGAATTTTAGGCTACTTTGGCATCGCCTGACACATTGGGAATACTGGCCGCTACGAGTTATTTATTATCCCTTGTTTCCGGTATGGCTGTTTTTTTCGATCAAAGCCAGGTCCTTTTTCTTTTTCAATGCGGCTAATCCTAGTATGGCCAACGGTGGAATGACCATGGAGTCTAAAATGGAGATCTACAAAAAAGTCCCCAGGAAATTTATTCCTAAGACCGTTCTGATTACGGAGGACCTTACAGGTTCGGAACTGGTTGCGAAGATGACCTCCGCGGCAATTCGTTTTCCCTGTATTGCCAAACCGGATATTGGAATGAAAGCGCTTGGAGTGGAAAAGATACACTCGGAAGAAGACCTGATTGCCTATCGTAAAAAAAGTGGGCAGGATTTTCTTATCCAGGAGCTGATACCCTTCCCTAAAGAGGTGGGCATATTCTTTGTCCGAATGCCCGGAGCATCAAAAGGTAAAATCACCGGGATGGTATCCAAAGAATTTCTAAGTGTTACCGGGGATGGAAGGAGTACCTTGCTTGAACTCATTAAAAAAGATCCCAGAAGCTATCTGCAACACAAATCACTTCAAAAGAAATTTGGAGCAAAGTTTGGAGAAGTGTTGAAGCAGGGGGAGGAATTGGTTTTGGTGCCTTACGGAAGTCATACCCGGGGAGCAAAGTTTATAGATGTAACCGATAAGGTCACTCCGGAACTCGAAGAAATTATTAATGGGATCTGCACGCAAATAGAAGGGTTTTATTATGGGCGCCTGGATATTTTATATACAAGCTTAGAAGCGCTATCGCAAGGGAGGGATTTTAGCGTGATTGAAGTAAACGGTGCGGGAAGTGAAGCTACCCATATTTATGATCCCGGACATTCGATTTTATTCGGCTGGAAAGAAATTACCCGGCATTGGAACTATCTTTGTACTATTAGTATGCTTAACCATAAGAAAGGGTATCCCTATTTAAGTTATCGCGATGGAAGAGCAATGCTTAAAGCTAGTAATCGGATGGAGGCAGAACTAAAACTAATTTAAATGAAGGCATTTACTGTTGTTACCGTTTTTCTTTTGGTATTCAGTTGGATGGGATACGCACAACAGACCGATCCTTCTAAAAATTATATAGGGCTTTCCGCCCAACTCTACCCGGCCGGATTTATACCCACAGGTAACCTGGAACATTTTTCAAATGAAAAGGAGTCAGTCGTGTTCCGATTAGGTTTTAATTTTACAGATAGGCAGGATTTTAGTGACGTTAATGATACAGAGGAAGGAGAAGGTTTTGGAGGTTCTTTGGGCTACCGAAGGCATTTCCCACTCGCCAAAGGGAAAATTATAGCAGGAATTAACACGGATATTTGGAGCCTGAATATTGACTGGACAGATATGTTAAATGGCACTTCTACTTCAGGCAGCACCTATGTTTTGGTAGTACAGCCCTGGCTGGAAGGAGGTTATTTTTTACCGATTAAAAACTCTGATTCTTTGGTTGGAATTACACTGGGTTTTGGTCGCGAACTTAATGTAATTACCAGCGGAGATGAGGTGGCCCAGGGATTTATCGGTAGTGTCACCTTACAGTATCAATTTGCGCTATAACACCAGCTGTTAGGATTAAACAGATCCTGTTTCATCAACTTTCCAAAGGGAGAAAATTATGAACAGGTAAATGCTATCAGCGCTATTTCATATAGGTCTGATAGGTTTCTTGAAAAAAGGCGATCCCCTGTGCGACAGTACTATTCGATACAGGAAAGACAGCCCCCTTAAAACCGTCGTTTTTCCATGTCCCATGTGCAAGGGGAGCAAAACCTGAGGTGGCCAGGCTATCATGTCCTGAATAGCCGCTAATGTAAAAATAATGGTCCGCTACCAAAGCGTCTGGTATCGCCATGCCCAACCCGATGGCTTTATCCGAGTTTTCCAGCGTCAGAAAGGCCCCAGTATCCAAATGGTGAGGCCAGATCCGTATTTCAGCATCCGAATGTTCCTTTTCCAAAAAAGTCTTTAATACTTCTTGTGCAAGCGCCCGAAGTCTCCCCAACTGCTCAAGCGATTTTGGATCTGTGTTTTGGAATTTAAAACCATTGGTAGCGGAATAGGGAAGATCATAGTGCAACCGGTACGCATAACTGTTTTCAAATTTATGGTCCTTTGCCATTCCGGATAACCAAGCGACAATTTCAGTATGCGATCTCCCATCCAGGGGATAGGTGATAAATGTATTGCCTAGCCACTGCAAACTAAAATCTGTAAAACTAAAGGCCAATTTTGTTCCGGAGGTATCTAATGCCCAGGTTTCCAAGCGATTTTTAGCGGTTATATACCCTAAATTGGTATAACTGTCATCGGCTTTGGGCTCCAAAAAGCTTTTTGCAGCGGTGGCCAAATATTGTACGGCTAGATGTACTTGTGTTAGCATGCCAATCAGTTGTTATGATTTGAGCCGTTTGCGGGCTTACTAAGCATAATAACAGTGCCTAAAGTAAAGAACTCATCACTCAATTCTCCGATAACGCTTTTAAATTCACTAAAAATAAGGACCTTTCCAAAGCTATAATGCAGTCCTAATCCGTAATTGATTCCCGGGGCCGTATGCTCTTCTTCTTCCAAATCTATTGTGGATCTTTCGGTTTCAATCGTGTAGTTTACGCCTGTCAGGGGGTAAAACTCAAAGCGATGTGCCAGTTCAAAAAGATAGTGTGCATTGAGATTAGTCTCAAAAAGACGTTCCTCAAACTGATCTGCGATGGACTGATAGGGAAAAATCGAGATTTCCGGCCCAAAGCAGAATCTGGGATTAATCCCGTAATAAACTCTGGCGTTACCTCCAGCTAAGGAGTTGTTAGCGACTAGGGTTGGTCCAACACCTATCATAAAGCCTTCCTGAGCGTAGGAATAGGAACAGGTACAACAGAGCAGCAAAAGGAGAACAAAGTTATTGCGTAGAAAAGACATACGTGGCTATAAGGATTTGTTTGTTGATACATCGGGCATTTTACGAAAGTGTCAATTGCCTTTACGTAAGTCGAACAACACCTTACCGCTTTACGCTTGTGGAAGACTTTTTTGTAATCGCTTCAATTATCATTGGTGCATGTACCCTGGAGTTTTCAATAAACCACTTGTGGGTTTCCATACCACCACAGATCACTCCGGCCAGGTACAGCCCTTCTACATTAGTTTCCATGGTCTCCGGATCGTACTGGGGTAATCGTTTTTCATCATTGGAAAATGCAATACCCAGATGTTCAAGAAACTTAAAATTGGGCATATAACCCGTTAAGGCCAGTACAAAATCGTTGGGGAGGGTTACTTTTCCCTCCGAAGTGGCTATATCAATCTCCGTTTCCCGGATCTCGGTCACATTAGCATTGAAATAGGCCGCGATGCTACCTTCTTTGATCCGATTAATGATATCCGGTCGTACCCAATACTTTACACGTTGCCCGATCTCTGGCTCGCGAACGATCATCGTTACCTCGGAGCCTTTGCGCCAGCATTCCAATGCGGCGTCCACTGCAGAATTGCTCGCCCCGATCACGGCAAGTTTCTGACTGGCATAAAAGTGGGGATCCTTATAGTAATGGGAAACCTTAGGTAGATCCTCCCCGGGAACGTGAATTAAGTTGGGAATATCATAAAAGCCCGTAGCTACAATGATATTTTGAGCGCGGTAGTTGGCCTTAGTCGTCCGAACCTCAAAAGTACCGTTGGTTTTGGATACCCGTTCAACCGTTTCAAATAGATGAATAGTTAAGTTGTTGGACGTCACTATTCTTCGATAGTACTCTAATGCTTCGTTGCGTTTGGGTTTCGCTTCTTTGCTAATGAAAGGAATTCCATCAATTTCCAGCTTTTCAGAAGATGAGAAAAATTGCATATTGATGGGGTAATTGAACAGGGAGTTGACAATAGGCCCTTTTTCAATGATCAAATAGGAAAGTCCCTTTTTTTTGGCTTCTAGTCCACAGGCAATACCAATAGGCCCACCCCCTATAATGACAAGGTCAAATTCCGGCATCAGGCAATTTCTTTTTTTAGATTTTGAATGGTGGCAGTAGGATCATTACTTCCAAAAACAAAGCTTCCCGCCACCAAAATATTGGCTCCTGCATCAATTAATTTTTTGGCATTGGCGGCAGACACGCCTCCATCAATTTCGATCAACGCCTTGGCGTTTTTTTGTTCGATTAGTTCTCTGAGATCTGCCACTTTGCGATAGGTGTTTTCAATAAAGGACTGGCCGCCAAAACCAGGATTAACACTCATTACGCAAACCAGATCGATCTCTTCTATAATATTTTCCAGAAGTCGTACAGGGGTGTGAGGATTAAGCGCTACGCCTGCTTGCATACCTTCTGATTTGATGGCCTGTACTGTCCGATGCAAATGATGGCAAGCTTCATAGTGCACGGTCAGAAAAGAGGCGCACAGTTCGGCAAAGGTTTTGATATAACGATCAGGATCCACGATCATCAAATGCACATCTAATATTTTTTTAGCATGACGGGCAATTGCCTTTACTACCGGCATCCCAAATGAAATATTGGGAACAAAAACCCCGTCCATAATATCCAAATGCAACCAATCTGCTTCGCTTTGGTTCACCATTTCCACATCGCGTTGCAAATTGGCAAAATCCGCGGCCAGCAGTGAAGGTGCTATTTTTTTTATCATTCCAATGGGTATTTGCTACAAAGTTATTCATTAGAACGGAAAGAAAACAGGGTAAAAGGAATAGGTTTAACATCTATTATGTAACATTAAATAAATATTTAGGTAACTTTGAATTAACATTAAAACAGGTGTAAATGTCCAAGAAAAAAGCACTGAAGAAGTCCTTTAAAAGGGCCAAAGCGAAATTAAATGCTAAGAAAAAATCCTTTAAAAAAGCGGTAGCAACCGTTAAGGGGTATAAAAAGCAAAAAGCTAAAAAGAAAACCTTAAAAAAGGCGGTCAAGGAAGTTCAAGTGAAAAAACTAGCGATAAAGAAAGCGGCCAAAAAGGCTGCTGCCGCTAAAAAGGCATATAAAAAGGCAGCTTAATTTTTTGTATATCATGTTTATGAGGGGCGTTTGACGCCCCTTTTTTTATATCTAAAATGAAAAACTCCGGTAATCAGCCGGAGTTTATTCATCAATCAAAAAACGAACAGTCATGATAAACTGCTGTAGTGCTACAAATTACAACTTTCTTGCCAAAAAAACAATTTAAGGATAGTTTAACTGTAATTTGTGTGTCCTGACACCGGTCAGGAAGTGCTTTTACCCCAGATATGTCTTTAAGATCTTGCTTCTGGAAGTATGCTTGAGCCTTCGAATGGCCTTTTCTTTAATCTGACGCACCCTTTCCCGGGTTAGATCAAAGGTTTCTCCTATTTCTTCCAGGGTCATGGAATGTTGTCCGGCCAAACCGAAATACAGGCGGATCACATCGGCCTCTCTTGGTGTTAAGGTTTCCAACGCCCGCTCAATTTCCGTGCGTAAGGACTCATGCAATAATTCCCTATCAGGATTTGGAGATTCCCCACTTTTCAATACATCATAAAGATTGGAATCTTCACCGTCAATCAAAGGGGCATCCATAGAAACGTGACGTCCTGAATTTTTCAAAGATTGCTTCACATCTTCGACCGTCATATCCAACTCCTTGGCGATCTCTTCGGCGGAGGGCACCCGCTCATGGGCTTGCTCAAGGAATGCAAAGGTCTTATTGATTTTATTAATGGAGCCAATCTTATTTAGAGGCAAGCGAACAATACGGGATTGTTCCGCTAGTGCTTGAAGGATCGACTGACGGATCCACCAAACCGCATAAGAGATAAATTTGAATCCTCTGGTCTCATCAAAACGTTGTGCCGCCTTAATTAGCCCTAAATTTCCTTCATTAATAAGATCCGGAAGGGTCAATCCCTGGTTTTGATATTGTTTAGCTACCGATACCACAAACCGAAGATTCGCTTTAGTCAACTTTTCCAAAGCAACCTGGTCACCGGCTTTGATACGCTGGGCCAATTCTACTTCCTCGTCTGCTGTAATAAGATCTACTTTCCCAATTTCCTGCAAATACTTGTCTAAAGATGCGGTTTCCCGGTTGGTAACCTGCTTTGTAATCTTTAACTGTCTCATCTAATTTTCCCTTTCAAATTAAAATTTGGGAGTACTTCCCATTTATTTATACGTAAAAAACGTGAAAAGGTTACAAAATCTTTAAGAAATTGTATATTCTGTAGTAGTCACAACATGCGACTACAGGTCTTACGTAAAGTAACCCCTTACAGTTTTGAAATTCAATATTCCCATCCGATATTGTTGTTCCAATTTTATGATATGTCAAATCATAGGATTCTATGGGTAAGTTGACCATGCCGTTTTCGTCGGCTGTTCTAATTACCGTTTCAACCAGATCATCTTCTAAAAACATTTTAAAGACAGCACTTTCTCAGGATTTTCCATCGCCATACAACCCATTGGCAAAGCCACCGATAGTTGAAACGTCCCTGGTAATGTTGTAATTGGTTTGCCAAGGTATGGTAGCACCTATAATGGGGGGCGGGGGTGTGAAGTTCTCACTTGATAAAAAGGTGATATCCAATCTTCCTGAGAAATTTCCGGTTAGCTCTTATGAAACCAGGCTTCCAGACGCATCGGAATTTGAGTCACTATCCGCTTCGCTTTTTGAATCATTTGATTCAATAACCAATTCTGATGGGTTGAATTCTTAGGAGCAAGCCATTATTACGAGGACCAGGATCAAGGATATTTTTGCCAATATTCCTCCTTTCATAATGGTACTGATTTTGAGGTTTTATCTTATAGTCTGTTTTTTGAAAAAAAAGTTGCACAAAAAAGAAGCCCCAACAAAAGTTAGGGCTTTAAAAGATTAAGGGATTTAGGATTACTCGTTAGTCCTCCCTTCTTGGCCTTCTATCGCGGTTATCGCGATTTCCGCCACGTCGGTCATTGTTTCTTCGGTCGCCTCCTCTATCATTTCTGGGAGGTCTTTCCCGGTATCCCTCCGGTTTTGGAAGTAAAGCTTTCCTGGAGACCTTCTCTTTTCTGGTCCTTGGATCCAGGCCAAAATATTTCACGTCGATGACATCGCCCAGGTTCACCACATCGGTCACTTTGTCCGTTCGTTCCCATGCCAATTCCGAAACATGGAGCAATACTTCATTGCCAGGAGCTTCAACATATTCCACCACGGCACCAAAGTCAAGCAGTTTAATCACCTTTACTTCATACGCACTTCCCACTTCAGGCTTGAACATTACTGCTTCAATTTTAGCAATCACAGCATCAATACCCGCTTGATCCGTACCTAAAATTTCAACGATACCTTCTTCTGTGTCGGGGTCCTCATTGATCACAATTGTAGTCTTGGTCTCTTTCTGTAATTCCTGGATAACCTTACCCCCGGATCCGATAACAGCTCCAATATACTCTCCCGGAATGATCTTGGTCACAATTTTAGGTGCGTAAGATTTTACTTCAGGTCTTGGTGCCGAGATAGTATCCACCAGTTTTTCCAGGATGTGTAACCTACCATCTTTAGCCTGCATTAAGGCCTTTACCAGAATTTCATAGGAAAGTCCTTTAACCTTAATGTCCATTTGGCAGGCAGTAATGCCTTCAGCCGTTCCGGTAACTTTGAAGTCCATATCTCCCAAATGGTCCTCATCTCCCAAAATATCAGAAAGCACGGCATACTTACCGGTTTCCTGATCGGTAATTAATCCCATTGCGATCCCTGAAACGGGTTTTTTAAATTGAACCCCAGCGTCCATAAGGGCCATGGTTCCGGCACAAACGGTGGCCATGGAAGAAGAACCGTTAGATTCTAAGATTTCGGAAACTACCCGAACGGTATAGGGGCAATCCTCCGGTATCATATTCTTTAAAGCGCGTTGCGCCAAATTCCCATGCCCGACTTCCCGTCGTGAAGTACCGCGAATAGGTCGTGCCTCCCCAGTGGAAAAGGGAGGGAAGTTGTAGTGCAAATAAAACGTTTCTTCGCCTTCATACGAGGGCATGTCTATGACATTTGCTTCCCTCGAAGTTCCAAGGGTTACCGTAGCCAGAGCCTGGGTTTCTCCACGGGTAAACAGGGAGGAACCGTGAACAGAAGGGAGATAATCCACCTCGCACCAAATGGGGCGAATATCAACGGTTTTTCTGCCGTCCAACCGCAAGCCTTCATTCAATGTCAGATTTCTTACAGCCTCTTTCTGAGCTTTCGCAAAATATTTATGGATCAACCCACCCAGTTCTTCCTGCTCTTCTTCAGTAAAGGTTTCAAAAACCTCTTCCTTCAGATCACTGAATGCCTGTCCTCGATCTTGCTTAGCGCTTCCGGCTTTTGCAATGGCATAGGACTTTTCGTATACCATTTCATGGATCTTTTGTTGCAAGGTCTCATCTTCCGGTTCCGAATCATATTCCCGGGTCTCCTTTTTGCCAACCGCTTCGGCTAATCTGCGTTGTGCTTCGCATTGTACTTTGATGGCATCATGCGCAAATTGAATGGCCTCGACCATTTCTTCCTCAGAGATCTCTTCCATTTCTCCTTCTACCATCATTACAGAGTCTTCCGAGGCTCCAATAACCATGTCAATATCTGATGTTTTCAGCTGCTCCCGAGTAGGATTAATGATCAGTTCCCCATTTACTCGTCCTACGCGTACCTCCGAAATTGGACACTCAAAAGGAATGTCGGAAAGCTGAATAACGGTAGATGCGGCAAGACCTGCCATGGCATCCGGCATGACCTCTTCGTCATGGGACATCAATTGGATCATTACTTGCGTTTCGGCATGGTAATCTTTTGGAAAAAGTGGCCGTAGCACACGATCTACCAGACGCATGGTAAGCACCTCTCCATCACTAGGACGTGCTTCTCGCTTAAAGAATCCTCCCGGATACCGTCCTGCTGCTGCAAATTTTTCCCGATAGTCTACTGTTAAGGGTAAAAAATCCACATCTGCAGCGTGATAATTCGAAACTATTGTGGCCAGTAACATGCATTTTCCGGACTGTACTACTACAGATCCATGGGCTTGTTTTGCCAATTTTCCGGTTTCGATAGTAATTTCTCTACCGTCACCCAGGTCAATGACCTCTTTAAATGTTTTTGGAATCATAAAAAAGTATGTTGTCCGCCTTGCTCGCGGACGTGTTAAACTTTGGTCTGCCGTCTATCCGGACGGTCGGGTTGTGTTGTTGTGTTGTAGACCAATGAAACCTATGTGCAGCTTTTTGTTCGCTTCACCCTTATATGGATGAAAAGCAAAAACGAAGGGAGCCAATGATAGCTCCCTTGTTGTTATTTTCGAATACCCAATTCCTTAATTAGGGAACGGTATTTCTCTATGTCCTTTTTCTTCAAATAATCCAAAAGACTTCTTCGCTTCCCTACCAATTTTACAAGGGAACGTTCCGTGTTGAAATCCTTGTGGTTTTGTTTTAAGTGTTGAGTTAAATGATTAATGCGATAGGTAAATAACGCAATCTGCCCTTCTGTAGAGCCTGTGTTGGTCGCTGACCCGCCGTGTTTTTTGAAGATTTCGGCTTTCTTTTCTTTGTTTAAATACATGCCAATATTATTAAAATGATTCTTATGTATCTGACTGACTTTCAATCAAGGCGCAAAGATACCCCTTTTTTTTAATTGAAGAATTTTTTTGATAGTGATTAAACCTTTTCAAAAAACTCCGGTCATAGGAGCAAACATTAAAATTTGATAGTTATGAAAAAGTGTCTCAAACCTAGGAACTATGCGGGACTTATCTTGGTATCCGCTTTGACCTTTACTGCTTGTAGCGAAGAAGAAGCTGCTGTGGAAGAAACCTTGGATAGCCAGGAAGTGATTTCAGTTGCAGAACTACAATACAGTGATGAATCGGAACAGATGGCGGATGAAATTGCCGAAATAGCGGAAGACGTCTACATTTCGGATGAATTCTCATTGACTGGAAAATCCGCTTATTTTTCGGATTATTTACCGGATTGCGTAACCATTACTACTGTAGTTACCGATACAACAAGGGAAAAAACCATTGATTTTGGAGAGGGATGTGAACTACGTAACGGAAACGTATTGAGCGGTATCATCAACCTGAGCTACGAAAAGGATATGGAGGCGGCTTCAAAGTCTTTGGCCCTCAGCCTTGAAAACTTCACTTTTAATGGGGTCGCTATTGAAGGCGCTGCCAATGTGTTACGGGTACGTTCCAATGAGAATGGTAACCCTCAGGGAACCGCCACAGCCAATTATACTGCAACCTGGCCGGACGGAGCAGTGGCTACTTTTTCAGGAACACGTACCCGTGAGTGGATTGAAGGTTTTGGAACCGGATTTTGGGGTGATAACGTCTTTTTGATAACAGGTAGCGGTGCGTACACCAGTCGAGCTGGTGTGGTATATACCAAAGAGGTAATTACTCCTCTTCGTAGAGAAATGGCCTGCAGATTTATTGTAAGTGGTATTTTGGAGATCTCAAGGAGTGGTAATACGGCCAGTCTGGACTTTGGTGATGGAACCTGCGATGCTAAAGGAGTGTTGACCTATCCCGATGGGACTTCTGAAGAAGTATTCTTAAGAAGGTTTTTCAGGAACTAACGTAGACACTGTAATGCTTATGAAAAAAAGCGCTTGCTACTCAGCAGGCGCTTTTTCTATTCGTAAGGGTTGATTGGTGATCAAGTCAATATAGTGATTTACCTTATGCTTTAGATCCCTTCTATGTACGATGAAGTCCAAAAAACCGTGTTCTTTTACAAATTCTGCGGTTTGGAAACCTTCCGGTAAGTCTTTTCCGGTAGTGTCCTTGACCACCCGGGGACCCGCAAAACCTATTAGCGCTCCCGGTTCTGCAATATTGATATCGCCCAACATAGCATAGGAAGCAGTTGTTCCCCCCGTAGTAGGGTCGGTACAAAGCGAGATATAAGGGATTTTGGCTTCAGCCAGTTGCGCTAACTTGGCAGAAGTTTTAGCCAGTTGCATCAAGGAAAGGGCAGCCTCCATCATACGTGCCCCTCCGGATTTTGAGATCATAAGGAAAGGTAATTTTCGCTTTTTGGCTTGATCAATTGCCCTGGCAATTTTCTCACCAACAACACTACCCATGGATCCCCCAATGAAGCTGAAATCCATACACGCAACGACCAGATCCTTACCCATGGATTTACCTACTGCAGTCCGAACGGCATCATTTAAACCCGTTTTTGCTTTGGCTGCTTTTAGGCGATCACCGTATTTTTTAGTATCTACAAATTTCAAAGGGTCTTTGGAACTCAGATTTTCATCCAACTCCTTGTATTTATTGTCATCAAAAAGGATTTCAAAATATTCCTTACTTCCGATGCGCACATGGTAGTCGTCTTCCGGGCTAACATAAAAGTTTTTTGCCAGATCTTCAGACTCTACGATCTTACCGGTTGGAGATTTATACCATAACCCCTTAGGGGTGTCTTTTTTCTCTTCAGTGGTGGTCTGTATCCCTTTCTCTTTTCTTTTAAACCAAGCCGTCATAATGTATCAAGGATGTTGTTGAACGTTAAAGTGTATTCACATTATTTAAATCTTCAAAAGCCTGTTTTAAACGTTCTGAAAAGGCTTTCTCTCCTTCGCGTAACCACACTCTGGGATCGTAGAACTTTTTGTTGGGTTGGTCAGCTCCGTCAGGGTTGCCAATCTGTCCTTGCAAATAGTCTTTCTTCGTTTGCACATAATCCCGAACACCAGACATAAAGGCGTACTGCAAATCCGTATCAATGTTCATCTTAATGACACCGTATCCAATTGCTTCCCGGATTTCTTCCAAAGTAGAGCCCGAACCTCCGTGGAATACAAAATCGATATGATTGTGTTCCACACCATATTTTTTAGAGATGTACTCCTGAGAATTTTTTAGGATTTTAGGGGTCAGCTTTACATTTCCTGGTTTGTATACCCCGTGAACATTACCAAAGGCGGCGGCAATCGTAAATCTTGGACTTACCTTGGACAATTCTTCGTACGCATAGGCCACTTCTTCCGGTTGTGTATATAGCTTAGAGCTATCCACATCTGTATTGTCAACGCCATCTTCCTCACCACCGGTTACCCCTAATTCAATTTCAAGGGTCATGTCCATTTTAGACATGCGTTCCAGGTAATTTTTACAAATCTCAATATTTTCTTCAATAGGTTCTTCGGAAAGATCAATCATATGAGAACTGTACAACGACTTCCCGTTTGTTTTGTAGTGTTCCTCACTGGCCGCGATTAACCCATCTATCCAGGGCAATAGTTTTTTAGCGCAATGATCGGTATGTAAGATCACAGTAGCGCCATAGGCTTCGGCCATTTGATGCACATGCTTAGCCCCCGCAATACCTCCGAGGATAGCAGCACGTTGGTTATAATTGGATAATCCTTTGCCGGCATTAAACTGTGCCCCCCCATTGGAGAATTGAATAATAACCGGAGCATTCAATGTTGCTGCGGTTTCCAGTACTCCGTTCACGGTATTGGAACCGATAACATTTACGGCAGGGAGCGCAAAGCCCTTCTGTTTTGCATAGTTGAAAATTTCCTGTACTTGATTTCCGGTGGCAACACCAGGCTTTATATTGTGTGACATAGTTATTGTATAAGTTGGTTACCGATTAGAATGGACACAAAAGTAACAATATTACCATTAAAAAGGATAATTGATACCAATGTTGAACACCGCTTCCCTGAAATTGAAATCGGTAAACCAGCGTTCGGAAACTTCAAGGGCAGGATTATAGGTTTTGAAGCCGGTATCCAGCCGGATGACAAAGTAGGTAAAGTCATACCGCAAGCCAAAACCGGTGCCCAAAGCAATATCGCCTAAAGAGTTGAAACCGTTAAAAGTAGCCTCTTCATCCTCCACATTGTCAAAGACATTCCAAATATTTCCGGCATCTGCAAAAAAGGCGCCTTTTACATCACCAACTATGGGGAAACGATACTCAAGATTTAGTCCGATCTTGAAGTTGGCTTCGTTAAAGTCGTTTTCATTGTCTGTTCTTCCCGGCCCCAGGGAATACACATTCCATGCCCGGTTATCATTGGACCCTCCGGCGAAGTAACTACGGACAAAAGGGATGTTGTCCGCATTGCCATAAGGAACGGCTAGTCCTACAAATCCCCGGAATGCTACCACTTTGGATTTGGGTAACCCCCAATGCTTGATGTAGTCGAATTCCGTTTTGAAATATTGCGAATACGGCACGCTGAAGACCAGGCCTTGTCCGTTGTCGTTTTGGTTAAATGGAATTACCCGCTCAAGTAAGGATAGCATATTCCCTGCGCTTTCGAATCGTACCCGGTATTGATAGAAATCGTTGTCATTGGGATTTTCCCGATTGTTTTTTTGAAAGCTATAGTTGGAAGTGAAGATCAGGTTATTGCTGGTTAATCGCTCCCTTCGTTCTTCAATACTCCGGACTTCATCAAAATCTTCCTGATTAAGTGCCTGTCCTTCATTTAGGATGGCATTGATAAATCCTGAGGTTCCTTCCGTAATGATCAGTTCCAGTTCATTGTCATCATCCGCAGCGGGATCTACAGTTTCGTCATAAAAATCCGCAAAACCATCCAAGGTCTCATAACTATCGGCAATGGCATCCAAATTCGCATAGGTATTGTTATATACCCTGAAAAAGTCATCGGTATCTGTGTTACGGACAAATTCAATATTGAGCAATTCAATGGTATTTTTTCTGAAATCATCAGGTGACCAGTTGTAGGCAAGTATGCTGTTTAAGGATTGCCGGTCCAGACCGATATTCTGTTGAAAATTAGTACCTACGGATAATCGTGTTTGGGGTAGCATATAATAGGGAATAAGGCGTTCCGTGTTTACGGGGAACCAAATTCTCGGAAAAGTAAGATTAATGTCGCCACCAATTTCTGAGGTAAAAGTCTCATCCGAAGCGTTATCGCTCAAAAAACCAACAGAACCTCTGGCGGTAAGACTTAGTGTTTCCGCACCACCAAAGACATTTCGGGTAATGACGGAACCACTAAATCCAATACCGGCGAGCTGAATATTACTACGGGTGAGTTCTACAGAGGTATCTAAAGAATACTTAGCCCTGGGCACCAGATAGATATTGGAAGTAAGGAGCGTACCTGTCGAATCCGGAATTAACTTGAAACTGGGATATTTAAATGTATTTAGGTTTACAATTTGACGTTTGCTTCGAATCTCATCCAAATCCCGGTAAATACTGTCTTTTTTGAAGAAGATGGCATCGGTCAGGGCTTTGGGATGATACTTTAACTTGTCCTTATAATAGATTGTATATCCTTGATAATCAATGGATGATAAAGAATCATTGGCAGCTTCAAGCTGGTAATCCGCATAGATATTGATGCTTTTAAAACGATTTACCAGGTAGTTTTTGGTGTTTGTGGTATCGGCTGCTCTGGGGTTGTTGATATTCAACTGCACAACCATTTTTTGATCATCATTGCTTTGCAAGGTATCACGAACCACATCATAACTTATTGAACTTTCCTGGAAATCATATACACCCGTATTTCTGAAAATTGTGGTTAAGCGTTTTCTTTCCTGGTTAAAATCGGCCAGATCAAATTGTTTTCCCTGTTGTACAAAAGAGTTTTCTCCATGGATCTGGTAGATGGAATCGAGCTGAGGAGACGTAATGTTTTGTGAAAGTGAGTCCACATAGTAAGGTTTCCCCAGGGCCACATTAAAGTCCAATTTCGCTCGTTTCTTCCGCTTAATGGGCATTACGTTGTAGGTGGCAACATTATTAAAATATCCTTTGCTGTTATAATACGCCTGCAGGCGGTCAACAGACTTTTGAGTACTCACAGTATCAATAATTACGGGAGCTTCTCCAACCCGTTTCAAAAGATTACTGAATCCACGTACCACAAAAGACTGTCCAAGGCGCCTTACCTGTTTGGAAGACAGAAAACTGTTTAGCCGTTCTTCCCTTTTGGGTTTTCGATGTAACCAATCCAGGTATAAAGAATCTGGATTTTCTTTGGCGATATTGTAAAGATTCAGGCGAAGCGGGTATCCCAGAATATTACTATTGGGACGTTGTCCTAGCAGATTTCTTACCTCAGAGCTGGTTACGCGAACACTATCGGCATAGATGGTATTCTCCATCAGCAGGAACTCCTCGTCACCTACTTTTTTAACCGCATTGCAGGAGGTAAGGGCTATAACTACCGAGAATAGAATTACATTTGCCGTTAAGTTCCTGAGCAACGGATACGTTATCATAAAGCTCAAAATTACACGAATTCCCATGGCTGGCAAAAAGTGGCTAAGAC
Organism: Croceivirga sp.; assembly: GCA_028284665.1. GTDB lineage: Bacteria > Bacteroidota > Bacteroidia > Flavobacteriales > Flavobacteriaceae > Croceivirga. The sequence continues at coordinate 94,591 of JANQRG010000047.1, forward strand.
TGGTCAAAAGCTTACATCAAAAAAAATACCGAAATCAACACCAGTTGTTTTTTATGGAAGGAGCCAAAGCCGTTGGCACTTTATTAGAAGCAGGTTTTGTTCCGGAAAGGATTTTTGTAACCCTAAACCAGGAATTGTTGTTCTCACACTCGCAAACAGAAATAATCAGCGAACAGGAGCTAAAGAAAATAAGCGCGCTGCAACATCCCAATGGGGTGTTGGGGGTGTTTCGGATGCCACCACAACAAGCGATTACCTCGGAAGACTGGATCGTTACCCCGGAAGATTGGATCGTTGCCCTGGATGATGTCAGGGATCCTGGAAATTTAGGAACCATAATACGACTCTGCGATTGGTTCGGGATAAAAAATATTGTGTGTTCCAGGACCACTGTAGACTGTTTTAACCCTAAGGTACTTCAGGCGACCATGGGATCCATAGCGCAGGTAAATATTGTGTATTCCAATCTGGAATCCTATCTGAAATCATTAGGGTTGCCGATTTATGGAGCTGTGATGGAAGGAACATCGGTATATCAAACCGCCTTACCCACCTCGGGGATCTTGCTTTTGGGGAATGAGGCCAATGGTATCTCGGCATCCCTGATGCAAAGCGTGGATGCTAAAATTGCAATTCCTCAGTTTGGCAGGGAAACCGCTGAAAGCTTGAATGTGGCTATGGCTACCGGGATAGTATTGAGCGAGATACGACGGCGATAAACCATTATGCGGAAAAAACACAATGCCTAATTTTCACCTAACACCTATTCAAACGTAAAATTGATAAAGATCCCACGGGTCCGCATCGCTTCAATATTCCCGGTCCAGGGACTATTAGGGTCCTCATCTCTGACCAGTTCATCATTAAGCGCAAAAACCCCACGTATAGAAGGGGTGAATTTAAAAAACTCTGTGTAAATGTCAATCCCAAAGCCCAATTCATAACCATACACATTACGGGTCATCCGAAATTCTCCACTACCATTATCTTCCAGGCTATCCTCTTTGGCACCCAGGTTAATCGCCGTATACCCTCCGGCGACAATAAAAGGTTTTATGTTGTTAAATCTACGTGTGCTTACTTTTAACAATAACGGAAACCGGATATATGTGGAACGAACCTCTCGAATGGCATCCTGTTCATTGGTAAAGCCGGGGAATCCTAAATCGCGTTGCGTATACAGTAGTCCGGGTTCAAAGCGGAGATCTAAAAACTCATGAAGCCGCATTTCTCCAATAAGTCCTACATTGAAACCGAAGGTGGTATTTACCAGAACATCCTGGCCAATATCGTCTTTGTACTCAAATTGAAAATCGTATTGATTAAAACCCAAATAGTACCCCCAGTTAAGAAACTGTTTGTCGTAGTTCTGAAGATTAATAATGGGATCCTTTCCAAACAACTGACCACGAGATACTTGGCAAGACGCCAGGATTAGGAATACAACAAGAAGTTTTTTCATCGAATCACTTTGAGGCAACATATATAGTAGCAACCCCAAATGTCTGGGGTTTGTTCTCTACGTCTATAAACCCCGTTTTTCGTAAAATATTGTTGAAAGTCTCCCCGAAAGGAAAAGCTGCAGCAGATTCGGAAAGATAACGGTAGGCCACCTTGTCTTTGGAAAAAACCCTGCCTATGGCGGGCAGTACGAATCTGGTATAAAACTGATATCCTTGTTTAAAGGGAAATTTTGTGGGCACCGAGGTTTCCAGGATGACAAATAGCCCGCCGGGTTTCAGAATCCGATGGATTTCCTTTAGACCATTTTCCAGAGTTTCAAAATTCCGTACCCCAAAAGCCACAGTAATTGCATCAAAAGAATCGTTTTTGAACGGTAGGTTTTCGCTGTCACCTACTACCATTTCAATGGTATCGTCTAGCTTTTTTTGTAGGACCTTTTGTTTTCCTATTTCCAACATTCCTGTTGAGATGTCCAGGCCTACTATTTTGGTAGCCCCTGTTTTGGCAAGGGCTATGGCCAAATCTCCGGTTCCGGTAGCAATATCCAATATGGAAGCGGCTTCCGCTTTGCCTACTAAAGCGACCACCTTCTTTCTCCATTTTACGTCAATACCAAAAGAAATCACCCGGTTTAAACCATCATAATTTTTTGAAATGGTGTCAAACATTTGGGTTACCTGGGCCTTTTTGCCTAAAGTAGAGTCCTTATAGGGGTTGACGTTTTTCGACATTCCTGCAATTTTTGAGCGCAAAGATACGATAAGCGGTAAAGACAGTTATGTAGGTGTACAAGGCAAAATAAAATGATTACTTTTGTCGCGTTAAATAGCGTAAAGATTATAACATGGAGGGGTTCATATCCCGATCCAACGACACTTTCCAACTACATTCTTTATATTTAACCGTTTTTGATGAAGATAATCATTGCAGGAGCTGGTGAAGTAGGGTTCCATTTGGCAAAATTGTTGTCCTACGAAGCCCAGGAAATTACCTTAATTGATACTGATAAGGAAAGTTTGGCCTATGCCGATAGCCACTTAGATATCAGAGTGTTGCGTGGAGATGCAACTTCCATTGCCGTGTTGCAGGATGCCAAAGTAGAAGCTTCCGATCTGGTCATTGGAGTTACTTCTTCCGAAACCACTAATCTCACCTTGTGCTTGTTGGCGAAACAACTGGGGAGTAAAAAAACCATTGCCCGAATTTCCAATACTGAATTTGTAGACCAAAAAAATCTAGTCCATTTTGATCAGCTCGGTATTGACGAATTAATCTCTCCCGAGGAACTGGCGGCATCTGAAATTCAGTTGTTGCTCAACCAATCTGCATTCAATGATACCTATGAGTTTGAAGAGGGGTTGTTGACCATGGTAGGCGTATTCCTGCCAAAAAATGCCCCTTTTGTCGGGAAAATGGTCAAAGAGGCGGCAAAAATATTCCCGGAGCTCCATTTTATGCCCATCGCTTTACAGCGAATGGGTACGCAGTATACTTTAATTCCTCGCGGAGATACCGTTTTTAAAGAAGGCGACCAGGTGTATTTTATTACCGATACCTCCGGGGTGGAAGATCTCTACAAACTCACCGGGATGCAAAAACGGGAAATTAAGAACGTCATGGTACTGGGGGGTAGCAAGGTAGGCTTTAACACCGCTCGTGACCTTTGTTCGGCGAAGTTCAATGTACGGCTGGTGGAGAAGAACAAGCAGAAAGCCTTTGACATAGCCGATATGCTCCCTACAGCACTGGTGATCTGTGGAGATGGGCGCAATGTGGAGTTGTTGGAGGAAGAAAGTCTGGAATCTATGGACGCTTTTATTGCCGTGACCGGTAATTCGGAAACCAATATCATGTCTTGTTTGGTAGCCAAGTCCCGAAAAGTAAAAAAGACTATCGCTTTAGTAGAGAACATGGATTATTTCCAGTTATCCCAGTCTATAGGAATTGATACACTTATCAACAAGAAACTATTAGCGGCCAATACGATCTTTAGGTACATCCGAAGGGGAGAAGTGCTGGCACTCACACGTTTGAACAACCTTAACGCAGAAATTCTGGAATTTGAAGTCAAGAACTCTTCGGTAGTAAATGGAGAGATTATCCGGGAATTGAATTTTCCCAGAGAAGCAATTATTGGCGGGGTAATACGAGAGGGTAAAGGGCTTATCGCATTAGGTGATTTTAAAATTACCGAAGGGGACAAAGTAGTGGTATGTGCGCTTCCCAAAGCCATTCCAAGAATAGAAAAGCTGTTTTTATAATGTGGCTTAATTTTAGGATTATCCTTCATATCATGGGGCTGTTGTTGGTCTGCAACGGTGGGTTCATGGTATTGGCGGGCCTGGTGAGTGGTATAATGCAAGATGGCGCTACTTTGGATATTCTACTAGCGGCCATAGTGACCATGTTAGGGGGTACAATGGCAATGTTCTATACTCGGGGTCACCGGAAAGAGGTAAAGCGTAAAGAAGGGTATATCATCGTGACGTTTGGCTGGTTGATCATGTCCCTTTCAGGAGTGCTGCCCTATCTTTTTTCGGGAGCGATCCCAAATGTTACCAATGCTTTTTTTGAAACCATTTCAGGCTACACTACTACAGGAGCCTCGATTTTAAATGATATTGAATCCCTTCCCGAAGGGATCCTCTTTTGGAGGAGTCTTACCCATTGGATAGGAGGGATGGGGATCATTGTCCTGGCTATTGCCATTTTACCTTTGTTGGGAATTGGAGGAATGCAGCTTTTTACCGCAGAAGCCCCAGGCCCGGGAGGCGATAAACTACATCCAAGGATCACGGATACTGCAAAGCGACTATGGTTAATTTATGTGGGATACACCCTGGCCGAAACGCTGCTGTTAAAGCTGGCAGGAATGTCACTTTTTGATGCGGCAAACCATGCACTTTCCACCCTGTCCACCGGGGGTTTTTCCACAAAAAACACCAGTATAGCCTATTGGAACGATACGCCGCTCATTCAATATATTATCATTGTTTTTATGTTTCTGGCCGGAACAAATTTTGTGATGAGCTACTTTGCCTTTACCGGTAAGGTACAACGTGCACTGCGGGATGAAGAGTTCAGGGTGTATGGTACGTTCATTTTGTGCTTCACACTTATTGCCGGATTGATTGTCTATTTCCAGGCAAATGTTCCTATCTCCGATTATCACCCCCAGGTATTCGGAGCTGCGGAAAGTGCAATGCGTCATGCCTTGTTCCAGGTGCTTGCCATCATAACCACCACTGGCTTTGTTACGGCAGATTTCACCAACTGGACCCCTTTTCTCACCGTATTTTTCTTTGGGTTGATGTTTTTAGGAGGTTGTGCCGGTTCTACCTCGGGGGGCATCAAAGTAATGCGACACCTTTTGATCATTAAGAATGGCTTATTGGAATTTAAGCGCACTTTACATAGCAATGCCATAATCCCGGTACGATTTAATAACAAAACCGTTAGTGAGCACATTGTCTACAATATTATCGCCTTTTTTGTGCTCTATATGTTACTTTTTATTATTGGGGCCTTGGTATTGGGCTATTTAGGACTGGATTTTGAGTCCGCCATAGGGGGCGCCGCTTCTTCCCTGGGAAATGTAGGTCCGGCTTTGGGCGATCTGAACCCTGTAGTGAATTTTAGCGCCCTGCCTAACTTCGGAAAATGGTGGTGCGGTTTCCTGATGCTTTTGGGACGTTTGGAACTGTTTACCGTACTTATCCTGTTTGTCCCTTATTTCTGGAAAAAGGTTTAAACTACTGCTTTTATCCTGGCTATCGCCTCCTTTAATTCCGTTTCTGAGGCTGCATATGAAATACGGATACAATTGGGATTACCAAAGGCCTCCCCGGTAACCGTAGCTACATTTGCGTATTCCAAAAGAAACAGTGCAAAATCCGAAGCATTGTTAATGGTTATCCCCTGAAGGGTTTTTCCAAAAAATGAAGAAACATCCGGGAAGACATAAAAAGCGCCTTCGGGAACGTTCACCGTAAATCCCGGAACATCACCCAATAACTGCAATACGAGATCTCTGCGCTGATGAAACTCATCTATCATATACCGGATACTGCTTACGGGGGCTTCCAAAGCTGCAATCACCGCGCGTTGTGCAATGGCGTTAGCCCCGCTGGTTACCTGTCCTTGTAACTTGGTAGCTCCTTTGGCAATCCACTCCGGGGCGCCGATATAGCCGATCCGCCAACCGGTCATAGCAAAGGCTTTGGAAACACCATTTACCGTAACGGTCCTATCGTACATCCCATCGATCCCTGCAATACTGGTATGCCCCCCTTTAAAATTGATATGTTCATAAATTTCATCAGAAACAACGATGATCTCCGGGTGTTTTTTAAGAACCTCGACCAAGGCTTTTAACTCTTCTTTGCCGTAGACGGAACCACTGGGATTACAAGGAGAGCTGAACCACAGCATTTTGGTTTTTGGGGTGATCGCCGCTTCCAACTGTTCAGGAGTCATTTTGAAATCGGAAGCAATGCTGGTAGGCACTTCTACCGGGATCCCTTCGGCCAGTTTCACAATATCGCTATAACTCACCCAATACGGTGCTGGCAGAATTACCTCATCACCAGGATTCAATACGACCATGGCGACATTGAACAGGGATTGTTTTGCGCCTGTGGAGACTACAATTTGATTGGTGGCGTAGGTGAGATCATTATCGCGCTTGAATTTGCTGGAAATTGCCTGTTTTAGATCGGCATAACCATCCACCGGAGTATAGGAACTATAATTGTTGTCAATGGCTTCTTTAGCAGCTTCTTTAATAAAATCCGGGATATTAAAATCGGGTTCTCCTAAACTCAAACCTATAATATCCTTTCCCTGATTTCTTAGTTCCCGTGCCTTGGCAGCCATAGCCAGGGTAGCGGAGGTGGACATGTTTTGTATCCTTTCCGAAGTAGCACTATTCATGGTTGTTGTTGTTAGCTAGTAGTGTAAAGCAGGCTCTTTACCCAATTCTCTCAAATGCCTGAAGTGCGAAATTATAGCTTTTCTGGTAGTTTTATATTCGTTGTAGGGCAAATTGAATTCCTGCGCCGTTTGTTTCACAATTTTAGCAATTTTTGTGTAATGGATGTGGCTGATATGCGGGAAGATATGATGTTCCACCTGATGGTTCAAACCTCCCGTAAACCAATTAATAATTCGGTTTTTAGTACCAAAATTCACTGTTGTAAAGAGTTGGTGAATAGCCCAGGTATTTTTCATATTCCCGGTATTGTCCGGTAGCGGGGTTTCTGCCTCCTCAACGATATGTGCCAATTGGAAGACCACGCTCAATATTAAACCGGCTACATAGTGCATGATGAAAAAACCGATAAGGATATGCCACCACGGGATTCTAAAAAACAGTATGGGGAGTACGATCCAAACAGTAAAGTACAATCCTTTGGTTATGGCAAGTGTACTCCAATTCACAACCGGATTGGGCAATTTACTTCCATAGGAAAGCTTTCGTTTCATGTAGCGGTACATCTGCTTAAAGTCTGTGGTAATAGACCAATTAAAGGTCAAAAGCCCATATAAGAAAATAGAGTACCAATGTTGAAATTTATGATGCCTTTTCCACTTAGCGTGTTTGGAAAAACGAAGTACCCGTCCAGCTTCCATGTCTTCATCATGTTCGTGAATATTCGTGTAGGTATGATGAAGCACATTGTGCTGTACCTGCCAGTTGTACACGTTTCCTGCCAGCAAGTACATACTGCTTCCCATCAACTTATTTACCCATTTTTTACCGGAATAGGAACCGTGATTTGCGTCATGCATTACGTTCATGCCTACTCCGGCCATGCCTACCCCCATTACTACGGTGAGCAAGAATTGCGCCCAGGTAGGGAGATTGAGGGAAAGCATCAAAAAATAAGGGGTAAGAAACAAACTGAACATGATAATGGTTTTCAGGTGCAGTTTCCAGTTCCCTGTCTTTTTAAGTTCCTTGTCCTTAAAATACTGGTTTACCCTTTTGTTAAGTGTTCGAAAGAATTGTGCGGAGTCTTTGCGGGAAAAACGAATGGTATCTTTTTGCATACTATTTTTTTGTGGATTGGCTATCCATTTACCGATGCCCCTAACGAAAGTAACGGTACTTCGGTTCCCAAAAGTATTACTTTTGAATAAATTAACAGGTTTTCATGACCCCTGATATCATTTTTAAGTACTTCCCGGACCTCTCCAGCACCCAAAAAAAGCAATTTTTGCAATTAGCAATAGTGTATCAGGATTGGAATCAAAAGATCAATGTGGTCTCCCGAAAGGATATCGAAGAGCTTTATTTGCGGCATGTGCTCCATTCCCTGGGGATAGCAAAGATTCAACGCTTTAACGAAGGCGCAGAAATTATGGATGTTGGTACCGGAGGGGGATTTCCCGGAATCCCATTGGCCATATTGTTTCCCAAAACAAATTTTATCCTCGTGGATGCCATAGGGAAAAAGGTGAAAGTAGTGGACGCTGTAGTAGAGGGGTTGGGATTGGATAATGTAGTTACCCACCATGCAAGAGTAGAGGACCTACCTGGGCAATATGACTTTATCGTGAGCCGGGCGGTGGCCGCTATGCCTACCTTTGTACATTGGACCCGGGGAAAAATCAAGAAAAACTGTTCACACGAACGTAAAAATGGGATCCTTTACTTAAAAGGGGGAGATCTATCGGAAGAACTTAGCAGCTATACCAACGCGGAGGTTTTTTCATTAAACGATTATTTTGAGGAGGACTTTTTTGACACGAAGAAAGTAGTGTATCTGCCTAGAAAATACAAAGGCTAGCGGTACTATTGCTCTAAATCGGCAGAGCATTTTAAAGAAGCAGTTCCGGAGCGTTGCACGGTATTGGTGATTTCCAGTTTGGCCGCTTCGTTTTCCAGATACCATAGATTTTCATCGATATCCGCAAGGGGTATGGGAACAGCATTGATAGGAATATCCCCCACTGTTTGCTGGTTTTCAAAGCCATCTTCCTTGATCCTCACAAACTCAGTTCCCGTGTAGATTCCCATCTCAATATCATCAAAATAAACGTCAAAACCGGGGGTGTTTTCGGGTGAAAATTCAAGGCCTCGTAAGGCAAAGGTGTACCCTGTTAAAGTAGGCTTATCAAATGCGGCATAATTGGGGTATTCCAACGGAAAACCCGATAACGATAGGGTTTTGTCAACATCCCCGCCTTGAAGGCTTACGGATACAAATTGCAAACTGTCGAAATCACAAGTAATGGTCATTTTGTACCAGGTAAACGGTTGTAAATCCACTTCAAAATCGCGTATTTCCCAACGGTCTGTGGGGGTAGGGATGCCCTCCAGATTTTCAGGTGAACCAATTGGAAACCACAAAATGCCCGTACGCGTAAAACCAGCCAGGGCCATCCAATCAGCACCTTCAAAGCGCAAAGGGTTGTCTACTCCTTCAAAATGTTCTATATCTAAACCAAAAATAACGTCTTCAGCCAGGGTGTCTTCGAAGTAGAAATATCCGCTGATGTAGGCCAGGGAAGGGGTTTGAAAAAAGGTATCCAGTGAGGGATTGGAATGTGTAAAAATCACTGAGGCGCTGGTGATGGTTTCAAGAAGTGATATTTCCCCGGTGTCCAAAGTACTGGTATCTGTCTCGCAGGCCCATAGCAGCAATAGTAGGAATATGTTGCGGGCTATCCTCATAATTCTGTAACGAATTAATCCCCAAAAAATTGCCGTATTTCTCAAAGGGTCATAAAATGAAAAAGCCCTGCTAAACAGGGCTTTCTGATGTCATTGAGCGGCACTCCAGGGCGGCACTACATCGTTAGACCGGGCGTAGGCAATTAACTGTCCCTTATGTTCCCCGTTATGCTCCAGAACGATCAATAAGCCTGCCAAGCGGTTGAATTTTGCAAAACCAAAATCAACTTCCTCCGCAAATCGGGCGGTATCTTCTTGTCCTATTTTATCCAAAATAAAAGCATTCGACTGTTTTAGGGCGGCCAGGACGTTTTCTTTCCCGGTAATGTTAGCTTCCATGGTCATAAAGTCTACACCTTCCGGAGCGGTGTGCCCCATCTTGGTAGCTAAAAAATAATTTGCTGCAGCAATATGTAGAATTGATTCCCTAACAGAACGTACCCCTTCCTGTGGACGCCAGTCGTACTGGCCTTCGTCAAACGCTTCAGCCAGTTGAACAACCTGACCTTGTACCTGACCTACCATACCTTGCAGGGTCTTTAGGGTAACATCTTCTTGCGCAAATCCCAGATAGGAAAATGCACAACACAGTAGTAGGAAAATTTTTTTCATCGTATTTGTTTTAAGGGTTAGCCCTGATTATCAGGATCTACTAAAGGTAGTGAATTTGCCTATCGAAAAGTAAAAACAGTTACGGCAATTTTAACAGTATTGTTTACACCTAAAGAAAGTGCTAGGACAAGGTAGCATACCTTAAAAATGGGGTGTATAGGCAAAATTGTTCGGTTGCCTACAATTTTCTTACACTCATACCTAAAAAAGAACTTTTTCAAATCGGTAGGTTTCCCTATAGATACACTAACCCTAGTTAAGGTTACTTTTACGTCGGTACAGCGTTCCCTCTTTTTCAAGCGTGTAGCCTATGATTTCGTTATCCGAATTCCTTTGGAAGAAGATAGGTTCGCTGTTTACATTGGAAAAAATATCCCCATTTTCATGGTAAATAGGGTAAGTTCTGTCATTTATCACGGCTACAAGATCATTGGAATTAGCATCTAAAAGAAGCTGGATGTGTATTCCTCCTTTGAATTCATAGGTGCCTTCAAACTCTCGAAGGGCTTTCGTTGTAATTGCGCTGGCGTAGGGATTCTCAGGGGTCAGCAATAAGCCATCACCTAGCTGCCAGTTGTCGTACTCCATATAGTAGGCGGTTCGTTTGGCGGCGTTCACTCCTTGTAATTTCGCTACCAGGTGTAGCGCACCGTCAATTCCGGCGGAGATGCCTGCAGTGGTGATCACCTTACCGTTGTCTACAAAACGCACATCATGACGTACATCCACCTGAGGGTACTGGTTTTCCAAATTATCGAGGGCATTGTGAAAAGTTGTTGCCGTTTTTCCGTCCAGAATTCCTGCCTCCGCCAAAACAAAGGCTCCTGTACAGACTGAGAAATAATATTGGATGCTTTGCTGCTTTTTTACCCATTGGATCACTGCCTTGTTTTTATAAGCGGCTGTAGAATTTCCCCCGAAAAAAGCCAGGATATCTGCTTCAGGGGCGTCTTCAATACTATAATCCGGAGTTACTGTTAAAATACCCTGTGATTTAATAGGATCTTTTGTGGCTGACACAGTAAATACCTTGTATCCTGCATAGGCAAACACCTCCATGGGTCCGGCGAAATCCAATACTTCAACTCCGTCTTGCAGGTAAAAAGCGATGGTCTTAGACAGGTCTTTCCGAATAAGGACCATATTGCAATGGTCACAGACACCGGGTTGGTCGTGTTCGATGGTATCAAAGGTACTGTTGCAGGGCGGGCAAATGAACTTGGTTGCCGCGGGAATTGAAGATTGTGCCATACCAACAAAAGTAACCAGTAAAACAGGGAGTAAGAGAACTGATCTGTTCATTTTTTGATGATTTAGATGTCAAAAATACCGGATAGCAACACTTTACTCAAGGACAATAGCCCGCAGTATTCGGCCATTGCAACTTAGCGTTCGGAAGGTAAAGCAGCCTTGTATTTCCGCAGTAAGGTCCTTAGTTGATTGGTGCTTTGTAAACCGCAGGCCTGGGCGACCACCTGAACTTTTTCACCCTGGTCGAGTAATTGTACAGCCTTTTCCAATCGTAGGGCATCAATGTATTGGCCAATGGTGATGCCGGTAGTATTTTTAAAAAGCCGGGTGAGGTTCCTGGGACTCATGTGTACAGTTCCTGCCAGGGTTTCAATCTTGGTTTTTTGCGAAAGATGTTGTGCCAAATAATCTTGTACCTGATGAATACGGGTTTCAATATGATTGCGATACTGTAAAAAAACACTAAGCTGGGGGTCCTTTTCCGTTCTTCGGAAGTAGATTACCACTTCTTTTGCAATTTTGGCGGCGAATACCGGTCCAAACAATTCTTCCAGGAGAAATAAGGCCAAATCAATTCCTGAGGAAACCCCGGCACTGGAATACAGGTTGTCCTCTTTTATCAACAAACGGTCACGGAGCAGGATGGTCTTGGGAAATCGTTGTGCAAAATCGGAGAAATACTTCCAATGTGTCGTACATTCCCTACCATCTAACAGGCCCGAAAAGGCCAGGAGATACGCGCCGGTACATACAGCGCAAATTTTAGCCCCGTTGTGATACTGCATACGGAGCCATTCCAAAAAAGAGGTTGACTTTTCCTGAAAACCTGGAGCAAAAAATATACGCGATTCCATGCCAGGAATAAAGAGGAGGTCATCGGATGTAAGCGTATAGCCACTATAGGTTTCCAGGTTGCCCAAAGCCACTCCGGCACTTGATTGTTCCAATGGACTTTCACTCATGCTTAGATAATGAATGTCCAGGGCGGCACCATATTCCCGCGCTTCATAAAACAGGTGGGCGGGACCCGTGATATCCAGCAGTTGTACCTCAGGAGGTACCAAAAAGAAGCAACGATATAAGCGCGTAGTGGCCAAAACGATAATTTGCTACACAAAGGAAAACAAAAAATGCCTTGTTATTTAAGATGATTAGCGGGTATACTCTTCAATTTTTCGGTCTTGGTGAATTTCCCCGATATGGTAATACGAAACAATTTTATCGATTAAACCTTCCTCGATGTAATACCATTCACTGATATTGAGACGGAAGTCATCGCCTTGTTTAGCCGTATACCGGACACAAGCCTTTTGATCCTGATAGATATCGTCATGCAGCTCGAAGGTATAGCCTAAAAACTTCTCCTCGTTTTCCTTGATTATGTCAATATAGGCAGTTTTTCCATGAATCGTACCAAAAGGGCTGGTATGCGTAAAATTGTCCGAAAGGGGAAGATTTGGATAGTCCCCTGTAATCCATAAATCAAACCATTGTTGTACAAGTTGTTTGGTATCCATTTTACTACTAGTTATTGTTTTTGAAGTTCAAAAAGGGCAAAGCATACGGCTCCCAAGAATTCTCGGTAGTATTTAGGCAGCCGATTCGTCTGAGACGCATGCCAATACGATAAGATAGTGATATCTGGGAAATTAAGTCAATTGCTTTATAATGCATTCCCGAGAAATACAAGGCAAGCACATTTTTTAAGGGGATTTTTGCTTGCAATTGCTAGTCATTTATACCTTCTTTGCGTCATGAAATATACTTTTCTCCTACCGGTAGCAAAAACCATAGGTTGGTTTACGATAGGTTTGTTAGGTTCACTCTTTGGTCACGGGTTTACTATTGGACATTTGGGGGATAAAGGCATCGACGCTCCGATAACGATACGATTTGCGACCTATAATACTGCCTTAAACCGGGATCAGCAAGGGAGGTTGATTACGGACTTGTCTACAGCAGACAATAAACAAGCAAAACAGGTGGCAGAGGTAATTCAGCGTCAAAATCCGGACGTCCTGGCACTATTGGAGTTTGATTTTGATGAAAACGGCAAGGCACTGTCCTTATTTCAATCCAATTATTTAGCCGTTAGTCAGAATGGAGTAGCCCCGGTGTATTATCCCTATGCTTACGTGGTTTCTTCCAATACCGGAGTACTCGCCGAAGTAGATTTGGAGGGTAATGGTGATATTACGCTTCCGGAAGATGCTTACGGATTTGGGTTTTTCCCAGGTCAATTTGCTTTTGCCGTGCTATCCAAATATAAAATTCTAGCTCCCGAGATACGTACTTTCCAGAAATTTTTATGGAAAGACATGCCTAATGCCTTATTACCAGTGCGTACGGATGGTAGTTCTTTTTACTCTGAAGAAGCCTTATCGGTGTTTCGGTTGTCTTCCAAGAATCATGTTGATATCCCGATTGAAGTAGGTAAAGATACAATTATTCATGCCCTGGTAGCACATCCTACACCAACCGTTTTTGACGGGCCGGAGGACCGTAACGGTACCCGAAATCACGATGAGATTCGATTTTTTAGCGATTATGTCAGGGGAGATAACTATATGTATGATGATAAGGGCGTTAAAGGGGGATTACATTCCGGAGCGTATTTTGTGATTATGGGAGATATGAATGCAGATTCCTTTGATGGTGATTCGGCGGATGACCCCATTGGTATCTTCGAAAATAATGCTGCTATTAATCAAAGCGTACTAACAGGTAATACCATCCCTTCAAGCAAAGGGGGCACTGAGGCAAGCAGGCTACAGGGTGAAGCTAATACGACACATCAGGGAGATCCCGCCTACGACACTGCCGATTTTGGCGATACCAGTGCCGGAAACCTTAGGGTGGATTACGTTTTGCCCTCAGCTAATTTGACGGTTACCGATTCGGGTGTGTTTTGGCCCACAAAATCAGACCTTTTGAATCACTTGAATGAAGCCTCCGACCACAAGTTAGTCTGGGTAGATGTAGCACTTTAGTTTTTAGTACCTTACCGGAAGAATTAATTGGAAATCGCTTTGGCTTAACGTACTACTTAGGGAGCCGATTTTTAACCAAGGCAATTTGCCCCATGTGATTGGCGGAATGCTCCATCACATGATACCAGACATAGTGGTAGTCGAGCCCCTCTTCCAGACTTGAGGCGAACCATTCGTCATCTTTGGTTTTGAGTCCTGCAAGGGTTTTTTCACGAACTTCATCCCATAAATCCAAATAGTGCTGAATAGGGTAACCTTTAAGTTTTTCTCTTGTCTCCGCATTAAGCTCGCCCGCTAATCCTAGTCGCGTTCTTTCATCTTCTGTCCATTGCCTGCCCTCCAGGGTCTCTATGTAGTAATACGCTTCCGTAGATACCAAATGCATAACCAATGCCCCTATGCTATTGGCGTTCTCGTCAAATAAAAAATCAGTTTGTGCTTGATTCAGGTCTTTTACTTGTTCGGTAATTCTATCTTTTAGGTCCTCCAACATGAAGACCATTACACCGATTTGCGTGGTGTACCCTGGCGTAGGTTCCACCATGTTTTGGGCATTTAGCGTGGTAAAGGTCAAACTTAATACTACAAGGAATATTTTTTTTGAACTACACATATTAGAGGGTATTAGAAGGTTTATCGCTCAAGGTAAAGGGATTCACGGGTACTTGGACGGTCTTTAAGTAATTTTTAGGAACATGTCCCTAAAGCCTGTTGGTGCTGTTCTAACATCACTTTTTCTCAGGCAATAGCCTAACATTATTGGTAATATTATAGTGAATTCTGCAGGCTTTTTTTGAGAGGTGTTTATATTGATATAAAGTGTACAATTGGCATCAACTGCAGATCTTACTTGAGGGACTAGAATAAATTTTATGATCCCATTGAGATGAAATTGAAAACTTTAGTATTCAAGCTACCGAGCCTTGGAGACTATCGTTTACAGAGAAAACAGAGTTAGCATTATTCTCTAATAGGCTTTTTGGTTTATTTAATTTGTATCATAAAGTGTAGCTGGTGGATACCATTAAAATTGGCCGTAAATGAGACACGCAGGTAAAATTTTTCGTTTTTCTATGATGGTCACGTAAAACGGCAGTTATAAAACCCTAAAGCGGTACTTTTATTTCCTGATCCATAAATAGGTAATCAGACCATTATTGCTTCAAAATAATACCATATGTTTTTCGTTAGAAAAAAACAAACCTACGATGTGATAAGTCCCAAAGCATATGAGTAAATCTTTACTTTTAATTTTCTTCTCTTTTTTTTCATTTCTCATTTTTGGCCAATGTCCCTCTGGGCAACAAGTGTTCAATTCCCAACAGGAAATAGATGATTTTAAAGTCAACTATCCAGCCTGTACACAATTGAATGAAACTGTAATTATTGAAGGGGCAATAACCGACTTACAAGGTTTGTCAAATATCCAGGAATTAGGAAAAAACGTTTTCATTTCCCAAACTCAGTTAATAGATTTAGACGGTTTGCAATCCCTGAACAGCATTGGAGGATCTCTATATCTGGAACAAAACGAAAATTTAACGAGCTTAAACGGTCTTCAAAATCTTTCTTCCATTGCAGAAGATATTAGTTCCCCCATTACCGGTTTGGGAATTATTATAAGGGAAAATCCCCTTTTAACCTCTTTACAACAACTATCCAATCTCACACTTTTAAGGGGAGGCATACTACTTAGCAACAACGGATTCATCAGTTTAAGTGGTGCGTTTTCCAATTTGTCCGAAATAGAAGGATCTTTACTCCTTCAGGGTAGTGGTATTGGGACCCTGGAGGGATGGGAAAATATACAAAGGATTGGTAGGGATTTACAAATAATTGAAACAAGCATAACCGATTTAACAGGCTTGTCAAATTTGGAACAGATTGATAACAATCTCTCAATTGAGAAGAATGCCAATCTTACAGGGTTTTCAGGCCTAGATATGCTTCATACGGTCAATCGAAGTCTTCAAATCATCGAGAACATCAATCTTCTGAACTTAACTGGATTAGAAGAGTTGCGTGACATAGGTATACTTGGTGAAGAACAATCAAGTAGTCTTAGCATCCAAGGGAACACGGTTCTAAGCAGCCTTCAAGGCTTACATAATATAAGGAATGTGAATGGTTCCGTTAACATTGTGGATAATGACGAGCTTATTAATCTCAGTGGTTTGGATGGTTTATATTATGTGGGTCAGAAACTAAGTATACGAGGAAATGAAAAATTGGTAAACCTTGAAGGACTTTCCAATCTCACCTTGTTCAGTGACGATAATTTTTCCATAAACACTCATGGTCTTTCTGTAGTCGCAAATCCAAACTTGGTAAGTCTTTATGGAATTGGAGAAATCATAGAAATGGATGATCTAATTGATATTTCCAACAATGCTAACCTCACAGAATTGAACGCATTTCACAATATGGAATATTTAGGCGATTTACAAGTCTATGGAAACCCTAAAATGAATAGGTTGTCAGCCTTTGAATCATTAGTAGAAATTAACAATGATATGGAACTGTTTTCAAATCCCGTATTGCAACAATTGGGAGGACTTGGAAACCTTCAAAAAGTTGGAAGACTTACCATTAGTATGAATGATGTACTTACAGATATTAGTGAATTATCCAATTTAGAAGAAGCGTGGGGGATTCAAATAAGTCGTAATAACAGCTTACCAAATTTACAAGGTCTGGGCAGTATTCGTGAATTGAATGATTTAGAAATAAGACAAAACAATAGTCTTGTGGCACTGACAAACTTTGCCAATTTAGCAGATCTGAAAACCCTTAAAATTCTCAAAAACCCGTTGCTCGAAAGTTTGGCAGGACTGGAAAGTCTTAAGACCGTAACGCTCTGGGGCTTTAGTGATGGGTATGTCACCATTGAAGAAAATAACTCCCTGGAAAACCTAAATGGTTTGGAAGGTTTGGAAGAGTTGAGCGTAGGCATTAGAATTAAGAACAATGATGGTTTACTCAGTTTGAATGGGCTTGAAAATCTGAAAAAGGTCACCAGGCACATCTATATTGAGAGTAATCTTGTATTAAACAATGTTACGGCACTTTCCAATGTGGTTTTTACAGGAATGCAGAATGATACTTTTTTCTTGATCGAAAGCAATCCTGCACTTACAAGCTGTGCTATTGAGAGTTTATGTCGTTATATCAAAATGGATAGGAACTGGCGGGTAAATAACAATGCAGGTCAGTGCGAACAGATCCCGGTTGCAGAACTTTGTGGGTATGCATTTAATCACATAAAAGGAAACCTGGTCTACAGGCCAACGAATGACGATTGTAATGGTTGGGCCAGTTATATGGCCAACACCAAGATAACCTCTACCAATAACGGCCAGGTATTCTCTACTTTTACCAATGAAGATGGTCAATATCAGCTCTATGTTAAAGACGGTCTGAATATTGTAGCTCCAGAGTTCATCGAGTCTCGATTTGAAAGCATTACTAGAAACCTACCCGGCACTACTTCTTTTTCTAGCTTTGGTGAAATCTATTATCTGGATGTATGCGGGCACCCTTCAAGCACAATTGTTGAAGACTTCAGGGTAACGATTATCCCTATAAGAGCCTTGAACCAAAGCAGTTTGCCCATCTACAGGATTGTCTATCAGAATATTGGTAATATGCAAAGTTGGGCCCGATTGCACCTCAACTTTGATTCAAACCGAATCAACTACGCAGGGGGCACACCTCGTTACGACTCAAATACGGCCTCAGAACTCATTTGGAACTATCAAAGCTTTGCGCCTATGGAAAGTAAAAGTGTTGATGTTATTTTCAGAGCTGGTGCAAATCCAAACGAAAATCCTGAGAACAAGCCTCTACTTACGGCGAATTTAACCTTGGTTAACTCTGACAGTAATACAACCGATAATAGCTATGAACTCAAACTACCCTTTGACCATAGCATTCTCCCAAACACCATTCAGGTAATGGAAGGAAGTGAGCTTGAGATTGACAAAGTGAACAAAAATCTATATTACACAGTTTATTTTGAAAACACCACTGATAATGAAGTGAATTATTTAAAAATAGAGCAACAATTGCCGGATAATCTTGATTGGGATTCCTTTGAACCTGTTGAAATGAGTCATGAAGGACATACTCGAATTACAAATGGCAATAACATAGCTTACATTTTTTACGATATTGGCCTTAGCACAACTTCTGCAGACCCTACCAACAGCAGAGGGTTTATAACGTATCGAATAAAGCCAAAATCAGGAATTTCGATAGGTGATGTAGTTGAAAACGGTGCTACAATCTATTTTGACAATAGTGCTCCGATAGCAACCAATCTAGTACAAACCACCATAATTTCAACTGATAAAGATGGTGATGGGGTATTGAACGATGAAGACAATTGTCCGGATAGTTCAAATCCTGGTCAGGAAGATAGTGACGGGGACGGTATAGGTGATACTTGTGATAATGATACTCCACCTCTTAGTTCCTCCGCTACGGTTATCAATCCTATTTCCTGCTTTGATGCCAATGATGGAGGCATAGCAGTAGAAGCTACTGGTGGTACCGAACCTTATCAATATGAGTTGTTGTACAATAATTCTATTATAGTGGTTTCAGCACAGGCCAACAATATCTTTAATGGCCTTAGCGCTGGCAACTACATCACAAAAGTCTTTGATAGCAATGGAGGAGAATCATTGTTCAATATTACCCTTGAAGGGCCCCTGCCGCTTAGCTATACAGGAATTGTAAAAGAAATCACCTGTAAAGGGGATAACAATGGTGAGATTGAGGTTGCCGTGAATGGCGGAACAGCGCCTTATCAATATCGATTAAACGGCGGTCCTCTTAGGAGTTCCAATGTGTTCGAGAATCTTTCTGCGGGACAGAATACCATTGAAATTATTGATGCCAATGGCTGTAATATCCCAGCGTTATTTGATATCCTTGAACCTGAAACTTTGACAGCTACCGCCACTGTTTCCGAAATAAGTTGCAAAGGATTGAATGATGGCAGCCTGAATTTATTAGCATCCGGCGGTACAACTCCCTATGAATACAGTTTAGATGGTTTCACCTTTGTGGATAATAACATTTTTACAAATCTTGTTCCAGGTAACTACGATGTTTTTGTCCGGGATGCCCACGGCTGTTTGGTTTCCGTTCAGGCAACATTGGCAGTATCAAACGATCTTGACTTGGATGATGATGGCCTTGGTGATTCCTGCGATGACGATATTGACGGTGATGGTTTATTAAATGGTGAAGATAATTGCCCAACTATTGCCAATCCGAATCAGGCAGATTCAAACAATAATGGTATTGGTGATGTTTGTGATGGCTTATTGCCCTTAACCATATCATATGACCTCTCCGCTTCGGTTATCACCTGCCATGGGGGTACAGACGGTACGCTTCAGGTAGCCGTTTCGGGAGGGCTAGCACCCTATAGTTATGAACTTTTAGATAGCTCCGGTATGGGTATTGTTAGACCGTTACAAACCAGCAATACCTTCGAAAATCTACCATCCGGAAGTTACGTAGTTAGGGTTCGGGATGGCAGTGCGCAGCAAGCATTAGGAAGTATAGTTACTGTTGTTGATCCCCCCCTGCTTACTATTGAAACCACAATTACGCGAATTATCTGTGGGAATGCTAGTGACGGTACTATTCAAGTTAGTGCATCAGGAGGAGTGCCTCCTTATCAATATCGAATTGACGGTGGTGCTTTGGCAGCCGCTAGTACTTTTACAAGCTTAAGTCCTGGCGAATACCTAATAACTGTGATTGATGCTCTTAGCTGTGAACAGTCATCCACAGTCGTTATCAATGAACCAGCGCCATTATCTTTTTCAAGCATTATCGTAGGGCATGCAAGTTGTTCCTATGGTAACGATGGAAGTATTAGCATTGAGGTTATGGGAGGTACTGCACCGTACCAGTATAGTCTTGATGGCCGAACTTTTGTTGGAACCAACACTTTTAACGATTTGCAAATTGGTACATATACCGTTTTTGTGAGGGACACCTACGGATGCGAACTTTCGGGACAAGCTATTGTTGATATCCAGTCCGGACCGGATTTTGATAATGATGGAATAACCGATGGTTGTGACGATGATTCTGATAATGATGGAGTCCCTAACACCGAGGACTTATGCCCCGAAACTCCCTTAGCGACTACCGTTGATACTGACGGATGTGCCGTATTCACTTTGCCAGCCACCAATTTTTCCATTCAGACCATCGGGGAATCTTGTGCCACAAGTGATAATGGAAGCATAAACGTTAAAGCTGTTGAAGCCCTGGAATATGAAGCTTCATTATCTTTTGGAGGTTTTGTCCTTACCACCCAAACCTTCACAGAGGATATTTCATTTATTGATTTAGAGTCAGGTAGTTATGACCTCTGTATTACGATTCCTGAGGAAACTACATTTAAAAGGTGTTTTGGATTGTCCATAAGTGAACCCGAGGCACTAACAGTGTCTGCCAAGTTGAATTTATCCGATAAAGAAGTCACCTTAAGAATGAGCGGAGGAAAACGCTACCTTATCACACTTAATGGAGTGGTTCGTACTACAACGGAAACAGAAATAATCTTACCCTTAGAAGCCACTTCAAATACATTGTCGGTTAAAACGGATAAGGAATGTCAAGGGATTCATTATGAAACATTCGTATTAGAGAGTGGGGCAACTATTTATCCGAATCCTGTAAATAGAGGTGAAGAACTTGTCATAGCGTTTCCCAATACCTCGCTTGATGCAAACTATATTGCTATTTATACAATGGATGGAAAGAAGGTAATGCACAAGTCGTATAATGCTAATAGCACCCAAATAAGAGTTAATGTAAGCGAGTTGCACACCGGGGTATACTTTCTCCAGATTTCAAACGGAACAACACACCATACCCGCAAGATCATAGTACAGTAAAGAACGAAACCAAGACATCTTGTTATCTGCTTTTTTTCATCGCTTGCAATAGCTTGAGACAGTACAATAGAAATCGCTGATGGACTCCTGTTTCCAGAAGCTGTAACCAACACTTTTCCCGATCCAACAATAAGCATGCGCATTAAGATTGTCATGAACGCCGGAGGCTGTTTCGAGAGCTATTTAAACGATGATTAAGAAAGAATAATTAAAACCTTCTCTGATATCTAGGAACAAATATCCACTATGCTCATTTTGATTAAATTGCAAATTTTGGCCTCAATGCTTTAGATTCTTTCTTTCCGAAAAACACGTTGGATAACCCAATTTTTAGAGGGTTTCGGATGGTTATAGCTGTCGCAAACGGTAAACAATAGAAACTTACAAAAAAGACCAGGAATAGGACAGGGGCTTCGTATCGGAAACTTCAACTGGTCTATATGGTTCTTTAAAACGGCTGTTAAAGGTACTTTTATTTCGTCCCGGATCACCGGTTCAGATTATTGGGAATATGACCTTTAGTGATCCTGACTAGGTTGACCTATGATAAGTTCCACTAGGAAAACCTAACTTTTCTCAGACGACTTAAGGTCTCCGGAGTGACACCAATAAAGGCTGCCAGGTCTTTCAGTTGAAATCGGTTCATTACATCAGGGAAGTTCTTCTCTATATATTCATACCGTTGTAGGGCGTCCATTTTTAATAGCATTCTCCTGGCACCGAATTCATAAATGTATTCTTGTTGAATAATGCATCTTGCCACTCGTTCAATAAAATGTGACTTTTCGAATAGTTCTTGTAGGACTGGAAAAGACAATTCCAGAATTTCACAGTCCTCCTCGCATACCAATGATAATTCGCTAGGCTCTCCGGTTAGGGCACTTTGTAGCACGGTTATCACCTTTGGGGCCAAATCAAAATTGGTTGTTTTGGACACCCCATCCACCAATTCCGTTTTTCTTACTGCCCCAATTTCCAAATGCCATAACGTTTTGCACAACTCATTGTATTCTAATAGCACATCGCCCTTCCTATAGGATTTTGGAACCAGGTTTTCCGTGTAGAGCTTCCAATCCTTTTCCGGAATGGGGCCGGTTAGTTCTTCAATAAAACGTTTTATTTGAGTGTACATGTGAAGATAAATCTACTAATTGTATTCCATATCCCTATTGGAGCGCTAGCTAAATCAGCGCATCGAAAGACGATCAGCATAAGATTTGAAGCGTTACATCGTCATACTACATATTGGGGCAGAAAATTGAACAGCACTTAAAATTGAACTTTAAAAAACAGCTGATAGCCTTTTGGTTTTTCTCAAAAAAGTTATGATCAAAAGCCTTAGAATGAATTGCCTTCTAGGATCGCTGGGTTTCGCCTTAACTCTTTGTTTGCAAAAGCCTTAATCGCAAAAATTGCAGCTCCTAAGGACATCCCTATTCTTATCCAATGAAAAAACAGCCAATAGGATAGTTTTTCATCCACTTCTGTAACGGGAATGGTTTCATCCATTAAGTTCAAATTTAGAGGTAGAAAGTAAGCCGCCGTAAATAGGTTGATCATTAATAAACCCACAAAAGCATATAGCCAAAATCGCCTGGCCTTTGTTTTCTTCTCGCTTAGAAAAACAACAACAAGAGTCGAAATGAAAGCCGGCAACAATGTAGCAGCCGTTGGAGTCAACAGAAGTGGAAAATCTACTTTGAACGTTTTCATAAATTCAATAGGCCCCAATGTTTTCCAGTGAATACCATAACTCAAGCCTATGTTTATCATGTTTCCGGTAAAGGCCGATGTCGCAATTATTGCGATATAAGAGCATGTTTTTTTCATAAAATCATTAATCGGATTTTAAAAAGGAAAGTCGGTTTTCCATTTTACTATCTATAACAATCTTCGATATTCCGATGTAATAGTGCCAAAATAGTGATCAAGGAATGGATTCCACTTGACATATGATAAGTCATAACGTTGTCAGGGATGAAATCATCCTTTTATTTCAAGCGCAGTACTTCTTCCTATTTCTATTACTTATCATATGTCAAGTCCATTGGATTCTTTTTTCCAGAACTTCGGGGTAAAATAGGAATGCATTATGAGCGATTTAATAACACTGCTAGCCAAGCAGGAGATTACAGAATTACATTATAAATATGCCCAGGCAATTGATAAACAAGATTGGGATTTGTTTCAATCCATTGTTGACAAAAAGATAGTTGTGGATTACTCCAAATGGGGTATGGGTGGGCCAATTACCATGACAAATACTGAGTATGCTGAATTGGTACAATATCTTTTCTCAACAGAGTCTTTGTTCACGCAACACTACATGACAAATCCGATACTACACGTAATTGACGAAACGAATGCAAAGGGTGAAGTATATGTTTTTGCCAGACACTACAGAAATAACAAAATAATGAGTCTGAATGCCTATTATTCTTGTGAATATAAGAATACAAACTCTGGCTGGGTGTTCACCTCAATAGAAATGATTCCCCGTTGGGATGAGGGGGAGGATGTGGTGAATTTCTTTCAGATACCGGATACGGATCCGACTCAAAAAACCTACTTATTCGTTACGGCCACCCCCATAATGAAATATCATGACGCGCTTGAAAGATACGTTAAGGGGGTGATCCCAATGCTTATCAAAGCCGGGGGTTCTCAACCAAAAATCATAAAACAAGATAAATCCGTGGCTGGACATACGGATACTTTTATGTCGATGATAGTCGAATTTAATGGAGTGGAAGCCAGGAAAGCCGCGGAAGCAGTTTTTGAAAGCGATGAATATAAAATGATAATCCCCGATAGGGACAGGGCTTTTAGCAAAATGAATATTGCGTTTTATTCCGATATGCCCCAAGTCTAATACGCAGTTGAAAAGTAAATAACACACTATGAAAAGCCCTTTGAATCGCAGTCTTCCGAGACATATCAGGATCGGAGTATGGTCAAGTTTAATTTCCGCATTAATGCTCATTGGTATTGGATTTCTTTGGCTATTAGATCCAAATTCTACCGAGTTGTCCTTTTCCATTGTACCTGACTCGGAGGTAGCTTCCACTTTAGCTCGTATAGTCTCAATATTTAAAGGAATTGGCGATATCATTGGTCCGGTTTTCGTATTGATAGCGATCTTTTCGCATCAATTCCGACTGGCAGGATATTTTCAGATCGTCATATTGTTTCTTGTAATACTGGTTGACATGATCGTTTGGGGAACATTTGTGCCCAACGCGGGTTTAATGGATGTTCTGATGCATACTCCCTTTGCGGTTCCTATAATCATTGCCGCCTATAGTTTTTTAAAAAGTAAGAAACAGATCTATGGTAATCTTCATTAGATTTTTTTTAATCCTTTATGGAATTATTGCCCTTGCCACTGGCCTAATGGGAATAACAGTGGCGTATGATCCTTCAATGCCAATTTTTGAGGATAACTCTCATCGGTTCATCGCATCGATTTGGTCGTCTACTTCCCTGGCCTTTTTTTACGTTGCATGGCAACCACAACAAACGGTGCTCTTTCGTTTTTTAATGATTGCTCTTTTTCTTGGAGGTATCGTTAGATTGGCCGCCTTAGTGAATTACGCTCCCGATATCCCAACCCTATCAACGATTTTGTTGGAATTAATCCCAACACCTATTCTCTGGTGGGGGCATACACGCTATATACGAAGTAAGGATTGAGTGTGAATAAAACAAAAATTAAAGTTAGAACTAACAACGAAAAACTATGCAATGAACAAAGCGGTTCCGAATCCAGGGAAATTCAAAAAAATGGCCGGGTAAATCAAAAGAATAGATACTCTATTTGCCCAAAGTGATGCAGAAAATTTTCAACTTTTAAAATCAGCATCCGTCCTTACAGGTTCCCATCATGAAAACCATATTTTCACAGTATTTAATTTTCAAATGTGGAAAGCGTTTGGCCGGCCCTTTTTCTTAAACAGTAGACTACATAATTGTCCAAGCGGATGTGAAGCCCTAGGCTATTTTGAAGTGGACTATACTCCGGAATTTGGTAGGAACTTCATATCTGTCTTAAAGTATTCTTTGGCTTTTCTGGAATCAGGACATCTTGTGGGCTAGTCCCATTAACCTGCCGGTTCCTCGGTGCCTTTTTTGGTTCTACTATTGGCCGTAATTACTTGGTTGATCCCATTTTATCAACTTCTATTAAACCTACTTTTCACTAAAAACAGGTACTTAACGATGTTAATCTAAAAAACCAAAGAGGGTTAAAGATAATCCTGTACCCCCTTTGGTTATGGAAACAAGTGTGTGAAACTTTAACGGTTTATATTAAGGATTCATAGTCTTTTACTTTTCCATCCATCATGCAGCATTCGATAATTTGTCGGCCCAGAGGGTTCAGATCGTCTACCAAAAACTGCTCGAGTTCGGACTTGAAGAAATCGTTCAGTATGTTTGCCCCGATGTCATAAGCCTCAAGGCTTACTTCTTCTTGTAATGCTACATTAAGAAGTTCCTTTGGCAAATACTTGCCTTCGATTCGCATGCTGTTAAGATTATAACCGAGTAGGCTGCACCTTGATTCGGAAATCTGATCTTCGTTAAACCTGGCACTCCCCTTCCTTGCCAGGAATTCTCTGGCAATCCATTGCGGCATGAAACCGGTTTTGTACGCGCCAATATGCTGGTTAGGAAGTAGGATGTTCCTCACTTTCTTGGTCTGCAGGAACTGGTCCAATAAGAGGTTGGCCTGTGTTACCCTTTTTCCCGTGGCGAAGGGCCAGAAACTACCTACACCTTCACTGGTGAGTCCGATGGTATCTGTGATGCTGGGATTCGCATGCCCACGGGGGGCCACCAAACGCCATAACCAAGCCAATGCGGGGGGAAGAAGGTGCATCAGTCCGACAATGCCGTAAGTGGGGTTTTCAGTGGTACATGGGGGAGTGCGGATACCCATACTTCGAATATCTACATCTACAGCACCCTTATAGACACCAGGGAATAAATCCCTGGGAATAATTACCCTTGGGTTAGGGCAGGGTTTTTCCGGACCGTCCATTTTGTGGTCCCATAGCATGGCGGTACTCCCGGCAACAGCATCAATATTAAGGAAAAGCAGGGGCTTTTCTGGTTGGGCTGATAGTCGCTCTAAGGTCACATCCGTTCCATAATGCTTTAAGTGATCAACGCGAACGAACCATCCGTCTTCGGCATCCATCAGATGAATTCTTCCGTTATTGACCGGCTTTCCATTTGTGTAACACAAAGCCATGTCGTCAGTTACGGGTTCCAAATCGCAGGTACGTGGAAGTTCCAGTTTAAAGCGTTTTTTAGCCACCACATTTTCACCCAAAAGCAGTCGCCCATCAGCTTGACGGTGTGGCTGCTGAAGGATTTCGCTTTTTCCACCGCCACTGGCACCCTCATGCATGAAGGTAACTACATTGTCATAGGGCGTAATCACTCTGACGGTAGCGCAGTGCGCGGTAATCCATTTTTCGATGTTACCCAGGTGGATAAGCATACCGTACACCCCTTTTTTTGCACTGGGTCCTGGATATAGGTTATAGGAAAACATTTCGTATTGGTTTTCCTGCCTTTCATGGACCACAACCTGTTTACCTTCAAAGTGGGTGTGTCGGAAAGGAGGTGCAACGTATATCGCCACTTTAGGCTCAAATCCTTCGGGAAGGTTGTTTGCGTCAAGTATACCCTGGAGCAGGGCTAGCCCCAGGCCGAAGAAACCGGCATTGGCAGGTATAATTGCTACCCCGTCGTAACCAATACCTGGTTGTCCTGCTCTAAAGTAGAACATGGCCAAATCTTGTTCCTTCATCCAGTCGAAGGTTTCCTGTTTCAGGGAATCAAATCGATATCCAAACCTATCGGAGAATCGCACCTTGTCTGTTGGGAAGTCATCCGCAATAACCATGCTGTTGGGATCCCTCCTTCGGAGGTACACATCCGGGTAGTTTGCCGCGATGCCGTTCTTTACTCTAACCACTTCCGCTTCTACGTAATTGCGCCCATCTGGTAATTCGTAGGCTACTTGTTGGATTTTACTTCGATCCCCGTTGACCGCCAGTTCAACCAACTCTTTTGTGGAGGAAGCAACGGTAAGACTCTTGGCATTTTCCTTTAGCCAATCGATTCGTTGAGCTACTGTTAACGTTTCTAGTTCAACCATAACTGTTCTTTCTACTTTTTTGATTACTACTTATTGTCTTATCGAACCAAGTTTATCGGTTTTGATGTTCCCGTTAGCTTGGATTTTATGGGGTCAAATCTCCGTTTCAAAAAGGGCAAAAAACATGACACCTATCATACTATTTCTTGAAAGCCCAGTGTTTATTGGGTTTTTGCCTTTATATTATTTATAGAACACATTAATTAAATTTATAAATAGGTCTACTCGAATAAATCTTTATTTATAAATACAGCTTGTGCAGAAATAAGCTGTTTATCTGAGTACAACATGTGCAGACTTTTGTTTTGGGGGACTCCATTTTATGAAAATCTAGAATAATGACGGTAATAAACCATTCTTTCCTATTTGGAAACATTATTAAGTACGCCGGCCGATATTACACACCAGCTTTTAAAAAGAAAACAGGAATGCGTCCTAAAGCCTATATTGAAGCACATTTGAATTAAGTCTACCGGCAAAATGTATACAAGTTTTACCAAAAAGTATATCTTCAAGAGTACGTACAACCTTAATTTTGTGACCTAAACAAGGCGGTATATTGATATTCCGCTGAACATTTATCTCCTTGAAGAAACTCAAAAAAATAGTAAAACGAATGCTGCTGTCCATAGTCATACTCATTGCCTCGTTGGTGCTTATTTATCTGGCCTTTGTTAATTTTTATCCTTCTTTTGGCGGTGATGTGGATAAAGAACGAAAGACCCTATATGAAGCTTCCCAGCAGTTCAGGGACGGAAAGTTTATGAATGCAAAAAGGGAAGTTCCTGAAGCTATGAGTTTTTCGAAGATGCTCTTTGTAAGTCGAAAGTTTTTCTTCGAAAAGGTAGAAAACGGAAGACCTGCTGAAGACTTAGTGGTTCAAAAAATAGATTCGACCGACATTGCATCTTACCACAAAGGAAGCCGTCTTATTTGGTTTGGGCACTCGGCCTTTTTACTACAAGTGGATAGGAAAAATATATTGATTGACCCTATGCTGGGTAAAGTGCCCGCACCACATCAATGGATGGGTGCCAAACGCTTTAATGTAGAGTCGCCTATTGAAATAGAGAAACTTCCAAAAATAGATGCGGTTGTGATTTCGCATGACCACTATGATCATTTGCATTATGAGTCTATAAAAAGACTAAAAAACAAGGTTGAAGCGTATTATGTTCCTCTTGGTGTTGGTGTGCACTTAGAAGCCTGGGGGGTTAGCCCCAACAAAATAAGGGAAATGGACTGGTGGGAGGAAACCACATTTAAAGACCTACAATTTACATGTACGCCCGCGCAGCATTTTTCGGGGAGGAAGTTTACCAACGGCCAAAGTACCTTGTGGAGCTCCTGGGTGATCAAGTCTGATAGTACTGCGCTCTTTTTCAGTGGTGATAGTGGCTACGGACCGCATTTTAAACAAATTGGGGAACAATATGGTCCATTTGATTTTGCCATGCTGGAATGTGGTCAATACAATAAAATGTGGCCGGATATTCATATGTTCCCCGAAGAAACTGCGCAAGCCGGAGTTGATGTTCAAGCCAAGGCGCTAATGCCTATTCATTGGGGAGCATTTAAATTAGCGTTACACTCCTGGACCGACCCTATAGAACGCGTTTCCAAAAAAGCGGAAGAACTGAAGATTCCATTAGTTACCCCAAAGATTGGAGAAGCCATTATAATAGATAAGCTACCAAAGCCCAATTCGGTTTGGTGGTGAGATCGTATTTGTTTGAATTTGACAAATAAGAAACAGAAAACATGAAAAGAGTAGTAATAGCGGGAGCATCGGGTATGATTGGAAGCTTACTACTGGAATGCTGCCTTACTTCCAAACAGATTAGCCAGGTAACTTCATTGGTTCGAAAAAACACGAATACTAATCATCCCAAATTGGAGGAAGTGGTCATTCCCGATTTTAAGGATTACTCCGAAAAAGGGGATATTTTCCAAGATGTGGATATCGCATTCTTTTGTATTGGGGTATACACCGGTCAAGTGCCGGACAATGAATTCAAAGAAATAACCGTTGACTATGCGGTTTCATTTGCCGATGCCGTAAAAAAAGCAAATCCTGGGGCTACACTTTGCCTACTTAGTGGGGCTGGGGCCGACCGTACCGAGAAAAGCCGTACATCATTTGCACGATATAAGGGGATAGCCGAAAACCAAATCTCTCCATTAGGATTGGATTTTTATACCTTTCGACCAGGATACATTTATCCTGTGACCCCTCGTAAAGAACCCAATGTAATGTATCGAATATCCAGAGCACTGTATCCCTTAATCCGAATGATGGGTCCAAGCAGCAGTATCAAATCCACCGAACTCGCTTCAGCCATGTTTAATGTCGGACTACATGGCGCTGATTCCGAAATATTGGAGAACAAAACCATTTTACAGCTGTCTTCATGAGAACAGCGTTAACCCATTATTCGCTACCCCTTTTTAGGCCGAAACACCTTCATTTCTTCTTGATTAGTCTCCATGTATGGACCTTCAATAAGATCAATACAATATGGGATGGCCGGGAAAACCACCTCCAGACATTCCCGTATGGATTTCGGTTTGCCGGGTAGATTGACGATTAAAGTACTCCCGCGGATTCCAGCAGTTTGCCGGGAGAGAATAGCAGTAGGTACATATTGCAAGCTTACTTGTCGCATAAGCTCACCAAAACCGGGAAGTAGTTTTTCGCAAACGGCAATAGTTGCCTCCGGGGTGACATCGCGCATGGCAGGTCCCGTTCCCCCTGTTGTTATAATTAAGCAACAGGCCTTGTCGTCTGCCATTGCAATCATTTCTTTTTCTAGCAAGACCTGTTCATCGGGAATTACAGCGTATTCCGGTTCCCATGGACTGGATAGCCATAAATTCAGAAGGCGCTGAACCTCCTTGCCGGGTAAATCTTCATATTCCCCACGACTGGCGCGGTCCGATACATTGATAATGCCAATCTTTATTTTTTCCACTTATCCTCAACTTTAGTATTTAACAAGAGTACAACTCTTGCAACTATTTCAAAAAACAAAAGGGCTAAAAATCGTGGACTTTTTAGTTTGGCTTTACCTAAGCAATGGTTTCCTGTAGCAAACCACTACGGCTTGAATCAAGTACGGGTTATAGATCAGTCTATTATAGTGCATATGCCCTATCCATAGGCCATTCATCGGAATATCCCTTGATCCACTTTTTTGACGCTATTTCTTTATCAGTTGATAAACACACATCGAGGTCTGCTCTTATCTTTGCCTCATTCAGATGTTGACCGATGAATACGATTTCAGTTTTTCGATCCCCAAAGGTTTTGTCCCAATTTTCTTCGATGATGTCCTGGTTCTCGGCATATGTTACGTATTGTATCCTCTTTTTAATGGGCATACTACTCCACCACACTCCTGCACTGTGGGCTTTTAAAGAGCCTCCTGCCTGACCCCAGATCAGAGCTTGTTCCGGCCTTGAAGCCAACCAGAATAAGCCTTTACTTCTGATGATAGCCTTTGGGAATTCTTGCGCAAAGCTCAAAAAACGTTCAGGGTCAAAGGGTTTTCTAGTGCGATATACAAAAGAACTTATACCATACTCCTCAGTTTCAGGGGTATGTTCGCCTTTTTGAAGTTCTTCAATCCAACCAGCGCTTTGTTCAGCTTCTTCAAAATTAAAAAGCCCTGTGTTAAGAATTGTTTCAGGTGCTACTTTACTGTAAGTTGACTCGATTATGCGTGCAGAAGGGTTCAATTTCTGGATGGCTCCTCGTAAAGTTTTGAGATCTTCATGGCTAATCAAGTCTGTTTTGTTTAAAACAATTACATTGGCAAACTCAACCTGGTCGGTTAGCAAATCGGCAATAGATCGATGGTCTCCCTCCATATCGGTAAGCTCCCTATCCATAAGTGTTTCAGGGCTACCAAAATCTTTGAAAAAGTTAAAAGCATCTACTACGGTTACCATAGTGTCAATGTAACTGAACCGTGAGAGGTCAATCCCGTTTTCTTCATCTGTAAAAGAAAACGTCTGCGCAACCGGTACGGGTTCACTAATACCTGTACTTTCAATAAGGAGATAATCAAACCGGTTTTCCATGGCCAAACGCTCTACTTCTACCATTAGGTCTTCTCTAAGGGTACAGCAAATACAACCATTACTCATTTCTACCAGTTTTTCCTCTGTTCGGGAAAGGGTATTTTCGTTCTTTACTAATTCCGCATCCACATTTACCTCGCTCATATCGTTCACGATCACCGCTACTTTCAAACCCTCTTTGTTGTGCAGCACATGGTTGAGCAGGGTGGTTTTGCCCGCTCCGAGGAATCCGCTTAAAACAGTCACTGGGAGTTTTTTTTCCATTTTCATACCTTCTAAATTACTTAACAAAATTCCGTTCTAATGCTAGGCAGGCTAGCGATTCTTATTTGGTGACAATATCACTTGGGAAAGGGTAAGGATGCATTGACGTCTATGCTAAGTAAAATGCGTTCCTCACAGTTTTCCTGAATGTTAGGACTACGATGCAAAATCGGGGTTGCTCCAGGATATAATGCACCTTTTAAAATGACTACGTCACCGGTATATACTTGTTTTACAAGGCTTTCATCGAGCAAAATGTTTTGATTACCTTTTCCGGTTAGGTAGGCTTTTCGATCTACCGCATGATTGGGCAGCCATAAGGTCCCGGGACCATAATAGGTACAAAGCATCCTGAGTTGGTTATTGTCCGCATGGAACCTGGAGCACATGTTAGTGCTGACCTTAGCCAGTTTAAGCCGAAAAGAAGGTGCTCTGGTAACTTGTTCAAATAGTTCCAAAAGACTCAAAAGATCCTCCCTTAGGCTTAGCTGCCCGGGAAGTACTTTGGCAAAATAGCTGCTTAGGGAAAAGGTAATTTCTTCAACCGTACCACTATCCAGAAATTCTACAGGCAACTTTATGACCTGATCCAGCCCTTTTTTCAATGATTCGATCCCCCGTTGGTAAACAGCAAGATTTTTGGTTTTTACATGAATGTCATGTAGTATTCCGATATCGCTACCAATTGCCGCATTATCATCCTGGACGTCTATCGGTATCATCTATCGATGTTTTCAGGGGTGACATCCATCTTTAGTTTTTTACAATAGCGATGGTTATAGACATGCGCTACAACCAGGGCAATGGACCCAATATACATGAACCATATGCCGTGAGTAAAATGAAAGGTTTCAGACAATAGCCCAATTGCAAAAACAACCCAAGCAGCCCATAACACCTTCTTGATTCCCTTATGGGCAGTGTGCCGTGAGGAGTACCAAACCGCAGCCAGGCTTAAGACCAAAAAAAGGTAGTCCAATAGTGCCCAAAATCCTTCCCCGTGACTGTGATCCCCCATGGTACTCTCCAAAACCGGTCTAGCCGCAAAAAACAAAGGCGTCACCGCACAATGTATAGCGCAAAGGCCACTAGCTGCTACTCCAAGCAAATCAGAATAACCTAATTTTTCAATTTGACCCATACCCGGTATCATTTATCTTTGTTGTACTAAATGCAAAGGCGTCGCAAAAATAAACAAACAATTTGTTATTGCAACTCAGTTGCAATAGATTTATGGCATGGGTATTATACGGAAAACCAGATCTGTTAAAGCAGTACTCAACGCATTTGAGCGGACCGAAACTGCCTTATCCACATTGGAACTGGTAGAACGGTTTAACCACCAGATGAACAGGTCTACAGTCTACCGCATTCTTGAGCGTTTGGAAGATGATGGTGTCTTGCATTCGTTTACGGGACAAGATGGACTCACCTGGTATGCTTTATGTCACGACGATGATTGTTCACGCTCACATCACTTGGATACCCATCCCCATTTTCAGTGTCGGGAATGTGGTAAGACTGAGTGCTTACCCATAACTGTCCCTATTCCGGAAGTAGCAAAACACAGCGTAGAGTCAGCCTCTTTATTGTTAGTAGGACGATGCTCAGATTGTGTTTCTTAGCATTATTTAAAACATAAATATCGGTTTGTAGAAAGCAACCAAGACCAATTTGCACATCTTTTATCTTTGTAATTAGCTAATAGTCTGGTATGCGGCCTACTGTTTTCTTTTTCTTCCTTTTAATAGCGTCGGGTTATTTACATGGGCAAATTAATGAGACCACTGTAGACAGCCTTGAACGCGTTTTGAAGGGATTTTCCGCTCCGAATAAACAGCGTGTCGATGCTCTAAACGATCTGGGATATCGCTATTGGATTGTCAACTCAAAGAAATCCATTTCAAACGGCGCTGAGGCATTGGCACTAGCAGAAAAACTAGCTTACCCGAAAGGAATTGCCAGAGCAAAACGTGTTCTTGGAGTGGCGTATTGGACACTTGGCAAACCTAAACTTGCCCTCGAGCATTTAACCGAGGGTCAGAAAGCATATGAGGAAGTTGGTGATCCGGAAGGTGCAACCAATTGTTTGATGAACAGTGGGATGGTATATGCCGATATCGGAGATCTGGATAAGGCATTGGAAATTTACGAACGCGCTATCGAAAAGTTCACCCAACTCGATTTGAAATCGCGTATTGCCACCACCTTCAATAAAATTGGTTCGGTGCTCATACGAAAAAATCAACTTACCGAAGCAAAAGCGTATCTGACCAACGCCTTGAATATGCATTCTGGTGACGACTTTTTTTATGGTATGGCCGAAGCCCATAATTTATTGGGCAGGGTATTTATTGTTGAAAATGAGTTGGAACAAGCCGACTATCATTTGAAAAAAGCAACTGCTTTGGGAGAGACTGTAAATGATGTGGACGGATCTATTGGCAATCTTATCCAATATGGGAAATTACTGCGACTCAAGGGCGATTATACAGATTCAGAAAGTTATTTGCTGGAAGCTTTAGAAAAAGCCAGGCAAAACAAACTACGCAAATACATTTTAGAAGCCTATCAAGAACTCAAACTCCTAAAAAAAGAGCAAGGCCAGTTGGAAGAATCCCTTTCCTTTTATGATGCTTTCATATTATTAAGGGATTCCATATATGATATTGACAAGTCCAGGCAGATTGCTGCACTGGAATTCAATAACGAACTGATCAATAAAGAAAAGGAAATCACATTGCTTCAGGAAACCAAGCAGTCCCGTACCTTGATGAATGTTTTTCTGTCTCTTTTGCTGGTGACCCTGGCCATTACGGCAATACTCATGTTACGACATCAAAGGCAACGGGAAAAGAAGGAAACCGAGCTGTTACGATCTAAAGAAGCATTGGCCAGAACAGAACTGGAAAATGCAGCATTGAAAGAGCGTGAGTTGCATCAACAACTAGAATTTAGAAACAAGGAACTTACTTCGTACACCTTAAATTTTGCGCAAAAAAATGAACTGTTCCTGCAATTGCTCGAAAAAACAAATCTATTGGAGGATACCAACCCAGCGAAACGAACAAAGGTGATCTCTGAAATAAAGCGCACTATAAAACAACAGGTCAACGTTGACAGGGACTGGGAAGATTTTAAACGATATTTTGAGGAGGTGCATACCGACTTTTACAGTAGATTAAAAGAAATGCATCCTGATATGAGTGCAAACGACCTAAAAATTTCTTCCCTCATTCGGCTAAATCTGAACATCAAGGAAACAGCTAACATCCTGGGTATTTCTCCCGAAAGTGTAAAAACCGCACGTTATCGCCTTCGAAAAAAACTGGGGATCGAACCTAGCAAAGAACTATTGGATTACTTCCTGGATATTGAAAAGTTATAGTCTTCCGTTGCCATACTTTTGATTCGTTTTGTTAAATATTGATTTTTATAAAAATCTGCTTATCAGGTAGTTGTAGATTTTTGTACCCCTTATGTACCCCAAACCTTAAGACAATTAATTCTTTGTCCACCTCTCGTATTGGGCCGTACACCAATGGTCTACCCCATTTGTTTTCAGGATGTTGAGACTCGAAATACTTTTGGCCTTCTAAAATTAAAAATTGCGAAAAGATGAATAGTCCAAAAAAAACAATGGAAGACCGTACGACTGTTAGGGCCATATGGTTGAGAAGAAAAGAAAATGTAAAAAGAAAATTGTACAAAAAACTGTTTTAAATGAAAGAAATCATCACAGGTTTGCCCACTCCGGTCCAACTCGTATTGGATCCCATATCCTATATCGTATTTGCCATATATGGTGGCTTGATGCTCTGGGAAGCCCTATTCCCGGCCAGAAAATTGCCCAAGATGAAATATTGGAAGCTAAAAGGGATGCTTGCCTTTGTGCTTTTCTTTTATCTGTCTTCCTATCTGCCGCTCATTTGGGATAGCTACCTGGTTAACTACCAGATTTTTGATCTCGCCTTTCTTGGAACCTTCGGAGGGGCCATTACGGGCATCTTGCTCTATGAATTTGGAGTTTATGTTTGGCATAGAAGTATGCATAACAGTAATCTACTTTGGAGGATATTCCACCAAATGCACCATAGTGCAGAACGTTTGGACAGCTACGGGGCATTCTATTTCAGTCCTATGGACATGATTGGTTTTACCTTCCTGGGAAGTTTGTGCCTGGTAGTAGTAGCGGGATTTACTCCGGAGGCCACAACATTGATCATTCTCGGAACTACGTTCTTCTCTATTTTTCAGCACAGCAATATCAAGACCCCTAGATGGTTGGGCTACATTATCCAGAGGCCGGAGGCCCATGCCATACACCATGCTAAGGGTATACATGCCTATAACTATTCTGATATCTCTTTGTTTGATATCCTATTTGGCACTTTCAAAAACCCAAAGGGGTATGAACATGAAACAGGATTCTATAAGGGTGCATCAGATAAGGTTTGGGACATGATAACCTTTAAGGATATCCATAAAGAATAGGACTTATGAAATCGATAAAATGGGAATGGTCGATAGTAATTTTTACTATGATCATGCTGGTAATTGTATCCTGTAGTAAAGATGAGGAATTTGAAAGTCCCATACCCAAGGACCCAGAAGAGGAGGTGATTTTACTTCCGGTGGTTGTCCATGTAATGCACAAGGGAGAAAGGGTTGGGGAAGGCCCTAACCTTTCCGAAGAACGGATTAAAAGGCAAATTGAGATCCTTAACGAAGACTTCAGGAGAAAGGAAGGTACCAGGGGGTTTAACGATCACCCTGATGGAGGAGATGCTAAGATTGAATTTGTCCTTGCCAAACGGGACCCGGATGGACATCCTGTCAATGGAATTAATCGAATTGATACCACGGGAGTACAGGTTCCCATATTGGGATATAGTCAGAACCATTTTGCGCAATATGCCTACTGGGATCCCAGTCAATATATCAACATATGGACGACCCCTTTACCACAATCAACGGAATGTCTGGCATTGGGTATTTCAACTTTGCCAAAAACGGATCTTCCGGGAATTAAACCCTCATCTTGGCCAGGACCCAATGACGCAGAAGGTATTTTGATCAATTGGATACACTTCGGAGAATCGAATATAGATTGCCATGCCAGATACGGCAGGACCCTGACCCATGAAATTGGGCATTACCTGGGTCTGCTGCATCCCTGGGGAGCGGGAGATTGCGAAAACAACGATTATTGCGATGACACTCCAGCGGTTGATAAGCCGGTTTATGGAAACCAATCCTTTTTGGGTTGTAATGGGGAAACCGTTATGATGGGCAACTATATGAACTGGTCCCATGATGCGGTCATGAACATATTCACAAAAGACCAAATCGCACGAATGTACTATGTCTTGGAAAACCATGAAGGCAGAAAAGCACTACAAAGCAGTCCGGCATTGTATTGACTTTACAAATACCATGAAAAGAACGAAATACTCTTGATTATCTCCGGCTACTACAAATTTCCCTAAAAGTTCCCCCCCCCTTCATTCATGCCCTTCCATTGGGTAAGGTAGTAAAGTCATCTGGGTAAGTAGCTGTTTTTGAGACACCACGGAAAATGAAATAGCCATTTCAGTTAAATCACTCAAAAAGGTGTTCAAATCACCAATACCAACAGTCGATCTTGATAAACGCTTTACACCATACTACAGGCACAGGAAATAAACAGGCGAATGCTAAAAAATTTATAAAACTCAAAACTGCCCTTAGATATACTGGTTTTTCATGTAATTTCAATGCTATCATGAAAACAAAAAAAGCCTTAATATCAGACAGTTGGATGTTTTTTTACGTTTATCCGCTATTGGCAATACTTGTTGTGCACATAGGTAATGAGAACTCTTTTGCCCAATTGATCAGTATCCCAAGTTATTATTCTGATTTGGTCTTGGCTATTTGCTGTAGCTATTTGCTGGGTCTGTACGTAAAATATTTGGTTTTTTGGATGAATAAAAAATACCCTTGGCATCAACGTC
This sequence comes from Croceivirga sp., assembly GCA_028284665.1. GTDB lineage: Bacteria > Bacteroidota > Bacteroidia > Flavobacteriales > Flavobacteriaceae > Croceivirga. The sequence continues at coordinate 132,024 of JANQRG010000047.1, forward strand.
CAAAAAGTAGGATTCTAATACAGTTTATGCTTGGTATTGTGCTGCCCACCTCCATTTTGCTGATTGTCGAGCTGGTATATCTGTCGCTGTTAAACATCAAACTCGAGGACAGTTCGATATTTTATCTGGAACTTCCCCTGATCCTTATCTTTTGCTTGCTGATAAATCTTATCTACATTGCCTTGAATTACCATCAACTTTCCAAAGGATTTCAAGGTCAGCAAAATGTTCACGGGCTTAAAAGTTACTTTCTCGTTCAAAAAGGAAAAGGCTTGCTAAACATCTCCGAGGAGGATGTGGCTTATTTTAGGATTCAAAATAAATTGACCTTTTTGGTCACCTGTAGAGGTGAAAGCTATTTGTACGACTTTCCTTTTAAAGAAATCCTACCGGGCTTGCCTCAAAACGAATTCTTCCAGTTAAACCGCCAGGTAATTGCAAAACGTAGCAGTATCTTAAAAACGGTCCCTACCGATACCCGGCGATTGGAAATTGAGTTATTCCCCGCTATCAAAGATGGCGTTTTTGTATCAAAAACAAAGATGACAAGTTTCAAGAACTGGCTAAAAAGCGCATAACTCGTCCGCTTTAATCTAGTAATTGTCCGCTTCGGTAACGATGACCTGAATGTACTGGTCCAGGTAGATCGGGGCTGCTACCTTTGATCAAGATCCGAAATCCCTCAAAGGGGTGTCATCAATCTTCAGTTATGGAGCGGGCTGTGCATAGAGGTGTTTTTTATTTGGTTTGCTCATGGATTATCTGCTTTGGCTATAACGGTATCACCCAAGATTTAGACACAAAGCTAGATCGGTTTTTTGAATCTAAAATGGGAAAGGCCCATGTTGCCGGGCTACAAGCTGCCATCATAAGCAACGGAAAATTGACCTGGGTGGGTAGTTATGGAAAAAACGATTATCTAAAAAACATACTGGTAAACGATAGCACGCTTTTCATGATAGCTTCTTGCTCAAAGCCCATCACTGCACTGGGACTTATGAAGTTATATGATGAAGGCCATATTCATTTGGATGATGACATCAATGACTATTTGCCCTTTGAAATCACAAATCCAAATTATCCTTCTAAAACCATCACGTTTCGTATGCTTTTGGCACATACATCTTCCTTTCATGACAATACACCCCTTTTGGTATCATTGTACACTTTTGAAAATGGTGGGGATTCGCCTATTGAACTAGAGCAATTTGTTAAAGATTATTTTTTGGCAGATGGCAGCTTCTATCATCCTGAAAAGAACTTTCTCGACTGCGAACCGGGCACTGTTAAAGACTATTCGAACGCAGGGTATGCCCTCATCGGCTATTTAGTGGAACAAATAACGGGAAAGGGTTTTTCAACCTACATGCAAGAGGAAATCTTCAAGCCTTTGGGTATGGACAGTTCGTATTGGTTCCTAGAAGAAATTGACCATAGGAATATTTCAATGCCCCATGAATTTATTGAAAACGAAGCATCGGAGGGGTCCTATAAGGTCTTGAAACATTATGGATTTCCAGACTATCCCGATGGACAATTGCGTACCAATGTTTCCGATTATGCAAAGATCATCCAATTAATGGTCCATAAAGGGAAGTTCAACGGCCAAACCTTTCTCAGTGAAAGCACCGTCTCGGAATTTTTAAAGGTGCAGTTCCCTAAAGCGGATAAATGGCAGGCCATTGCCTGGAACTATAATGAGTTCAACAATTGGATGTATTATTTGTTAATGCCACGATTGCCATCGCATACCGGGGTAGACCCGGGCGTTGCTACTGTGGCATCTTTTGATCCCGAAAAAGGCAATGGGGCCATCATCTTCGCCAATACGCTTACACACAACTTCAAAGGGCACAAAATTCTATATATGGATATGTTGAAACGACTGTTGAAAGAAGGAAAGAAAATGGATTGACACCAAATTTGGATGGAAAATGAACAGGAAAGTGATCATGAGTTGTTTTTTTAGTAGGAATGATGCTATCAGGTCCTACTCAGGAGCAAGGATTTCCCATATTCCCCTGGCTTTAGCTCCCTATTGTCCCATACCAACTTGAGCTTGGGATTAAAGTTTTTCATCAACTAAGATTACGTATAATATGAAAAAAATGATGGTCTTTATCTTAATCGCACCTGTTTTTATTATGACTACCTGTGCAGTGGTTGAAGACGAGATAGTAGCCATAGCTACCTATGTATGTGAGATACCACCGGAAGCCAAAAACTTAGATCATCCCAACCATGCCAAATATCAAGCCTTGTTGGATGAGATTGTCGCTCAGGGTGTACCGGGAATCATGATGACAGTTTATAATCAGGCCGATGCTGACGGTCCCTGGGTAGGTTCGGGGGGTAAAGCAGATCTAAAGAACAGGGTCGACTTAAAACCCTGTAACATTACCCGTGTGGGCAGTACGGTAAAAATGCTCACCGCAGTGACATTGCTACAATTGGTGGAAGAAGGTAAACTGACACTCGACGAAAAGGCGGCCGTATACCTTTCGGATCAATCAACGCGGGATATTGAAAACGCTAAAACAGCCACCATACGGCATCTGTTGCAACACAGCAGTGGTATTTACAATTACATTCAAAGTGCACGTTTTCAAACCGCCTCGTTGAACGATTTGACAAAAGAGTGGAAACCACAAGAGCTTTTGGATTACGCTCGGGGTCGCAAGGCCAATTTTAGTCCCGGCACAGACGTGGACTATTCCAATACCAATTATATATTACTGGGCGAAGTAATTGAAAAAGTAGAAGGAAAACCATTTTACGTGGTATTTCAGGAACGGATATTCCATCCCCTGAATTTAAGTTTCACGTCTTTTGCTGCCGTAGACCCGGTTCCGGATAACATTATTCGGGGCTACATCGACTTGTATGGCAAGCTTGAGGTCACGGATGCTACCCATTTCAGCGGTTGGGATTATTATACCGCAGATGGCGGACTGATATCCAATCCCTATGATCTACAGCTTTTCCTTAGAGCTGTCATAAACAGGGAAATCATTAGTGACCTAAGTTTTGCTGAAATGACCGAATGGGTCAGTTCCTCCTCCAACAAAGATATTTTTTATGGATTGGGTATGTTCAAAATGGTGACCAAATTTGGGGATGCCTATATGCATAGCGGTGATGCCATTGGTTACTACGCCTCGATGCTATATCTACCGGAACATGAAATATACATCAGTTGGGCGGTAAATGGTAATTACGGCAAAATAGATGAATTCACACAGAGCAAAAAGGCTATTGAGTTTATTATAAAAAAAGTATTGGAATAAGCGGGCTGATGCATATGAGAAACTTGTTCCATTTTCCGTGTGTTTTTATACTGGCCATAGCTGTTTTCGGCACATTGAGTGCGCAAAATCCGGTTGAAATCTCCGTTTTCAATGAATCGACAAGTGTCCCATTCTCCGGAATATCCTTAAAACCTTTACATCCCGGGGTGCAAATAGGCACGGAAATCCCCTGGCATGAAACCAATCATTATCGCACCTTTTTGTCGATTAATCTGAGGTATATCTTTCATAAAAATCTATATCGGGCCATTGCTATAAACTTAGAATTGGGATACGATTACAAAATGGATTTTGGAGCAACCCTGAAGACAGGTATTGGGGTAGGGTATCTGCATTCTTTCAATGTAAAGGAGAAATATCGATTTGAAGCGGGGAGCTATTCAAAAAAAGCAGATATAGGGAATTCCAGGTTCACGCCCTTGATTTCCTTTGGTCTTGGGTATCGGTTCAACCCTGACAATTTTAATTCTACGGAGCTGTTTGCAAAACAGCAGTACTGGCTTGAGCTACCTTACTCGCCGGGATTCATACCTTTGATGTCTCATGCCAATACCATGGTGGGAGCAAAGTTCAGTACCGAATAGCTTGTTTGTTTATCGATACGGCTCAACAAATGGCAACCTAAGAATTACCTAAAATTTTAGTATGTAGTATCTAGTTCTGGCGTATCCCGAAATTGGGAAATCGGGAAAACCGAAGATTTTTAAAAGCGGCCAATTTTATTCCTGCAATATGATTTCAATTGCTTTTTCCAATAATTCGTCTTTCCCATTTTTAATACCATTAATCGTCGGTTTGATTTCTACATCCGGAACTATTCCGATACGCTGTGTTTTTTTTCCATTTGGATAATAAATACCAATTCCGGAAATCATAGTTGTAAGACCACCAGGCAACAAAATTCTTGATACATTACCATCTGCCCCGGCAGTGGTACTTCCAATAATTGTGGTATTTTGGCCTGCCCTAAAGGCCATTGCCGTATATTCTGCCTGACTCTGCGACAATTCATTTACCAGCACCACCACCTTACCAGTATACGTTCTTCCGTCACTTGGAATATACAAGTTGTCTGTGAAGTTGAACTCCCCTGGATTGGTAGTACTGACCTTGGTAAATTTTACAAAAGGTGTGGATGAGGATACAAAATAGGACCCCAAGCTAAAGGGAACGAAAGTGGACGGATAATTACGGATATCTATGACAATTCCGCGCGTGTTTCTAAACGTATTTTTTATCTGTGAAATATCATTCTCTTTGATGGTTTGAAGTGTGATATATCCGATATTATTTTCCAACATTTTGAAGGATGGACGATCATCCTTCCTGTACCAACGGTAAACACCAACGCTATCTTTAGGATAGAGTTTCAGTGTTTTTGTCCGTTCGTTAAGACCCTCTTCGCCGTACTGAATTTCAATTGTCTTTGAATTGGAACGCAAAAGGTCAGCAGAAATACCCCTGAGCTGTGTTGGAACGTTGGAAGCAGGATAATACTTGGATCTTTCTTTTACCATCTCCGGTATAGGTTGTCCTCCAATTTTCAGTATCACATCACCGATTTTTAATCCAGTATCAAGTCCCAACTCTTGATTGTAATAATCAGTTACTACCAATTGATCTTCTATAAAACGAACATGTACAGGGGGATAGTTTACACCTTTCCATTCATCAATTTTATTACCGCCACTCCATAAATTAGCATGTGTATCCTGTACCTCACCAATTATTTGAAGAACTGCCAATTCGTATTCCAATTCGTTCTTTGCCTTAAGAAATTGTGGGATATATTCACTCAATTTTTTGTTCCAATTCTCATCCATTAAATACTTATAGGGGAAGAAGTAATTGATCATATTCCAGTATCTATAAAGTGCTAACAGTCTAAAACCATCATCTGGATAAGGCATATTGGAAGACGAATGTTCATTTCTGAAAATTGGATTTCCGACATCCGGAGCCATTCTAATGTAATACTGCTCACCCTGAGAACGATTGTTGTAAACAAATAGCAATTTGTTCTTCAATTCAGCTTCCTGGTCATGAATCCATTCTAAATCAGGTTTGATAAATACCCTTTTACCGGTTCGTTTGCATGTTCTGCATTTCTTTATTTTCCCTAATGCGTCTATCCAATCTATTAAAAGCATATTCCTTTTAGTATTGTTTTGTACCGAAATGTATTTTGGTAAAAACCGAAACAGTTCATAGTCCCAATTGTAGTTTCCTTTTGCAATTTCAGGATGATGATACTTGAGGAAGCCCCAAACTCTGCCTAACAACTCAAGATTTTTAATATCCGATGTTGTTAGATCAGCGAAGCCAATTAATGACCCATTGTCAAACGTTTTGTCAAGTTGCGCTTTTGATACTTCTTTTTTTATTTCTTTAAGGGTCCTAACATCTTTTCCGTCGATAGTAAGTACAAAATCGTCAAACCAGGCTTCTCCTTTTCCTTTAAGTATTCCGGCGATGAATATGTTTTCTGCTTCCTTCGGATAATTCAACGTTATTGAATATTTTTTCCAATCCTGTGTTCCTGATATCTGTCGGTTTTGCATATTATCAAAAGCCAAAGGAGTGCCATTACCATCAACCCGTAACAACAATCCTGCAAAACCATTTTGCACATTCTTGATTTTCATAAAGCCTTCAAGGCTTATGGTCTTACCTTCATAATTTGCCGGTATTTTGTAGGCAATGCTTCCAAAAGAACTTCCGCTTTGGTCTGAGGTTATTTTGCCTGATTTTTTTCCTGAATGGGCACTAGCGGTTATTGTCAATTCATAATCACCCCACTTGAACCATCCGTCAGCGAGTTCATCTCTATTTGTTTGATTTTCAAATCCGAGATTGAACTTTTCAGACCGCTGCGCACAACTTGGGAAAGCGATTATGAAAGCGAACAGGATAAGGAATTTTTTATTTTTAAGCATTTCGTTTGCGAATGTAGAGATGAAGTGCAGGCACTGTTAACGGCTCAACAGCATCTTTCTTTTAAAATACGGAAGAATAAAAGAAGAGGGTGGTGAATGAACGAATTTTATATTAATTATAACGCTGTTATGGCCTTATGAACGGGAACTGCCCTATGCATTTTAACGGTTTAAAATTCCCAAATACGCGATCCAGGGGCCGACTTCTTCGGTATATTGTTTTGCCATAACCCGGGATATTTGTGCAATGTGGCCTAAGTCATGAACGACCCAGCTGGATAAAAGTTCTTTTAAATTGACTTCGCCTAATTCCGGATGCATCCCTTGTTGCTTTAGCTTAGCATCATTGATTTCCAGCGCCTGTAGCTTTTTTAGATTCGAAGCCCGTAACACTTTAAATTCTTCAAGAAGCGATTGAATCGACCTTGTTTGATCTTCCTTGGCTTGTGCAAACCTATCAAAGGGAGTAAAAGTCTTGTCAACGGAATTGGAAAGTATGATCTCCGCTCTTGGAATCCAATCTGTCTTTTCGCCATGAATAAGATGGCCCAAGATATCATAAGGACTCCACGTACCCTCGCCTTCATTGTTTTTCAACCATTCCGGGGAGAGGCCGTGTAGCAAATGTTCAAGTACTACTGGGGTGCTACGTAGTATTTCAACCGATTTATTAAAATCAAAAGTCATCGCGTTTTAGCTTATCCCAGAAACGGATAGCGATAGTCCTCCGGGCTAACAAAAGTCTCTTTGATCAATCGGGGAGAAACCCATCGTAACAAATTCTGAGCAGAACCCGCCTTATCGTTGGTGCCAGAAGCTCGCGCTCCCCCAAAAGGTTGCTGGCCTACTACCGCACCGGTAGGTTTATCATTGATATAGAAGTTCCCGGCGCAGTTTTGCAAAGCTGTTGTGGCTTCCGTTATGGCATAACGATCTGTAGCCATCACAGCTCCAGTTAAGGCGTATTCTGAGGTGCTGTCTACCAACTCCAGCGTTTTGTGCCAATCGACATCTTCATAGATGTATACGGTGACCACAGGGCCAAACAATTCGGTTTCCATGGTCACATAATGCGGGTCGGTAGTAAGGATCACCGTAGGAGCAATAAAATACCCTTTTGACTTGTCATAGCTTCCGCCTACCACAATCTCTGCATCAGCATCCGCTTTAGCACGATCAATATATCCTGCCAGTTTGTCAAAAGCCCCTTCATGGATGACTGCGGTGATAAAGTTGGAAAGGTCTTCCGGAGAACCAGGGGGGTTAAAACTTTCCACATCCTGTTTTACCAAAGCCAGAATATCATCGGCAGTAGATTTTGGAAGATACACCCGTGAAGCAGCGCTACATTTCTGCCCCTGGAATTCAAAGGCACCTCGGGTAATAGCAGTGGCCACTTGTTGTGGCTTCGCCGAAGGATGTGCCACTATAAAATCCTTACCGCCGGTTTCTCCGACGATTCGCGGATAGGTTTTGTACGTATGGATGTTGTTCCCTATCTGTTGCCACAGGCTTTTAAATACGTGAGTTGAACCGGTAAAGTGGATTCCGGAAAAATCCGGGCTGGCCAAAATTGTTTCCGTGATCATCACAGGATCACCCATCACCATATTGATCACCCCATCAGGTACACCAGCCTCCTTAAAGACCTGCATGATCACATTTGCGGAGAACACTTGGCTGTCACTTGGTTTCCAGATCACTACATTTCCCATCAAAGCCGCACTGGCCGGAAGGTTACCTGCAATGGCTGTAAAGTTGAAGGGGGTTATGGCATAGACAAAGCCTTCCAGAGGGCGATATTCCACCCTGTTCCAGATACCTTCTGCAGAATCGGGTTGCTCTTCATAGATCTGGCTCATAAATTCCACATTAAAGCGGAGGAAATCGATCAACTCACAGGCGGAATCAATTTCAGCCTGATGTACGGTTTTGGATTGCGCGATCATGGTAGCTGCATTGATCTTGGCACGGTAGGGTCCTGCAATGAGTTCAGCGGCTTTTAAAAAGATGGCGGCCCGTTGCTCCCAGGGAAGTAACGCCCAGGACTTTCGCGCTTCCAGGCTGTTGACAATGGCCTGAGTGATATGTTTTTTCTCCGCGGTATGGTAGTGCCCTACCGCGTGTTGATGGTCATGAGGAGGAGCCATGGTTTGTGTAGTTCCGGAAGTAATTTCATCACTTCCGATGTATAACGGTACCTCGGTTTTGCTGTTGTAATAGGCCTTGTATTGTTCTAGTACAGCTTCCCGTTCCGGAGAACCGGGAGCATAACTTTTTACGGGTTCGTTGATTGCAGTAGGAACTTGAAAAAAACCTTTGCCCATGTCGGAATGCTATTTAAAAATTATTCCGACAAAAGTACTAAAATGAGCGCCGTTAAGAGAACTGGATTTCTTTATTAATTGATAATATTTTGCACTAATTCAATGCAAAGGGAGCTGAGAACTTAAAAGTAGGGATTTCCACTTCAAAAGTCTCTGCAGAGGAGAGGTCTACCATATTGTAGTAGCCCTGCATAGCGCCTATGGGAGAAGCCAACAAACAGCCTGAACTGTAGGTGTGGGATTTTCCGGGTCGGATCACCGGTTTTTTTCCGATTACGCCTTCGCCATCCACGGTTTCCAATTCCTTAAGCGAATCGAAGATGTCCCAATGCCTGGAAATCAACTGCACCGTTTCGCGACTTTGGTTTTCTATGGTTATCGTATATCCGAATGCGTAGTGCATTTTGTAGTTTTTGAAGAAGGTGCCTTCAAAAGTAGTTTGGACCGATATTTTAATGCCTTTGGTAACCTGTGTAATCATAGTTCAGTAGGTAAAAACACTTCCTGTAAACAGCAGCAACATGCTTATAAGGGCTAAAAACATGAATGCCGAATTGAGGAAAACATATTTTACAATTGTTTTAAAAATCCCTTGCCCGTAGAATTTCCGCATCGCCTGGAACAGATAGACCGAAAAGATAGTCAAAAAGATCCAAGCTGTGGCGGTATTGAAAATGTTATCTACTAGCCAGCTAAGGATGAGCAAGATAAATAATAATGACTGGTTGTGGAAACTAAATATCAAATGATCGGTGTAGGTGTATTTTTTTCGGATATACGCCAAGGTTATGAAAACGGTGAACACCGGCAAGAAGAAAAAAATGACAAATGGCAGTTTGGCCATAGTAGCATTTAACCAGCTCCCGGGTTGTGAGATGACCCGTAAAATACTATTGGAACCATTGAACGCCATTTTGTTTGACCAACTATTGGCCACCTGGTAGTTTTTCCTGGCTTCTTCAAAAGTACTTAGCGAATCCCGTCGCAAGTGGTTAAAAAAGAATTCCATTTTTTTGAAGAATACGTTATTAGACCTGCTTTCAATTTCTGCATAGTATCCTGCCGGGTTAGCAAACATAAGGGAGTCCTTAAGCTGTTCTTCCCGCATCGCCTCCTCTATCGATTCGGAATTCAGCAATACCCCAAGGGTGTCCAGTACCGCTAACTCAGAGGCTAGTTGCGTTTCACCACCACTTAGGGAATCCAATTTTACCAGAGCGTTTTCTGTTTGCTGCCGGATTTCCGTACTGTCCCCGGCAAACTCTCCGGAAGTAAGGTCAAAGCTCATAGGCCCGGTCTGCTTGATCTTTTCATCCAGTCCCAGCTTATCCAATTCGCCCAGATTACTGCTATAGCTTACCATTAGAAAATAGAGAAAAGCTAGGCTCAATAAAAACCGAAAGGGATTGGTATACGCCACCCTTTTTCCCCTGATGTAATCCTTGGTAATTGTACCCGGCTTTACCAGTAGGGTATACAAGGTTTTGATAAGTTTGGAGTCGTAATTGACCAGACTGGAGAAGAATTCATCGAAAAAGTCTTTAAGCACTAATTTCTTGGTGCTATTGGCCTGTCCGCAGTTGGGGCAGTACTTGTCGCTCATATCCAGTATATGGCCGCAGTTCAGACATTGCGTACCCCGAAACTTAAGTTCGTACCTGCCCTTTGTGATCAGTTTGTTCCCTTTGCCCATGGCCTAAACTAAGGGATTAAATATACTTAATTCGTAATAGTTCTGGAGTTAGCGGTGCCAATACCAATGATCCCATCAAACATTTCACCGAAATCCCGGTAATAGACAAGGATGAGATACTGATTTTCTGTGAAGTGAAAATTACCGCTAACTGTGTTCAATTCGACCGTGCCGTCTTCCTGTTCCACAACATACTTGTAGTTATAAAAACCCTGCTTAAAAGGATATTCCAATTCCAAATTCGCAGTTTCCTCATTATAGGTCATCTTGTTTTCTTCATTGAGGGCATAATTGTTGAATTTGCCAATTACATAGACATTATCCAGACCTAAACGAGGATCGTAAGGCAGGCTAAAATGCACCTTGGTGTACTCGGCTTCCCGGGCTACATCGGTTCCCTGTAATGTACGAACGATAAAGTCCCCATTGATATCCGGGAAAAAAGTGTACTGATCGTCTACTCTGAATGGATTAGGAAATAGGTAATGATGGTAGATGTCTTTAAGCTCAATACTGGATATGGCAAAGGTGGGAGCGCGTAAGTCCTTGGTGTCAAAATTCAAGTACTCATTTCCCCCGTAAAAACTGGTTTCCTGGTCGTACCGATATACGAGTTCATTGCCCAGGGTAAATTGGGGTTTGATGTTGTATAGGGCTGTGGGCCAAAAATAATTTTGCAAAATGGCCACTTTGATTTCCTGTTTGGGATTGACCACGGGAAAGCCGGCCGTATTGATATTGAACTGTACGACCTGTTTTTCATTCAAGAAGTTGAAATCCCTGGATCGCCGTACGATCCCGCCTACCTGTACTACATCTTTATACACTACAAAACGTCTCGAGAATTGTAGTTCCCCGTAGCTGTTATAGATTTCCAACAGGTAATTACCAGTGACCTTTAGGGCTACTTGTGGATTAGGAATTGTTAGCCTGTAATTGGAATAGGGTTGCAAAGTAGTAAGGCTGTTACCGTAATCGATAATGCGTTGATTGTCCACACCCTCCAAATATTGCGATTTTAGTAACTGCGAAGGGGTCCAATCGTAATCACAGTGCACAATTTTGTAGTAATAATCCTGTTCGCTGGCAGTAAGATCATCAAAGGTTAGTGTAATTTCTTCTCCCAATTTGAGAATCGGAAACTGATCTTGCGTAGGTCCCAGGAAAATGATCGTCTTGATATTAGGCGGAGGATTCACCTCTTCCATGACCTGGGCGAGCAGTAGTAAAGGGCATAGAAAAACAAAGAGCTGTTTAAGCAAAAAACGCATTTCAGGGCAATTTTTGGAGTAAAGGTAAACAAAAAGTATGCCGGGCAAGAGAAGGTCGATATAATCCCAATTTTCTAGGTAATTATTGCAAATTTAGTTGGATTAGTGCTATTTTTGTAGCCGATTTTTAAAACCAAAGGTTGCTACAGATGTCCAAAGACGTACGAATCAAGAAAGGGTTGAATATCAACCTGGTCGGGGCAGCAGAACAAACCACTTCACAAGCAGTTTCCAGCAATGTCTATGCATTAAATCTAGACGATTTTCATGGGATTATCCCAAAGATGCTTTTTAAGGAAGGTGCAGAGGTCAAAGCTGGTGAGCCCATTTTTTACAACAAAAACCGGGAGGATATGCTTTTCGTTTCCCCGGTTAGTGGAGAGTTAGTTGAAATTGTTCGGGGTGCCCGCCGCCGGATACTCACCCTCAAAATCCTGGCTGACAAAGAGCAGACGTTTCACGAAACCGCTCCAATGAACCTCGCGAAGGCCGAACCCAATGCTATTTTGGAAACCCTTTTGAAATCGGGCTGCTGGCCATTTATCAAACAACGTCCGTACGACATTATCGCACATCCGGATAAGACACCTAAAGCGATCTTTATATCTGGCTATGCTACGGCTCCCCTTGCGGCAGATGTAGACTACGTGCTACGCGGAAAGGAAAAAGAAATTCAGGCAGCCATCACTGCACTGGGGAAGTTAACCCCCGGTAAAATCCATGTTTCGGTAGGTAACACTGGGACAACTCCTTTTTCGGCTATCGACGGTATACAATTGCACAAGGTTTCCGGACCACACCCTGCTGGCTTGGTAGGTACACAAATTAACAAAATAGATCCGGTCAATAAAGGCGAAATAGTTTGGACAATCGCTCCTCAGGATTTGATCATTATCGGGGAGTTTTTGCTTACAGGAAGATTCAATGCTGAGCGTACCGTGGCCTTGGTAGGTTCTTGTGTAAAAGCACCGAAATACTACACAACAAAAATTGGCGCAGAGGTATCCACCTTTTTGTATGCCAGTGGCGTAAAAGAAAAGAAGTTCCGGTTGATCAACGGTGATGTGCTTACCGGATATCGCATTAGTCCTGATGCACATCTCGGATTCTACAACAATACTGTTACCGCTATCCCTGAAGGAGACGATTACGAGTTCTTTGGATGGAATAAACCGGTTTTCAATAAAATATCATCAACCAGGGCATTGACCTTTTCCTGGCTAAACGGGAAGAAGAAATATGACCTGGATACCAATACCAATGGAGAGCACCGGGCCTTTGTGGTTACGGGGCAATACGAAGAAGTATTTCCTTTGGATATTTATCCTTTACAATTGTTAAAAGCCTGTATGGTAAAGGATTTGGATGAGATGGAGCAATTAGGATTATATGAAGTGGCACCCGAGGATTTTTCCTTAACAGAATTTATCTGTATTTCAAAACAGCCACATCAGAAAATAATCAGGGAAGGACTGGATTTATTACATCAAGAAATCGGTTAAGCTATGGGACTGAAAGAAAAAATGCATGATTTAAAACTAAAGTATCAGGGCAAGAAAATGGCACCTGCCTTTAATGCCTTTCATACTTTTTTGTTTACACCAAATGAAACCACCCATTCCGGTGGGCATATCCGTTCCGTGGACGATTTAAAGCGTACCATGAATACGGTGATCCTGGCATTAGTGCCCTGCTTGCTTTTCGGAATGTTTAATACCGGATATCAACACTATTCGGCTATTAACGGTTTTCCGGAAAACTTCTCACTTCTGGAACACTTCATTACCTGGGATAATTTTATTCTGGGTGCTATCACCATTTTACCACTGGTTATTGTTTCCTATGGCGTGGGTTTGCTCGTCGAATTCATCTTTGCCGTAATCAAAGGCCATGAGGTAGAAGAAGGTTACCTGGTTACGGGAATGTTGGTTCCGTTGATCGTTCCTGTTGATACTCCGTTGTGGATGCTAGCTGTGGCAGTGGTTTTCGGAGTGGTTATTGGAAAAGAGGTGTTTGGAGGAACGGGAATGAATATTTTGAATCCTGCGCTTACCATTCGCGCTTTTCTATTCTTTGCCTATCCTACCTGGATGAGTGGAGACAAAGTATGGGTGCATGGTGCGGTGGAGCGTGCCGGGACGGCAGACGCAATATCAGGAGAAACCATCCTGGGCTATCTGGCGCAAGGGAATACGCAGGAAATGTATGCGAAATACGATCTCGCTGAAATGTTCTTTGGATTCATTCCGGGCTCGGTGGGGGAGACCTCAGCGTTTCTGATTCTCTTGGGAGGATTATTCCTGGCCTTTACGAAAATTGCCAGCTGGAGAATTATGCTTAGTGCGGTAATAGGGTCCCTAGTGATGGGCTTGATCTTTAATGCTGTGGTCGATTTTGGATGGATCCCGGAATACAGTAAGTTCTATGGATTGATGAGTTTTGAATACTGGAAGCATTTAATTGTTGGTGGACTAGCCTTTGGTATCGTCTATATGGCCACAGACCCGGTTACAGGTTCTCAAACGAACCGGGGAAAATGGATCTACGGGTTCCTGATAGGATTTCTCTCTGTTATGATCCGGGTGTTTAACCCCGGGTATCCGGAAGGTGTTTTCCTTGCAATCCTCTTAATGAACGTCTTTGCGCCTACAATTGACCACTATGTGGTACGCGGGAACGTTAAGCGACGATTAAAACGACTAAAAAACACTACTATTCTACCGGATAGGGTAGATGGTACCGCTGCTGAACTTAAAGCTGAAACTGTTTAATTATGGCACTGAATACCGAGAAAAATTCGTACACTGTTGTTTTTGCTGTGATTATGGTGGCCGTGGTAGGGTCTGTACTGGCGTTTTTGGCCTCCGCATTGCGTGCCAGGATCGATGAGAATCAGCGATTCGAAAAGCAACAAAACATTCTCTATGCTATGGGAGTAAATGAAAATACTCCTGAAAGCGGAGTCAATTTTATTCCCACTGACGTCGTTGAAGGGATGTTCACAGAACGTATCAAAAAGCAATATGTTTTGGTCAATGGGGAATTAGAGGAAGACAATCAGGCATATCTTATCGATATGAAAAAGCAGCTTGATGCACTAAAAAAAGGGGGTGATGCCCGCCTGCCTGTTTTTATCGGCGAAAAAGAGGGCGAGGAGATATATGTGCTACCCATGCATGGCAAAGGCCTTTGGGATGCGATTTGGGGTTTTATGGCCGTAGACAAGGAGATGGTAGTTCAGGGGGTATATTTTGATCACAAGGCTGAAACTGCCGGTTTAGGAGCCAATATCAAAATGCGGTTCTTTATGGATGATTTTACCGGAGAATCCTTACTGGATGAAGGGAGTTATGCCGGAATTACGGTTTCCAAGACAAATAACGATCCCCTCAATCAGGATAAAGCAGATAATGAAGTAGATGCTCTGGCCGGAGCAACCATTACGGGTAACGGAGTTTCGGCAATGATCAAGGAAACCTTGAAAGTGTATAGACCTTACTTACAAACAATACGAAATAATTAAAGCAATGGCGTTACTTTCCAAAAAAGATGCGAATTTAATATTAGACCCTCTTGCGGATAATAATCCCATTACTATCCAGGTATTGGGGATTTGCTCCGCATTGGCGATTACTGCAGAGTTAAAAGCCTCTGTGGTAATGGCTATTTCTGTAATTTTTGTAATGGGTATAGGGAATGTGGTGATCTCGCTTATGCGGAACATTATACCCTCAAAAATCAGGATTATTGTTCAGCTGGTAGTTATTGCTGCCTTGGTGATTGTAGTGGATCAGGTACTAAAGGCGTATGCTTATGATTTGAGCAAGACCTTATCGGTATTTGTGGGGCTGATCATTACCAACTGTATTATTATGGGCCGTTTTGAAGCCTTTGCCCTTGGAAATGGTATTTGGCGCTCTTTCCTGGATGGCATAGGGAATGCCTTGGGTTATGGGGTGATCCTTATCATAGTTGGCTTTTTCCGGGAGCTTTTGGGTTCGGGAACCTTATTTGGGATCCCAGTATTGGGAGATCCTATTGCCAAGACGGGCTTATATTCGATCGGATATGAAAATAATGGATTTATGATCATTCCTCCCGCCGCGCTAATTGTTGTGGGTGTAATTATTTGGGTGCAACGCTCAAGAAACAGGGCATTAATTGAAGAAGCTTAAAAACACGCGCTATGGAACATATAGAATTATTTTTTAAGTCCATATTTATCGACAACATGGTGTTTGCCGTGTTCCTGGGGATGTGCTCCTATCTGGCGGTATCCAAAAAGGTAAGTACTGCAGTAGGTTTGGGAGCTGCGGTGATCTTCGTACTCGGGGTAACCGTTCCTTTGAACTGGTTATTGGATCAGTACCTGTTAAGGGATGGGGCATTAGCCTGGCTGGGTCGTGAATACGCTGATTACAATTTAAGCTTTCTCTCGTTCATACTATTTATCGCTACCATAGCTACCATGGTACAATTGGTAGAGATCGTAGTGGAAAAATTTTCACCTGCACTCTATAATTCTTTAGGGATTTTCTTACCGTTGATCGCGGTTAACTGTGCTATCCTGGGAGGATCCCTCTTTATGCAGGCCCGGGAAATTCCCAGCCTGGGATTAGCCCTGAATTATGGAATTAGCTCTGGAATAGGATGGTTCCTGGCTATCCTTGCCATCGCGGCAATTCGGGAGAAAATTCGATACTCCAATGTTCCAGCTCCGCTCCGTGGACTGGGAATTACCTTTATCATAACGGGTTTAATGGGGATTGGATTCCAAAGTTTTGGGGGTATGCTTACGGGAGATAATGAACCCCCTGAAGGGACTGCTCCCACTACAGCCGAGAAAGCAATAGAAGAAAGAGAAATTGAAAAAGAGATTGAAGAAGACGAAAAAGCGGTCTCTTATAACGACGTAATAAACGAATAAAATGATATTAGCTACCTCTATTGGCGGTACCATACTAATTACCGTTGTTGCATTTTTGGTGTTGATTCTTCTTTTGGTGACTTTGCTTTTATTTACCAAGGAAAAATTGTCACCTTCCGGTCCGGTAACCATCACCATTAACGGTGAGAAAGAGATAGAAGTTGCTTCTGGTAGTTCTTTGTTGGCTACTTTGGGTAACCAAAAAGTGTTTCTCCCATCGGCTTGCGGGGGAGGAGGAACCTGTATTCAATGTGAATGCCATGTCCTTTCAGGAGGAGGGGAAGCCCTGCCCACTGAAACACCACACTTTTCTAAAAAGGAATTGAATGAGGGGGCGAGATTAGCGTGTCAGGTCAAGGTGAAGCAGGATATGGAGATCACAATACCGGAAGAGGTATTTGGGATCAAAAAATGGCAGGCCAAAGTAGTTCGTAACTATAACGTCGCTTCTTTTATCAAAGAATTTGTGGTGGAAATCCCCGAAATGATGAACTATAAGGCCGGGGGTTACATTCAAATTGAGATCCCACCCTGCGAGGTGAAATATCAGGACATGGATATTACGGCTCATCCCGAGGAACATGAAACCCCTGATAAATTTAAAACAGAGTGGGACAAGTTTAATCTATGGCCATTGGTCATGAAGAATAACGAAACGGTAGAACGTGCCTATTCAATGGCCTCCTATCCTGCAGAAGGGAAAGAGATCATGTTGAACGTACGTATTGCTACACCCCCATGGGATCGTTCCAAAAATGGTTGGATGGATGTGAATCCCGGGGTGGCATCTTCTTATATTTTTGGGTTGAAGCCCGGGGATGAAGTAACGATCTCCGGTCCGTTTGGGGAGTTCTTTATCAATGAATCCGAGGCAGAAATGCTTTATGTCGGTGGTGGGGCAGGTATGGCGCCCATGCGTTCCCATTTGTATCACTTGTTTAAAACTTTAAAAACGAATCGGAAAGTTACGTATTGGTACGGAGGACGTTCAAAGCGGGAATTATTCTATATTGATCATTTTAAACAATTAGAGAAGGATTTCCCCAACTTCAAATTTTACATGGCGCTTTCAGAACCTTTGGAAGAAGATAACTGGAAGATCAAGAAAGACCTCAATGATGAAGAAGGCGACGGCTTTGTAGGTTTCATTCACAATTGTGTGATAGATAACTATTTAAATGACCACGACGCTCCGGAAGATATAGAACTGTACTTCTGTGGTCCCCCTTTGATGAACAAGGCGGTCCAAAAAATGGGTGAGGATTTCGGAATTCCTGATGAAAACATCCGTTTTGATGATTTTGGAGGATAACATTGTCGTAGTATAAGTACTTTTTATCTCACGATTTTAAGGGGTGAGCAATAGAATCAAACCGATGCCTCGCATCGGTTTTTTTGATAATTATGTCTAGAGAATTAACACCGCAGGAAATACATAATTTGGCCATGAATTTGGTGGGAAAACAATTGGAAGAAGATGGCTTTGAGTTTATGGCGGTAAATAGCAAACCCAAGAAAGATCCACAGTTTGTTTGCCTTAAAGACAAGACACTTCACTTTATTGTGGTCCGATACGTCTTATATCCTGAAGACCCAAGGGCATTTGACAGCGGACTTATGGAAAAAGTGAAAAACCATGCAGAAAAATTTGAGGCACTGACGTATTATGCCGGTGTAGGCCTTTCCAATGCATCGGATAGGCGGTCGCCTCTTATTTTGAACGCACCATACATTGTGGACTACGAAGGATTAGTGTCGTATTACTAACAAGGGCAGGGACGTGTTATGAAGCGATGGATAGTTGTTATAGGAATAGTGCTTTCAGGCTGTGTTGAGCAGCCTGCCTGGGTAAGAAACCAAAATGTGGGAAATGCTTTGGGCACTACCTATTCTATTATTTATCTGGCAGACGAAGCATTGGATGTGCAACAGGAAATTGATTCGGTATTTCAGGTAGTGAATCGATCAATGTCTACCTATATTCCTGATTCGGATATTTCTAAAATAAATCGGGGTGATAGTACTGTTGTGGTGGACGCTATGTTCCGGGAAGTATTCCTGCTTTCGAAAAAGGTTTATGAGACTTCCGATGGGTATTTTGACCCCACTGTTGGTGTTTTAGTGAATGCCTGGGGCTTTGGGCCAGGGGAACAGATTGCCCTGGACAGTACCAAGGTGGATAGTCTTTTACAATACGTGGGGTTCGATAAAGTGCGACTTACGGCCGAGGGAACGATTCGTAAACGTAAACCTGAATTGTTTTTCGATTTTAATGCAATTGCCAAAGGATATGCTATTGATCGACTGGGAAAGCTCCTGGAGGCGCATACTATTGATAATTATTTGGTAGAAGTAGGAGGAGAGGTGCTGGCGAAAGGAGAAAACAAGATTTCCGAAAAACAGTGGACTGTTGGGATTGACGATCCCGAAGTAGAAAACGGCAGGCAACTAAAGCGAATTATTACACTGAAAGACAAGGCGCTGGCATCTTCGGGGAATTATCGGAAATTTCGGGTAGATCCTGATACCGGCGAAAAATATGTGCATACTATTAACCCGAAGACAGGATACACCCAAAATTCAAAAGTACTGGCAACTAGTGTAATCGCTAATGACTGTGCTACGGCGGATGCTTATGCTACCGCCTTTATGGCGATGGATCTGGAGGATTCAAAAGCCGTTTTGGCCAAAACGTCCGGGTTACAGGCGTATATCATTTATCTGGATGAGGAGGGTAGTACCCAGGAATTTATGACTCCGGGTTTTCGTGAGGTTATCGCTCCTTAGGGTTTCGAAACGAAAGGGATGCGTTCTCCCTTTGCAAGACGATACCGGTTAATTTCCGAATCGGAAAACCCTGAGGTATAATCTACGGCATCAACCGTAAAGCCTACTTTTCGCAATCGATCAAAATAATCCAATCCGTAGATACGGACGTGATCGTACTGGCCAAAGATCTTAGCACGTTCTTTTTTATCCGTTATGGTGTTATCCTCGAAGGTATGATCGCGATTGAGGTCCTGAGGCACCTGGAAGATACCCCAACCCCCCGGTTTCATCACCCGGAACAATTCCTTCATGGCCTTCATGTCTTCCGGAATATGTTCCAGGACATGATTGCAAAGAATAACATCAAATTCCCCTTCTTTGAAAGGCAGATTACAGATGTCTGCTTTAACATCAGCAAGTGGGGAATTAAGGTCTGTTGTGACATACTCCAGATGCTTCAATGCTTTAAAACGCTTGTAGAAGGCCTGTTCAGGCGCAAAATGCAATACTCTGAGCGGATCTGTGAAAAGACGGGTTTCACCTTGCAAAAATAACCAAAGCAGCCTATGGCGTTCCAGGGATAGCGTAGAGGGGGAGAGGACATTTTCCCTGGGATCTTCGTACCCGTAAGGGAGAAATTTTCGAAAACGCTTCCCGTCAATAGGATCAGTGTAGGTATTGCCTCTTAAAAAAAAGGCTATGACAGGTCTTACCCAATAACTGATTGTAATCAACCATGGCCTTGGAATTAAATTCAGGAGATATTTAAAAATGTTTGACACGATCTTTAGTGAAATTCGTGTCTCTTGAATTCCGCCTCCTCATCAGATGTTATTCCAAGAGCATCATAAATGTATTGAAAGGTGGAAAGCAGTTCCGGTTTGCCGTTAACCAGTGCCACATTATGCTCAAAATGGGCGCTGGGTAATCCATCTGCGGTCAGAATGGTCCATCCGTCCTTTAATTGTTTTATACTACGGGTGCCCATATTGATCATAGGCTCAATGGCCACTACCATACCATCTACAAATTTTTTGCCACGTCCCCGTTTTCCGTAGTTGGGCATTTGCGGGTCTTCGTGCAAATCCCTTCCCAAACCGTGACCTACCAATTCCCTTACCACGCCATAACTATGACTTTCGCAATAGGATTGGATAGCATGGGCCACATCCCCAACCCGGTTACCCAATTTAAATTCCTTGATACCAATGTATAACGATGCTTTAGTAACCTGCAACAGTTTTTTGGTTTCCTCGGGTACTTCTCCTACTTGAAAGGTGTACGCGTGATCTCCGTAAAAACCATTCTTAAGCGCTCCACAGTCTACGGAAACAATATCACCTTCTTTGAGCAATTCAGTATTGGGTATACCGTGTACAACTTGCGCATTGGGGCTCCAGTTGAGGGTGTTTGGAAAATCATACATCCCCAAAAAGCCGGGTACTGCCCCTTGTTCCCTTATGAACTCTTCCGCCATTTTGTCCAACTTTAGCGGATCAGCCCCTGGTTTAATTTCGGAGGCCAGCATACCAAGGGTTTTGGAAACTACCAATGCACTCTCGCGCATGAGCTCTATTTCTTCAGCAGTCTTAATCAGAATCATATGCGCAAAGATAAACAACCCAGCAAAAGCTACTAAATCAACGGTTTTTGAGTCATAACTTCAGGTTGTGCCAGCCCCATGAGTTTCAAGACCGTAGGAGCAATATCCCCAAGCACCCCGTCTTTGATCTCCGTAATGTCTTTATCAACCAGAATGAGCGGAACAGGATTAGTGGTGTGCGCGGTATTTGGGCTTCCATCCGGGTTGATCATAGTATCGCAATTCCCATGATCCGCGATGATAATGCTAGTGTAACCGTTTTCAAGCCCAGCTGCTACTACATCCCTGGCGCACGCATCCACTGTTTCGCAGGCTTTAATAGCGGCTGCCATGACTCCTGTATGCCCCACCATATCAGGATTAGCAAAATTCGAACAAACAAAATCCACTTCGCCTTTTTGTAACTCGGGAACAATGGCGTCCCTTATCTCATAGGCGCTCATTTCAGGTTTTAGATCGTAAGTAGCTACTTTGGGCGAAGGGCACAATATGCGTTGTTCACCCTCAAAGGGTTCTTCCCTGCCACCATTAAAAAAGAAAGTAACGTGCGGATATTTTTCCGTTTCCGCAATGCGAATTTGTTTCTTACCCGCTTTGGCCAGTACCTCGCCAAGGGTATCTTTTATTTTTTCCTTGCCGTAGATAACATGGACTTTTTTAAAGGTGTCGTCATAATTGGTCATGGTTACATAATGCAAAGGCATTTTTTTCATATCCTGATCTGGAAAGTCCTGTTGACTTAACGCCATTGTGAGCTCTCGTCCCCTATCCGTTCTGAAATTGAAAAAGAGGACCACATCTCCGGCTTCAATCCTGGCGTTTTCATGAAGGACGATAGGTTCAATGAATTCATCAGTAATTCCACTATCATAACTGGTTTGCATGGCATCAGCAACATTAGTAAAGGGAGTTCCCTTACCGTGAACCACCAGGTCGTAAGCCTTTTTTACACGCTCCCAGCGCTTGTCGCGGTCCATAGCGTAATATCTTCCAATAACGGTAGCCAGCTGTGTCTTCTTCCCCTCACAGCTCTTGGAAAGATCCGTTAAAAATCCTTTGCCACTTTTGGGGTCTACATCACGGCCGTCAGTAAAGGCATGGATATAGGCGGTTTCAGCATCAGAACCTTCTATGGCTTCAACCAGTGCTTTCAAATGGTCGATGTGGCTATGTACCCCCCCGTCGCTTACTAAACCCAGCAAATGGATATTTTTGTTGTTAGCCCTGGCGTATGCTAAGGCTTCTTTTAGCACGTTTTCGTCTTTTAAGGTATTCTCTTGTACGGCCTTGTTGATTTTCGCCAGGTCCTGGTATACAATTCTCCCCGCGCCAAGGTTCATATGCCCTACTTCGCTATTTCCCATTTGTCCTTCCGGTAAACCCACGTTCATACCATCGGTCAACAAAATCCCGTTGGGGTAGGTGTCGTAGAGCGAATCTATAAATGGGGTGTTAGCATGTTCAATAGCCGAAACTTCCGGGTCAGGAGACTTTCCCCAGCCGTCTAATATCATTAACAGTACCTTTTTGTTCATTGCGATCCAGATAAGCTTCAAAAATATGAGGAAATCCGATGAACTACCAACCTTTTGGGCCCTTTTTTGAGATTGCGAATTTGTTAATTATTAGTGATGAAAAATGTCCAGTTGTTAAAGTTTAGTTATATAACTGTTAATCCCGTAACAAATACCCCATTTACCGAGTCTATTAGAATATCAATTAAATCTATAATCAAAAATTTATTCATCATGAAAAAAACGATCCTAACCGTAGCTATCGCTTGTGGAATGGTATTCACAGGTGTACTGGCCAGCACTGGCGTGGCCCAACCCGAAGTTTATCGGGAATCTAACACGATTATGGCTTTTGAAATCAATGCTTTCTGTAAAGCCATTATACAAGGCGATATTGAAACGGTGAAACAAATGATCGCCCAGGGAGAAGACGTAAACAAAAGATCTTTGGGCAAAACCCCGGCGCATTACGCTGCCCGGTATAACAAGCCGGAAATCCTAAAAGTACTGATAGAAAGTGGCGCAAAACTTAAGAAACGGTGTGCCCAAGGCTACACTGTGAAGAAGTACGCCGAACTTGCCGATGCCAAGGAGGTTCTTGAAGTGCTCGATGCCGCTATGAAGAAGTAACGACCGGAGTATATTTGTCGATCAAAAAACCCTGACCATTGGTCAGGGTTTTTGATTTTCCCTATAGTGTTCGCGTAAAAAGGGAATGTATAATACTGTTAAAACTCAAATCCGGTAAATGCTCTGTAAAGAAATGCATACAGTGCCATAAAGATCATAAGTGCGCAGAAGACTGAATACACTTTTAGCAGCACTACGAGGTAGGCTGGTTTACAGTCGTCAAACGCCTCCAAATAAACGTTCTTAAAATTTAATAGTGTTCCCATTGTTTAAAGCGTTTCAATAGCTACAATGGGTCAAGTTCTCGTAAGCTTTGGTGCCATAAAGATAGGCATATTCCGTGGATTCCAGCAATCTATCGATGAACCACCCAATTTATCGACCTTGATACTTTCTAATGGCTTCTTTGATCTTTTCAATCCTGTTTTCCGGATCCGGGTGGGTACTTTGAAATTCCGGTACCCGGTTGGGGCCTGCCGCTTCTTTAAGGATTTTCATTACCGCGACCAATTCATAGGGGTCGTATCCGGATTGTATCATAAGCAACACACCCAGATCATCACTTTCCAATTCGTCTCCCCTTCCGTTTTTTAGTAATGTATTTTGACCGATGCCCTGCACTAGTTCTCCCATGTCACCACCTACAGAGGCACCCATAGTCAAGGTCTGCCAAAAAGTACTTTCAGCTATTCGTTCGGCGGAATGTCGTCCAATAACATGACCAATTTCATGTCCCAGCACTCCGGCTAATTGTGCTTCATTCAATTGTTGAAACAAGGCATAGGTAATAAAACATTGCCCTCCTGGTAAAGCAAAGGCATTAATAGCACGATCGTCTGCCAACAAATGAAAATCAAATTGATACGGCGTTTCCCGGGCAATGCTATTGTGCACCAATTTTTGCCCAACGGCATCTACCAGGGCCTGCATTCGCTCGTCCGGGTAGAGTCCGCCGTGCTGTTGTGCCATTTCCGGAGCACTTTGCAGGCCAATAGCGATCTCTTGCTCCGCAGACATATTAATGTTTTGTACCCTTCCGGTGTAGGGATTTTCTTCTTTGTTGCTGCAACGCTGAATAAAAGCGAATACCACAATCGCCAATCCGATCAGTACTCGAATTTTCCAACTTCCTCTACTGCGCATACTTGTTAGTGTTGTGAAGCGATAAGGTACAAAAAAGCACTACAACAGGTAAGGATTAATATCCAAAATATTGTGGTAGATATAGTCCTTTAAAAAACCTGCAGTAAAGTGTTCCGCCCCTTCAAAATCTTCGTTTCGAATTAATTTCGATAGGTTATTCTTCCGAAACTGGGTAAGCATAGGTATAGATAAGGGAGCATAGCTGTAATGCCAGGGTTCGTATTTAAACCCTTTTCTAAAATAACTATCGGTGTAGACCAAATGATAATCGAAGTCAGAAGCATTTTCATCCAACCACTTCTTAAGTCCTTCAAAAGGGCCACCTTCTCCAAATTTTTCGGGGACTAAAACATCTCCGGATACAGTTTGGTTGCCATCAATGATATCAACTTCCGTTCCCCAATGATGCCTGCTGGTGCCGGGAATAGTGGAGTATTCTATAATTTTTTCCATTGCCGCTATAGGTGCCATACCCTCTTCTTCCGTATATCGTCTATATTTCCGTTCCCAGATGGCTTTTTGGCGCTCAAAACTTCGGTAACTGGATACAATTGTAATTCCAAACCCGTCCTGGGATGCCGCTTTTCTCATGGCTACAAACGCATCATGCGCAGCCTTTCTGAGATTAATGTCCTCTCCAATAAGTTCTATGTCTGCTTTTCCCATTAGTTCCTCAATGGAATATTGAGGATCCGCTGTTATTCCGAATTGGGGTAAAGTGGCTAACGCAAGTACTCCCGAGGATGATTTTTTGAGAAAACTTCTTCGCTGCATTACATCTTTTTTTGAGGTGAAGTAGTATGATGGTACTTCAATACTCCTAGCTGTGTTCAAAAGTAAAAAGAAATTCAGGGGATTGGGGAATCCTTACGGTTGCAATTTTTGCGGAATACGATTGCGTTATCGATTTAAGTAAAGAAAACCCTGGTATTCCAATTGGAGGTCTTTTAGGGTTGCAATATAGAAATACACTCCCTCGGGAAGGCCAGCCTCGCGATTCACGACAAAGTTATTGGTATTGGAAAACCCGTTAAACTCATTGACATAGTTCTCTCTTTCGAACACTTTTTGACCTGATCGGTTAAAAACAACTACAGTGTTATTCGGGGATTCGTCCAACTCGTCGATCACCAAAAAATCATTAATACCATCTCCATCCGGTGTTAGGAAATAATTGCCTAGTGTAGGATTGTTTACAGCGAAAGAATCCAGGGGCAATGGGTTAGCCCCAAAAGTAATAGCCGCATAAGTGTCTGGTACGATCACTTCGGAGGTGATAAACCCTTCGGAAAGATCGCCTACTACAGCTTGTGTGCCAAGGCTCACCCATCGTTGCAGGGCAATATTAAAGCCTACAAGGGTAATGTCCTCAACTTCAAGGGCAATATCAACTAGAGTGCTTCTCGCATTCCAGGTGGCCGTAACCGTGGTGGGCGTATTGCCGGTGAGTACCCAAAACTCACGTTCGGAAACTTCTCCCAAATCCCTTTCACGGCTGGCAGTGTTGAATCGTTCGGAGAGTGATGTTGGAGCGTTGGGATTTTCAAAGAAATACGCGCAATTTGCGGCTGATACATTGGACGATGCATTTATGCCTAAGGTTCGCAAGGTACTGGTGTCCCCTATCGGAAAAATAAAGTTTTGCCGATTCACTACGCTTGCAAACCCTACTACCTTGGCAACATCTGATTGGCCAATATAAAATGCATTTTCCAGGAAATTGAGCCGGGTGCCTGGGTCATCCAAAGCGTTAAAAATGTTACCCACTATAAAATTCATGTTGTTTGCCACCGAGATGGATGTGGATAAAGCCAGGCCATTTTCCTGAAGTAGCTCTACATCGAAAAATTGTGGGGAAAATGCCCCGGAGACGGAGATTATGTTTTCTCCGTAAAAACCTGCCAGACCGACGTTTTGATCAAATACACCGTCATTGATCAGGTCGGTATGAAAGCCCAATAGCCCCCCTTCATGAATACGAAGGTTCCCGCTGTTATAGAGTGCGGTTTGTGCCTGGCCTAAGGCGGCAAACGATAACATTACTATGACAAAAACTCGGTTCATTAGTTAATTTGTTGCCAGTTGGTACCATCACTTTGTAGCTGAGTAACTCCTAAGGGAATAGTATTGGCCAGCGTTCCGATACTATCAAAGTAGTTTGATATTCCCGGAGTAAAAGCAGTGGTGTTTTTTAAGATATAGATCCTGCCCTGGCAGCTATTTGCCGCGGGTAATGTTACAGTATGATTTCCCCCAAGAATTACGGTATAGTTTGTTTCATCCAACGTTAGATTAGCTGTAGTAGCAATAATAGATGCCGAAAAAGAACCGCTGGTTTCCAGGATGGAGTTGGGGGCTGTTGTCCCTATCCCCACTTTGCCATCATTTTTAATGGTCATAACCGCGTCTGCTAAGTCCGGATTATCTGGATCAGGATCTATATTCTGTAAAAAATGGAAGTCTCCCCGACCAAAAGCGGAATTTCGTTCATAGGCCAGTGCCCCTTTTCCAAAACTCCCTAAACCCTCTACGGAAAACAGAATAGCAGTGGCTGATCCACCTGAATCGTTCCCATCTGCATTTTGTAACTGTAACCCATAATCTAGTTTATTCCCGGCCGCTTCGTTAACGTGGAGCTTTGTGTTTGGGGCGGTGGTGCCTATCCCAATGTTGCCTTCGTTGCTGATAGTCATCACTGCGTCAGCCAGCGTTGGGCTAGCGATGCTATTCGCGGAATTTTGCAGGAAATAAAAATCCCCTCTACCAAAACTGGCATTTCGTTCGTAGGCCAGCGCCCCTTTACCAAAATTACCGACTTCCTCCACAGAAAATAACATGGCGGTAGCGGAGCCGCCGCCATTGGATCCATCCTCATTTTGGAGTTGGAGAGCAAAAGAAAGTGTATTACCTGCATCTTCGGTAATATGCACTCTTGCATTCGGATCGGTGGTGCCCATTCCAATTTGACCATTGTTCTTAATGGTCATCACGGCATCCGCCAACTCGGGGTTTGCGGGGGTATTGGCGGAATTTTGTAGGAAATGAAGATCTCCCCTCCCAAAAGGAGACGTGCGCTCATAGGCTAAAGCACCTTTTCCAAAATTGCTCGCGCCTTCTACAGAAAACAACATTCCGGTAGCCGATCCTCCACTATCCGTTCCATCTGCATTTTGTAGTTGTATCCCATAGGACAATTGATTTCCACCAGCCCTGTTAATATGGAGTTGGGTGGCCGTATTGGGAGTGTTGGTACCAATGCCGAGTACCTTGTCATCGTTATTCCAAAAAAGATTGATGTTGTCTTCCGTGGCCTCGCCTTCAGGGGTATCTTCGGCAAAAAAGATGGAACCAGGGGTGCCTGAAGTTTTAGCTGGGTTATCTTCCCAAGTGACACCTCCGGCGCCATCAGCAGTTAAAACTTGGGTTAGATTGCCTGTCGCACCGGCATTGTCCGTTAATGAACCTTCCAATTCTAGATCTTGATTAATGATGACACTCTGGGTGGCATCGACTTCCATTGCTTGAGTTCCTCCAGTTGTAAACCCGAGTTGATCATCTGCTATTCTGAACATTCCGGTATCTGTATCTCCATTCGTAAAAAAGCCATAACCCGGGTTTCCTGCGTTACCCTCCCATGCCGCGAATCCATCCCTGGCTTGAATTTGACCGTTGACATCCAACTGACTCTGCGGATTTCCTCCAAGAGCCCCAATTCCAATATTACCGTTAGTGAAAAATAGATTTTGACCGGAGATATTATATGTTCTGGGCTCTGCATCTTGCGTTAAGTTTTCTGTTGCTAGATTCTCAATAGTTCCTCCAAGGTCTGTGCCGAGTTCCCAGGTAGCCGTACCATTGTTCCATTTAAGGATTTGGTCAGCAGCATTACCTGGCAAGAGTTCCAGTGCCCCTGTGGTGATGTTTTGCGCCAAGCCGTTTCCTGCGACATTGGGATTGATCATGGTTGCCTCAACCGCATCGGGTTCAATGGTAAGTGTACCGTCGTTGGCAATGGAAGCATCTCCGGTCATGGTTTGTCCAACAGGTACGTTGGTTGGATCTCCGATAAAGATCTGTCCGTTGTTAAGGACACCTGCTCCGGTTTGATCGGCAGCGAGTTCCCAGGTAGCCGTACCATTGTTCCATTTAAGGATTTGGTCAGCAGCATTACCGGGCAAGAGTTCCAGTGCCCCTGTGGTGACGTTTTGCGCCAAGCCGTTTCCAGCGACGTTGGGATCGATCATGCTGGCCTCAACCGCATCCGGGGCTATAGTAAGGAGACCGTTATTGGCAATAGTAGCGTCACCTGTCATGGTTTGACCCACGGGAATATTGGTAGCGTCCCCGATAAAGATATGTCCATCGTTAAGGGTAGTTGCTCCGGTAAGGTCAGTGCCGAGTTCCCAGCTGTCTCCGTCCCATTTAAGGATTTGATTCGCTGTGTTTCCAGGAATGATCTCTAGTGCCCCGGAAGCGTTTTGATTAAGGCCATCACCTACAATATTGCCGTTGATCATATTGGCCTCCACGGCATTGTCTTCGATGGTGATTTCTCCATCGTTGGTAATGGTAGCATCGCCCGTCATGGTTTGTCCTACGGGAATATTGGTAGCGTCCCCGATAAAGAGCTGTCCATTGTTAAGAGTAGCTGCTCCCGTAAGATCAGTGTCCGGCACCCAATTTACACCGTTCCATTTCAACACTTGGCCAGCCGTGGTTGCTCCCAGATCTGAAAAATGAGCCACAACGATTGTACCGTCATCTATCTTTGCGGTAGTGACGGCATCATTTTGCAGCTCGTCTTCCCCTACGGAGTCCGGCGCCAATTCGTTCTCGGTAACGGTTGCCGGTTGAATATCGTCAAAACCGTTAATAGAAGAGTTCACAATGTTTTCCCCGGTAATCTGCCCTACCTCAAAATTATAATTGTTTCCGGTTACCGTAAGTTCTATCGTGGGAGCCGGATATACCAGGGCATCGTTGGTAATGCTTTGCGTCACAGCACCTTCCAGCGTAACGCTTACCGTATTTCCATCGCTGTCAGTTAATACTAGCTCAGAGTCTACCAGTTCCAAGCTAACATTGGTGGTATTAGTACCGGAACAAAGATCTACCCATTGTCCGCCGTCAAAATAAAAAACACAGTTGGCATCGGTATTGTAGACCAGGGCACCATTAAGAGGTTGAATGCCCAACATTTGGGCATTGGTCACCCGTGTAATCACCAGGGCTCGGGAATCCCCTTCAAGTTCCAGCAGAGAAGCCGGATGCAAAGTTTGCGGGTTGTCCCCGATTTTTACCTGAGAAAAGGTCAACGAACAAAAACCAAGGGTTAGCAAGAGGATAGCACAGCGTGTTTTCATGGCTAAGGCATTATACAGGATTAAGGGTGCAGCAAATGTAACTTTATACTTACATTGCGCTAACTTTAACCGTCAAAAAGCGTGAGATTAGCGTTAAGATGCACCCTCCCATTTCATGAAGAATAGGTTATGTTTGTAAACAATTAACAAAAGTTTACGATACCCCTATTTTTATTTGTGGTGGACAAGGTCGTTCTTTAATCGTTGTAAGTAGTCTTTTTATGCATAAGCACATCCTTTCCTTTCTTCTTCTGGGGGTCACTTTTCAAGCATTTTCCCAGGACATTGACCGGCAATGGCTGCGCGGTCAGGTGCTGTATAGAGGGAACAATGTGATCAACGAAAACGTGATCAATACCAACACCCAGATTGCCACAATTACCGATGAGGACGGCCGCTTTATGATCCAGGTGAAGGAAGGGGACCAATTAGTATTCACAGCAGTGAACTATCAACTGGAAGTGGTCAAGATTACCAATGAGATTCTGGCTAACAAGCGTTTGGTGGTGGAGGTGACGGAGAAAGTAACGGAATTGGATGAGGTGGTCGTGAGCCCGGAGAATCAGGAGAAATTCCTGGAGGTGAAAAACGAGAAATTCAAAGGCTTTGAATATGAAATTGACCGGAGTACGGAAGTTCAAAACGTAGCATTATTGTCACAAAATGAACGCCGCGAAGGCGACCTTAATTTTGTGAATATTTTCAAAGCAATTTTTTCCTCACGGAACCAGGATACCGGAGAAATGGTCCCATTAAAAGTAAGCCAGGTCTTACGCCAGGTGTATGATGACGAGTTTTTTGTGGTAGATCTCAGCTTGCCACAGGATAAAATTGATGCCTTCTTGTTGTTTTGCGACAACAAAATTCCGTCGCAGTCCCTATTGAAAAAAGAGAATGAATTCCAACTCATCGACTTTTTGGTTACCCAGAGCAGGGAATTCCGAGCAACACTGGAGGAGAAATAGCACGCTGCTATTATTGTTCCTGTTCCCGTTGACCTTTCTTATGGCGCAAACAAAGCTTTTGAAAGGAAAGGTAACTGCCGGATCGGGCGAAGTAACCGGAGTAACTATTCAAAACCTTACAAGCCGACGGGCGACCATCACCGACTTTGAAGGCAATTTTGCCCTACGGGCCACTACCGGGGATACCCTGGTTTTTTCCGCAGTGCAATTTAAACGTAAAATTATTCCGGTTACCGAAACACTCTTTGCTACCACCTTTGTGGTGGTCCCTATGGAAGAATTTGTGAATGCCTTAGAGGAAGTTGTAGTGCAGCCTTTTGGGCTTTCCGGAGATCTTGATAAGGATTTAAACGGTTTACAGGTGCAAAATGAGGTAAGTGCTGAGGCTTTAGGCTTACCGAATGCTGGAAAAGCCCATCCCACTCAAAGTGAGCGTTTGTTAGCTGAGGCCAAAGGTGGGGTGTGGTCTTTAGGAGCCGGTGCAGTAGGAGCAGGCACAGGGATACCTATTAATCCTATTATTAATGCGATTACCGGCAGAACAAAAAAACTGAAAAATCGCGTAAAAGTGGATCGTACCTATGCTCGGACCCAAAATGTACGCCAGGAAGTAACTGATTCTATTTTTGAGGTAGAATTTAACATCCCTAAGACTAACATAGCAGATTTCATGTATTTCTGTGAGATAGACCAGGAATTTCAGCTCCTCTTGACAGAAGGTGATGGATTGAAATTATGGGGCTATCTTTTGGATCGAAGTAAACTATACCGGAAGAACAATGGACTGGAATAGGAGGTATGGCATACCCTTTGCGTATTTTTGATGGCGATTTGAATACAAAATGAAGAAATTACTTTTTTTATTGGTACTTCCCTTATTGGCATTTACGGTTGCCCATAAATTCTATGTAAGCGTTACCAACATCAATCATTCTGAAAAGGACAATGCTTTTCAGATTACCTCTCGGGTTTTCATTGACGATCTGGAAGCAGTGCTAAAAGAACGCTATGATTTTGAAGCCCGTTTGGCTACTGAAGCGGAGTCTCCGATTGCTGAAGAATACATTGAAAAATACTTCCGGACCAAATTCCTGATCAAACTAGACGGCGAAGTAGCCTCTTATAACTTTCTGGGTAAAAAGTACGATGCAGATGTGGTCATCTGTTATTTGGAGATCCCCGGCATACAGATGGACGAACTGAATTCCCTGGAAATTCAAAATGAAATTTTGACCGACTTGTTTGAAGAACAGAAGAACCTTGTCCATGTTAAGTGGAAAGGCAAAAAGAGAAGTTTTATACTGATCAAAGAGAATAATAAAGGAATGTTAAACTTATAACTCAATCTCTTAACTACTCCTTAAAAAAAAGTATTTTTCGGCCTTTAAAAATTACGAGATGATGAATAGGATCAAATTCTGTTTTGCTTCCGTTGTATTTCTGATT
Organism: Croceivirga sp.; assembly: GCA_028284665.1. Taxonomy (GTDB): domain Bacteria; phylum Bacteroidota; class Bacteroidia; order Flavobacteriales; family Flavobacteriaceae; genus Croceivirga. The sequence goes on from JANQRG010000047.1 coordinate 163,919, forward strand.
GCTGCTGTTGGTATAGCTCAGGAGACAGAAGAACAAGAAGAAGCACGCGAACCCGGACATTACAACCAGAGCAGGTTTAAGCAATTGTACGAAGAATTCGCTACCCCGAATACATACCGATCAGCTTCCGGAGCTCCGGGGCCGGATTATTACCAACAACAGGCAGATTATACCATGGATATTACCCTGGATGATAAGAACGCCAAAATCTATGGGGAAGAGACCATTACATACTACAATAATTCTCCGGATGACCTGGAATTCTTGTGGGTGCAACTGGACCAAAACGTCAGAGCCAAGGATTCTAAATCACCACTTCGCAACGGAGGTGGTGTTCCCTTGGCGTATCGCTCCAGTAGTTTTACCAGTACTTACCTGACAGAGCCATTTGACGGAGGTTTCAATATTGATTGGGTAAAAGATGCGTCAGGAAAGGCACTTTCTTACACGATCAATCAAACCATGATGCGCATTAACATTCCTCAACCTTTAAAAAGCGGTGAGAATGTTTCGTTTTCTATTAAATGGTGGTACAATGTTCCGGACCACACGGTAAATAGAGCTCGTTCAGGCTACGAGTACTTTGCTAAAGATGGCAATAGGGCCTATGTGATCGCCCAGTTCTTCCCAAGAATGGCAGTGTATTCTGACGTAGAGGGATGGCAAAACCATCAATTCTGGGGAAGTGGGGAGTTTGCCCTGCCCTTCGGGAATTATGAGGTGAACATCACAGTACCGGAAGATCATGTTGTTGACGCCACGGGAGTACTTCAGAACCGAAAAGAGGTATTTACCAAAGAAATGATGAAACGCTATAATCAGGCGACAAAGTCGTATGACAAGCCGGTGATCATCGTTACCCAAGAAGAAGCGGAGGCCAAAGAGCAAGGTTTTGCGGAGAAAACGAAAACCTGGAAATTTAAAACCGAGCCCGGAAGAATGGTTCGTGATTTCGGTTTTGCGTCTTCCCGTAAGTTCATCTGGGATATGCAAGCGGTTAAACTAGGTGGTCGGGATATCATGGCGGTCTCCCTGTATCCTAAGGAAGGGAATCCACTTTGGGAAGAGTATTCCACTAAAGCAGTGGTGCAAACGCTACATACTTACAGCAAGCATACTTTTGATTACCCCTATCACAAAGCCATCTCAGTACATGCTAAAAATCAAGGCATGGAATATCCTATGATTTGCTGGAACTACGGGCGTCCCAATGAAGATGGTACCTATTCCGATAGAACAAAATATGGGATGATCAGTGTGATCATTCACGAGGTAGGCCACAATTTCTTCCCAATGATCGTAAATTCTGATGAGCGCCAGTGGGGCTGGATGGACGAAGGGCTGGATACCTTTATGCAGTACCTAACGGAACAGGAATTCGGAAAAATGTATCCGGAGGCGATAACGCCTAACGAAAAATATCCTTCTCGAAGAGGAGACCCTGCCAAGATAGTCCCTTATATGGCTGGAGATCAAAACTTCCTTTCACCAATAATGTCTAATCCTGAGAATGTATACCAGCTAGGGCCTAACGCTTATGGTAAGCCTGCTACTGCACTTAACATTCTTAGAGAAACGGTTATGGGGCCGGAACTATTTGACCACGCGTTTAAAACCTATGCCCAGCGCTGGAAATTTAAACATCCTACTCCTGAAGACTTTTTCCGTACTATGGAAGATGCTTCTGCCGTGGATTTGGACTGGTACTGGAGAGGGTGGTTCTATACCACAGACTATGTAGATATCGGTGTTAAAGGCGTTAAGAAATTCTATGTTTCCAGCAAAGTGACCAGGGAAATGCAGGAGTATATGGATGCTCGCGGCTTGACAGAAGCTGATCTACCTCCGTTGGTGTATCTGGCCGAAGAGGATAGTGAAGATTTTTCGGAGGATTTAAAAGGCAAAGCCCCTTCTGAGGTGTCCCAAAACCTAAAAGAGTTTATGATGGATAATATGACCGAAGAAGAGCGTGCCCAGGTAAAAGAGCCCAAGTACTTCTACGAGGTAACCTTTGATAAACCCGGCGGGATTCCTATGCCTTTGATCGTAGAGTACACCTACGCGGACGGTTCTAAAGAAAATGTTACGTACCCTCCAGAGATTTGGCGAAAAAATGACGAGGAAGTAAAGCGCGTAATTTCTTCTGAAAAAGAACTGGTAGGGATTGTTGTGGATCCAAAATTGGAAACGGCAGATATAGACGCCACTAACAACTCCTGGCCCAAAAAAGACGAGAAGTCCGATTTTGATCAATTCAAAGAAAAAGTGAAAGGCAAATAAGGATTTTAAGATTTTAGTACGAAAGCCCGGTAACATACCGGGTTTTTTGTTTTAGGTGCCTAAAAACTTCTCATTATCTTTGTTGTATGCAACTGTTATTTATAAGCGGGGCCGAAATTGTTTTTATCCTCTTCATTGCCGTAATGGTTTTTGGGGCGGATAAGCTCCCGGGTATTGCCAAAGGCCTTGGAAAGGGAATGCGACAGTTGCGGGATGCTACTGACGATATCAAAAGGGAGATCCAGAAAAGCGCAGAAAAACAAGGTATTGATACTGACCTCACTAAAGACATCAAGCAAGAATTGGATGATGTGAAGAAGAATGTAGACGATGTGGCCGGCACTATTCGCCGAAGTACCAAATAGCAATGTTCGAAAAGCTACTAGAGTGGGATAGGAATACGTTTATCTATCTGAATGGCCTGGGTGTAGAAGCATACGATACGTTTTGGGCTACGGTCACCGAGATCTATTTTTGGATACCTTTGTTTTTGTTGTTCGGGTACCTGCTCTATACTACCTTTTCCACGCGGGAAGCGACTTCCCGATTAATTACGTTACTGCTATTAGCGGTGTTCATTACTTTTCTAACCCATTGGGTAAAACTAGGGTTCTCCAGATTACGACCCAATAACGATGCTACGCTAAACACGGTTATTCGCATCTTAAAGTCGCCGACGGATTTTAGTTTTTTCTCCGGACATGCCTCAAGTTCATTCGCCATTACCGTTTTAATATATTTGTTCCTAAGGCAGCATAGGAAATGGATAGGCATATTTTTTATTTGGCCGGTTCTTTTTTCGATAAGCCGAATTTTTGTGGGGGTACATTATCCGATGGATATCATTACAGGAGCATTGGTAGGGGTACTTAGCGGTCTTATCTTTTATCGCCTATATCATCGTTTTATAAAACGCGGCTCAGTGTTAACCCGTCTCTGATAGGTAGCACTACGGTTTCAATCCTGGGGTCTGTATTCATTTTTTGGTTGTACCGCAACAATACTTCAGTAGCTATATCCCCCTTTTTCAAAGGTTCTACCACTTTCCCGGACCACAGTACGTTGTCGGACAAAATAATGCTTCCGGACACGCACTTTTTTATCGCCACGTCAAAGTATTCCGGGTACTGTTTTTTTTCTGCATCGATAAAAACCAGGTCAAATACTTCATCCAGTTGCGGAATGATTTTAAGGGCATCTCCGGTATGTTGGACGATCTTTTCTCCAAAGGCACTCCTGTTGAAGTAGCGACGTTGTAGGTCATATAGCTCTTCGTTGATGTCAATGGTATGTAATTTTCCATCCATTTGAAGGCCTTCTGCAAGGCATAGGGCAGAGTACCCGGTGTAGGTCCCTATTTCCAGAATACGTTTTGGGGCGATTATCTTGGAAAGAAGGCTTAACACCCTTCCCTGGTGATGCCCCGTGATCATTCGGGGGTGCACCACTTTAAGATGGGTTTCCCGCGTGAGTTCGGTTAACAAATCAGGCTCTTGTTGGGAATTCTCCGCGATATAGGCTTCCAAAGTCCCAGATAAAAAATGCATACTGTTGTTTTGGCAAAATTAGCCAAATAAGGGTATTTTCGGTGCATGGAAAACATCATAGTCCGTGATGCCGTGTTGGACGATCTACCCGTGCTATTGGAATTTGAGCAGGAACTCATAAAAGCGGAAAGACCTTTTGATCCAACCATACAGCCAGATCCTGTAAACTACTACAGCCTCTCCGATTATGTTGCCGATGAGAGGATAAAAGTAGTGGTGGCACAAGCCGACAACACCATAGTAGGTTCGGGCTATGCCCTGCGAAAAAGGGCTCGACCGTACCTGGATCACAAGGAGTATGCCTATCTGGGTTTTATGTACGTTCCCCCCGAATACAGGGGAAAGGGAATTAATCAACGCATCATTCAAACCCTTATGGATTGGGCAAGGGAGCAGCAGCTTGACGAAGTTCGCTTAACGGTGTACCAAGACAACATTCCGGCAATTAAAGCGTATGAGAAATCTGGCTTTCAGTCGCACTTAAATGAAATGCGTATTAGATTGAAATAATGATGACAGCAGTATTTGAAAATACCAGGGATTTTGCCCTGGAAATGGATAAAAATGATCCGCTACAACAGTACAGGCGGCAATTTAACTACCCCCGCATAAACGGTAAGGAAGTAATTTATTTCACTGGAAATTCCCTTGGACTGCAGCCCAAAATAGCGGGTAACTATGTGGATGAGGTAATGCAGGATTGGGCCAATCTGGCAGTAGAAGGACATTTTTATGCTGAAAAGCCCTGGTGGGACTATCACGAACGTCTGGCACTACCTTTGGCAAAGGTAGTAGGCGCATCTCCGGAGGAAGTAACGGTAATGAATACACTTACGGTGAACCTTCATCTGTTAATGGTCTCCTTTTACCGGCCTACAAAACATCGTTTTAAGATACTTTGTGAAGAGAAAGCATTTCCTTCAGACCAATATATGCTAAAAAGTCAGGTGAAGTACCACGGACTTGATCCGAAAAACGCCATTGTAGAGGTGCGAAAACGAAAGGGAGAGCATTTTTGGAGAACGGAGGATATCCTTGCCAAGATCGAAGAACTGGGGGAGGAACTCGCATTGGTCTTGATGGGTGGGGTTAACTATTACAACGGTCAGGTGTTGGATATGGCTGCGATTACCGCAACTGCAAAATCCCAGGGAGCGGTTGTGGGCTGGGACCTTGCCCATGCCGCAGGAAATGTTCCATTACAGCTTAGCGAATGGGGAGTAGATTTTGCGGCCTGGTGTAGCTATAAATACATGAATAGTGGCCCGGGAAGTGCTTCCGGAGTGTTCATCAACAAAAAGTACCACGGGCTAAAAGATATTCCCCGCTTCGAAGGCTGGTGGGGCACTAAAAAGGAGACCCGGTTTTTAATGGAGCCAGAGTTTGATCCTATTCCCACAGCAGACGCCTGGCAACTCAGTAACCCGCCTGTTCTGGCGGTTGCTCCCTACCTGGCATCCTTACAACTGTTCGCGGAAGTAGGAATGCCTGCCCTATTGGCTAAGCAAAAACTTTTGACCCGCTACCTGGAATTTATTTTAAAAGAAATCGATAAGCAGGTGGAAAGTACATTTGAAATCATTACCCCGGAAGATCGGGGATGTCAGCTTTCCGTATTCTTGCATGGAGAGGGACGGGAAATTTTTGACTATTTGATGCAAAATGGGGTAATTGTCGATTGGCGGGAACCCAATGTGATCCGTCTTGCACCCGTACCTTTTTATTGTTCCTATGAGGATATGTATACGTTTGGGCAAATTTTAAAGGCCGGTATACTATCCAAGTGATTTGATTTTTTTCAAATAGGCCGACGGGGTGGTATTTTGGTATTTTATGAATTGTTTGGCGAAATAAGAAGGGCTATTGAACCCGGATAGGTGCATAACTTCTTTAATGGTCAAACTTCCCTGATTCATGGCTTCAACGGCTTTGGCTACTTTAAATTCGTTTACAAAATCAATAAACCTCCTATTGGTCATTTTTGTAAAAAATCGGGAGAAGGAATTTGGGGTTAGCCCAACCTTCATGGCAATATCTGCAATCGTTATTTGTTCACTATGATGACTATTAATATGTTCGAAGATCTTTTTCAAACGAAAGGTCTCTTTTTCCCCAAAATCGTGGGATATGCCCTTATTCAATAGCCTGCTATCGTTTTTGTTGGCAGATAAATGATTGAGAATAAAAAATAGGTTGATTAGTTTTCCCTGATTATCCAATCGACTAAAACCTTCAAAACTTTGGCTTAAAAAGGTTTTAACACTGTTATCAAAGATCAGGACGTGTTTTGAAAGTTGAATTAGCTTCTTAATACCTGCCAATTCCGGAAAAATATTCAACTTTTCCGTTACAAATTCTTTTGAAAACTGCACCACCACTTCCATACTGTTGTTCTTGTCATTGTTACCGAAATCTGAATGTGGGATGTTGCCACCCAAAAACACAAGGACACCATCTTTATAAAAATGCGTTTTGTTTCCGATCTTAAGCACTCCTGAGCCATTTTTTACATACACAATTTCGTATTCCGGGTGAATGTGCCAACCTGCAGTCTCACAATTGCTTTCTGCTCCATAGCTTTGAACTTTAAAGGACGCATTGGCACCGGGTAGTATGGACTCATAAATAGGTTTCATACCACATGCGATAGGTCTTCTCCAAGCCTTCTATCTTGATTTAATCCTTGAATGGTATCCATATCTTCCTTGGAGAGTTCAAAGTCAAATAGTTCAAAATTCTCTTTTATCCGTTTAGGGGTTACCGACTTGGGGATCACTGAGATCCCTCTTTGGATCAACCATCGAAGTGCAATTTGTACCGCAGATTTATCATGCGCCTTTCCTATTGCTATCAATTCCGGAATGCTTAGGACTTCACCCATCATTATAGGGCGCCACGCTTCCAATTGAATTTTGTGTTCATTGGCAAAATGAAGTAGCGGGTTTTGATTGAGATGTGGATGCATTTCTACTTGATTCAATGCGGGAAGAACGTCTGCGTGTTCCATCAGATCTTCTAACTGAAGGATATTAAAATTACAAACGCCTATCGCTTTGGCCCTACCGCTTTTATAAATGCGCTCCATAGCTTTATAGGTCTCTTTGTATTTTGCCGGAACAGGCCAATGTATCAAATACATATCAATATAATCGGTTTGAAGCGCTGCTAGGCTTTGGTCAAATGCAGCCAGGGTCTGATCATAACCCTGCTGACTATTCCAGACTTTTGTGGTTATAAAAATGGATGCTCTTGGAAGTTCGCTTTCCCGTATCGCTTTTCCCACACCACGCTCGTTTTGATATGCAGAAGCAGTATCGATTTTGCGATACCCTGTCTGCAAAGCTGCAGCTACTGCATTTTCGACTTCTTCATTATCCTGGGCAAAAAGAACGCCTAAACCTATTTTAGGCATCGTTACCCCATTGTTAAGCACAAAACTACCGTTGCTATCCATTACTATCGATTTATCAATTATGACATAAAACTATCAAAACTTCATAGTTTTTATCTCTAAATTGAATGAAATATTATGTGATTGGAATGTTTTGATGTATTTGATATCAGCAGACCTTATTTTCTTTGTGAAAATTTTAATCTAGCATGAAGTCTTTACGGCTTATTTTATCCAATCCACGGTATTTTGCCCCGGCTTTTGTGTTTGCCAGCCTCAACATTTGGTTTGGCACCTGGGCCATTTATATTCCTCACGTAAAAGAAAAATTGGAAATTGATAAATCCGAATTGGGGATAGCGATCTTCTTTTTGTCTTTTGGGGTGTTTACCATGTTTCCTTTAGCTTCCAAGATCATCAATCGCTTTGGGGTGGGAAAGGTTACCTGGTGGGGAGTAGTATTTTGTAGTGTTTGTGCACTATTGCCTTTGGCGGCATCCAACTATTACTTCCTTTGCGGTAGTTTGTTTCTGTTTGGGGCATCCAACGGCTTAACGGACATCGCCATGAATACGCTGGTGACAGAGCTGGAAAAAAAGGACAATGTGCAGTTCATGTCTGCCGCACATGGATTTTTTAGCCTGGGTGGGGTAGTAGCAGGATTGAGTAGTTTTTTGATTCCGGTAATCGGAAACCCTATAGTACATATGGGTATCACCGTAATACTGGTACTTCTTGTTAGTTTGTATTGTAAAGGGCGGTATGTAGCGCTAAAGGCAGCGCCTGTTGAGAAAGAGCCTTTTAGCCTGAAGTTGTTCAAGCCCTTATTCATTTTAGGGTTTATTGGCTTTGTGAGTATGGGTAGTGAAGGGGCAATTGTAGACTGGAGCGGCTTGTTCCTTAAGGAAATTACAATGGCCCCGGAAGCATTGATAGGAGCCGGATTTTTGGGGTTTTCTACGGCGATGACATTAGGTAGGTTTCTGGGTGACGGAATTAGTGAGAAAATAGGATCAATACGAATTGTTGCATTGGGAGCTATCATTGCTATTTTAGGGTTCTGCGGTGTTCTAAGCGGAAATACAACCCTTGCCATCATAGGCTTTGCCCTAAATGGATTAGGTTTCTCTGTAATGGTTCCGGAGCTATTCCGTATCGGAGGGAAGGTTAAAGGGGTGGAGTCCTCGCAAGGAGTAGCTTTTATAGCGGGAACGGGGTATTCCGGATTTCTTATAGGACCGGTTATTCTAGGCTTTGTAGCGGAAACCTATTCCTTACGGACCAGCTTTTTGATACTTCTTGGATGCTCCATTCTGGTCCTGTTAGCTACCCAATATCTTAAGAGAGGTGGTAATTAGCGGATAAGGTTATTCCAAATTTTAAACTTCGTATTCCCTTTTGCTGTTTTTTCAATTCCTACTTTTCGCATATGAGTGATTTCAAATTCAAAATCACTCTTGTCAGGATCCATACCTTTTTTATACAGCATGGTTTTTCGACTCAGTTTGCCGGCAATGTCCTGTATCCTCACAATTGCACCATTTTTTCGCAGTACACATAGTAAAAAGAAGCGCTCTTTAAACGGGGTCAACTTATAGTTGGATTCCAGCGAATCCCTGATCTTGTTCCAGAGGCTTTTGGGCTGGATCAGGACCACTTCATCCAATTCCATCAGGCTTGGTCTCAAAAGAAGTGTATCGTTAAGCTCGGAAAAGGGGATTACCTTTTTGGTATATCCTGTTTTTTTGGAATGTTAGCGAATCCCCATGGGTCAGCATAAAATACGTACCTTCCGTATAGGTAAAGGTGTTGTTATAATCACTGAAAACATCAACAAATTCGACGGGTTGTTTAGTGGCACCATACAGAACAACACCGGGTTTTTGGTTTTGTGCCAGGCATGCATTCCCAATCACAAAAAGAGTAATAAGTGGTTTAATAGCCACCAGGCAACTATTTCGTAATAGTGACCTTATCCAAATAGAGGTTAAATACCTCGTCCGCTTTTTTATGGTCTCTCCCCAGTTTTAGCCCCAGGGTATCCATATAATTCTCCCAGGTGGTCGTCATAGAAGGTTCCTGCTGATTACCTTTTCGAAACACCCACTCCTGGAGTAGATAGTCTTCTCCGAAATAAAAGTCATAGGCATCTCCCGGAGTATAGCCTCCTTCGCTATTATAAACAATGGTAAGTTTTTGCAGGGTACTCTTGCTAATTGGAGCTTCAGTAACCGCTTCGTAGGTAGCGGTATAATTATCTTTATCCCACATTAGATTGAAGGGAGCCAACAACCAATATCGATCGTTGATAAAGCCTGCATTCGTTTTATAGGCGAGGCTATCCATAGCTTTTCGATCGTAGGTCAAGGTATCGCCTCCGGAGATGTGGGTAACCCGATTGCTTTTGGTTTCCCAAATCCAACTGCGTTCAAAATGGGTGGAATCCCTATCTACGTTAAACGTAAAGGCTATCTCCTTAACCTTTTTCCAACTAGCATACCCATGTGCCTCTGCTATGTTTTGTGCAATCTCCTGTGCAGTAGGTGCTTTCGCTTTTTCTTCTTTTTTATCCGTTTTACAGCCCACCACTACCAGAAGCAGTGAGAAAAAAATGTGATTACCTTTCATGTTATAAAGATACCTTCTTTTGTCCTATCTTTCCATACGCTTCAAATCCTGATCAGTGACTTTCCTTAAACGACTGTTTCTAATCTTAATAAACCAAGCAGGAACGCCATTGGAAGGAAAGGACAGTTTGTATGACAACTGGACGGATGAGGAATTGGTAGAAAAGATTGTTGCTAAGAACGATACCTTGCTATTTGGTAAGCTCTATGATCGTTATGCGCAGAGGGTGTACAATAAATGCTTTGGTTTTGCGAAGTCCCAGGATGAAGCGGAGGATTTAACACAAGACGTTTTTTTACAGTTGTTCTTAAAACTGGGAAGTTTTAAAGGCAAATCCAAATTTTCGACATGGCTGTATTCCTTTACATATAATTTTTGCGTGAATTATGTAAACCGGAACAAACAGCGAAAATTGAGTGATAAGTCCGTTCGTCTGGAACAAACCGAGTATAAATTAACGGAAGAGGTACCAGATGAGAGTATATACGAAATGAAAGCCAAAACCCTGCAAAGGGCATTACATGAGATCAGTGCGGAAGATAAATCCATACTGTTGCTGAAATATCAGGATGGAGCCTCAATAAAAGAGTTGGCCGAGGTCTTAGATCTAGGAGAGAGCGCCGTGAAAATGCGGTTAAAACGGGCCAAAGCAAAACTATTGGAAATCTATAACACTATGCAATAGATGGCAAACGAGTTTGATAATCCTTTTCGACAACTAAATACCGACCTTAGGGAGGTACCGCCTGAATTGCGGAAACGGGTGATGAACGACGTGGCCATTGCCAAACTGATCCTGGATATGGCAGTATTGGTCACTTCCAACTACTCCTCAATTCTAAAAGGACTATTCAGAACACACCGAAGAAAATAACCCAATCACAAGAAAATTCAAGCAATCATGGAAAAGTATAGAAAGGTATTGGAAGAAAGTTTAGGAGAGATTTTCACGAGTACGGTACAGCTATTGCCAAAGATCGTATTGGGTCTTTTAGGGCTGGTAGTTGCCTGGATATTGATAAAAGTGATCTTGTTCGTACTGAAGCGTGTGCTCAAGGCGGCCAAGGTAGACAGGCTGTCCGAAAAGATAAAGGAGGCCCGGCTTTTTGGAGACAACGAGTTGAAACTGGATCTGTCGAAACTCATTTTGGGGGCCACAAAACTGTTGTTGATCCTGTTGTTTGCCGTTGTTATCTCCGAAGTTTTGGGGTTACAGGCAATTTCTGATGGTATTGTTTCCATTTTTGCGTACTTACCGACGCTGCTAAGTGCTTTGTTTATTTTGGCCGGAGGATTTTACCTTGCTGCTATGGTTAAAAAGGCCACGCTATCGCTCTTAGAATCTATGGGAGTAGGTGGTACAAAATTCATTAGCAACACACTTTTCTATCTTATTGCTTTCTTTGTTTCTATCACCGCATTGAATCAGGCCGGAATCGATACCCAAATTATCACGAGTAATTTCACTTTGATCTTAGGGGCATTTCTGTTTGCTATAGCACTTGGTTTCGGTTTGGGATCCAGGGAGGTTTTTTCAGATGTCCTGAAAATGTTTTATGCCCGAAAGACCTATATGGTGGGCGATAAAATTGCTATTGGCGATCTGGAAGGAACCATTGAGGCAATAGACAATATCAGTCTTACTTTATCGACTGAGAAAGGCAAGGTGGTTGTTCCCATTAAAGATGTGGTTTCACAAAGGGTTACACTGAAATCGTAAAGAAAGCTTCCCAACAAAGAGAAGCGCACCTACAGCTACTATTTTGATTTTGAAACCAGAACTTCTGCCTTGCCTACGGGCTCTAAAATGTTCTCGATGGGGAATTCTGTTCTTCGGTTTAATTCCAAGATTTCCGGTGGACAGTCCCATTTCGTTTTACAGTCATTGACAGGCCTCCTTTTACCAAAACCTTTATACGAGAGTATCCTTTCCCTGGGAATCCCATTGGAAACCAGATATTCGTATGTTGATTTTGCGCGTTTCTCGGATAAAACATCATTGTATTGATGACTGCCAACAGGGTCTGTGTGGGATTCTAACCGAATCGTCATGTATGGATACGTTTCCAGCATGAGTTTTACCACCTTATCCAGTTCGCGTGCTGCATCAGGACGGATGTTGCTCTTGTCAAAGTCAAAATAGATCTTGTTAAGATCAGCCAGAACCTTTACATCTAAGATGGGATCCATATGGATGTCCTTTGCAATTTTTTTCTGGGTGGGGGGAAGGTTGTTGGTGCTTAAGCTTACTTTTTTCTCGGAATGGGTTCTTCTGTTTAGCACCAGGGTATACTCCATACTCCTATTGATGAACATACGATAGTATCCACGGCTATCAGTGTCAACTTGTTTTATGAAATTCCCTGTGTTTTTATCGGTTAAAGCTATTGAAACAGAATCCAAGGTTTTTCCGTTTATGGCGTCATAAACAACCCCTTCTACATACAATGAGGGCGTGAAATCAAAGCGATAAATATCGTCTCCTCCTTTTCCGCCTTTGCGATTGGAACTTATGAAACCCCTGGTACCGTCTTCATTGGAAAAGAAGGCAAAATCGTCCTTATCACTATTTATAGGCTGCCCTAAATTTATAACATCGGCAACCTCTCCGGAGGTATCCGAAATGGTGGCAAAAATGTCGAGCTGGCCAAATCCCATATGCCCATCTGAGGCGAAGAATAGCTTTCCTTCATTATTTACAAAGGGGAACATTTCATTACCTGCTGTGTTTACTACCGGTCCGGCATTTATTGGCGCTCCAATTCCTCCTCGCGGATGAATATCACAATAGTAGATGTCAGTGCCGCCATATCCCCCAGGGCGGTCCGAAGCGAAATAGAGTTTGGTTCTGTTTGGGTTTACCGTAGGATGGCCACTTGAATAATGATCTGCGTTCATTTTCATGTTTCGGACCACTTTCCACGTACCGTCTTTTCGTTCTGCTTTGTAAATTTTTAGATTGTTCCTCTTTTCTACCAGCCGCTCTTTTTTATGCTTGATCTCATGGAATCCCACCTTATTTTCAAAGAAATTATTTCGGGTGAAATAAATAACGGTATCGTTCTTATAATCTGTTGAAAAGATAAGCGAGCTTTCATGGTATTTGGAATTAATATCCCCCTCGATCTTTTGAGGTTGCACTACACTCATCCGATCAAAGTAAGGATCTTCTTCTAAATAGTAGATATCCAACCAGGGCTGGTTGTCCCAAGCATACCGGTCTTCTTTCCCCTTTGAAAATCGACTGGAACTGAAATAAATACGGCCATTATTGATGATCGCTCCAAAGTCGTTGTATTCGGAATTAAAGGCAACGGGTGCTACCTCATAACTTTCACGGCTGTTGAATACCACAGAAGCAAGATTTCCATCCTTGAGGAACTGCTTGAGTTTTTTGTCATTCTTGTTTAAGCGTTTGTACCGTTTTAACCATTGTAACGCCTCTTTCTGTCGGTTTACGCTTTGTAAGGCCATGCCATATTTGAAATAGTAATGCGATGGCGTTTGAGGTTCATTAATAAATCGTTCGAAATATGGAAGCGATTTTTCAAAATCCCGTAACAACAAGTAGCATTCGGCTAACCGCCGGTAGGCGTGCTCTGTATGTAACCCTTTAACAACTAACCTTTCGTATTCCGGAATAGCTTTGGCATAAGCAAACTTGTTAAATAACTCATCTGCTTTTTTTAACTGGGTGGGTTGTGCCACCATAGCCATTGCCCCGAACACTACTGCAATCCCCAGAAGAAGAATTCGTTTTGATTTCATAGTGGTTCTTTTAGAAATATCTAGGTGATTTATATAGATTATTTTTTTGGAGCAGCTTAGGTTCAAAAATCAGGATGACCTCATGTGTTCCTCCCGAGTATGGCCGTATCGTAGCGGTAGGGAGATCGTAGGCATAGCCAATACGAATATCCCTTGAAATTTGGTAATCCATGAAAGCCCCGAAATTGGAGGCATCATTGAATCTGTACGATGCCCCTGCCCAGAATTTTTCATAGAACAAAAAGCTTGAAGTGATGTCATAGGTTGCGGGAGCTCCGTTGGTGAATTTTGTAATCACAGATGGTCTGAACTTTATATCCAGGGAAAGGTCTAGCACTAGTCCTCCAATAGCATAGTAACTGTTCCTTTCCAAAGCCTGAAATTCGCCCTCATTCAAATCGGTGTTAAGGATACGAGGGGAAGAAACACCAGCATACCAACGGTCCGTACTGAGGTACAATCCTGCTCCAAAATTAGGCTTCCAACTGTTAAAGTTGGCATTGAAAAAGGGATCATTCAAGTCCGGGTTTTGCAATCTGTAGTTAGTAAACCCTGCCTTAAGACCAAAAGAAAGCCTTGCATTAAAGGAAACTGGAATAGAATAGGAAAAATCGCCGTAAACGTAATTTGTGCTTTCAAAGCCTAGCTTATCGGTAATATAAGATATTCCCAGCCCTACGCGCTCGTTGTTCATTGGTGTATGAAAAGAAAAGGTACTGGTAGTAGGATTTCCCTCGAGTCCTGCCCATTGGTTCCGATGCAATGCAGTTAAGCTCAAGCCTTCCCTACTTCCTGCGTATGCCGGGTTGACAGAAATGGTATTGAACATGTACTGGGTAAATTGTGGTAACTGCTGTGCGCTGGAATTCGCCGCAAACAGGACAAATACTCCTGCGATAAGACAACGCAAAGTTTTCATAGTGTGTTAGGTTAAGTGTAACGCTATGAATACGTTACAGATTTGGGTTATAATTCTACTACAAAGCAATAAAAACTTATTGAAAGCCAGTAATTTAGCCGTTTAAAGCGCTTTATTATTCGATGTGGGTAAAAAGCTTCGTTGAAGTGGTTTATTCTTGCGATCAACGTTATTTGATAGGATGCGAAATAGTAAAAAGGAAAGGGCTGATCTGTACTCACCAGCCCTTTTACTAGTATTCAAGGTCATTCTTTAGTTGGTACCTAAATAAATATATCCATTGAAGGGTTCAAATTCGGGCCTTTCATTTACTTTGATAATGTAATAGTAGGTACCTGCCGGAAGCATGCCCGAAGTACCAAAGGCATTGCTGGGGGCAAAACCTCCCCAGTCGTTTTCGTAATCCGGGGACTCAAATATCTTATCACCCCATCGATTGAACAGCATAACTTCATAGGTATAATTACAGTATTCAGCACCTGATATTTCAAACATATCATTAATTCCATCTCCGTTGGCAGTTACTGCGCTGGATACCTCAATTTCATTACGGCCACAGGGCACACAATCACTATTTACATTGATATAGAATTCGGCGAAATAGGAGCAGGTGCCATTTTGTGCACTGTAGGAAATTAAATATTCCCCCACTTCCAGATTTGCAGGATCAAAAATGCTTTCCTGTAGTACGACATTACCTTGTTGAATTTCGAAGATACCTTCCGTATCAAAGGGTTCTGGTAAATAATCCCGTAGGTCAATCGCTTCATCTTCTACACAAATAGTAATTATTATTTCCTCGGGCTGATATTGCATTACAAAAATTGTCTGTTCGAACATCGCTGTGTTTCCACAAGAATCTGTTACCTCCCAGGTGCGTACGATCATATAATCACTGGTGCTTTCCAGGAATGTAGTATCTTCCATAAATTCTACGTCATAATTACCACAACCTCCCGTAAAGGTTAGTTCTGGTACTTCGGGTAGCTCCTCTCCACACATTATGGTTACTTCCTCATCAAACGGGCTGGCTACTATTGGTCCTGTGGGTTGCACTGTAATTTGTTGCGTATGGGAATTTACGTTCCCGGCACAATCTGTGGTAGTCCATGTTCTGGTCACTGTGTAGCCATCAACACAGTTGGCAGTGTTACTCACAGTTTCTTCAAAAGTTACGGCAACATCTGTATCGCAATTGTCTATTGCCGTTAATGTAGTGGCTTCCGGAACTTCATTGCACATAACTACCCTATCTTGTGGTAGTGCTTCCACAAATACAGGGGCGGTAGTATCCTGAACGGTAATAACCTGAACATGTTCAATACTGTTGCCTGCACAATCTGCTGCCGTCCAGGTACGTGTGAGCGTATACCCCGTGCCACAGCCGTTTTCGTTCGTTATTTGCTCATTCAAAATGACTGTAATATTGGGGTCACAACTATCTACAGCGGTAATAGCATTCGTATCTGGAACGGCATCACAGGATACTGTAATATCTCCCGGCAAGGACTCAACAAATGTAGGAGCAACGGTATCTATAACTGTGATTTCCTGGGTATGCACGCGAGTGTTGCCCACGCAGTCCGTAATTGTCCATGTTCTGGTAAGAACATAGTCCAAGGCACAACCATCATCTTGTCCTGTAATGGCTTCACTATAATCCACGTTAATTGCGCATGCACTGTCTGTGGTGATATCGAACGCTGTTGGTAAGGTATCACAGGCCTCCAGTGTAATGTCTTCAGGCCATCCTTCGTTACCGTCATTGTCAATGATATTGACCGTTGCCGTATCATTTGCCAGTATATTGACCAAAGAAGTAGAGATGTCTGTCAAGACCACCTGGAAATCCTCTGTGCTTTCGATCACAATGTCATCGATGATCGGGATGGTAATGGTTTGTGTATTGGCATTGGACCCACCAAATGTTAGTACCTGAGTAGCTACGGGTACCCCTGAATAATCTGCAGGGTTAGCGGCAGTACCATCAACAGTATAGTATTCTACGGTGAATTCGTCCTGAACCACAGCATTTAGGGAAACATCCAATGCTACAGTTCCAGCATCTTCGTCAACATTCACACTTGTCAAATCAAATTGTACCCCTAGTGATGGGTCACCATCATCATCATTGATAGTACCTGTGGCGTCCCCGTCAAGAATAATGATCAGGGTAGTGGAGAGGTTGGAAAGTGTGATACTTAAATCTTCGGCGTTCTCGATAACCGTATCATCCAGGATGGTCACAGTAACGGACTGTACTTCGGTGGTATTCCCGGAAAAGTTCAATGTACCACTGGCAGGGGCCGTATAGTCGCTACCGGCTTCAGCGGACCCATCGGCGATAGCAAAGTCTACCGAAAATCCGCCTTGTACATCAGCATTTAAGGAAACATCAAAAGTAGCCGTTCCGGCATCTTCATCTACGGTAAAGTCGCTCACGGTAATCCCTGTTCCCGCCCCACCATCATTGTCATTGATGGTTCCTGTGGCATCCCCGTCTAAAATAGTGATCAGGGTAGTGGAGAGGTTGGAAAGTGAAATGGAAAGGTCTTCCACTCCTTCAATAATCGTATCGTCCAGGATGGTCACCGTTACCGACTGCACTTCGGTGGTATTCCCGGCAAAGTTCAAAGTACCATTGGCAGGGGCCGTATAGTCACTACCGGCCAAAGCCGAACCATCAGCGATGGCAAAGTCTACGGAGAACCCTCCTTGTACATCAGCATTTAAGGAAACATCAAAAGTGGCTGTCCCGGCATCTTCATCTACGGTAAAGTCGCTAACCGAAATTCCGTTACCTGCCCCACCATCGTTATCATTAATGGTCCCTATAGCATCCCCGTCTAAAATGGTAATCAGGGTAGTGGATAGGTTGGAAAGTGAAATGGAAAGGTCTTCCACTCCTTCAATAATCGTATCATCAAGGATAGTCACCGTAACCGACTGGACTTCGGTGGTATTCCCGGAAAAGTTTAACATACCACTTGCAGGGGCAGTATAGTCGCTACCGGCCAAAGCAGAACCATCGGCAATGGCAAAGTCTACAGAGAAACCGCCTTGTACGTCAGCGTTCAGGCTAACGTCAAAAGTAGCTGTTCCGGCATCCTCATCTACAGTAAAGTCGCTCAC